>NZ_NXLZ01000001.1 GCF_005406205.1 Campylobacter estrildidarum
AAATTTGTTTTTAATCGTTTTAAGTTTTAAAATTATTTTTTTAAACTCTTTTATCTATACCTTTTTCATTAAGTTTTTCCATAAGTTCTAAAATATCTATTCCATTTTCTTTTTGAACTTTTAAAAATTGTTCCCAAAAACTATTTTTTATTTCATCTTTGTAAGTTTCTTTGTTTTTGCTTTCTGCTTGGATGGGTTGAGGCGTTTTGGTTTTTTCTCGTATTTCTGGTGATTCATTAATTGGCTTACTCAAATCAGCAAAATATTTTTTTTGAAACTCAAGATAATTTGTTTTAAATTCATCTATGCTTTTGCTTGTTTGAAAAACTTTAACATATGCCTCATCATAACTTACCCCATCAATATACATCCAATGAGGTGAATTAGTATTTTCACTAATCCATTTAAATAAATTTTTAGCTTCTGATTTTGATAATTCATTTTTTCTAAGCTTATCCTCTATTGAACCCTCGATCAATCCTACTTTATTGCTTAGTTTTACATCATTTTCATACTCCTCTATAAGGCTGTTGCCCAAATTTATTCTTTGTTGTTTTGTAAGTTCAAGATTTTCATTTTTAATAACTTCATTTTTAAGTTTAATGAGATCTTTTAGAGGGTTATTTCCGTGATATTTATAATAAGAGCTTAAGAGCATCATCTTACACTCCAACCTCCAAGAGCATATTCCATTTGCTCTTTGTATTTATTAGCCATTTCTTTGATTATCATGTTGTTATTTAACATTGGACTAGAATTAAATTTATACAACTGCGAAGTATTAGGATCATAAGCTCCAACTCCATATGTAAATAAAACATAAGGTTTTCCTAAACCTGAAACTTTTACTTGTCTTTTAACACTATAAACAGGTAATAAATTTATAGCTCCTTGTGTTACTTGAAGAAATTCCGTTAATCTATTACTACTAGGATTTAAACAAGAATCTTGGCCTATACCACATAAACCTTTTGGTTTATTTGAATTATTAAAATAATTAATTATATATTGACGTTCGCCTTCTGTATATAATGCCACAGCATATAACTCAGTTGTTGGATTCCATTTAGTTCCATTGCTTAAAAATCCAACCTGATACCCACCCTTAACTTCTTTCATCTCATTAAGACTAAGAACTTTAACGCCTACACTATTATCACTGAGTGCACCATTACTGACTTTAGCTAAAAAATCATCTCCAAAAGCAGAACTTGCTAATAAAGCACCTAAAGTTGCAACGCTTAATAATTTTTTGATCATAATTTGCCGCTTCTATGTAAAAATATAATATAAAATCATTTTATCATAAATGATAATTTTAAATCAAATTTTTAAAAGATCTAATTTATAGATATTTTAGTAAAGTTTGTAATGAATTCATAGCGTTTTAAAAGTTTTTTATTTTTTAATATAATTTAATGATAGTGTGCAAATTGGTAAAAAAAATAAACTTTATAGTGTAAATATACACTATAAAATTCAATATAATAATTTTAAATTATCGTTTCAATTGATTTACAATACTAAGCATATCATCGCTAGTAGTAATAGCTTTTGATCCAGCCTCATAAGCTCTTTGTCCTGTAATAAGATCTGTCATTTCTTCAACAAGCTGAACATTACTAAGTTCTATAAATCCATGTCTAATAGTTCCTAAACCATCTTGTCCTGCAATTCCAGCAACTGGAGCACCGCTTGCACCCGTTTCAAGATATAAATTATCCCCCATAGAATGAAGTCCTGCTGGATTAATAAATTGCACTAATTCTATTTGTCCAATTTGAGTTTCTTGCTGTTCTCCTGGAAGCATAACTGAAACTGTTCCATCTGTTGCTACATTTATAGCAGTTGCACCTTCTGGTATAGTCATCTCAGGCAAAAGTCTATATCCATCAGAATTTACAATATTACCTTCATTGTCTTTTGTAAATTGCCCATTTCTTGTATATCCTATAGTTCCATCAGGAAGTTGAATTTGAAAAAAACCATTTCCAGCAATTGCCATATCAAGACTATCTGTACTCGTCGCTTTTAAATTTCCTTCAGTAAAAACCTTTGTTACTGCTGTTGGACGTACACCAACTCCCACTTCTATACCTGAAGGAGAAAGAGTAGTAGCAGAAGTTGAAGTTCCTGCATACTTCATAACCTGATACATCAAATCAGCAAATTCGGCACGACTCTTTTTAAAACCAGCTGTATTAACATTGGCAATATTGTTAGAAGTAACATCAATTTGTGTTTGCTGCGCCACCATTCCTGTAGCTGCAGTGTGAAGTGATCTCATCATTTTTTTATCCTTTAATTTTTATTATTTAACAGATGCAAGCTTATTAATAGCTTCTTGATTTAAATCATCCATATGAGCTGTCATAACTTTTTGATACATCTCAACCATTCTATTGGCTTCAATTAAACCCACCATCTCGGTAACTGGGTTGACATTAGAGCCTTGAGAAAAACCTTGTCTTACGGCATTGGAGTTATCCAGATCTCTAATACGGGTTAAATCATCGATTTTATAAACATTATCTCCATCTTTTTGCAAAGCTCTTATATCATCAACTTGTGCGATAAATAACCTTGCATTTCTTATGCCATCAACTTCAATATTTCCATTTTTATCGGCATTTATTTGTACCGCACCATCTGAAATATGAATTCCTGCATTTTGAGGATTATTAAAATAATCACTACTTAGCACCCTGTAACCTTGTTTATTAACCAAATATCCCTCATCATCTAATTGAAAATTACCATCTTTGGTTAATCTTATTTCACCATCTTTAGTTTGAACCAAATAGAAAGCATCTTCTCTAGTTATTGCAAAATCTAAAGGATTATTAGTAGCTTTTAAAGAACCTAAACTAAAATCCGTATATTCTTGAGAAACTTGAGGAATAGTGTCTATAGTAGTATTCACAAAACGCGAAGCGTCTCTTGTATGATTTTCTATAGGCAACTCGTCCTGAGTTTCTTTAAAAATCCTTTTAAAATCTGCAATGACAACATCATCTCTTTTGTATCCACTTGTGTTAATGTTAGCAAGATTGTTTGTAATAACATCAAGTTTATTAAACTGAGTTACCATACCACCCGCTGCTTGATAATATCCATTTTGCATATTTTCACCTATAAAATTGATTTTACAAAAATATAAAAAGCAAAGAGTGTTCCAACTTTTTTTAAAAACCGAAAAAATATGAAGTCGTAAGAAAAAAATATTAAGATTTTATAGAGCAAGCAAGACTAAAGCCTTGCTTGAAATTTTTAATCCATTTGGCGACGTAAAAAAGTAGGAGTTTCGATTTGAGCCATAATTTCTTCATCAAAACCACCACTTACTTTTTTAAGATTTAAATAAGGATTTTTCTTGGTAGTTTCAGTGTTTTCGGAAGATTTTTTCGCCATAGTATCTTTATCTTCAAATCCTGTAGCAATAATAGTAACTTCTACTCTATCTTCCATGCTATCGTCTGTAGTAGAACCAAATATAATCTTTGCATTTTCATCAACAATTTCTTCTATACTATTTGCAGCTGCAGAAATTTCAATCAAAGAACAATTAGAACTAGTTTTAAAATGCAAAATCACACCTTTTGCACCCTTAATATCCATACCATCAAGTAATGGAGATTCAATTGCATTAGAAAGCGCTTCTTCTATAGCATTTTCACCACTAGCACTTCCAACACCCATAAGAGCAAGTCCTCGGTGACTCATAATTGTTCTAACATCTGCAAAATCGACATTAATATCGCCATTATCTAAAAGTATAGAAACCATACCTTTAACAGCACGAGCTAAAATATCATCAACTAATTTAAAAGCATCTTTGATGCCCGCTTTCTTATCAATAATACTTAAAAGTTTTTCATTTTGAATTACAAGGATAGAATCGCTTTCTTTTTTAAGTTCAAGAAGTCCATTTTCGGCAAGCTTTTTTCTTTGTTTTCCTTCAAAAGCAAAAGGCATAGTTACAACAGAAACAGTTAAAGCGCCAATTTCTTTAGCTGCTTGTGCTATAACCGGTGTAGCACCTGTCCCAGTACCTCCTCCAAAACCAGAAGCAATAAAGACAATATCACTCTGACTTAAACTTGCTTTAATTTCTTCAAAACTTTCTCTAGCACTTTCCGCTCCAACCTCAGGAAGCATACCCGCTCCAAGTCCTTTTGTTTTTTTCTCTCCGAGTTGAATTTTAGTCTTTGCTAAAGAGTTTGAAATAGCTTGTGCATCAGTGTTAGCAGCGATTAAATCAAGGTCATTTAAACCCATTTTTACCATATGATTAATCATATTACCGCCACCACCACCGCAGCCAATAACTTTAATTTTTGCACCCTTATTGTGCTGCATCTCCTCTACTGAAAACTCATTCATAAATTCTCTCCTTGTCAAAATTGATTTGTAATTTTATTCCATAAATTTTTAAAAATACCAGAATTCTTTTCTTTTGATTCTTTAAAATCTAATTGTTCTTGAATTGTTATTGTATCATTTTCTTGCGAATTTTCATCAAGAAAATCAGATTTTATTTCGTTTTCTTTTTCTTTCTGCAAAATTATTTCTTGTCTAATTTGGCGGTTATAATTTTCTATTTCACCCTTATATCTTAATTTTTCGTTAGAATCAAGCTCATAAGGAGTAAAATAACCTGCGCCATAAAGACAAAGTCCAATTGCGCAAGTATTTTCTGGATCATTAAATATCTCATTAAAGCCTATAATTAAATCTTTTCTTGCAGTAGCAAGTCTTATGGAGCGATTGTCAAATGTGGCAGGAGCTAATTCATCAATACCTGCTAATTTTGTCATCCCTCCAGTAAGCACAACGCCTCCTCCTGTGCTATTTGCATAACGATTATCGCTTAAAATCTTCGCTAAAATCATTAAAGTCTCTTCAGCTCTAGCATAAATAACATTAGAAATAATATCCAAAGAAACCTCATTCACTCTTCTTTCATCTCCCATAGAAGGTATTTGTATAAGCACATTTGGCTGTTGAGATAAAGCTGCGTAATTGAGTTTGATTTTTTCCGCTTCTTTTAAAGGAGTATGTAAAGCCATAGATAAATCTTGCGTAATATTGATAGATCCAATTTGTAAACAATCATTATAACGGATAGAATTTCCAGTATGTACCACCATATCACAAATCGCACCACCCATATCAATAAGCACTGATCCTAGCTCTTTTTCGCTATCATCTAAACAAGCTATAGATGAAGCATAGCCAGAAAGTACTATATTATCGACTCTTAAATCAGCTAATTCTACAGCTTTTTTTAAATTTTTAATATGTGATTCTTGAGAAATTACAATATGCGTTGAAACCTCCAAGCGGCTTCCACTCATTCCCAAAGGATCATCTACGTGCTCTAAATCATTGACTTTAAAATTATAAGGTAAAACATGAATAATTTCATATCCGCTTGGAAGATTGGCCGTATGTTTTGCTGTGCTTACTGCACGATGAATCTCTTTAATTCCAATTTCGTGGTTTGGAATATTAACTACTCCTATACTATCCACACTTTTAGTATATGCTCCAGAAATTGAAACCACTACTTTATCATAATGAACACCGCTCATCATTTCAGCATTTCTAACCGCTTCTTCAATTGATTTTGAAGCGAGTTCAATATTTGTAATAGCACCTTTTTTAACTCCATTTGTTTTTGTCTTTGCAAAACCAATGATCTTTAAACCTTCTTCATCTTTTTGAGTAATAATAGCACAAGTTTGTGTCGAACCTAAATCAATTCCTAGTATATTCAAAATTAATTCCCTTTGTAATAAATTTTTATTGGATATATCTTTCTAAGCTCTTCAACTAATTCTTCTTTAATTTCGTTAGCCTTTAAAGTTTGTAAATTCCTTTCAAGCATATTTTTATACTGCTTTAACTTATCAGAGCTTATATTGAGTTTTTGTTTATTTATCTTATAAAGTATTGCTTTATTGTCGTTTAAGATTACATAAGAGCTATTCTGGTCAGAATTAAATACATTCATTAAAAAATAACTAAACTCAGCATCATTTAATATTTTATCATCAACCTTATCACTATCTCTTAAAGAATCTCTACTTACAAAACCTATATTTACACCTTTAAAATTTTCTAATTCTTTCTTGGCTTCATTTTTTAAATTTGCCCTAGCTTCATTGCTTAGATATATAGGCAAAACTTGACTTTTTGCCTCTTCGAAAGTTTTTATTCTTACAGGATCTATTTTGTTAAGCCTAACGATCATATAGCCATCTTTATACTTTACAGGTCTTAAAATATCTCCACTTTTAACCTTAGATAAAACTTCTAGTGGATAATAAGTGCTCAAATCAGATATGTTTTCATCTTTTTGAAATTGCTCTTTATTATTTTTTAATTCTAAAAATTTGGCATTGGCTAAATTTTTAAGTTGCATCAATGCATAATCTTTAGTAAGTTTATCTTTCGATGATTTAAAATCCATAATTTTACCATTTTCATCTCTATAATTTAATTTATTATTATCTTCATTGTAGAACTTTTCTAACTCATTATCATCAAATTTTTTATCCCCTATTGGTAAAAAATAAGTGGAAATTTCATATATTTTTTCAGTTTTAAAATCTTCTTTATGCTCATTCCAAATTTTTTTCAAATCATCTTCATTAATTTTTATATTTTTTTTGTCATAGTTAATTTCAGCAATGCTCAAAGAATCCTGCATAAAATAACTTGCTGCTAACATTTTTAATTCATCTTCTTTTGAAGGTATGTTAAAAATTTTATTAAGCTTATCAATAATTGCTTCATTTGAAAGAATTGTTTCATAATCTTTTGGGGTAAAATTATTTGCACTTAAAATTTCATAATAAAGAGTTTTATTAAAATCTCCTACAGGATTTTGAAAATACCTTGTTTCGGCAAGTTTTTGTATTATTTCATTTTCGCTTGAATTTAAACCCAAATCTTTAGCAAAATTTAATAAAAGTTTATCCTCAATTAGTGAATTTAATGCTACATTTTCAAGACCTAATTTTTTAGCATCTTCTTCACCCAAACCACCGTTGCTAATTTGGTTATAATAATTAAAAATTTGATTATATCTTATATTAAATTCGCTATAACTTATCTTTTCATTCCCTACAATAGCAACATTTGAGCTACGATTAAGATTAAAATCATAAGCACCCCAGCCTACAAAACCAGCCCCAATAAAAGCTATCGTACTAATCCATATAGTAACAATAAGATATTTTTTATGATGTTGCATCCAAGTAAGCATCGCATTCCTTATAAAAATTAAACCGCGGGTATTTTAACGTAGAAGTCTTTAAGTAGAGTTTAATTTATGAAAATCTACTATAAAATATTTACTATTTTTGATTTAAAAACAAAATTTAGTTATAATTTTTGATATAGTTTATTTAAAAATATTAAATTTACAGGATACACTTTGAAAGCTCCGCATATTCCAGTTTTGCTCAATGAAGTTAATGAGTCATTTAAAAATTTACATACGGGATATTTTTTAGATTGTACTTTAGGTTTTGGAGGTCATAGCGAATCTATACTTAAAAATCACCCTGATATAAAACTCATAGCTTGCGATCAAGATGAAGAAGCTTTGGAATTTTCTAAAAAGCGGCTCGAAAAATTTAAAAATAGAACTCAATTTATATCATCTAATTTTAGTCAAATTTTTGATAAAATTCCCTACAAAGACTTAAAAGGAATATTAGCCGATATAGGAGTTTCTTCTTATCAGCTAGATAATAATGAACGTGGTTTTAATCTTAATTCTGATTTTTTAGATATGCGAATGAATCAGAAAATAAAAATTTCAGCTTTTGATATAGTAAATTCTTATACCTTTGATCAATTAAGTTCTGTTTTAAAAAAATATGGTGAGTTAAATGATGCTCACTTAATTGCACAAAAAATCTGTCAAGCAAGAATTAAAAATCCAATAAAAAGCGCAAAAGAGCTAAAAACGATTATAGGTACAGCAAAACAAAAAAATAGAAAGATATCTAAAGCAACTTTAGTATTTCAAGCTATTAGAATTGAGGTTAATCGCGAACTTGATGTCTTAGATTTTTTTTTAAAAAAATTAGAAAAAATAAAACTAAAAGATTGTATTCTAGCAATAATTTGTTTTCATTCTTTAGAAGATAGAATGGTAAAAAATTATTTTAAAAAATGGGCTAAAAGTTGTATTTGCGATGAAAAAGTTTTACGTTGCGAATGTGGAAATAACAATGCTTTAGGAGAAATTTTAAGCAAAAAAGCTATCATTCCAGGTAAAACTGAAATCATTAAAAATCCTAGATCAAGTTGTGCAAAAATGCGTTTATTTCATTTTAAGAATATGGAAAAAAATAATGTTAGAAGATGATGATTTTTTAAAAGAAAAGCAAAACATACGACAAAAAATGCTTAACTTCTCTCGTGCTATCAATCAAGGAAAGCCTTTGGATGACGAGTTAAAAGAAGAAATAATTTCTAACAATGATATTTTCAAAAGACGTCTTAAAAAACAATCGAATAATTTACTAAAACAAATCGATGATGAATATGATGATATAAGAAATTCTAAAAAGTCCAATATATATTTAAAAGAAGATTTAATTAATGTAAAATTAGAAGAAAAACAATCTTTGGCCAAAAAAATTTTTTCTAAAATCAAAGAAAAGAAAAAAAAATCACATACTAAAAAATCCGATAAACAATCGATTCTTTTTAAAAAAACAGAAAATGATTTAATGGCAAAAAAAGTTCATCAAAAACACAAAATAGAAGCAATTACTTTAAACAAAAAAAATAATCATGATGATAAAAACGATTTAAAATATCTCGACAAAAAAAATATTAAAATCGATAATAAAAATTCTAAAACACCCCAAGTTGATATAAAGCAAAGTTTAGAAAATTTACAAAAAAAAGTAACCATAAAACAAAATAATACACCTAAACCAATTTCTAACCAACCAAAAACTTATTATAATGAAGATACTCAAAAAGCTAAAAACACACTTTTAGAAGGTTTCAGTGATGCAACAAAAGAGGATAGGAATTTAAATTTTAACCATTTGCTTTTTGCAACTTTATTTGTCAGTTTTGTTTTATTCTTATTTGCCCCGCAAATTTATATAAGAAATCAAATTTATTACCTAAGTCGCGAAATTGCAACCTTAAAAACAGAAGAAAATGTCTTAAATGAAGAAAATAAGGATTTAAAAAGAAGATTAGAAAATATGCGTTTTCGAAATCAAATTTTAGACTATTTAGAATGAATAATTTTTTCTAAAATATATTTTTCTAAATTTGTTTTTAAAATATCATCTTTTAAGGCTTCTTTATAAAGCTCACTTGCTGTTAAGGAATATTTTTCGTATGCGAAATAAGGAAAATGTAGTTCCCAAGCTTTTTTTATTAGTCGTTTAGAAATCATTTTACGAGCATAAATTTTAAAAATATCATAAGATATAAAAACGCAAGCTGTTACAGCAACAGCACTAATTATACTAATATGAAAATCAAGACGCGTAAGAAAATAATGCGTAGCTAGTAATAAAGGCAATAAAATAAACACACAAAGAACGCTAAAATATAAATAAGAATTTAAAACCTTAAAATTAAAATTAAGTTTGGAAGGATCAACCAGCATTCCATCATTAAATAAAGCATTAGCCTCAAGTAAATCTCGCAAAATTACCGGCTGATCTGATATTTTAAAAAGAAAATTAAGACTAAAGTTTTTAAATTTTTCCATAATTTTATCTTAATATAAAATTAAAATTTTAACCTTTATTTACAAGTTCTTCTGTAACTCTTGCAATCTCAAATTCTTCATCTGTAGGAATAATACATACTTTTATTTTAGAATTTACAGTGCTTACTATTCTTTCAGTTGATATTCTTTGACTATTTAAATTTAAATCAAGCTCTATGCCAAGATGTGATAATCTTTCACAAACTTTTTGTCTTACCAAGGCAGAATTTTCACCTATTCCTCCAGTAAAAATAATACCATCAGTTCCCGGTAATACAGCAAGATAAGCTCCTATATATTTTACCAAACGATAACAAAACATATCAAAAGCTAAACGTGCCCTATCCTCCCCTTTTTCAACTCTCGATTCAATATCTCTAAAATCATTATAACCGCAAATTCCATATACCCCACTTTTTTTATTCATTAAACTATCGATTTCTTCTATACTCAAACCTCTTGCCTTGCTGATAAAAGGTATAATTGCAGGATCCATATCCCCGCAACGTGTTCCCATAATAAGACCTTCAAGCGGAGTAAAGCCCATAGAAGTATCTACACTTTTTCCATTTTCTACCGCACAAACACTTGCCCCATTTCCAAGATGAGCTGAAATAACATTTACACTGCTTTTTCCTAATAAATTTGCAGCCTTTGAACTCACATAAGCATGAGAAGTTCCATGAAAACCGTATCTTCTTATACTATCTTTATCATAAAACTCATAAGGCAAGGCATACATATAAGCGTAATCAGGCATTGTTTGATGAAAAGCTGTATCGAAAACTGCAACATTTGGCACATTTGGTGCAGCTTTAATCATTGTTTTAATGCCTGCTAAATGAGCTGGATTATGTAAAGGTGCAAAAACACTTACTCTATCAATTTCATTAAGCACTCGATCATCTATTAAACAATGCTTAGTTAAAGTCTTTCCTCCATGAACAATACGATGACCACAACCATCAAGAACTTTAAGATCTTCTAAAATTCCTGATTCTTTAAAAAGCTCATTTAAAACTTGCAAACCGTGTTCATGATCTTTTATAGCATCATCTCTTTCAAATTTTTGGTCATTTAAAGTATTTTTTAAAACAACCTTAGAAGTTTGCTCTCCTATTTTTTCAATTAAACCGCTTGCTTTTACTACTTTATCATCAAAAAATTTAAATTTTATAGATGATGAACCTGAATTTAAAACTAAAATTTTCATTTATTTTCCTTTATTTAAAAATTATTATTGTGCTTGTATAGCACTTAAAATGACAGTATCTACAATATCATCAACTAAACATCCTCGACTTAAATCATTAACTGGCTTTTTAAGTCCTTGTAAAATTGGTCCGATTGCTAAAGCATTAGCTGTTCTTTGTACCGCTTTATATCCAATATTTGCAGCATCAAGATCTGGAAATATATATACATTAACATTCCCTGCTATTTTAGATTCTGGCATTTTTTTAGCCGCTGTTTTAGGATCATAAGCGCAATCAAATTGCATAGGACCATCTATATTTAATTCTGGATATTTTTGTTTAGCAATTTTTAAAGCCTCTTTAACAAGATCTACACTTTCACCTTTTCCACTATCTCCGCTAGAGTAAGAAAGTAAAGCGATTCTAGGTTCCAATCCAAAAGATTTAGCTGTCATTGCGCTTACATAAGCACTAGCAGCCAACTGTTCAGCAGTTGGATTAGGATTGACCGCACAATCAGCAAAAGCCAACATCTTATCTTCAAGTCCCATAAAAAATATTCCAGAAACAGAACTAACTCCTTCTTGAGTTTTAATCAATTGAAGAGCAGGACGGATAGTATCTGCTGTAGTTGTAGAGGCACCGCTTACCATAGCATCCGCCTTTCCGCTATGTACAAGCAAGGTTCCAAAATATGTCCTATCTTTAACCAATTCTTTAGCCTGTTCAAGGGTCATACCTTTGGATTTTCTTGCTTCGTATAACATAGTGGCAAATTCTTCGCTTAAATCAGAATTATACGGATCAATTATTTTTATTGTATTTAGATTAAGTGATATTTTTTTCGCATTTTGTCTTATCTCTTGTTCATTACCCAATATAATAAGTTCAACTGCACCACTCTTGGACAATATTTCACTAGCCTTTAAAATTCTTTCATCATCACCCTCTGGCAAAACAACTGTTTTTTTATTTTTAATACTTTTTTCAATCAATTCATATTTAAAGCGATGCGGAGTTGTAAAATCATAGGCTTTTAATTGACAGACTTCTTCAAAATTAAAATTTTCATTAATTAAAGCATAATTTCTGCCACCTAAAGCCTCATTAAAATATTTTTGTGCAATTAATTTATCTTCATCATTTACAATAGCTGCAATAGGAGTATTAAGATTTTTAGCTATTTTTACACTCAAATCAAAACCATCTAAAATACCGAATTCACAAAAACTATTCACTAAAACAAAATCATATTTACGATTAAGTTCCTCGTATTCTTTTAAAATTGTATTAAAAAAATTATGTGGATCTTTGCTAAATTCTTCCATAGCTTCTCTAAAAGTAAATCCGTAAGCACTTTTTAAATTTTGATTGATATTAAATTGCTCAAGCCACCCTTGAAGTACTGAAACTCGATGCACATAAATCACTGGGCAATAAATTGCTATATTTTTATAAACTTTACTATAATTTTCCAATAACTTTGTACAAATAGTAGTATTTAGCTCATCGCTCCTAGACCTCATCAAATAAAGATTTGCCATTATTTCTCCTTTGTTTTTAAAAAGTTGGAACACTCTTTGCTTTTGTATTTTATAAACATTATTTTAACAAAAAAAAATAAAAATTCATAATGTAAAGGATGATTTCATGAAAAAAATTTTATTTTATATATTGCCATTTATATTTTTTGGATGTTCTGCAACAGTAGATCCTCAAATTTCTATGAAACCACCTGCTTACGTGGAAGAACTTGCCCCAAAGCAGAGTAATAATATAGAAACAGCTCCAGGATCACTTTTTGGTAAAGGAGATAATCCTTTATTTTCTGATAAAAAAGCAATGAATGTTAATGATTTGGTTACCGTAGTTATTCAAGAAAGTACTACTCAAAGCACTCAAGCTAATAAAGCTACAAGTAGAACTAACACTTCAAATTTGGGAGGAGGAGCTTTAACAGGCAGTTCTGGAATAGTAGCGAGTGCAATTAACAAAGTTAATGCTTATTCTAATATAGGTTTTCAAACTAACAGTACAAATAATTATCAAGGATCAGGATCTCAAAGCCGCAATGAAAGCTTTAATACAACCATCTCAACTCGAGTGATCAAAATTTTATCCAATGGTAATTATTTTATCGAGGGTTCAAGAGAACTTTTGATCAACGGGGAAAAACAAATCATTCAATTAAGCGGAGTGATCCGTCCTTATGATATCGGACAAGATAATACTATAGATAGCAAATACATTGCAGATGCAAAAATTCTTTATAAAACTGAAGGTGAAGTAGATAGAAGTACTAGAAAACCTTGGGGAAGTAAAGTAATAGAAGCTATCTGGCCATTTTAATAAAGCAAGGTTTTTTACCTTGCTAAAATCAATCTTTTATCGTTCTACTTTTTACCTCATCTTCAACTTCTAATAAAAATCTATCAACCAAATCTTTTTCTTTTAGTTTGGCAACAACCTCGCCATGTCTTATAACAAGCCCTTGATTTTTTCCAAAAGCTATAGCAACATCAGCTCCCTTAGCTTCACCTAAAGCATTAACAACACAACCCATAACGCTAATATTAATCGGCTCTTTTATATGTTTGGTTTTCTCTTCTACAATCTTAATAGCACCAAGCAAATCACTTTGTATCCTTCCGCAAGTCGGACATGAGATGATATTAACCCCGCTTTTTTGTACTCCACTATCTTGTAAAATTGCCTTTGCAACACGAATTTCTTCTTCAAGTTCTCCTGTCATAGATACACGCATGGTATCGCCTATGCCTTTAAGAAGTAAATTCCCTAAGGCTATGGAACTTTTTACTGTGCTATGAAATTTAGTTCCTGCTTCTGTAACACCTAAATGAAATGGATAAACACAAAGCGGACGTAATCTTTCATAAGCTTCTATTGTTTTTTGAGCGTCTGAAGTTTTCATTGAAATTTTAATATCTGTAAAATCTAAATCTTCTAAAAGCTTGATATTATATAAAGCGCTTTCTAGCATAGCCTCTATGCCATATCCAAATTTATCACTAAATTGTTTTTCTATAGAGCCATGATTTACTCCTATGCGTATAGGAATATTGCGTTCTTTACAAGCCTTTACGACTTCTTTAATGTTTTCTTTAGAGCCAATGTTTCCGGGGTTAATTCTCACGCCATCAATAAATTCAGCACAATATACAGCCAAGTTATGGTTAAAATGAATATCAACTATCAAAGGCAATGGACTCTTTGCTTTAATTTCTCTTAAGGCCCTTGCGTCTGCCATATCTAAACAAGCTAAACGCACTATATTTGCTCCGGCAAAATAAAGACGATTAAGCTGCTCTAAGCAACCCTCTATATCTCTAGTTTTTGTAAATAACATCGATTGAACTGAAATAGGTGCATCTCCCCCTATTAAAACATTTCCCACTTTAATCTGCTTTGTTTTAAATCTCTCTACTTTCATACACAAACTCTTTTTATGAATATTATTTTTAAAATTCTAACTTTTTTTGCTTTAACTAAAGTTTATTTTTATATAATCTCTACATCTAAATTTTATTAAATATATGGAAAAAATAATGCAAGATTTAAAAAATGGTGGAGTGATTTGGCTAACAATATTGCTGAAGAATTATGTAGAAAATTGAGAGAAAAATTAAATAATATTATCTATTTGACAGAGATGAATTAAGAGATCTTTTGGGACATTATGGCTATGAAAAAGAAGGACGTATGAAGTTTCACTAAAACGTTCTAATTTCGCTCATTTTTTAAGTTCTCAAGGAATGATAGTTATTGTAAGTACGATTTCCATGTGGGATAAAATTTATACATACAACCGAAAACGACTTAAAAATTACTTTTGAAATTTATATAAAATGCGATTTCGAAGAGTTAAAAAGACGAGATAAAAAAGGGCTCTATAGCGGTGCTTTAAAAGGTGATATTAAAAATGTTGTGGGAGTTGATATTGATTTTGATGATCCACATCCTGATCTGATTGTAGATAATTCTAAACTTGATAATCTTGAAAAAAAATAGCTATAATCTTAGATCACTTTCAAAAATACCTATAAAATATGCAAAATTTATTAGAATTTATACGGGATAATTTAAATCCAACTAAGGCCCAAATTTTATCAAAAGCTTTAAAAAATTCCCATAATGAAAACTTTTTTAATTTTGTTATGGAGAATATTAACATTATTTGCACATGGTTAAACTCACTTGAATTTAAAGAAAATTATTTAAATAGCGCTTATCCTCCTTTGATTAATCCTGACTTCATAGACACAGATTCGAGCAGATATTGCGCAGAACTTGCTTGGGATTTAAATTTGCCCTTACCTAAACACTATAAATTTATCTATATTTCGCCTCATGGAGCCAGCACTGCTGCATTTTTAAGATATCTTAATGAGGGTTGTAATGTTTTATGTTTTCGACTTCTCCTAATGATGCTAAGAAAGATATTGCATCCATTATATGTATTTAAATAGCAATATTGATCAATATGCTATAAATATTTCAGAACTTAATATTCCTAATTTTGATAAATTTCTAAATTTACTTGATCCTAATGCACAAATCATTTGTGGTGTTAGAGACCCTATAGGGATTTTAAAACACAATTGGGGAAGAGATTGGACAAAAGTTTCAAGAAATTATCCACGTGATTTTAATCTCACTTATGATTATAGAAATTATATTGAATTTTTAACTCACAATAAAAAAACTGAAATTAAAGTTGATTTTGAAGAGCTGAATAATGGAGTTTTTATCTTAAATTTTTTATTGCGATATTTCAATCAAGATAAAATTTATTATTTAGATATGAACTCGATTATTCCAGACAATGCTTTTAAAACATTGGATTTTCTTGCTCGAAAATTCAGCTTTACCCCCCCCCACTATAGAAAAACAATCTTTTTTTAAAATTCAAGAATTTAAGGGCTATATCCGCTATCTTTTTCCTATCACGCTTTATGCCAATAAAAAAAGATATAAACAATAGATTAAATCATATATACAGCACAGAAATCAATCCTTTAAATAGTATTGCTATTACTTTAGATAGACTAAGACAAAACAAACAAATTGATATAATAAAATTAATTATTGATGATGATTTATCAAATGATATAGCTTTATATATTCAAAAAGAAGATTTAGAAAAATTTAAAAATGATACTCAATTTTTTAATACTGTTAAAGAGTATTTACATAACTTTTTATTTGAAATAAAAAAGATCGATAAACAAAATGAACTTATGATGAAAGAAGAAGAGGTATTATCTATCTTTAATTCCAATAAGACTTTAGCATCGAAATTTTTAAATATTTTTCAAAAAGAATATCAACATTTAGAACAAAATCGTCCAGATATTATCAACTCTTGGAAATATTATCAAAAATTTAAAAACAATGATTTCACATAAAATCTATAGGATCAATATCTGCATTGACATTTTTAAATTGTAAAACGTATTCTTCTATAGCAATTAAAGCCTTGTAAGAATCACTGCGGATAAGAATATGAAAACGATATTTTGCATTAATCATTTCAACCCCGCAAGCCCCATAACCAATAAGTTCTATATTTTTTATTGTTGCTAATTTTTCAGCTAAATACTCACATAAATTTTGTGCTTTTAATCTATCCTTATCTTCTATAATTAGCCTTAAAAGGCGTTTAAATGGAGGATATAAACCTTTTCTATTTTCAAGCTCATCTTGCAAAAAAGCATCATAATCTTGTATATATTTTTCAAAAAAAGCACGATTTTTAGTTTGCAAAAGCACTCTAGCTTCTCCTTTACGCCCTGCTCTACCTGCAACTTGCATAGCTAGGGCTAAAGTTTCTTCGCTTGCCCTAAAATTCGGTCTAAATAAGTACTCATCAATACCCAAAATCACACTCAAATCAACATTATGGTAATCATGCCCTTTAGCAAGCATGGAAGTTCCTATAAGTATGTCAATTTTTTTATCATTAAATTCTTTTAAAATATGATTTAATTTTTTAACGCTTGTAATCTCGTCGCTATCAAACTTTGTTATTTTAGCATTGATAAATTTTGATTCTAAAAGCTCTTTAAGTTCAGCTGTTCCCATTTTTCTAGCTTCTAGCATCAATCCTTGGCAAGAAGGACAGGATTGATCGATACTTTTTGTAAAATTACAATAATGACATTTTAACAAATTTCTATTTTTATGCAGACTCATAGCAATAGAACAAAATGGACATTTTATCGTCTCTCCACAATTTTTACAAAAAATCTGCCTAAAATTAGCACGAGTAGGTAAAAAAATAATAACTTGTTTATGTCTTCCTAAACTTGCTTGTATTTCACTTAAAAGCATAGGACTTAAAGATAACTCATTTTCATCATATAAAAAATGTTTTTTGCTTTCAAAAAATGTTCCTCTAAGTCTAAACGCTTTTTGCTTATAAAAACTCGTTAAAGATGGGGTTGCAGAACCTAAAACAACTTTAATATTTAATTTTGTTCCTAAAAAAAGTGCTAAATCGCGGACATTTAAATAAGGCTGATTTGAAGCTTTGTAAGAATTATCATGTTCTTCATCAACAACAATCAATTCTAAATTTCTAAAAGGTAAAAAAAGTGCCGATCTTGCCCCAGCAATTAATAACGCTTTGCCCTCATTAAAACTTTCTAAACATTCTTGTTTTTTCTTTTTAGAAACCTTAGAGTGCCATAAAAATAAACTATCTTTAAAATACATCTCTAAACGTTTTTTTATTTGAGAAGTGAGTGAAATTTCAGGCATTAAAAATAAAACTTGTTTCCCTTTTTTTAAATAATCCTTAATCAAAGAAATATAAATTTCAGTTTTACCGCTTCCCGTATCTGCAAAAAGTAAAGAATTAGAATTGCTTTTTATAAAATCCAAAGCTTTTTTTTGCTCCAAACTTAAATTGGGCTCTTTGGTAATTTCTATCCCTTTACAGCTATATTCTTTACTCGTTAAAAAAAAGCCTAAAACAAAACCTATCTTAGCTGCATAATAATAAGAAATAAATTTTGCGAGTTCAAATTGAGATTTACTTAAAGAAAAAGATGTAAGCTCTTTAATAGCCTTTGTTTGAAAATCTGGTTTTTCGCATTCTTTAATCACTAAAGCCCTAAGATTTTTTTTCATTTTTACATCTACAATTACTTCACTTAAAGAAGGAATTGTTTCTTGGCTATGAAAAACTAAATTTTGCAAATATAATCCAAAAATAGCAACTTCGTAATATTTCATTGTAAATCTTTACAATATTTTGAATTTATACATTCTAAAATACCATCTTTTGAATTATAAAAAAAATCAATATATTCCTTTGAATTAAGGAAAAATCTATATCGATTAGACGCTATCTTCATCCAAGATTTAAAATCAGAATAAATAGGAGAATCAAGTAAGGAATAATCACATTCTTTAGCCTTTACACAATAAAAAAGTTTTTCTTTTGAAGTATTTAATTTGGCATTATCAAGGTTTAATATAAAACCATTTATTTGTTTGAGTTCAGTCTGAGTACGCATAAATGATAAAGCTGAATTTAACATTTCATAATCTATCTTTAATTTCAAAAGCTTTGCTTCATCTTTATTTCTACCTGTAAAAGTTAAAGCTAAACTTGCTAATATACCTAAGATAAGTATAACAAAAATGAGCTCGAGTAAAGTAAAAGCTCTTTTCATTTTACTGGAAGTTCTTCATTGATAGCTTTTATAAGTTTTTTTAATTCTCTTTCTAAAATATAATTCTCATAGCTTTTTTTTACAAAAGCATCTACAAAACGTTTAAGTTCTATTTTTCTTGTTCCGCCAGAAATAAAAGCAATATCATCTTCTAAAACATTGGCAAATTCTTCACTGCATTTAACAATAAAATCTTTTGCAGAAACATTGATAATTACTTGTTTTAAATTATCACTTGCCAAGAACTGCCTCGATTTTTTTGAAAATATCTTCACTTTCTATATTGCGAGATTTTAATTCTTCTTCAAGACGCATAATTTGATTGCTTTTTGCTTCATTTTGTGCTTTGACGCTTACAAGCTCATTTCTTAAATTCTCGTTTGCTTCACACACTTCATTATATTTTTCAATCAGCTCATTAACTTTATCTGACATAGTGTTAATAATTTTTTCATCAAACATATTTTTCGCCTTCTTTAATTGAAAATTTAAATTATAGAAAATACTTTTATAATTGTAGCAAAAAAAAATAAATTTTTATGTTTTTTAAAGGATTAATTTTAATTAAAGTATTTTTTTTTAAAATTTTTAATTTTAAAATATTTTTATCAAAAGTAAAATAATGTTAGAACTTACAAGCGAATTTAAACCAAGTCCTGATCAAAAACAAGCTATAGAAGGCATAGTAAAAAGCATTAAAAAAGGTAATAAGTATCAAACCTTATTAGGGGTTACAGGCAGTGGAAAAACTTTTACTATGGCCAATGTTATCAAAGAACTTCAAATGCCAACACTCATTATGAGTCACAATAAAAGCTTATGTGCTCAACTTTATAGCGAGTTTAAGGGCTTTTTTTCTAAAAATCATGTAGAGTATTTCATTTCTTATTATGATTATTATCAACCTGAAGCTTATATTCCACGTACAGATGTTTTTATAGAAAAAGACAGTTCTACTAATGAAGATCTAGAAAGATTAAGACTTAGTGCTACAGCTTCACTTTTAAGTTATGAAGACGTTGTGTGTATTGCTAGCGTTTCAGCTAATTATGGACTTGGAAATCCAAACGAATATATTGGAATGGTTTTGATTTTTGAACTCGGTATGCAAATTTCACAAAAAGAACTTCTTAAAAAACTTGTAGATATGGGGTATAAAAGAAATGATAATTTTTTTGATCGTGCAGATTTTCGTGTCCAAGGCGATACTATAGATATTTATCCTGCTTACTATGAAGATGAAGTAATCAGGCTTGAATTCTTTGGTGATGAACTTGATGCTATGTATCATTATAATGTCTTAGAAAATAAAAAAGGCAAAGATTTAAAACGCTTTATTTTGTATCCTACGAGTCAATTTAGTGTCGGAGAAACGCGCCTAAAACAAGCTATTAAAGATATCAAGCAAGAATTAATAGAACGCTTAGCACAATTTGAACTCGAAAACAAACTTGTAGAATATCAACGTCTTAAGCAACGTGTTGAGTTTGATCTTGAAATGCTACAAAGCACAGGTATGTGCAAAGGCGTGGAAAATTACGCTAGACATTTAACAGGGTTAAAGGCTGGAGATACTCCATATACCCTATTTGATTATTTTGCTATTAAAAATAGAAAATTTCTTGTCATCGTTGATGAAAGTCATGTTTCATTACCTCAATTTCGTGGAATGTTTGCAGGAGACAGAAGTAGAAAACAAACTTTAGTAGATTATGGTTTTCGCTTACCTTCAGCCCTTGATAATCGTCCTTTAATGTTTGATGAATTTATACATAAAAATTGTCAATTTCTTTTCGTTTCAGCTACTCCAGCACCCTTAGAACTTGAACTAAGCAAAAATAATATTTTTCATCAAATTATGCGTCCAACCGGTTTGCTTGATCCACTTATTGAATTAAAAGATAGCGATAATCAAGTTGAAATTTTATTTGATGAAGCTAAAAAAGTGATCGATAAAAATGAACGCGTTTTAGTAACAGTACTCACTAAAAAATTAGCTGAAGAACTTACAAGGTATTATTTAGAGCTTGGCATTAAAGTAAAATATATGCACTCAGATATTGATGCGATAGAACGTAACGAAATCATTAGAAATCTTAGAAGCGGAGCTTTTGACATGCTAATAGGTATTAATTTACTTAGAGAAGGGCTTGATTTGCCTGAAGTTTCGCTCATTGCTATTATGGATGCTGATAAAGAGGGATTTTTAAGAAGCACAACAAGTCTAATTCAAACTATGGGAAGAGCTGCAAGAAATGTCAATGGAAAAGTATTGCTTTTTTGCAAAAAAATTACAAAATCCATGCAAGAAGCTATGGATACAACAAATGAACGTCGCAAACTTCAAGAAAGTTATAATAAAAAATATAAAATTACTCCAACTTCAGTTAAACGACACATAGAAGCAAGTTTGAAAAATGAAGAAGATTTAGGAGAAATTTACCGCAAAGGTAAAAAGCTCGAAAAAATGCCCGCTAACGAAAGAGCTAAGCTTATTAAGGAACTTCGAAAACAAATGCTAGAAGCAGCAAAAGCTCTTGAATTTGAAAAAGCAGCTGCTATTAGAGATGAGATTAATAAAATAAAAACCTTATAATAGAAATATATCTCTCGTTCTCACGCCAACCTCATTAATCAAAGCGTTTAAAATTTCATATTCAAAATCTTGCAAAGGACGCTTTTCTTTTAAAACTATACCAATAACTCCTTTTGTCTTTTCCCCATCCTCTATAGGCAAATACATAGCATTAGCATTTGGCAAAGTATTGGTGCAAACTCCTGCTTTTTCACGATTTGTCGCTACCCATTGCGCTATAGCAATTTCATCGGCACTAAAACAATTTTTTAACATTTGTTTATCATCGTTAAAAAACAACAAAGGCTTAGATAATATATTATTTTTATTCATAGGATAGATAATAATAGGTAAATTTAATAGTTTTAAGGCTTGATTTCCAAGCTGTTCCCAGAGCTCTTGTTTACTTTTTACTCTTGCTAATTTTTCACTATTTTCGAGCAAAATTGCAGTTCTGTAAGCTCTTTTTGCAAGATCTTTAGATTGAAGTTTTAACCTTCTTGTAAAAACAGAAGTTAAAAATCCAACTATAAACATCGTTGCAAAGGTAATAATATTTCCACTATCATGAATTTTGAAACTAAAAAAAGGATTTAAGAAAAAAAAGTTATAAATTAAAACACTTACTAAAGAAGAATAAAGTGCGTAAAATTTATTATCTGATATAAAAGAAGAAGCAAAAACGGCTAAAATAAAAACCATAACTATATTACTTGGCTGAGTGTCAAATCTATGAAATGCAAAAGCTATGATTATCGCTAAAAACAAAATTGCATTAATTTTGATAAAATTTAAAAAATTAAAACTTCTCTTTTTAAATGTTTTAGGCGTTTTAATTTCGCTTTCATTAACTAAATATAAATCAATATTAGGAGCTTTGTTTGCTACAGCCTCAAAGATCTCTTCTTTAAATTTTTTCCTGTTTTTACTTTTTCCCAAAACTATTTTAGAAACATTGCTAATATTTGAATATTCAGCAATCTGATTTGCTATGTTTTCATCATAAATACTAATAATTTCAGCATCAAAACTTTTAGCAAGTTCCAAATTTTCTTTCAGTAATTTATCTTCTTCGAGATTGGAATTTTTTATATAAATAGCACTTAATTTTGCATGAAAAGCACTTGCTAACCTTGCTGCTGATCTAATAACTTTCGCATTAGTCTCATTGATACAAACTAGAATATGCTCTCCTGTATGATAGGTTAAATCATCATTTATAAGTCTTTGTTCGTTGGCTTTTAAATTCACTCTAGATGCAAGTCTTCTTAAAGCTATCTCTCTTAAAGCTATCAATCTTTCTTGTCTAAAAAAATTTTCTAAAGCTAATTTAGCTTGTTTTTCTTTATAAATTTTACCCTCTTGCATTCTTTTTAAAAGTTTATTGGGCTCAATATCTACGAGCTCAACTTGATCAGCCTCATCAAAAATTCGATCAGGAATTCTTTCTTTAACTTCTATTTTGCTAATATTTGCTACCAAATCATTTAAACTTTCTAAATGCTGAATATTTAAAGTGGTATAAACATCAATTCCTGCTTTTAATAGCTCTTCTATATCTTGAAAACGTTTTTCATTTCTAAGACCTTTTGCATTTGTGTGCGCTAACTCATCAACCAAAACTAAAGCCGGTTTTCTTTTTAGAGTAGCATCTAAATCAAACTCTTTTAAAACAATATTTTTATAAGAAATTTCAAGATTTTTGATACTCTCAAAACCTTTAGTCAAATTCATAGTTTCAGGTCTATCATGTGGTTCTATGTAACCTAAAACTACATCGACTCCATTTTGCAATAAATTTCTAGCTTCACTTAGCATGGCATAGGTTTTTCCAGATCCTGCTGCATAACCTAAAAATATTTTTAATTTAGCAAATTTATTTTTTTCTTCTTCCTTAGCTTTTACTTCAAATTTTTTAAGAATTTGTTCGGGTGTTTTTCGCTGCATTTTTACTCTTTTTCATGGCTTTATTTATAGCTATATTGGCTTTTAAAACATTGACTTTCGTTTCGCCAAAAATGCCTAAAAATTTATCTTCTGTGCTATTATTAATTATTTCCTCTACTTGTTTTTGACTCAATTTTGAAAATTTCACAATACGAGGAATTTGCACCCAAGCTGCTTGCTTACTAATATGAGGATCAAGTCCTGAAGCAGAACTTGTTAATAAATCAATTGGAATTTCTTTTTTTGAAACATTTGGATTTTGTTTTAAAAATTGATTTAAATCATTTTCTATACGCTCTTTTAATACAGGATTTGACATAGCATAATTAAAACCACCTGAATTAACGCTGCTTTGATTAGTATCACTTATATTATAATTTATAGCCGAACTTCTTCCATGTAAAAAATAAGGCTTGTTAAAAAATTGACCTAAAAGCTTTGAACCTACAGCTTTATTTATATCAAGTGTAGCTTGTCCATTTTTATCGATTAAACTTCCACTTGCTTGATAGGGAAAAATAAACCTAGCTACTTCATTTAATGCAAAGGGATAAATAACACAACACAAAACGAACATAACAATGAAAAAACTAAATAAAGTTCTAATCATAATCAAACTCCTAAAATTCCTAAAAACCAAGCCGTAGGAATATCGATAATTTTAATACCAATAAAAGGAGCAATAATCCCTCCTATTCCATAAATTCCTAGATTTCTTAAAAGCAACATTTCACTTTTCATAGGTCTAAATTTAACACCACGCATAGCAATAGGTATCAGCAAAGGAATGATAATAGCATTAAAAATCAATGCTGATAAAATAGCACTTTGCGGAGTTGCTAAATGCATAATATTTAAAATTTGCATCTGTGGCAAAACCACGCTAAACATAGCTGGTAAAATGGCAAAATATTTAGCAATGTCATTAGCCATACTAAAGGTTGTCAAACTTCCTCTAGTGATCAATAAACCCTTTCCTATTTCAACAATTTCTAAAATTTTTGTAGGGTTAGAGTCAAGATCAATCATATTTGCAGCTTCTTTAGCGGCTGCTGTTCCTGAATTCATCGCTATTCCCACATCAGCTTGTGCGAGTGCTGGAGCATCATTGGTACCATCTCCTGTCATTGCAACAATTTTACCTTCAGCTTGTTCTTTTTTTATAGCTTCTATTTTATCTTCTGGTTTACATTCTGCTATAAATCCATCAAGTCCAGCTTCTTTGGCTATTGTAGCTGCTGTTAAGGGATTATCCCCTGTACACATAAGAGTTTTTATGCCCATTTTTCTTAATTTAGCAAATCGTTCCTTAAGCCCTGGTTTTACGGTATCTTTTAAGTAAATCACTCCTAAAATTTCTTTATTCTGACTCACTACTAAAGGAGTTCCTCCAAGATTTGAAATTTGCATGACTTTTTCTTCTAAATCACTTGGAATTTCTCCACCCATTTCATCAATATAAACCTTGATAGTGTCAAAAGCTCCTTTACGAATTTGAGTGCCATCTTTTAAATTAACCCCACTCATTCTATTTTGAGCATTAAATTCAATCACTTCTTTAATTTCTTCTTGGTTACACTGAAAACCCATTTTACTTGCCAATGTAACAATACTTTTACCTTCTGGAGTTTCATCTTTTAAAGAAGATAATAAACAAGCACGGATTAATTTATTCTTATCAATTCCTTCAACTTCATAAAATTCATCAGCCAAACGATTACCGAAAGTAATGGTGCCAGTTTTGTCTAAGATCATAGTATCAACATCACCACAACTTTCTACTGCTTTTCCAGAAAGTGCTATTACATTAAAACGAGTTACTCTATCCATTCCTGCTATACCTATAGCTGAAAGGAGTCCTCCTATAGTTGTAGGGATTAAACATACAAGCAAAGCAACCAGCCAAGAAATAGGCAAATTGACATTTAAAAATTGTATAAAAGGATACAAGCTTACAACTACAACTAAAAAGCTAAGACTAAGAACAATCAAAAGAATATTTAATGCAATTTCATTAGGTGTTTTTTGACGTGCAGCACCTTCAACCAAACCTATCATTTTATCTAAAAAGCTTTCTCCAGCACCTACTAAAATCTTAATTTTTAAAAAATCTGTTAAAACTGTCGTTCCACCCGTTACAGAAGAAAAATCACCTCCTGCTTCACGCATCACAGGTGCACTTTCTCCAGTAATAGCTGATTCATCGACACTAGCCGCTCCTTCAATAACCTCTCCGTCATTAGGTATAAGTTCTCCTGCTTGAACTAAAACGATGTCTCCGATTTTTAATTTACTAGCACTTAGCATTTCTTCACTGCCATCGTTTTTAATAAGCCTTGCTTTAAAGTCTTTTTTACTTTGCTTTAAAGTGGCTGCTTGTGCCTTACCTCTACCCTCTGCTATACTTTCTGCAAAATTTGCAAACAATAAAGTGATAAAAAGTACCAAGGTGATTAAAATATTATAAATTCTTTCTTGATCATCTCCTCCAAATAAAGTAGGAAATAAACTTAAAATCAAAGTAATCATAAAACCAATCTCAACAATAAACATTGTAGGATTTTTTACCATAAAACGCGGATCGAATTTTAAAAACGCTCCCTTAATTGCAGTATTTAAAATCTCTTTTGTGATAAGTTTATTTTGTTTTTTAGACATTAGTTCTCCTTATTTAATGCCATAAAGATAAGTATTCTGCTACACTAGAAAGTGTTAATACTGGAAAAAAAGTTAATGCCGCAAAAATATAAACGATGCAAATTAAAACAAACATGAAAGTTAAAGTATCTGTTTTTAAAGTATTTGTATTATTTTCTTGAGTTTTTTGACTTAAAAATGATCCTGCTATAGCTAATTGTATAATCAAAATAAGATAACGTCCACAAAACATAGCAAAAGCTGTGCTTAAATTCCAAAATAAATTATTATCTTTTAAGCCTTCAAGCCCAGATCCATTGTTTGCAGTTGCAGATGTAAATTCATATAAAATTTGAGCTAAACCATGAAAGCTAGGATTTGAGATGCTATCTTTTGCAAAAATTACTCCCAAAGCACTTAAAACAAGAATCAATAAAGGATGTATTAAAATAGCTAAGGCAATGAGTTTCATCTGTTTGCTTTCTATTTTTTTTCCTAAAAATTCTGGAGTTCTTCCTATCATCAAAGCACAAATAAACACACATAAAATAACATAAATCATCATATTCATAAGTCCAACACCATCGCCACCAAAAGCAACATTAAGCATCATGTTAAGCATAGTAGCTCCTATACTTAAGGGATTTAAGCTATCGTGCATATTATTAACACTTCCAGTTGTAAAAGCGGTTGTAACAGCGCTAAACAGACTAGATAAATTAGTTCCAAATCTTAATTCCTTGCCTTCCAAATTTCCCGAGGTTTGATTTAAATCTAAAGAAGATAAATTAGGATTTGGCATAGTTTCAGCATGATAAATTATAATTAAAGAAATTAAGAAAATAAGACTCATGGCTCCAAAAATGACTCCACCTTGCTTACCCATTAAAACAAAGCCTTGATTTTCTTTTCTATGATGAATCATCAAACCAAAAGCTACAACACAAGAGCTTGGAATAAGCATCATGGATAAAATTTGTATAAGATTTGTTAAAGCGTTAGGATTTTCAAAAGGCATACTGGAGTTAGCTCCAAAAAATCCTCCACCATTGGTTCCTAGATGTTTGATAGATTCAATAGCAGCAACTGGGCCTGTAGCAACAGCTTGGATTTTATTCTCTAAAGTTATAAGGTGAAAATTAGAATCATAATTTTGCACTACACCCTGCGAAATAAAAATTAAAGAAATGATAAAACTTAAAGGAAGTACTAAACGCGTCATTATACGAGTGAAATCTTCATAATAATTTCCCATTTGCATACCACAAAATGCCCTGCAAAAAGCCATACAAGCACAACAACCACTCACACCTGAAACAAACATAGTAAGCAATATTCCTGTGCTTTGAGAAAATAAACTTAAAGCATTTTCTCCACTATAATGCTGTAAATTAGTATTAGTAATAAAACTAATGGCGGTATTTAAACTCAAATCTAAAGGCATAGATTTTATAGAATTAGGATTTAAAAAAATTCTATCTTGTAATAAAAAAATAACAAAAGAAAAAATAGCTGCTAAAAAATTAAAAATACACAAATGTAAAGAATACTGTTTCCAAGTCATATTTTTTCTATCAACAGTACAAATTTTATAAATCAAATCATCTATAGGATTAAAAATAAAATCAAAAATAGTTTTTTTAAAATTAGTAATTTTATATAAGTAACGTCCAAAAATTAAAGATAAAATAAAAGATATAAGAAGTATTACCACAATTTCCAACATATTTTTCCTTTAAAATTTTTCAGGATACAAAAGTGCATAAAAAAGATAACAAGCAAGTGCTAAACTTAAAATCAATAAAAAGATCATTATAAATCCTATTAATAAAAATCATTACATATAAAGGGTTTTAATTCTATCCTTGCTAGACTTATAATTTGCTTTAAACATTTTAAAGATATCCAGCTATCATTGCGATAAAATAACCTGCTACACAAGAAGCTGTTACACCAATAAGCCCTGGTAAAATAAAACTATGATTAATAATAAATTTACCAATACGAGTCGTTCCTGATCGATCAAATTGTATGGTTGCTAAATCACTTGGATAAGTTGGTAAAATATAATACCCATAGCAAGCAGCCGCAAAAGCTATAATAATACCTGGCTCAACGCCAATTCCTAAAGATAAAGGAACAAAAGCTGAAATAGCTGCTGCTTGAGAATTTACAAATTTAGAAATTAAAAGAAGCATTAAAGCATAAGTCCAAGGATGCTCTCTAACTATATCTCCTAGCAAAGCCTTCATCATAGGGGTATGAACTGCAAACATAGTATCCGCCATCCAAGAAATTCCAAAAACTGCAACAAGAGCTACCATTCCTGACTTAAAAATTTCATTTGAACTGACTTTTTTTACATCAGTTTTTGTAAAAATAATAATCAAAGCACCCGCTAAAAGCATAAACATTTGAATGATTGACACCATAGAAATGTAATTATAACTTGGATTTCCAAGCTTATCTTTTTGAGGAATAGCTACAATTTTAGAATTTTCTTCCAAGGTATTTATTTGACTTTTATCCGGTTTTAAACCTAATTTTTTAAGATCAATAATACCCTTATTTTCTCCATTTAATGTCCATTCTATGGTATTATTAATATGTGTTTGATATATCATTTTTTGACCCCAGTTAGGTTTTAAACTATCAAATATACCAATAATAGCTACCAAACAAATAGCGGCTATAAAAATCCACATCGCAATCCAATTACCTATAGGTAATTTAATATTTAAAAGAGTTTTAGAGTCACCGTAAACATACTTTTTAAACTCAGAATCTTTCAATTTTTCTTGAAAAACCTCATCTTTATCTAAATCTTTACCTCTAAACCAAGAAAACACTCCAACACATAAAACTCCTATAAGAGTACTAGGTATAGTGATTTGAAGTAAATTAATATAACCATCAAAGCCAACTAGCTTATGAGAAGCATTTAAAAGTAAAGCGGTTAAACTTACAACCGCTACAGAAACCGGACTTGCTATAATTCCCATTTGTGAAGATATAGAAGCTGCTGCCATAGGACGTTCTGGGCGAATACCATTTTTAATTGCAATATCATAAATAATAGGCATAATAGTATATACCACATGTCCTGTTCCGCAAAGCATCGTTAAAAAACAAGTTACAAAAGGAGCTAAAATAGTCAAAAATTTAGGATTTTTTCTTAAAATTTTTTCAGCAATTTGAAGCATAACATCTAAACCACCACTTGCTTGTAAAGTTGCACTTGCAACTACTACAGCTAAAATAGTGAGCATAACATCAATTGCAGGTTTTCCAGGCTTTATATGAAAAACAAAAACTAGCATCAAAATGCCTATACCGCCTAATAAACCGAGAGCTATTCCACCTTTCTTAGCTCCATAAAAAAGACAAACTAATATAACTACAATTTGAATAAAAAATTGCCATCCTTCGCTAAGATCAATTAAAAAATCCATAATCAATCCCTTTTTAAATTATAAAAAACAATTGCACAATTGTATCATAATTTAAAAATAAATATAATATTTATTAAATAATATAAATAAAAATTAAATATAAGAAGTCTTAAAGTTTATCCTTCAAGCTCGTAAAGTTTTTTTCTATCTGTAGAACTTGCAATATTGAGATGTTTTCGATATTTCGTAACTGTACGACGCCCTATATCGATTTTAAATTCATCTTGTATAAGTTTTAAAATTTTACTATCACTTAAAGGTTTTAAGCGATTTTCATTTTTAACTAAATTTGCAATAAAATCTTTAACACTAGTATTGGAAGTTTCTCCCTCTTCATCAAGCGCAAAAGCAAAAAAATCTTTCAAAGGAATCAATCCTCTTTCGCAACTTAAATATTTATTTGCAATCGCTCTTGAAACTGTAGAGGCATTACGATCGAGATCTTCAGCAATATCTTTTAAAGTCATAGGTTTAATGTCTTTACCTATAAAAAAATCATATTGATGTTCTACTATCATCAATCCAATTTTATATAAAGTTGCTTTTCGCATAGCCAAAGCATCTACTAAATTTTTAGCCTCTTTAATATAATGTGCTAAATATTCATGATTAATCCCATCTGTTTCTATAGAAATTTCAGGATAATACTCATCGTTAATTTTTACTTTAATTTCATTATTTTCACGAAAAATAAAGATATCTGGAATAATAGCTTGAGAATCTTCAAAATATTCTAAAAATGGAGGAATACTGAATTTTTTGATAGCAGCAATTGCTTGAGTATATTTTTTTTCTTTCGTGTAATCTTGTATGTTCTCAAAATCTAATATTAGCATTTTACAAAAATCGTAAAGTTCTTCATCGAGATCTTCATTTTCAAGGGCAAATAAAAAAGCTTCTTTATAATCTTTAGCACCCACCCCTATAGGATCTAAGAATTTAAAACGCATTCTTATATTTTCAAGATCTTTTTCGTCCACATCTTGCATAATTTCTTCATCAAATTCAAAATACCCTTCATGATTTAAACATTGTATGATTTTATTTGCAATATCTTGAGATTTTTTTGTAGGAAAAAGTGGAGGGATAATTTGTTCATTTAAAAGCTCATAAACACTTTTTTTACCGACCCCCATGCTTTCAATCATAGTAGAATTTGTATTATTTTTATAAAAAGAATCAAAATAACTCTTTCCTTTTTCAGAAGTTTTAATCGCATCTTGAACACTTAAAAAAGGGTTTTCTTCTGCAAATTTATCCAAATTTTCTTTTAAATCTTCTATATTTGCTTGTAAAATAGGAAGCCAAGAACGCAAAGTTTGAGAAATTTTTGTTTTTGCACTTTGAGTAATCTTTTGCTTTAACATCAGTCTAGGAGTTTAAACTCCGCTCCTAAGTAGTATTTTTTTACATCTTTATTATTGGCAATTTCTTCAGCATTTCCACTTGCCAATAAAGAACCTGAACGAATAACATACGCCCTATCACAAATAGCTAAAGTCTCACGTACATTGTGATCTGTAATTAAAACTCCAATATTGAGTTTTTTAAGCTCTTTAATTAAAGCTTGAATTTCAGAAACCGCAATAGGATCAACTCCAGCAAAAGGTTCATCAAGAAGTAAAAATTTAGGTTCACACATTAAACTCCTTGCCAACTCACAACGTCTTCTTTCACCACCACTTAAACTTAATCCCTTTCTTAAGCGAATCGGTTCTATGCTCAAAAGTTCAAGCATTTGCTCTACTTTTTCGTTTAAAACTTCCTTGTCTTCGTAAAAAATTTGCGCAGCTAAAAGCAAATTATCTTCCACACTTAAATCTTTAAAAATACTACTTTCTTGTGGCAAATACCCTATTCCTTTTCTTGCACGCTTATTTAAAGGTTCTTTTGTAATATCTAAGCCATCAAGAAGCACTCTGCCGCTACTTGGAGAAATCAATCCACATATCATATAAAAAGTGGTTGTTTTTCCTGCTCCATTAGGTCCTAAAAGTCCGACAACTTCTCCGCTATTTAATTCTAAAGATATATCTTGTATGATTTTAGTTTTTTTGATGATTTTCTCTAAATTCAATATCTCTAACTTACTCATAAAATTTCATACTTTCTTTTATTGTTTTCAACGCTAATTTTAATTACCGTGCTTGAAATTCCAAATTGTAATAATTGATTTCTTAGCTCCTCATCTCCCCATTCTACCAAATGCAAACCTTCTTCAAATAAATTATCAAACAAGCCGTTCTTTAAAAGCCCATCTAATCCTTTTTGATAGATATCATAATGATATACACAAATATTTTCATTTTGATATTTTTGCATGATAGAAAAAGTTGGAGAAGTCACTTGGTCGCCTAAATTTAAAAATTTAACCCAAGCTTGAACTAAACTAGTCTTTCCACTAGCTAAATCTCCTTGCAACAAAACCACTCCATTTTTTGGCAGATCGATTAAAAGTTTATCTAGTTCGCTTTGGCTTAAAATTATTTCTTTCATAGCTTTTCTACATATTGATTTTGAGCGTTTTTAGGAATGCTTTTCATCGTTGGTATAGCTAAAACTTTATATTCTTGAGTATATTCCATAAAATGCAAGCTAATGATATCTCCTATCTTTACCTCTTTACTTGCTTTAACAATATTACCATTAATCCCTACAACCCCACTTTTACACATATCTTCAGAAATTGCTCTTCTTTTGGTAATATTTACCACATTTAAAAATTTATCCACTCTCATAAGAATGAATTTTAGCAAAAAAAATCAAATTTTGGAACATATTTTGCTTATGAGATAAAATTTTAATTAAATTCTTAAATCTTTAATAAAATTTTAGATACAATGCATCTATAATAAAGTTTTATAACGCAAAAATCGAGGAAATCTATTTTATGAAAAATGAAATAAAAAAAGTTGTTTTAGCATATTCTGGTGGTCTTGATACGAGCATTATTTTAAAATGGCTTCAGGATGAATACAAGTGTGAAGTTATAACTTTTACAGCCGATATCGGACAAGGAGAAGAACTAGAACCCGCTAGACAAAAAGCTCTTGCCTTAGGAATTAAAGAAGAAAATATTTTCATTAAGGATTTAAAAGATGAATTTGTTAAAGATTATGTATTTCCTATGTTTAGAGCAAATGCACTCTATGAAGGAGAGTACTTATTAGGAACAAGTATAGCACGTCCGTTGATTGCAAAAACTCAAGCACAAATTGCTATCCAAACCAAAGCAGATGCGGTTAGCCACGGTGCCACAGGCAAAGGAAATGATCAGGTGCGTTTTGAATTAGGTTATTTAGCTTTTAACCCAAATTTAAAAATCATAGCACCATGGAGAGAATGGGATTTAAATAGCAGAGAAAAACTTTTAGCGTATGCTCAAAAACACGGCATAGATATTTCCAAAAAAAAAGGTAAATCCCCTTATTCTATGGATGCAAATTTACTTCATATTTCCTATGAAGGACTTGTTTTAGAAGATCCAGCTTGTTTTCCAGAAGATGATATGTGGAGATGGACAAAAAATCCAAAAGAAGCTCCGAATGAAAGTGAAATTATAGAGCTTGAATTTCAAAAAGGAGATCTCATTGCAATCAATGAAAAAAAACTTTCACCAGCAAAACTTTTAATTCAGCTAAATCAACTAGGTGCAAAACATGGTATTGGTCGCCTTGATATGGTTGAAAACCGCTATGTTGGAATGAAAAGTCGAGGTTGTTATGAAACTCCAGGAGGAACTATACTTTTAAAAGCTCATAGAACTATTGAAAGTATTACTCTTGATAGAGAAGCTGCGCATTTAAAAGACGAGTTAATGCCAAAATATGCAAATTTAATTTATAATGGATATTGGTTTTCCCCTGAAAGGCTAATGCTTCAAGCGTTAATTGACGAATCGCAAAAATACGTTAATGGAAAAGTCAGCATTGAACTTTATAAAGGCAATGTCATAATTAGAGGTCGCGAAAGCGCAAACGATAGTTTATTTAATACAGCTTATTGCACTTTTGAAGAAGATGAAGTTTATAATCAAAAAGATGCAGCTGGATTCATAAAACTCAATGCTTTGCGTTTTATCATTGCAGGAAAAAATGGAAGAAAATTTTAACTAAGGAAACAAAAATGAAAATATTATTAATTAAAGATGTTAAAGGACTTGGAAAGGCTGGAGAAATTAAAGAAGTTAAAGATGGATATGGACAAAATTTTTTAATCGGAAAAGGACTAGCTAAAGCTGCTACAACAGAAGTTTTAAGAAAATATGAAAGTGATAAGAAAAAAGAGGCTGAAAATTTACGCTTTGAAATTGCAAATTTAGAAAAGCTAAAAGAAGAGCTTAGTAAAATCACTCTTGAAATTTTTAAACCTGTTGGAGCCAATGGCAATTTATTTGGTGGGGTTACAAAAGATGAAATCGCTCATACGCTTAAAGAGCAAAAAAATATAGAGCTTGATAAAAAAAGTTTAGAGTGCGACACCTTAAAAAGTCTTGGAATTCACGAAATCAGTGTAAAATTAGGTCATGCAATTCATGCAAAATTTAAAATTGATATAAAGGCAGAATAATGTTTCACGCAACTACAATTTTAGCCTATAAAGGTAAAAATAAATCCGTAATTGGAGGAGATGGACAAGTTAGTTTTGGAAATACGGTTTTAAAAGGCAACGCGGTTAAAATTAGAAAACTTAACAATGGTAAAGTTTTAGCAGGTTTTGCGGGAAGTACAGCAGATGCTTTTAATCTTTTTGATATGTTTGAAAATTTATTACAAAGTTCTAAAGGCGATCTTTTAAAGGCTGCTATAGATTTTTCCAAAGAATGGAGAAAAGATAAATATTTAAGAAAACTCGAAGCCATGATGCTAGTACTTGATAGAAATCATATTTTTTTACTCTCAGGAACTGGCGATGTGGTAGAACCTGAAGATGGAGAAATCGCAGCTATAGGAAGTGGAGGAAATTATGCACTTTCAGCTGCAAGAGCTCTAGCAAAACACGCTTCCTTAGATGAAGAAGAACTTGTAAAATCAAGCTTACAAATTGCGGGAGAAATTTGCATTTATACTAACACAAACATAAAAACCTATACAATAGAGGATGAAAAATGAACTTAACTCCAAAAGAAATAGTCAAATTTTTAGATGATTATGTTATCGGTCAAAAAAAAGCTAAAAAAATCATCGCTATAGCCTTGAGAAATCGTTACAGAAGAATGCAATTAAGCCCAGAACTTCAAGATGATATTATGCCAAAAAATATTTTAATGATAGGATCAACTGGAGTTGGTAAAACTGAGATTGCAAGAAGACTTGCAAAAATGATGGGTTTTCCTTTTATAAAAATTGAAGCTAGCAAATACACCGAAGTGGGTTTTGTGGGGCGTGATGTAGAGAGTATGGTAAGAGATTTAGCCAATGCGGCTTTAAACTTAGTCAAGAATGAGCAAAAAGAAAAAAATAAAGATAAAATCGATGAATTTATTGAAAATAAAATTTTAGAAAAACTCTTGCCACCTTTACCAAAAGGCATTAGCGATGAAAAACAAGAAGAATACAAAAATAGCCTTGAAAAAATGAGAACCAAACTTAGAAATGGGGATTTAGATGAAAGCAATATAGAAATAGAAATTTCACAAAGTATGTTCGATACTAATCCTAATTTACCTCCTGAAATGGGGGCAATGCAAGACATTGTTAAGGTTATTGGTGTGGGCAGCAAAAAAGTCAAAAAAGAAATGAAAATTAAAGATGCTAAAAATGCTTTAAGAAACGAAGCTGGAGATAAAATTTTAGATCAAGAAAGTATCAAAAGTGAAGCTTTAAAAAGAGCAGAAAATGAAGGGATTGTTTTTATAGATGAGATCGATAAAATAGCCGTTTCAAGCGGAAATTCGAACCGACAAGATCCAAGTAAAGAAGGAGTACAAAGAGATTTATTGCCAATCGTTGAGGGATCTAGCGTTCAAACTAAAATCGGAACCCTAAAAACCGATCATATACTTTTTATCGCTGCAGGTGCTTTTCATTTAAGTAAACCAAGTGATTTAATTCCAGAACTTCAAGGACGTTTTCCTTTAAGAGTTGAACTTGATAGTTTAGATGATAAAGCTCTTTATGAAATTTTAACCCGTCCTAAAAATTCACTTTTAAAACAATACACCGAACTTTTAAAAACTGAAAAATTAGAACTTGAATTTGACGATGAAGCCATAAAAGAAATTGCAAAAATAGCTTCTAAAGCAAATGAAGAAATGCAAGATATAGGCGCAAGACGCTTGCATACTGTGATAGAAAAACTTCTTGAAGACTTAAGTTTTGAGGCTGATGAATACGCGGGTAAGAAATTTATCGTTGATAAAAAAATGGTCGAAGAAAAACTTGGAGATATTATAGAAAATAAAGATTTAGCTAGGTATATTTTGTGAAAAGTGGCTTTGTTAGCATCATAGGAAGAACCAATGCCGGAAAAAGTGCTTTGGTTAATTCCTTGCTTGAAGAAAAAATCACTCTAGTTTCTCATAAACAAAATGCTACAAGGCGAAAAATCAAAGCCATAGTGATGCATGAAAAAGATCAAATTATTTTTATTGACACCCCTGGTTTACATAAAAGCAGCGCAACCTTAAATCAAATGTTAGTTGAAAGCGCCATAAAAGCCATGGGAGATTGCGATTTGATTTTATTTGTGGCAAGCGTATTTGATGATTTAAAAAATTATGAAGAATTTTTAACATTAAAGCCAAAGGTTCCTCATATTATCGTTTTAAACAAAGTTGATTTAACCGATAATGCTACTCTTTTAAAAAAACTTAACGATTATGCTAAATTTAGCGATCATTTTAAAGCTATCATCCCTTATTCTTGCAAAAAAAAGACCTATAAAAAACTATTGCTTGATGAAATTGTAAAATATTTAGATGAGCACGAATATTTTTATGATCCTGATTTTTTAACTCCAAGTAGCCAAAAAGAACTTTACAGGGATTTCATACTTGAAAGCATTTATGAAAATCTAAGCGAAGAATTACCCTACTCTAGCGAAGTTATAGTCACTAAAGCCAAAGAAAAATCGAACTTAATCATTATAGATGCTCAAATCATTACAGACACTCATTCACATAAAGCTATGTTAATAGGTAAAGATGGAATAACTATAAAACGAATAGGTAAAGATGCTAGAAAAAAAATCTCTCAATTAGCTCAAAATAAAATTCTTTTAAATCTTTATGTTATAGTGAAAAAAAATTGGCAAAAAGATGAAGATTTTTTGAAAAAAAATTTAAACTATGAAGAATAAAATTGAAATTGTAAATTTTGAAAAACTCGTTTATATCCAAAAAAATGGTAAATTTGAAGAAGATATACTCTTTCAAGAAGCAATCAAAGAATGTGACATAAAAAATCTCCTTTTGATTATCAAATAGCTTTCTTGAAAGAGAATGAAATTTATCATTGTTTTTTAACTTCGGTTGAAAATTTACCTAAAAGCCAATTTTGCTTTCCAGAACCATTGATTTTTAAACCTTTATTTAAAAATAATTTGATCAAAGAAGATAATTTTTGCTTTTTAGAAATTCATTTAAATGAAGTGTATTTGTGCTTTTATGAACAAGATAAATTTAAAGCTTTTAAAAAATTTAAATATGAAAAAACTTTAGAATTATTTTTAGAAAAAACACACATATTAGAACTTTTAAAACACTATGAAAGTGAAATTATAATCAGTTTTAAAAATAGTGATTTAATAAAAGAATTAGAAAAAAATGGAGCTATTTGTAAAATTTTCATACAGAATAAAAATACGCTTGCAAAATTAAGCATACCGCTTTTAGATAAAAATGCAAACTTTATCAAAACAATTAAAAAACAATTTCCTTTATATTTGAAACTAATTTTCTTATTTTTCTTAGTCTTTTTAAGTTTAAGTGGAATTTTAATTTTTGTTAATTTTTTAAATTATCAAGAGAATAAAAACTTGCAAACTCAAAATAAAAATTCTCAAGATAAGCTTTACAAACTAGAAAAAGAAAAAAATATAATCTTAGAAAAAAAACTCAAAGACTTAAATTTAACTCTTTATAATAAAAAAATACTTCTTGATCAAAATTTTAACCAACTGAGTGAAATTGTAAAAAATTTCAAACCAAACAAAGATAAAACTTTGATTTTAAAAAATATCTTTACTTGGCTCAATCAAAATTCCTTAGGAATTTCTAGCTTAAAACTAAAAGATTACAACATCATCATACAATTTAATAATCAAGAAAATTATCAAAATGCTCTTACAAATTTAAAAACCGATTTTAAGCTTATATCCAAAAACGATGCACTGTATCAAATTATTTTAGAGTTAATCCATGGATAAAATAGAATTTTTTTTAGAAAATTTAAATCTAAGAGAAAAAGTTCTCATTGCCATAATTGTAGTATTATTGGCTGTATTTTTAGCTTTTAAAGCAGATCATTTGTTTTCAAATCTCTTTTTTAATCAAGATATTTTCATTGATAATATCAATACAGAAAAAGAACAACTTGACAATAAAAATTTAGAACAAAAAATACAAAAACTAAATCAAGAACTGCAACAAATTCAAAATCAAATACTAATATATAAACAATATTTAAACTCTTTTCGAAAAGAAAATAATCAATACTTAAATAATATCAATCTACTTGCATCTAAAAATAAAATTAACATCAAAAATATTACCCAAACAGTAAATACTCAAAAAAATCAATTAAACAAATATGAACTATTTCTTGAAGCTTATGGAAACTTTAACGAGCTAATGTCTTTTATAAAAGTTTTGGAAAATTCGGATTTTTATTATCAATTAAATACGATTGAAATACAAAATATAAATACTTTAAATCTAGAATTAAGTCTTGACATTTCTTTTTTAACTCTATAAAAAAGTAACAAATTTATACGAACAGTAAAAAATATTACAAAAATATATAAATTTTAATTCTCCTAATATAAGGAATCTAAAACCTTTTTAGTCGAACTTTATATGAAAGATTTTCTTTTTATAAAATTCATCCTTTATTCTTATCTTTTTATGATAGCAAATTTAGAAAAAATAGTACAAATTTAAAAACTGAAGAAGCAAATGTAATTATACTGCTTCACTAAGTAAGCGGACTTACAAATAGCTACTTGAGTCAGAAAAAAGCTATTTTAATTGGTTGCTTTAACGATAAGCTTTTAGACTTTTATTAACATTTTCTTATTTTGGTTAGTATATAAGTACCAATACACTTTTTTATTTTTTGCCGAAAAAATGACATATAAGACCATATTCTATGATTTAGAGGTTTATTTGTTATACTTTTTACATCTATAAGTACTTTTGGATTTATTGTAAAAAATAATCAAAGAAATCTCATCCATTGTTAAATTTACACAAGTACTTTTTAGTACAGGTTTGGTATTTTAAAACCCTAGCTTCGAATTATGTAATCAAATTTAAATGGTTGGGCCGACACCTTGCAAGCAACTCTAAAAATTAATTTTAGTTTTACCTCTTGATGATGACCTTATAAGTAGTTTTTCGCTTCCCATCTTAAGAGGAACTTTGTCTTTCACCTGTAATGCTTTCTATAATGACAAAGATTACACTTAGCTTATCAAATCTTAAGTTATAGCTCTGGGATTTATAGTAAGTACTTTTTAGCAATACTTTAGCCAGATTTATTGGTGAGTCAAGTAAAGAAAATATAGCTTATTTGCCAAATTTATTTTTAGAATGTATGTGGATATTACTTGGCGCTGCTATAATTTTATTTATACTTAAAAAACCCATCAATAAGATGTTAAAAAACTAATAAAGGAAAAAAATGAATATTTACAAACAAAGAGTATCAGAACTTAGAACTTTAATGCAAAAAAATAACATAGACGCTTATTTGATTTTAAGTGCAGATCCACATTTAAGCGAATATTTACCAGAGTATTATAAAAATAGAATTTTTATAAGTGGTTTTACAGGATCTGTTGGAACAGTGCTTATAACACAAGATGAAGCCTTTTTATGGGTAGATGGAAGATACTGGCTTCAAGCAGATAAAGAATTGCAAGGTAGTGGAATAGTTTTACAAAAACAAGATGTCAAAAATACCTTTACTAAATGGTTAGAAAAAAATTTAAATACAAATCAAATTTTAGGTGTTGATTTTGCGCTTTGTCCTTTATCTTTAAAAAAGGATTTGCAAAAAACTTGCAAAGCTAGTTTGAAACATATTGACTTAATCACTCCACTTTGGCATGATCGCCCTGCTTTACCAAAGGAAAGAATTTACGAACACGAAGCTCATTATTGCTCTTATTCAAGAGAGGAAAAACTAAAATTGGTGCGCCAAAAAATGAAAAATTTAAATGCAAACACTCACTTGATTTCTAGTCTTGACGATATAGCTTGGCTTACAAATTTAAGAGGTAATGATGTAGATTATAATCCTGTATTTCTAAGTCATCTACTTATACTAGAAGACAAAGCTTTGCTTTTTGTTGATTCTTTAAAAATTGACTCTGAACTTGAAAAAAAACTAAATTTAGATGGAATTTGGCTTAAAAATTATGATGAAATTATTACAGATCTTAAAAAACTTCAAAATACAAATTTACTTATTGAGCCTTTAAAAATGACTGCTCTTTTTATTGACTCTTTAGATAAAAGTGTAAAGATTATTGAAGAAATTAATCCAAGTACGCATTTAAAAGCAGCTAAAAATGCTAAAGAGATAGCTCACATACAAGATGCTATGATAGAAGATGGGGTGGCTTTGTGCAAATTATTTGCTTGGCTTGAAGAGGCAATAGAAAATAATGAATCAATAAGTGAATTAGATATAGACACTAAAGTTAGCGAATTTAGAGCACAAAGCGAGTATTATTTAAACGATAGTTTTGCAACCATTGCAGGTTTTAATGCAAATGCTGCATATCCACACTATAAAGCTACAAAAGAAAGTTTTGCCTACCTTGAAAAAGATGGGCTTTTACTTATTGACTCTGGCGGACAATACAAAAATGGCACAACAGATATTACACGTGTTGTACCTATAGGAAAACCAAATGAAGAACAAATTCATGATTATACTTTGGTTTTAAAGGCACATATTGCTATTTCAAGCGTGATTTTTCCAAAAGATATAGCTATGCCTTTGCTTGATTCTATTACACGTGCACCTCTATGGCAAGAACAATTAGATTATATACATGGTACAGGGCACGGTGTGGGATATTTTTTAAATGTGCATGAAGGACCGCAAGTGCTTTCTTATTTTTCTCCTGTACTTGAAAAAACAAAAGCGAAGGAAGGAATGTTAACCTCTATAGAACCAGGTATTTATAAAGTAAATAAATGGGGTATAAGGCTTGAAAACTTAGTTATTCACACTAAAGTAGAAAATCCTAAAAATACTGATTTTGGAGAATTTTTATATTTTAAAACCGTTACTCTTTGTCCTTTTGAAATATCTTGTATTGATACAAATTTACTAGACAAAAAAGAAAAAACTTGGTTAAATAATTATCATAAAGAAGTTTTTGAAAAACTTTCTCCTAAGTTAAAAGATCACCCAAAAGCCTTAGCTTGGCTTGAAAAAAGAACAAAAGCTATCTCCTAAATAAGAGATAGCTTTTTAAATAATATAAACATAATTATTTTCTGACACGCTTTAGATGTTTAAATATCAGTTACGTTAAAAAAGATCTCTATAATTTATAATTTTGTATATTTTTTACTCCCTTATAAGTCTTATTTCTATAATAATTACATTTTTAAAGTTTTATTGGCTTAAATATTGCATTATAGAAAAATTCCTAGTTTTTTAATAAAACATATAGTTATAAAATCATTTAAAATATCCTAGACTAATCATTTTTTGATAAATTTTTGCACTCACTTCTCCAGAAGTAGTACTTCTTCCTCCATGCTCAAGCAAAACAGTAACAACATAGCGTGGCTTTGAATAAGGCGCATAAGAAGTAAGCCAAGCGTGAGATCTCGTATAATATTGCATTTGTTTTTCGTCAACTCTACTTCTATCTGATTGAGAAAATCCTACAACTTGTGCTGTTCCTGTTTTGGCTGCGACTTTTACGTCAAGATTATGCAAATAGCGATAAGCGGTTCCTCCTTGCTCATTTGCTACAGCATACATAGCATCTCTTATATAGGGAAGTTGGCTTTTCTCAAACAAAGTAAAAATTTGTTCATTACCCTGTAATTTATTTTCTACAATAGTATGATTATTTTCTACACTTTTTAAAAAATGCGGCAATACTTCTTCTCCTTTTGCAATTTGAGCTGTATATCTTGCAATTTGCATAGGAGTAGCTAAAAAATTTCCTTGTCCTATGGCAGTATTTAAAGTGTCTCCTTGAAACCAGTTTTGTTTATATTTTTGCATTTTCCATTCTCTACTTGGCAAGACCCCAACAAACTCGTTTGGTAAATCAACTCCTGTTTTAGTGCCAAAACCAATTCGTGATAAAGTTTGACTGATTTGATTAATGCCAGCTTTCAAACTTCCATCATAAAAATATATATCACAACTTGCTTTTATAGCATGTTTTAAGTCTATATCTCCATGTCCTGATCTATTCCAACATCGGAACAATCTTCCCCCAAGCTCTACGCTACCTCCGCAAAAAAATTGTGTAGAAGGTGTAATTTTCCCAGAATTTAAAAAACCTAAAGCAACTCCCATTTTAACAACAGAACCAGGAGGATAATATCCATTGATCAATTTATTGGTAAAAGGATGATCAAGATTATTAGAAAGCTCATCCCAATCTTTAAAAGAAATTCCAGTTACAAAAGGATTGAGATCGTATTCCGGAAAACTCCCAGCTGCCAAAATAGATCCATCATTAATATCCATAATAATAGCAGCACCGGCATTATTTTCAAAAATGCTTGTTAGAAAACTTTGCAATTCCATATCAATAGTTAGTTGTATATTATTTGAAATTGGAGAAGAATAAGAAATTTGCGCTACTTCCTGATTTAAAGCATTTGCTTTATAAACTCTCGTTCCCTTTACTCCTTGCAAGACATCATTATAATAACGCTCTATCCCACTTTTTCCAATATAATTTGTAAGTTTAGCAATCTCATTTTCTCTAACATCTTGCAAATTAGCCTTACCTACATAACCTATGATATGAGAGGCTAATTTTCCAAAAGGATATTTTCTTTGTACAGCAGGATCTATACGTATGTTTTTATTTAAATTTAATTCAGAATAATGTTTCATCATTTCTTCTGCAGGGATAAAATCCACAATTTGAATAAAATCTTGATTATAGTAAGAATCATTTCGTTTATAAGTTCTAGATAGTTTTGTAGTATTTAAATCTGGGAATAAATTTTGCAATTGATTCAATTCTTTTTCTAAAATTTTAATACCAGATTTTTTAAGACTTAAATAGGGTTTAATAGATATACTAAACCCTAGATCATTTATAGCCAAAAGAGTTCCATTACGATCAAATATTTGACCACGAATAGGAGCTAATATTTGTGTTTTAATTGCATTTTGTTTAGCAAGCTCCTCATAATAGACATTAGATTTTATACTCAAATAATATAAACGACTCAATAAAAAAATAAAAAATAAAAATATAAACCCAATAATTAAACGCATACGCATTAAATTTTACCTTTAAAAAATATATAAGCTAAAACACTTTCAATCGCAATTGATATTAAATAACTAAAACTTAAAATTTTAATACTTTCATTATCCATATAAGAAAAAATAAAATCCAAAAGAAAAATAAAAAAATAAGCACAAAGAACAAGAGCAACTGGGATAAATTTTCCTAATTTTAAACTTGTTTTAACCCAATCTGCGCAAATATAATAAAAAAGAGCAAATGCAAGCCAGGATGAAAATATAAAAAAATTATAAGTTATATCTGTAAAACATAAAAAAAATAAAGAAAAATACCATCTAAAATCAAGTTTATTAAAAGTTTTTTGACTTTGCTCTAAAAGAAAAAACATATAACAAAAAAATATTCCATAAAGTAATGGGGTATATATAAACACAGACCCTAGAATTTGATATATAACATAAAAAAATCCTAAAAATATATATCCACCATTAATACTTACTCTATGATTTTTCATTGTCTTATAAGCCTAAAACTTGTTTTATTATTTCGCTTTCTAACTCTTCAAATCCAATTTTATTTAAATTAGACACCAAAATAGCTTCTTTAAAATTATTTTTAAGTTTGGTTTTTTCACTTTGATTTAACTTATCACATTTTGTAAAAACTTTTATTATTTTTTGATCAGGTCTTAAAAAACCTTTCAAATAATTATCTAAATACTGATCGAGCTCTAAACTAGTGTGCCTTGAATCAATCAAATGGATAAAAAGTTTTATTGAAGTTCTTAATTTTAAAAATTCATCTAAATAAATATTCCATTCTTCTTTTACATTTTTTGAAACCTTGGCATAACCAAAACCAGGCAAATCTATAAAGTGAATATTAAATTTTTCTTTATCTTTTTCACACAAAACTTCAAAAAAATTAATCAATTGAGTTTTTCCAGGGGTAGATGAACTCTTAGCAAGATTTTTTTGTTTGCATAAAGAATTGATTAAAGAACTCTTTCCAACATTTGAACGTCCTAAAAAAACTACTTCGCTAATATTTGAACTAAAATCTTTATCAAATTTTTTTAAAGAAGTAACAAATTTTGCACTAATTATCATCTTGCTTTAGGTCAAAAACAAAACGAGCAGGCTTTTTATCTTTGCTCTGAACTTGATAAATATTTTTCTTTTTATCGACAATGATTCTATCTCCATAAAGTTTTTGATTACTCTTAAGTTCGCTTATGTAAGCATTTCCGTTAATCTCATAAACATCGTTGGTTACATTATAAATGAATTTATCTCCCTTGCCTTGATAAATTTTTCCTTTTAGACTAATTTTAAAACTAGCATTTTGCATGGCTTCATAACGCACTGGCTTTCGATTTTTATCTGTATAGATAATTAACTTTTCAGCATTTAAAATATCATCTCCTCGCTTAACTTCTACATTGCCAGTTAATATGCTTTCTCCTTTATTTTCATCTGAATAAAAATTTAAAGCCTTAACTTCAATTTTTGTTGCCAAAGATACACTAATACAAAAGAATAATAAAATTATTTTTCTTGCAACCATGCATCTACTCCTTGAATCCTTAAAATTTTATTCTTTATATCATATTGTAAGCTTTTTCCGTTAATAATATTTTCATTGATAAAACCATTAAACCCAGTATTGGTACTCAAAATTTTGCTTTTTGGTTCATATTCTATTTCATCGGCAATGAATTTAATATTGTTTAATCCTAAATATGTAACATTTCCTTCAAACTTTATTTTATCTATATCTTGACCTAAAAGCACTAATTTATCTGCGCTTAAATTAAAATCTAAATTAAAATTTGTAAAATGATCAAATTCATCTTTATTGGTATATCGTATCCAAGAATTGGCTTTATAGTAAGACTTAATAGCTGTTTGATTGATATCATAAGCTTTTAAATGGTTTGCCTCAATATTTTTGAAATTTAAAGAGTAAGATTTAATATCTAAAGAATAAGGGTCTTGTAGTGATAAAACTATAAAAGTAATTGCAAAAAGAGCGATAAGAATACCGAAAATTTTTATAGCCAAATTTGATTCCAATCTTCTTGCATATTATTTTTTTTCACAATATATTCTATCATTTCTGCTACTGCGGCTTCTCCGCCTTTATACTCGAGAATTACATCAACTTTTAGATCTTTATGAGCGTCTTTTGGCTTAAAACTAAGCCCAACATTTTCAAGTAAATTTTTATCATTAAAATAATCTCCAATGGCGGCACATTGAGAGAAATCAAGATTTAACTTGTGTAAAATTTCTTTTGCACAAGTTAATTTATCTTTCACTCCTTGAAATAAAAGATCTATTTTTAAATCTTTAGATCTTTTATCCACGCAAGGGCAATTCCTGCCTGTAATAATAGCAACCTTTTTGCCAAGTTTTATCCAAGCTTCAATTGCTGCTCCATCTTTTACGTTAAATTCTTTGATAAAATTTCCTTCCGAGGTGTAGATGATTTTTCCATCAGTTAAGCAACCATCTACATCTAAAAAAATTAATTCTATCATTTTACTCTCTTACTATAAAAGCTCCTGCAAATGCTCCACTTGCAGCAAAATCCCGTGCTTCTTCTTCACTTCTAAAACCAGTTAAAAAAACGCGATTTAAGCCATCTACTGTGCTAGTGCGTATAGTAGAAGAATAAGTTCTGTAAGTTTTATATCTTGATGCTATAGTTTTTGCTCCTTCTGGATTTTTAAAAGCACCAATTTGAACCATAAAATTTCCACCTTCATAAATTTGGCCATTATTTGAAATTTCTCCACCGCTACCATAATCTACATTAGAATGCACAATATCATTACTACTAGAATTCGAAGAACCAAAACCTATTACTTCAAGTCTAACTGGTGCTGTTCCAGTACGAACCATATCTATCTGTTTTGCAGCTGCATTCGATAGATCGATGATACGATTATCCACAAAAGGTCCACGATCGTTTACCCGAACAGTTGTTTGACGATTGTTATTTAAGTTTGTTACTCTTAAAATAGTATTCATAGGTAGAGTTTTATGAGCGGCAGTAAATGCATTTTGATCATAAATTTCACCATTTGAAGTTTTTTTGCCATGAAATCCAGGACCATACCAACTAGCGATACCATCTGCAGTTTCTCCAACAGAAACAACAGTCGGATAATAAGTTTTTCCATTAATAGTATAAGGCTTCATAGTCCCCTTACCGCCTGAAGAACTAGGATCACTCCTAAAATCATTGCTTGGATAATAAACCTGAGTATTGTTACTAGATTCAGACAATAAACCGCTTACTCCGCATCCCGTAAAAATACTAATTACGGACAAGATTGGAATAATTTTTAGAATTGCTTTGAGCTGTTTTAATGTTTGCATTTTTTTTCTCCTTTATTGGTATTAAAATTTTTTGATTTATGCTTAAATGATTTTTATAAATACGATTTAACTCCCGAATACTATCTATAGTTGTATTATGTTTTCTTGCAATCTTATATAAAGAATCTCCTGCTTTAACAATATAAATTTTAGTCATAGGTATAGTCGTATCAACTTTTGTAAGCTTTTTTACTTCAAAATGTTCATTGAAAAAAGCCACTTTGTTTAGGGGAATATACATATAATAACCCTTTCCTGGAGGGGTAAAGTTATGCTTAAAATGAGGATTATATTTTTTAAAAGTGGCAAGATCGATATTTAAAATTCTAGCTATATCTTTTAATGATACAGAAGATGGAGTATCAACCTTAATAAAATCATTGCTTAAAGTGTAATTTACCAAAGACGCACTTTTTTCAATTAAAAAATCTCTATCATTGGCTAAAAAAGCAAGAGTTAAAATTTTACGTAAAAAATTACGAGTTTCCAAAGAAAGATATCTTTTATCAGAATCAAGTAAAATATTTAAATCATCGCTTCCAGCTTGCTTAATAGCTTGACGTAATTTTCCATTACCACAATTATAAGCTAAAATTGCCAAATACCATTTTCCAAATTCTGCTTTTAATTCCTTTAAATAATTAACCGCTGCATAAGTCGATTTTACAGGGTCACGCCTTTCATCAACATAAGCATCGATTCTAAGTCCTAAATTTTTAGCTGTAGGTCTCATGAATTGCCAAATTCCTACAGCTTTAGCATTAGAAACGCTATTTACTTTTAAACCAGACTCTACCATAGCTAAATATAAAATTTCTTCAGGAACTTCCTGATCTGCTAAAATTTTTCTTATCATAGGAGTAATTTTTGAAAATTCTTGTATACCGTCAATTAAAGTTTTAGTATGTTTAGATTTTATATCTTGTTGGCTTTGAACAAAAACCAAACTACTGATAAAATTTGATTCTATATCTAAATCTCTTAAAATTTTTATTTGTTTTTCATAAAACTCAGGAGAATTAACTTGTGAAAAAAGAAAATTAAAAGTTAAAAAAATAAAAAATAATATCTTTTTCATAAACAACCTTGAAAAAATAATTTTTTAGAATTATCTAAGCAAATTTTCAAAAGCTCTTCTCTTGATAGATCTAAAATCTCACTCATCTTATTTGCTATCAACTGAGTTAATAAGGGTTCGTTTCTTTTTCCGCGATAGGGTTCTGGTGTCAAATAAGGAGCATCTGTTTCAATCAATAATTTATCTTTAGGAATTTTAGGTAAAATTTCTACTAATTTTTTAGCATTTTTAAAGGTTAAAATTCCACCGATTCCAAAATAAAAACCTTCATCGCTAAGACGAAGTAAATGTTCGCTTGCATTAAAACAATGCAAAACCCCGCCAAAAAGTTCTTTGGAATATTGATGTAAAATTTCATAGGTATCGTTATTTGCTTCTCGCGTATGAATAATCACAGGCTTTTTAAATTCTTTAGCTAATTCAAGCTGAATTTTAAAAAAATGTTTTTGAAGGTTCTTTTGATGTTCGATTTCTTGCAAATCACTGCTTTGAAAACGAAAATAATCCAATCCACACTCACCTACAGCAACACATTTTTCTTGTTTTAAATATTCTCTTAAAATATTCTCATCAAAATTTTCAAGCTCACAAGGATGTACTCCTGCTGCAAAATATACCTGATTATATTTTCTTGCTAACTCTGCAGCATAAGGTAAATCTTTAATGTGTGCCCCAGGAATAATTATTTTTTCAATACCATTATTAAAAGAATGTTTTAAAAGCTCATCCAAATCTTCTTTAAAAACATCGCTGTCTATATGACAGTGAGTATCGACTATCTTTAGACCATCTTTAAATTCAAGATTTAAGAACATACTTCCACTCGGTCTTTGCCATTAGATTTTGCTTGTGTGAGAGCACTTGTAGCTTTTTCAACTAAAACATCAAGTTTATCTTTATTTTTACCAAAAACAACACCTATAGAAACGGTGAAAAATACTTCGTCTAAATTCACCAAAATACCAACTTTTTTTATATTAACACGAATACGAGATAAGATTTTTACTACTTTTTCATTAGAAATATTTTTAAGCAAAATACAAATTTTTTCAGGACTAAATCTACCTACAATATCTCTACCCTTAACCTCATTAACAATCTCGTTGGCACAAATTTTAATAATTTCATCTCCTACACTATGACCATATTTTTCATTTAAAATTTTCAAATCATCAATATCTAGAAAAGCTAAAGCAAATTCCTCTTCTTTAATCATAATTTCATTTAAATAGTTTTCAACTGAATCCATTAATGCTTCATAGTTTTTAACCCCAGATACCGGATCAAGATTATTATAAGTATTTAAAAATTTCATATTATCCATATAAACCAAGCATCGATCTAAACGGCAATTAAAACTTTCTTTTTTAATTGGTTTAATAAGATATTCATTAACGCCGTTTTTAAATAAATCAGATTCTAAAATATCATTTTTTTCACCTAAAAGTATTACACCTAGCTCATCTTCACTATAGCGAGCTCTAATTTCATTTAAAAGCTCACTTCCACTAATGACTGGCATATTAACATCGGCTATAACCAAACGAACATCACTATTATCGTTAAGATAACTCATAGCCTCTTCCCCGTGTGCAGCTGCTAAAACTTTAAAATGTCTTTGGGTTAGAATTTTTTTAATTTCATTACGCTCAGGAAGTTTGCTTAAAGCTAAAATTATTTTAGTTTCAGAATAACGCTCAAGTTTTGATATAGACTCTATAATTTCATCGATACAAGTCTCGCTTTCTTTAAAAATATATTCTAATATATCTTTTTCTATAAATTTATCTCTTACAGCTTTATCATTATTTGCAGTTAAAACTGTAACGGGCATTTTTTTTTCTAGAAGATAATCCACCACCTCTCCATTTGGAGCATCGGTTAGATATAATTCCGCAAAAACTAAACAATATTCGCTACTTGATAATTCTTTTACTTCTGCATAACTAAAAACAGTATCAACTTCATAATTCAAAGCAGTTTGAATTTTCTTAGCTAAAAGCTTTGCAAGCATTTTATTATGATCAACAATTAAAACTTTTTTACTCATAGAATATAAACGCCTTCTTAATTATTTTTTTGAAAGTACTTAAAGAAATCAATTATAATATAAATAAATAAAAAATTCGCTTAAATCTTAAATTAAAGTTTTGGCAAATTCTAAAGCCTCATCACTTATTTTTTCTCCACTTACCATTCTAGCAAGCTCCTTGATTCTCTCTTCTTGACTCAGTTTTCTAACAAAACTTTCATCACCATTTTTTTCAACTAAGAAATGATTATGTGCTTTTGAAGAAAGTTGTGGCAAATGTGAAATAGTAAAAATTTGATAAAAATTTGAAAGTTCATCTAAAACCTTTGCTATACTCATTGCCTCTTTTCCGCTTAAATTCGCATCAATTTCATCTAAAAATAATATACCCTTGCCTTGATTTAAAATTTTACACTCTGTAGCAACAAACGCAAGCCTTAAACGATTAAGCTCTCCTGAGCTCAAATTTTTTAAGTTAGAAAAATTTATATTTAAAATAATCTCATCTTTGCCCGTAGAAGATATTGCCTTGTTTTCATCAAGACTTAAAATCGCATCCTCCATATAAAGATTTTTAAGATAGCTATTTAAACAATTTTGCAATTTTTCTAAATTATTCCTTCTTGTTTGGCTTAAAACTATAGCATTTTGATCTATTGTGCATTTTATATTTTCAATTTTTTTTTCAAGTTCTTTTTTTTCAAAACTTAAATTTTCATAATGCCCAAGTTCTTTTTTTCTCTGTTTTAAAGTCTGCAATGCATTTTCTATACTTTCATAACGTTTAATCAAATAAGATAAATCTTCGATTCGATCAAGCACCCCTTCAATATCAAACTCGAAATCTTCCATTTTTTCATTTTCGGCTATCAAACGCAATTCATTCAAGCATTCACTAAAAAAAGTTGGATCTTTATCGCTAAGATTTAAAGCATCTATTACAGCTTTTTCGAATTCAAAAATTACACTTGCTTTTTCCCAAGCTTCTTGTAATTTATCTTTTTTTGAAAGCTTTTTTTTAAGCTCTAAAAGTTCCTCATACTCACCTACTTTTGGATTAATACTTTCGATTTTTTCAATTTGCATTTTGGCAATTTCTTTTAATTCTTCAACTCTTTTTTCTTCTTCTAAAATTTGATTTAATTCAGAAGAAATCTGAGTATAACTTTCGAAATCTTTTTTAAATCCATCTAAAAATTCTTTGAATTTAGGATTGTTTTGCATTTCTAAGGTGTCTAAAAGTTTTAAAAATTTTTCGTTACTGAATTCATTATTTTCTTTAGCACCTAAATATTTAACAAAACCTTTGCTTAAATTTTGCAAACTTTTTTTAGCTATATTTTGATTATTGATAAAATATTTTGTATTTTTTTCCTTTAAAAGCTTAAAAATATTTTCCTCTTCGCCTTCTATTCCATAATCTTCTAAATTCAATTCATCATCAAGTTCTAATTCCACAACCTTCGCTTCACTTTCACTTAAAGCAAAAGCAGATAGAATTCCTTTAAAAAGTATGGATTTTCCAGCTCCACTAAGTCCTGTAAAAACCGTAAGTCCTTTTGAAATTTCAAGTTTTGCTTCTTTAAAACCTAAGTTTTCTTTTATAAAGACTTTACTTATCATCAATTTCCCCAATTTAATTTTTCTTTTAAAATTTGAAAATAATCACGATCTTTTGGACGTATTAAAGAAACACTTTTCTGACTTAAACCTATTTTTATATTTTCAAAATCATCCATTTTATAATTTTCTTGTCCATCTATGCAAAAAATACAATCTTTTGCTCTTATCTCCAATTCAAATCCTTTTGGGAGCACAACAGGACGCTGGGTTAAAGAATGAGAACAAATTGGAGTGAGTATAAAAACTTGTGCTAAAGTATAAACTATAGGACCATTAGCACTTAAATTATAAGCTGTTGATCCCGCGGGTGTTGCAACAACCAATCCATCTCCAAAATATTCATTAAATTTCTTACCTTGATGATAAACTTCAATATGTGCCATAGAAACTTGATTGTTGCTTTTTATCATTATATCGTTAAAAGCATAATTTTGTATTTTTTGACCATTTTTTTGTTTCAAATTAATACTTAATAAAAAAGGATTTTCTATTTTAAAATCACCATAAAAAAAAGATTGAAAAAATTCTTCAGCCTGTTCTACTTTCAAATCGGTCAAAAAACCTAAATTTCCAGCATAAATTCCTAAAATAGCTTTATTATATTTACAAGCCTTTCGACATAAAGAAATTAAAGTTCCATCGCCACCTAAAGAGATAATAAAATCAGATACTTGAAATAATTCATCAAGATTATATTTTGGCAACTTTAAAATTTTAGAACTTTCTTTAAAAAGCAAAAGTTCAATATTATATTTTTTTAAAATATCTTTTAAAACCAAAATTTCATTATCCAAATTCGAATTTGGTCGTGCTACAAGTCCGACTTTTTTTATATTTTCGTGATCTATCTTTTTTTGCATAAAAAAATTATAACAAAACTTAGCTAAGCAAAAGAATAAAAATACTATAATTTTAAAATAATTATTTTAATTTCAAGGAAAAAAATTGCGTAGTCATTACAATACAGACTTAGGAATTTCCAATATTGGAGAAACGGTTAAACTCTGTGGCTGGGTTAATAGCTACCGCGATCACGGAGGAGTCATTTTTATAGATTTAAGAGATCGTAGCGGTATCATACAACTTGTTTGCGATCCAAACGATAGCAAAGAGTCTCACGAGATTGCCTCTCGCGCAAGAAATGAATTTGTTCTCATTGCAGAAGGCAAAATCCGCCCTCGCGGTGAAGGACTTATCAATCCTAAATTAAAAACAGGTGAAATTGAAGTTATTGTTAGCAAACTCATTATAGAAAACGAAAGTGCCGTTCCTCCTTTTGCTATAGCAGATGAAAGTGTCAATGAGGAGTTAAGATTAAAATATAGATTTTTAGATTTACGAAATCCTAAACTTTATGAAAATTTTGCTTTACGCTCAAAAGCGTGTATAGCGGCTAGGAATTCTCTAGCTAATATGGGTTTTTTAGAAGTTGAAACTCCGATTTTAACCAAAGCAACCCCAGAGGGTGCAAGAGATTACCTTGTTCCTTCTAGAGTTCATCAAGGTGAATTCTACGCCTTACCACAAAGTCCACAACTTTTTAAACAACTTTTGATGTGCAGTGGCTTTGATCGTTATTTTCAAATTGCAAAATGTTTTAGAGATGAAGATCTAAGAGCGGATCGCCAACCAGAATTTACGCAAATTGACGTTGAGATGAGTTTTTGCGAACAAAAAGATGTTATGATGGTTGCAGAAACTTTTTTAAAAGATATCTTTAAAGCTTGTGGAAAAGAAATAACAACACCTTTTCGTATTATGCAATACAAAGAAGCAATGGAAGTTTACGGAAGTGATAAACCTGATTTAAGATTTGACTTAAAGCTCATTGATGTAATTGATATCTTTGCAAAATCAAATAATGAAATTTTTGCAAATATTGCAAAAGATACAAAGAAAAATCGCATCAAAGCCTTACGTGTCCCAAAAGGAGATACTATTTTTTCTAAAAGACAAATGCAAAGATTTGAAGAATTTGTTCGAAAATTTGGAGCACAAGGTTTAGCTTTTATACAAGTTAAAGAAGATGGACTTAAAGGGCCACTTTGTAAATTTTTTGATGAAGTTGATTTAAAAGAACTCAGCAAGCGTTGTGAATTAGAAATTGGAGATGTTGTTTTCTTTGGCGCAGGAGTTAAAAAAACCGTGCTTGATTATATGGGGAGATTTAGAATCTTTTTAGCAGAAGAACTAAAACTTATTGATCCAAATGTTTTAGAATTTCTTTGGGTTGTTGATTTTCCTATGTTTGAGCAAAATGATGACGGAAGCTATTCAGCAATGCATCATCCTTTTACTATGCCAAAAAATATCGAAGCTGACGATTTAGAAGAAATTTCTTCTATTGCTTATGACGTTGTTTTAAATGGAGTAGAATTGGGCGGTGGAAGTATTAGAATCCATAAAAATGATATCCAGCAAAAAGTATTTAAATTGCTTAATATTAACGAAGAACAACAAAAAGAAAAATTTGGCTTTTTACTTGATGCTTTAAGTTTTGGAGCACCACCACATGGAGGTATAGCTATAGGACTTGATCGCCTTATTATGCTAGTGACAGGTGCAAATAGTATAAGAGAGGTGATAGCTTTTCCAAAAACTCAAAGAGCACAATGCTTGATGACAGATGCACCATCAGCTCCTAACAATGAAGCTTTAAGAGAATTAGGAATCAAATTAAGGGAGAAAATTACAAAATGAAAGAATTATTTTTAATTATAGGCGCACCCGGAAGCGGAAAAACAACAGATGCAAGCTTGATCGCAAGATCAGATATTAGCATTACTCATTATTCTACAGGAGATCTTTTACGAGAAGAAGTTGCTAAGGGAAGTGAGCTTGGAAAAACAATCGATAGTTTTATTTCAAAAGGAAATTTAGTACCTTTAGATGTAGTCATAAATACAATAGTTACAGCACTCAAAAATGCTCCAACTCAAACAATTATCATTGATGGCTATCCAAGAAGTGTCGAGCAGATGATGGAATTTGATAAAGTTCTTAGCGAACAAAATGAAATAGAACTTAAAGGCGTTATAGAAGTAAGGGTAAGTGAGCAAATTGCTAAAGATAGAGTTCTAGGAAGAAATCGTGGAGCAGATGATAATGAAGAAGTTTTTTATAATAGAATGAAAGTTTATACTGAACCTTTAAATGAAATTATTGACTTTTATCAAAAGAAAAAACTTCATTTTATAATTGATGGCGAACGCACAATAGAACCTATCGTAGCCGATATGAAAGAATTAATCAAAAAAATTCAAGCTATATAAAAGGAAAAAAATGGATTTAAGTAAAATTAAAATTGGGGACATTCCAAATAAAATCAATGCTGTTATTGAAATTCCTTATGGATCAAATATCAAATATGAAATTGACAAAGATAGCGGTGCTATTATGGTTGATCGTGTAATGGCTAGTGCAATGTTTTATCCTGCAAATTATGGTTTTATCGCAAATACTTTAGCAGATGATGGCGATCCTGTAGATATTTTAGTATTAAATGAATATCCTATTCAAGCTGGAGCTGTTATTCCTTGTCGTTTAATTGGCGTTTTGATTATGGAAGATGAAAGCGGAATGGATGAAAAGCTTTTGGCCGTACCTCACTCAAAAATCGACGCAAGATATGACAATATCAAATCTTACACTGATTTGCCACAAGCAACTCTAAATAAAATTAAAAACTTTTTCGAAACTTATAAAATTCTTGAACCAAATAAATGGGTAAAAGTTCAAGATTTTAAAGATGAAAAAAAGGCTATCGAAATTCTTGAAAAAGCGATTAAAAACTATAAATAGCTTTATTAGCCTTTCAAAAGGCTAAATATTTATTTTGGAAATTAATTTATGAAAAGTATTATTTTAGGCGGAGGCTGTTTCTGGTGCACGCAAGCTGTATTTGAGCAAGTGGAAGGCATCATACAAAGTGAAGTTGGATACACAGGAGGACCTGAAAATCCAACTTATGAAAGTGTTTGTGCGGGAGATGGAAATATCGAAGTTGTTAAATTAGATTATAATGATGCAAAAATTTCTCTTTTGGAAATTTTAGATATTTTCTTTAAAATCCACGATCCAACTTCTATAGATAAACAGGGGGCTGATGTAGGTATACAATATCGTTCGGCAATTTTTTATCAAGATGATATGGATAAAAAAATTATTGATAATTTTATAACAAACAAACAAGATAATTATTCTTCACCTATAGTAACTTGTATTTATAAATTAAATCGATACTATCCTGCAGAATCTTATCATCAAAATTATTTCACAAAAAATCCAAATCAAGCTTACTGCAAATTTGTTATCGCTCCAAAACTAAAAAATATAAAATAATTAAAAATTATCCGATTAAGTTTTTAAAAAAATACACTTTATTCACACCCTTTTCACGATGTGAATTTCTTTTTAAAATACCATAAAATAGGACTTTAAGCTTTTAAAAAATAAAAAAAATATTTATTGTTTTTTAAGTTTCTTTATGAATTTAAAAAATAAATGTGAAAAATTATTAATCACGCTTTTTAAAGCCATTTTAATCCAAACCGGAACACTTCTTGCTTATATTTATTTATAAGATATTTAGATTTGAAGGCAGAACAATTCTAAAATCAAAGGAATAAATATGAGTATCTTCAGTATCAATGATAACTCAAACTATGGCTCTATACTTTCACAAGCAAAAGCTAATAAAGAAAGTAAAGAAAATTCAAAAATAAATTTTGCCAATGCTTTCTTAAAACAAAATGCTACTAAATTAAATGATATAGAAAATAAAAATTCACAAACTTTAATAAGAAGTGAAGTATTAAATTCTACTAACAATAATAATATCAATAAAAACTATTACACTAAAACAAATTCTCCTAATTATGATATATCTAGTGAATTTAAAAACTCTATTTATACTTTAAAATTCAAACAAGCAGATATAAGTAATAATACTTCTACCAATACAGCCTATGGTTATAGTGTAGATAAAGATGGTTATATGGGAGAAGACTTTAATGAAGCTGCAGGATTGCCAAAAGATTTTAAGATACACAAATCTACTTTAGATGAGATAGAGAGGGTAGCTGAAAATAACTTTTATAATGCAAAAATAAAAGAATATCTAGGTGTGGATAAATATTATGATAATATAGATATGGCAAATACTATTAAACAATACTATAATCAATTTAATCAAATTATAAATCATACTTTTAACGATACCAATAAAACAAGTTTTAGTGAAGCAGATTTAAATAGTTTACCTAAAGGTGTAAGTTATTCTAGTAATGACAAAACCATAGGTGTTATGCCAAAAAATTATGATAAATTGCAAATTACAAATTATTACAACACCCAAGAGCAATACGATGAAATGGAACAATTGGGAACGATTGCAAGTATCAATACAGGATTGCAGCCATTAAATTTTACTCCTCAAAGTATGCAAACTCAAAATTTAGATCAAGACAGTGCAAGAGATACTTTTAATCCTGATATGTCATTTTATCCAAAAAATGAAGATGGAACTTATACTAAAGAAAATTTATTTATGAGTTTTTTAAAATCTACAGGTGTGCCACTAAGAGAAGATAGTGCTACTTTAAATCCTAGAATAGAAAGTTATCAAGCAACTATGGCTAAAGAAAGCTTTGATGGATCATTAGCTTCCTTAGATGACATCATGACAGGTAAGGTTGATTTTGCAAGTTTATTAAAAGGCTATGCACAAGATGGTTGGTTTGACGCAGATATTTATGCAATGAAAAAAGGAATTAAATGGCAAAATCACATAGGTTATGGTGGAGCTTGGTTTGATAATCAGTTTAATCAAGCAAAAGCTAACGGCTGGAAAGCAAGTAGTGAAAGTATCAATTCTTATGTTGGATCTATAATGGATAGATTAAATAATCTCATAGGACAAACTAGGGTTTAAGATAATTTTCTAAGTTTAGCTATAAAAAATCCATCATAATCTGAATTTGGAATAATTCTCTTGCATTTTGAAATTTCTTTAAAAGACTCACTTTGCGCATCTTTTGCTATAACATGCTCTAAATTGATATCTAAAATTTCAAGTTTAAATTCGCTTTTTAAGGCATTTTCTATGACTTCTTCATTTTCTTCTTCGGTAAATGTACATGTGCTATAAACAAGCTCTCCACCTACTTTTAAAGCCTTTAATGCAGAATGCAAGAGCTTTTTTTGCGTTTTAGCTATATTTTTTATTTCTTTATAACTTTTTTCTAAATCAAAACCCATTTTTGCAAAAGTCGAACACGGGGCATCAAGTAAGATTTTATCAAATTTTAAAGGGCATAATTTTCCTATTGTTTTACCATCTTTCATAAAGCATTTTGCATTTACTCCATAATTTTGAAGATTTTTTTGCAAAACAAAAAAACGATCCTTGCTGATTTCATTACAAGCTAAATAACCTGTATTTTGCATAAAATTAGCTAGATTAATGCTTTTGCCACCTGGAGTGGCACACATATCTAAAACACTTTCTCCCGCTTTTACGTCCAAATTTAAAGCACATAAATAAGAAGAATAATTTTGTATGTAAAATTTAAATTCATTAAAAGCTTTCATAGAACTTAAAATATTTTTATCTTCAGCTTTAAATAAATAACAATATTGATTGATTTTTTTCCATTCTAAACGAGCATTAAAAAAATCATTTTCTAATTCTTTAGCATTACATCTTAAAGAATTTAAAAAGACGCAAATATTTTTTTTCTTTTCAAAAGAATTTAAAATTTGTGCAAATTCTTTTTCCGTGTAAAGTGCCTTGATCTTAGAGAGCAAAATAATCCCTTATCATAATAAAAGCGGCTAAAGAGTCTAATTTTCCATCTTTTTTTCGAGTATTTACTCTTTGAAATTTTAAAGCCTCTTTGCTTGTGCCGCTTTCATCAACATAGATCACTTCCTTTTTAAATTCAAGTAAAGAAACAAAATGTTCAATACGTCTTTGCATTTCTTCTTCGCTTGAGCCCCCTTTTGGAATACCCACAATCAATAAAGAAATATTATATTCTTGTAATATTTTTTTTATTTCTGCAGCGGCTTGATTGCGATTTTTTCTTAATACAGCGTCAAGCGGAAGTGCTATTTTATCGATACAAAGTGCCACTCCAATACGCTTTAAACCCACATCTAATGCCAATGCTCTCATTTTAAAACTCTTATCCATAAACCCTCGATAGAAATTTTACCCTCAAGTTCATATTCATAGACTTTTTCACCATAAAGTGCTAAAGCCTCATCGACGCTGACACCTTTTTTACAAAAATCCAAAAATTCATCTTGTTTATCTTCATAAACTTTCGCAAACTGGCCAACAAATTCTTTGAAATCATAAATTAACTCCGCTTTTTTTTCTTTTAAAAGAAAATTCGTCCCTGTACTTTCACCAATCCTATGTGGTAAAACATATAAAGGTTTATTTAATTCTATAGCAAGTTTTGCACTTTGCATAGAGCCACTATTAACATCGGCTTGTGCAACTACCACAGCTTCACTTAAGGCAATAATCAAACGATTTCTAAGTAAAAAATCATACTTTTTAGGAATATAATTTTCTTCATATTCACTCAAAGCCAAGGCTTCTTGATATATTTGCTTGATAATTTTTTCATTTGTTTTAGGGTAAATTTGGTTTAAACCATTTGCAAAAATTCCTATCGTATAAGGCATAGCAGCGATACTTGCGCTGATATCAACCCCCAAAGCTCCTCCACTAACTACACAAATTCCTGAATTTTTAAGCATATTTGCCAAAGAAAAAACACAATTTTTCGTATAAACACTCATGCGCCTTGAACCAATAATTGCAATTTTACGCTTCTTTAAAAGCTCTAAATTTCCTTTATAGTAGAGTTTTTTTGGAGGTTTTTTTAAATCTTTAAAAAATTCTAGAAATTCATCACTTAAAATTTTACTTTCCATAAATTTCGCTCAAATAAACCAGCTCTACTTTACTAAGTAATTCTTTACTTTCTTTTAAAGCCTTAAAAGTGTTTTTTCTTGGGTGACCAATGGCAATAGCAAATCCTTTTTTCTGTGCTAATCTCACAGCACTTGCAAGTTGTTTTTTAATATAGGCTACATTATCTTGATTATCTAAAAATACATCTCTTTGTATATAAACCATATTCATTTCTTTAGAAACTTTTAATGCCTTGGAATTACCTATGGTTTTGGAATCTACAAAAAGTAAATTTTGACTTTTTAAAGCTTCATAAAGCTTTCTCATAGCATTTTCATTACTTGTAAATAAACTTCCTGTGTGATTATTGATAAATTTTAGATTTTTAAAATCTTTTTTAATTTGTTTAATCTTTTTATAAATCCTTTCCTTGTTATCATTTGGATTTAAAGTATCAAGTTCTGGTTGATTATAATGAATGGCTGCTAAAGGTAAATGCACCATATAAAAATTAAAACTAGAGGCTAATTTTGGAGTATTTGGATGGTTTTTATCGGGCGGAAAAAAAGAAGGATTGAGTTTTAAATTTACAGCCTTTAAACCTTTTGCCTGACTTGCACTTGCCATATCATCAATAATAATAGCAAGTTTTGGCTTCTTATTTATTTTTTCTTTTTGAATTGGATTAGAGATGATCAAGTTTTTATTAGAGCTTAAATTTGCATCATAGCTTAGGTTTAAGTCATTTAAACTTGTGTTTTGCTCTGTAGTAATGTTTTGCTCTGTAATACTTGTATTTTGTTCTGTAATATTTTTATCTTGAAAGCTTAAATTTGCATCAACAATCTGTGCTTTTTGTTCTAAAATGCTTAAGGAATGGTTATTATCTTTATGATACTCAGTAATTTCATTATTATCTTGAATATAGGAATAATTAAAAACGTTTGCTTCGTCTTGTTTATTATCAGTATTATTATCATAAAATAAAATAGAATTATCTTGTTTTTTTTGCTCTGTTGTAGTTGTATTTATTTTCATGGTATTAGAATTTTGATATTTGATTAAAATTCCCAAAGCTAACGCTACACACAATAAAAAAAGGATAACAATAATTAAAATTTTTTGAATTTGAACTAATTTTTTCTTTGACAAAATATTTTCTTATATTGATAATAAAAATTTAAAATAAATTAGATATTGTAAAAATTTTATACATACATTCTACCTCTTAAAAACAAAAAAATCAAAAGCATAATATTATAACAATTAAAGTATAAATTTCATATTTTTTTTATAAACTTTATGTAAAATTTCTTAAAAATTTACAAAAGCATAATCAATGAAAGAATTTTTAAATAGCTTAAATTACGGCATTAGCATCAATCAAATTAATAATGAATTTAAGCAAACTATAAGAGAACTTTTAGCGAACCAAATCATAAAAGAATATAAAAACAAATTTTATTTAAATAATGGTTTTACCTTTGGAATTCTCGATATTTCAAGCAAAGGAACAGGATTTTTAGAGTGTTTTGATGAGAACTTTAAAAAAGATTTGCTCATTGAGAATAAGAATTTAAAAGGAGCTAATTATAAAGATATCGTTGCTGTTAAGCTTTTACCTATAAAGAAAAAACGACCTAGTGCTAAGGTTGTTTTGGTTTTAAAACGAGCCAATGAAACCTCACTAGTAATCACTAAAAAATACGGCGAAGCAGTGCTTGGAATGAATATTAAAACCGGATTAAGTACCGCCTTAAAAGCCTCTCAAAAATCTTTAAAGGTCTTACCTTTAGGAACAATATTAAAAATAGAAAACGAAAATAATAATATTATAGAAGTTTTAGGACACATTGATGATGAAAAGATCGATGAAAAAATTTCTCTCGCGCTTTTTAATAAAAATAATGAATTTAGCGATACTTGTATTAAAGAAGCTTTAGCAAATGGCGATAGTGTTGATGCGAGTATGTATGAAAACCGCATCGATCTAAGAACTTTGCCATTTTGCACCATAGATCCTATACACGCAAAAGACTTTGATGATGCAATCTATTTTGACACACAAAAACGAGAAATTTACGTAGCTATTGCAGATGTTAGTGAATATGTTTATGCTTATAGTGCTATTGATAAAGAAGCTAGAAATCGTGGATTTTCGATATACTTTCCACATATTGCTATTCCAATGCTTCCTCGTGCTTTGAGTGAAAATATTTGCTCTTTAAAACCTTATGAAGATCGTTTAGTATATTGTTTTAAAATTACATTAAATAACGAATATGAAGTTATTAAAGAAGAACTTTTTGAAGGAATTATTAATTCAAAACGTCGCTTTAATTATGATGAAGTGGATGAAATTTTATCAAAAAAACCGGATCTAAAAGAACATAACTGGCTTTACGAACTTTTTAAAATCACTCAAATTTTACGCAAAAAACGACTTAAAAACGCTTTTGAATTTCGAACAGAAGAACTAAGAATGACTTTAGATCAAAACTTAAGCCTAAAAAACACCCTTTTTGAAAAAGATACACCTTCGCATAATTTAATAGAAGATTGTATGCTTTTAGCTAATAAAGCTGCTGCAAAACTTTTAGGAGATATTGGAATCTTTAGAAATCACTTGAGTGCAGATATAAGAAAAATTAATAGACTTCTCAATGAATTAATCGAACTTGGAATCGATATCAAATTTAACTCCAATCTTCCTAATCTTATACGCGACATTCAAGTTTTAGCCGATGAGCTTAACTTAAGAGCAGAAGTGGATAAGCTTATAATCAAAGCGCAAAAAAAAGCTGAGTATTCAAGTGAAAATCAAGGTCATTTTGGTTTAGGGTTTGATAAATATTCACATTTTACTAGCCCAATTAGAAGATACTCTGATCTTATTTTACACCGCTTGTTAAAAGCCAAACAAAAAAAAGATGAAAGACTATTTAACTATTTGCTTTTAAATATACAAAGCACTTGCGAAAATTTAAGCATACTTGAAAGAGAGGCCGATAAGGTTGCTTTTGATTTTATGGATAGAAAATTTGCAAGATGGGCTGCTAAAAATATAGGAAAGCACTTTAAAGCTTTAATCACGCAAAATGATGGAATTTGTATTGCTAAACTTGATGATGAAATAAAAGGAGCTGATATTATCCTTTATGACACACACGCGAGTTTATTACAAAGAGTAGAAATTCAGATCATAGAAGTAGATATCATTATGGCTAAAATTTATGCTAAAATCACTAAAAATTTAACCGAACTTGAGGCAAAGTAATGTATAGAAAAGATTTGCAAATACTGCTTTCAAAAAATAATTTCCCGAATTTTTTCTTTCTCTATGGGGCTGATAATTTTCAAAGCGAATTGTATGCAAATTTTATAAAGCAAAAATACAATTGTGATGAAAATTTAAAATTGTTTTTTGAAGAATACAATTTTACTAGAGCAAGTGATTTTTTAAGCGGAGGATCGCTTTTTAGCGAAAAAAAACTTTTAGAAATTAAAACAAATAAAAAAATTCCTACAAAAGAACTCAAAATTTTAGTTGAACTTTGTAAAAATAATCAAGATAATTTTTTATTATTGGAATTTTATGATGAAATTTCAAAACAAAGCGATATAGAAAAAATTTTTGAAAACAATTTTGCACGCTTTTTTAAACCAAACAATACAAAAGAAGGGATTGAACTTTTAGCTATGAAAGCAAAAGAGCTAAATATAGAAATCACGCAAAATGCATTATACACCTTGTTTTCAACTTTTGATGAAAATTTATATCTAGCAGCAAGCGAGCTAAACAAATTTATAGGTTTAAAAATCAACGAAAAAGATATAGAACAATACTGCTATAGTTTAAATTCTGGAAATTTTGAAAGCTTTTTTGAAAAAATTATAAAAAGAATCAATTTTCAAAATGAACTTGAAAGAATTTTAGAAAATTACAATGAAATCGCATTACTTAATTACCTAAGTGCTACTTTTTATCGTCTTTTTAAAATTGCTATTTACGCTAAAATCAACGGCAAAATTGATTTTAAAGAACTCTTAGGTTATACCCCTCCTCCTATTATAGGTCAAAACTTAAGCCAACAAGCTTTTAGTCTAAAAATCGAACAATATAAAGAAATTTTTAATCTCTTACTCAAAAGTGAATATGAATTAAAAACAAATTCTAAATTGGTTAAAAAAGAATTTTTAATCTCAAGTTTGTTAGAACTTGCAAGAATTTTAAAGACTTAATCACTCCATAACAAGTCGCATCAGATGCAAATCTTCTCCTTGAATGATCTTATATTCTATACTTTCACAATATGGACATTTAAAAACATTTTCTTCTAAAATGCTATTTTGATTGCATTTTAAACATAAAATTTCAAGCGGAGCAAACTCAATAAAAAGTTGCGCATTTTTGCAAAAAGGTGAATTTTCTCTAAAGGTTTCAAAACAGCGTTTAAAAAGATCAACTTCTATTCCACTTAAACGCCCTATTTTTACATAAATTTCTTGTATATTTTTAGCCTGATTGGCTAAAGCATTTTCTTCGCAAAGATCGATTAAAGATTCTACAATACTAAGTTCGTGCATCAACAAATTCTCGGCAAAAGCTCACCTTTTGGAGCCTCTAAAAAACGCTTTGCTCCAAAAGAATTTTGTAAGATAACACGAGATTTTTTTTCTTCCAAAACTTCACCAATAATATTAGCATTTTTATTATATTTTCTTAAAATTTCTAAAGCTTTTTGTTCATCTTCTTTTTCTACACAAAGTATAAAAGTTCCTTCATTTGCAAGTTCATATGCCTCGTAACCAAAAAGCTCGCAAAGTCCTAATACCTCATCTTGTATGATGACTTTTTCCTCAAAAATTAAAAAATCATTTCCGCTTTGCTTTGCCCACTCATTTAAAACTGCACTCAAACCACCTCTAGTCGCATCACGCATAGCTACAACTTTAATGTTTTTCTCCAAAAGCTCTAAAACTTCTTCACTTAAAGCCTTGCAATCGCTCTTAATATTAGCCTCTAAATGATTTCTTTTGATCAAAACACTCGCACCGTGCCTTCCTATATCTCCAGAAACTAACACACTAAGACCTGCTTTAATATTTTTAGTTTCTTTTTTATCAAGGATTTCTCCTAAAGCTGTTGTATTGATATAAATTTCATCTCCTTTGCCTTTTGGGACAACTTTGGTATCGCCGCATACAAGTAAAACTCCAGCTTTAGAACACTCTTTTTGTATGCTTTGTAAAATTTTATTGAGTTTTTCTATTTCAAAACCTTCCTCTAAAATAAAAGCTAAACTAAGATATTTTGGCTTCGCTCCTACCATTAAAACATCATTTATAGAGCCACAAACACAAAGTTTACCAATATTGATTTCATCATCTAAAAATATAGGATTTAAAACGAAAGAATCTGTACTGAGTGCCAAATTTCCTAAAATTGCCGCATCATTATTTGCATTTAAAATATCGTTGTCAAAAATTTTAAAAAGCTTAGTTAAAAGCTCATTCATTTCTTCTCCGCCGCCACCATGGGCTAAAGAAATATTTTTCATACATTCACCTTTGAATATTTATAATAAGCCGCACAGGCTCCTTCTCCTGAAACCATACAACTTCCTATGGGGCTTCTTGGCGTACAAGCCTTTCCAAAAACTTTACAATCATAAGGCTTAGCTAAACCTCTTAAAATTTGCCCACAAATACAAGCTTTACTCTCATTTTTACTTTGCACCATACAATCAAATTTTTTACTTGCATCAAAATCGCTAAACTCTTCTCTTAATTTCAAGCCACCATTTTCAATAAGCCCTAAACCACGAAATTCAAAATCACATTCTTGAAAATATTTTCTAACCAAAGCTTGTGCCTTTTTATTTCCTTCTTCGCTTACCGCTCTTTTGTATTGATTATACACTTCAAAAGTGCCATTATTGATCTGTCTTACTATATTTAAAATACTTTCCATAATATCAACCGGCTCAAAACCACTTACCGCTATAGGAGTTTTAAACTTAGCTGCTATAGATTTATAAATTCCAAAACCCGTAATAACACTCACATGAGAAGGTCCTAAAAAAGCATTGATTTTAACATTTTCATCATTCATTATTGCTTCAACAGGCGCTGGAACGGTAATATGATTGATATGAAAGAAAATATTTTTCAAATTTAATTCTATAACTTTTTCAAGCAAAAGTGCGCTCATAGGCGTAGTCGTTTCAAAACCTATGGCAAAAAAAATGATATTTTTATTTGGATTTTCTTTAGCGATTTCTAAAACCTCAAGTGGAGAATAAAGCGCTCTAACATCAGCTCCTTTAGCCCTTAAATCAAGTAAAGAAAACTCGCTTCCTGGCACCCTTAAAAGATCTCCTAGAGTGCAGAAAATATTATCCTTCATAGAGGCTAATTTTATAGCCACATCGATGCGATTTCTAGGCATAACACACACGGGGCAACCTGGCCCGTGGATAAAATTAATTTCTTTAGGTAAAATAGAAGGTAGGGCATATTTCATAATGCTATGCGTATGTCCACCACAAATTTCCATAATATTAATCGGAGTTTTAATTTCTTCTTCTATGACTTTTTTTAAAGCTAAAATACTTTGTTTATCTCTAAATTCATCGATGAAATTCATTTAAGCCTAAATCCCCTTCATCGTTTTTTATTTCCCCATTGTTCATTTTTTCTACAATCTCTTGATAAGTTTTTATACTCTCCAAAGCAGATTCTTTATCGATTTTTTCCATAGCAACTCCTACATGGATCAAAACATAATCTCCTTTTTGCAAGGGTTCGTCAATAAGATCTAAATTAACCTTTCTTTTAACACCTAAAGTCTGCACAGTAGCATTATTTAACTCATCAATTTCTAAAATTTCAGATGGGATTGATAAACACATTTAAAAAAGCTCCTTTTTTAATTTCAAAAATTTATACCAAAGTTCCATATTACTTCCATTTTTAGCATCTAAAACTATAACATCTGCTCTTGGACTTAAATTTTTAATAAGCCTAGTTGCCTCCTTGATATCAAAATCAAAATGATGTGCCAAATCTGCTTTTGTAATCAATACAACATCAGCTTTTTTAAACATAACAGGATATTTTTGTGGTTTATCACTTCCTTCGGTTACTGAAAGCAAAACAACATTTAAATGCTCACCCAAATCATAGCTTGCGGGACAAACCAAATTTCCTACATTTTCTACAAAAAGCAAATCCACATCATTAATAGCTAAATGATGCAAAGCATCATGAACCATAAAAGCATCTAAATGACAACTTTGTCCCGTTGTGATTTGATACGCCTCGCACCCTGCATTTTTGATTCTTTGCGCGTCATTATTGGTTTCTAAATCTCCTTCAATCACAGCGATTTTTAATTCATTTTTTAAAGCCTTAATTGTGCTTTCTAAAAGAGTGGTTTTTCCGCTTCCTGGAGAGCTCATTAAATTGATACAAAGAGTATGTGCTTCATTGAAATGACTTCGGTTATGTAAAGCTTGCTCATCATTTTTGCTTAAAATTTTAGAAATCACTTCTATGGTTTTACTCTCTTTTAAACTTGGATTTTCGTGATGATGCATAGAAGAATGTTCGTGAGAATTTATTGAGCATCCACAATCTTTACACATTTTTGCCCCTTATAAAATTTTTGTTCCATTGTATCCTTAAAAGTATTAAATTTTAATGAGTTAAAAATTAATCTTTTTTTAAAAAATGCACCATCTGACCTAAAGCTATAGAACTGTCATTGCAAGGATATTTTAAAGGCATAAAAAAATCAAATTTATTAGCTTTTAAAATCTCAATTAAAGTTTTATTTTGAAAAACTCCACCGCTTAAAATCACTTCTAAATCATAATTTTGACTATATTCTATAATAAAATTCGCTAAAGCATTAAGCATACCTGTAACAGCTTTACTTTTTTCATCCCTTAAAGCACCTAAAATAAGTTCTTTAAAATTAATTTTTCCATTTTCTACATAAAGTTTATAAGAAAAATCTAGATCTTTTTTATAAAAACTTTCACACATAAGACCAATTTGTGCTTCATAAGAACTTTGTTCTAAATCAAAAACAATAGCTCCAAAAGCATCAATAATACGCCCTAAAGAACTTGTTTTAAGAGTAGAATTTGTATAAATTTTTTTAAGATTTTTAAGTTTAACTTGAGAAATTTTACTCAAAAAATCTTGAGCAAAATTTTCTAAATCATAATGCCAGATTACACTTAAAGCCAAATTATATATATTTTTTATATCAGCATTGATCAGTTTAAAATCGTCAAAATGAGCAATTCTTTCATACTCTTTTAAGTTGGCTATAAAAATCTCTCCTCCCCAAATACTTCCATCATCGCCATAACCCGTTCCATCCCAAACAAATCCTAAAGCCTTTTCATCTTTTTTGAAATTTTCTTCATATTCAAAATAAGCCGCACAAAAATGTGCATAATGATGCTGAATTTTAAATGTTTGTTTAAAATCTTTTGTATATAAAAAATGAGGGTGTTTATCACAGATAATAGCATCGAATTTTAAATCATAGTTTTGCTGAAAAAAATTCAAAAGTTTAAAAAATCTCTCGTAAGTATCTACACCTTTCAAGTCTCCAATATAAGGAGAAATTAAAAATTTATTTTCATAGAAAATCACGAATTCGTTTTTAAGCTCCGATCCTAAAGCTAAAAAAGTTCCTTTTTTATTAAAATTAGACTCTATATAATAAGGATTTATCCCCCTAGAAGTACGCAAAAACATAATATCATCACCTATAACTTGAGCGATGCTATCATCACTTGAGTTAAAAATTTCTCTATCATAATCTAGATAATAATCAAACACTTGATCCAATTTAGCTTTTAAATCGTATTCATCTTTAATAATACTTTCGCCACTTAAATTCGCACTTGTTGCTACAAGAACGCCTTTAAAATATTCAAAAAGCAAAAGGTGTAAAGGAGTATAAGCAAGCATAACTCCTAATTTATCAATATCAGGAGCAATTAAAGAAAAATCTTTTTTTGATTTTAAAATAACAATAGGCGCAAGCACTCCACTGATTAATTCTTCTTCGCTCTTGCTTAAAAATGCAAGTTCTTTGACGCTTTCTATATTTTTACACATTAGGGCAAAGGGTTTTTTAGGGCGATTTTTTCTTATTCTTAGCTCATCTAAAGCTTTTTCATTAGAGGCATCACACATTAGATGAAAACCACCCGTTCCTTTGATCGCAAGAATACTTCCTTGCTTTAAAAGCTTTGCACACTCAATAAAAGCATTTTCATCTGTAGATAAAATTTCACCTTGGTTGTTTTTCAAATACACAGAAATTTTGCATTCAGGACAACTAATGGGCTGAGCGTGAAAGCGACGATTTGAAGGATTTTTGTATTCATTTTGACAAAAATCGCACATTATAAATTCACTCATTGTAGTGTTGATTCTATCATAAGGCAAATTTTTTATGATGCTAAATCTTGGCCCACAATGCGTACAAGTGATAAAAGGATAATGAAAACGTTTATTATTGGGATCATAAAATTCATTTTTGCATTCTTTACAAAGTGCAAAATCACTTAACATAGGAGTTGTTTTTGCACTTTGCTCTGAAGGAGCGATAGAAAAACAATTATAAGCTTTTAAAGTGTCTTTTAAAATATTAATTTTATCTATTCTTGCAAGAGGCGGTAAATTGTTTTTTAATTGCTTAATAAATTCAAGGCATTCTTCATAGGAGCAAAGAAGTAAAACTTCTACTCCAAAACCATCATTTTTTACTTCCCCTAAAAGCTTAAGCTTAAGCGCTAATTCATAGACTAAAGGACGAAATCCCACACCTTGGACTAGTCCTGAAATCTTGATTTTAAATCCTAAGTGGGACATCGCTTAATTTACAATCTTTAAGATGTTTTAAAGTATTTTTAAGCAAAGACTTATGTTCAAATAAAGATCCGCTTACAATAGCTATTTCAGCTTGTTTTTTTTCTCTTAGTTCATCATACACATCACGCAAAAAATAACTCAAACTCTCCACCGCTCCATAAGCGATATTGGTACTATCAACTCCTGCGAGCATAAAACTCATAGCAGAACGCAAAGTTCTTGTATAATCAAAACTTTTATCCTCTTTCAAACGATAATCTATCTTGACTCCACGCGGCATTTTGGTTTCATCAGCTATTTTTAAAAGCTTTTCTCCAGCAGTATTAAAATTTTCATCCAAATTTAAAATTCTTCCTAAAATGCAAAATAAAGAATAAAAATTATTTTTTAAAACGAAATCTTCACTTAAAAGTGGAAACTCTTTCGAAAAATTGGATAGAAGTTTGGTTCCAAGTTCATCTTCTTGAATTTGCTCATAAAGTTTTTGAGAACTACTAGGTAAAGAAAATTGCAATAAATTCAATTCTTTATTAACAAGCAAAATATCTTCATAATCTTTACTAAGCTCCAAAACAAAGGCTTCTTGCTTGAAGCGACTTAAGATATAAGAAATTCTTGCCATATTTTTATCTTCTTTAGAAAAAATAAGCTCTCTTGCTTTATGGTTGATAAATTCAAAACCTTCCAAAACAACAACTTTTTCATCTAAACTCATCACTTCAAAATCTTTTGATTTTTTTTCGATCTTTTTAACGCTTAAAAAATGAAAATCTTGATTGTAAAGTCCATAGCATAAAGCAAAACTAAACAAATCTTGTGCCAAAGCAAGTTTAAATTCACTTAGGTCTAAATCATATTTTTTTCTAAACATTGCATTCAATCTTAACTTGATTAAAGGCTTTTCTAAACTTGCAAGGAGTTTTAAATTCTCATTAGAACAAACAAAAATCGCTTGGATGGCTTTTATATCGCAAGCCATCAAAAAATCACACTCGAATTCTCCATCAAAAAGTTTTAGCTTGTAGTTTCCTTTATGATTTTTAAGATAAATTTCTTGCTTATTTTTTAGTCTTTGTAAGGCTTTTTCTAGAAGCATGCAAAAATTATTTTTATCTATTTTTTCAAAACTCAAACCATCAAGCGAAAACTCATTTTCACAAAAAATATCCCACTCATTAGCTAAAAGTTCTTTTTTTTCTACGTAAGCACTTGAATTTAAATGCGTAATATAGGGAAATTTTTCACAATCATCAATGCAAAAATCTAAATTATTTAAATTTTTTGCCGCTCTTACATCAAATTTCTTTAAGAAAACACTATTGCTCATACCCTTTAAATTCTCACAAAAAGAATTTAATTCATCTTCGCTACCCTCGATTTGAAATATAATTTTATCTTCTTGCTTATCAAAACTATATCGATATTCTTTTGCGTAAAATTTTAAAAGATATAAAAAATAATCATTATCCCCAATATACTCAAACTCAAATTCTAAAACCAAACCATTTTCCTTAATTTATTTATTCCATAAGTATAGCAAAAATTTTAATCAAATTACTTTTTAAATTCTTTTTCTCTTTCTCTAAAATCTTTCATATAAAATGCTAAAAAATTATAAAATTCTTGACTATGGTTAGGATATTTCAAATGCGCTATTTCATGCAAAATAACATATTCTATAGCTTTTAAACTTTTTTCTAAAAGCTTTAAATTTAGATTAATATACCTTTTTTTATGATTACAAGAACCCCAGCGTGTTTTCATTTTCTTAATGCTTAAATGTGTATAGCTAAGCTTGGTTTTCTGAGTCCATTTTTTAAGATAAAAAAGAAAAATAATTTTTGAATTTTTCTTTAAAAACGACTCAAATCCCGACCTTGAAGGAGTATAAATTTCATTCTTTAAAATTTTTGTTTTGAAAAGATTTTCTTTTAAAACCAATCGATATTTTTTGCCTAAAAAATAAACTTGGCTTTCATCATCTATTACCCTATTTTGAAATTTTAACCACGTTTTTTTGATCCAGTTTTCATTTTTGATTAAAAATCTTTCAATATCCTCTAAAGCATAATTATAAGGTAAACTTAAATGAAATTCACCTTTTTCATTTAACCTTAAATATACATTTTTAATGGATTTTTTTTGATAAAAAAATACCCATTCTCTCCAAAAAAATTCCTTTATACCAAAGCTTTGCCTTGCCATTTTTTACTTTTCCATCTATAAGCATTTACAAGCCCTCGTAAAGATTCATCGGCACAATACCCTATCCAAATTCCTAAAATTCCAAGATTATAATGAAAACAAAGTATATATCCCACAGGCAAAGAAACTCCTAACATAAATACCATACCACTAAAAAATGGAAATTTCGCATCTCCACTCGCCCTTAAAGCGTTTACCATAACGATATTAAAAGTTCGTGCGATTTCAAGAAAAATAGAAAGTGTAAATAAAGGAAGCATAATCTCTCTAAGAACTTGTTTTAAATCTAAAAGATTCATAGTAAAATCTTTTAAACTATAATGAATTAATACAACCAAAATTGTAACTATAACACTAAAATAAAGCGCTTGCCAAGTATGCTTATAGGCTATATTTTCATGTCTTGCACCTACTAATTTTCCTACGATAATCTCATTAGCCACGCTCATTGCAATCCCAACCATCATAATCAATAAAGATAATTGAAAATAAATCGTTTGGACGCTAAGATTTTCTTTTCCAAGACTTGCAACAAAACTAAAACTAATGATATATTGACTGATCCAAATAAGATTTTCTCCAGCTGAAAATCCCCCTATACTGAAAACTTTTTTTAAAACATCCTTTTCAAGTTTTAACATCTCTTTGATTTTTAGATGAATTTTAAGCTTATAAACTACGATTAAAAACATAGCAATGACTGCAACCACTCTAGCAACGATATTGCTCACCCCTACTCCAAAAAGTTCGAGTTGGGTAAAATGAAGAACATAAAAGTTCCCAATAACCACAATAATATCCATCATAAAACCAACCAACATTACCCAATAAGCTTTATTATAAACTCTAATAATTGCTGATAGTATCAAACCAACTGCATCAAAAACAAGGCATATGGCAAGCATATCAAGATAATTTTGGCTATCTTTTAATAATTCTTGAGGTATATTTAAGAGATGAAGCAAAAACTCACTTTGCCATAAAATAAAACTCCCACAAACCAAACCAACAAGCAAATTCAAAAACAAACTTTGATGGATAACTTTTCGAGCTAAGGCTGTATCTTTTGCACCGATCGCTTGAGCAACAACAACACTACATCCCACACTTAAAAAACTAAAAACGGTGATAAATAAATCAATAATTTCATTACCAGCACCCATAGCTCCAACTAAATTATTAGAATAATGAGACACCATGGCAGTACTAGCAATAACACTGAGAAATCTAAAAAATAAATCCCAGAAAATAGGAATGCTAAGCTTAGATAAAGAAAACTGCTTTTTGGCCATTTTGTTTATTTCCTAATCATAATAAATTAGATTTTAACGAAATTTTTCTTAAATCTTATAAATTATGGTTAAATTAAAATAAAAATAATAAAAAATTAGATATATTACCATATAAAATATTTAGTGTTTAAGGAGAGAAAATGCTTTCAAAAGAAGTGGTAAGATTACTTAATGAACAAGTCAATAAAGAAATGTATGCGGCAAATTTATACCTTAGTATGAGTTCTTGGTGCTATGAAAATAGTTTTGATGGTGCAGGGTCATTTTTGTTTGCTCACGCAAGTGAAGAAAGTGAACACGCAAAAAAACTCATAACTTATCTTAATGAAACAGATTCTCACGTTGAGCTTAAAGAAGTTAAACAACCTGAACAAAATTTTGCTTCTTTGCTAGATGTTTTTGAAAAAACATATGCTCATGAACAAAGCATTACAAAATCTATCAACGAACTTGTAGAACATATGCTTGCCAATAAAGACTATTCTACTTTTAATTTTTTGCAATGGTATGTAAGTGAACAGCATGAAGAAGAAGCACTTTTCCGTGGTATAGTTGATAAAATAAAACTCATCGGCGAAAGTGGAAATGGTTTATATTTAGCTGATCAATACATCAAAAATATAAAACTAAAATAAAAATTTTGCCAACAAGGTAAAATAATATTGATTTGGATATTATATGACTTATTTTTCTTTAGAATTTAGCATCTTGATGATAGTGTTTTTTGCTATCTACTGGTTATTTCATGATGATTATAAAATACAAAATATTTCAATTTTAATTTTTTCTTATATTATTTATATTTTAATCAATCCTTATTTTGCCTTAATTTTATTTGTATATACCTTTTTTATACATTATTTTGCCTTATTGATTTTTGTCCGTAGAAAATGTTATATCTTTGCTACTTGTGTGGCTTTTATTATTTTAAATTTATGTTTTTTCAAGTATTTTTCAAGCATAAAAACCAGCTTTGATCTTGTAATGAATTTTTTCGGCTTGGATTTTATCAATTTAGATATCATATTCCCAATAGGAATTAGTTTTTACACCTTTGCTTCCATTACTTATCTTGTAGAAGTTCATAAAAAACGTCGCTTAGAAAGCTTTCTCAATTTAGCCATATTTTTATCCTTCTTTCCTACCCTGCTTTCAGGGCCAATTATGCGAAGTTCATTCTTTTTTGAGCAAGCTTATAAAAAACGCGAATTTAAACACGCGGATTTGATTATAGTTTTACTTATTTTTGGTATAGTTAAAAAAGTTCTCATAGCTAACTACTTAGGAATTTATTCTAAAAGTATTTTAGATTTTCCACAATCTTATAATTTTGTCCAACTTCTCAGTGCAGTTTATGCATATGCTGTCCAAATTTATTGTGATTTTAGCGGTTATGTGGATTTAGTATGCGCTTTTGCATTGATGTTAGGTTTTAACCTACCGCTTAACTTTAATATGCCTTATCTCTCAAAAAATCTTAAAGAATTTTGGTCAAGATGGCATATTAGTCTTTCAATATTTATAAAAGATTATATTTATATTCCATTAGGGGGAAGTAAAAAAGGCTTGCCACGTACCATAGCAAATATCTTTATAGCTTTTGCACTCTCGGGTATATGGCATGGAAATACTTTAGGTTTTTTAATTTGGGGTTTATTGCACGGTATTGGCATTGCTTTTTTACATTTATTAGCCTTAACAAAATTTAGCTTACAAAAAATTCCAGCTCTTGGAAGATTTTTAACCTTTCAATTTGTATGTTTTGCTTGGATTTTCTTTTATTATAATAAAGCCTTAGAAGATTTAATAGAATATTTTAAAGCTTGCTATTATAATTTTTTCCAAGTGCCAAGTTATAACGACATCTATGTTCTTGTAAGCTTTGCTATTCTTTTTATGATTTATCCTTTGTTTGTTAATTTTAGAGAATATTGTGTAAAAATTTTAAACCTTACTCCATTTTTACTAAAGCCTTTTATTATCGCCTTTATTTTACTTTTGGTATTTGCTTTTATGCCAGATGGAATTCCTGATTTTATTTACTCGAGTTTTTAAATGAAAATAGTTAAATTTTTCTTTATTTTAGTAACGGTGTTTTTGTTAGTTTTAATTGTTATGAATCAAAGTATTAGTTTATATATAGAACAAAAATATCATTTTATATTCTATCCGCAAAATGATATTTTAAAGGAAGCAAATGGTTTTAAAATTAAACTAGAACAAATTCGCGCCATACTTAGCAACGAACCCTTACCTAGAGAAAATATAGAAATAGAAACTCAAGTAAATAATAAAACTATTGATATTGACAATCATACAGATTTAAATACTAGCGTGGAACAAAATTTTAACAAAACAGCACAAGAAGAAAATACTACTCTCGAACACAATATCAATTTTTCCAACCATACTCGATTAGAAGTGGATCCAAATCAAGAGTTTTTATTTATAGGTGATTCTTTAATGCAAGGAGTTGCAGTAGCTTTAAATAAAAATTTAAGAAATTTAGGCTTAAAGGCAACGGATATAAGTAGGCAAAATACAGGACTTTCTTATAAATCTTATTTTAATTGGGCGCAAGCTACAAAAGAAACGCTTTCTAAAAATCCTAATATAAAATATCTAGTTATTTTACTAGGGGCAAATGATCCTTGGGATATAAAAAAAGGAGGAAATTATCTTCATTTTGGAACTCCACCTTGGAAAGAGATTTATACGAGTCGTGTAGATGAAATTATCAAAATAGCTCAAAAGCATAAAGTTAAAATTTTATGGTTTGAAATTCCTCCAGTTAAAAAAGATAGTTTAAATAAAAAAATACAAATCTTAAACGAGATTTACAATCAAGAGCTTGTTAAAAACAAAGAAATTTTCATCAATACTAAACTGTCTTTTAGCGTCGATAATGAATACTCCACCTATATCAAAGATGAAAACAACAAAAGCATAAAAATGAGAACGGATGATGGAATTCATTTTACATCCAATGGTGCAAAGGTTATGTCAAAACTTTTATTAGATCATATAGAAGTTAAGGACAAAAATGTTAGCTAGTAGATTAAAAATATTTTTTTTCTTTCTTGCGTTTTTTACTAATTTATATGCAAGCAATATAAACGATGACATTACAGAACAAATACTCAAACAAGCTAAAAATCATCCCGCTTTAAAAAGTTATGTTCCACAAAAGGATTTAAAAACCTTAGAAAAAAAACTTAAGAATAAAAAAAATATAAGTATTAGAATTTTTGGTGATTCGCACATGGCTGCCGATTTTTTTCCAAGAGTACTTAGAGGCTATCTGATTAAATCCAATGCGATCGGTTTTGCTCACGCATTACAACCTAAATATCAACAAAATTTAAATCTCAAATACTCTTACAAGAACTTTGAAATTCTAAATTCTAAAAGCGCTGCAAACGCAAAACTCAACTTTCCCTTAGGTGGTATCATAGCAAAAGCCAAAGAAAAAGGTGCTAAAATCAATCTTGATACAACCTTAGATAAAAAAAAATTTCAAATAGGATTTTTATTTAAGGCCAAGTATAACACTAGTGCCTTTAATATAAAAGATTCTCAAGGCAAAAATTTCCAATTACGCTCTTTTAAAATCAACAAATGGTCATATAAAAAACTTGAACTAACCTTTCCTTTGGAAATTACAGCTTTACAAAAAAATGCCGAACTTGGGGGATATTTTATTAGCAATGAAAAAGACAATTCTTTTTTAGATACAGTCGCTATCAATGGTGCTAAAAGCGATATATGGCTTTCTTGGAACCCGTCTGTCGTCAAAAATGAATTAAAACTTTTACACAATGATTTAATCATACTTGCGTATGGCTCCAATGATGCACTCTTTAAAGGTTTTGAAAAACAAAAATTTAAAAACAATCTTAAACATTGGATAAAAACACTTAAAAACTACAATAAAAATGCCATTATTATGCTGATCTCTCCTCCAACTGTAGTGCAAAAAAAAGGAAAAAAGTATGTTTTAGCTGATAATTTTTTTACCATACGAAAAACTCTTTATGAAATTGCAAAAGAAGAAAAAACCTTCATTTTCGACATGCATGAATTTATGAAAGATAGTGGAGGCAAAAACGAGTGGATAAAACAAAAACTTTCATTAAAAGATGTTCATCTTACCGTGAAAGGTTATGAGTTAATGGCTAAAAAAATGCTCGAAGATTTAAAAAAATATATACATTATTAACAAAAGCTTGTACTAATTAAAAATTTTAAACCAAACACTTTAAAGATAGAGATTTAATAATTTTTTTCATCTACACTCAAAGCTGTGATTTGATAATACAAATTAATCGTTTTTAAAAGATTAAATCTTGCTCTTAAAAGCTCTTGATCGCTAGAATTTAAAGCGTTAGAAGCATCTAAATAATCCTTTAATTCACTTTTTCCTAAATTATATTTTTCATAATAAGCTTTTTCAATTAATCTTTGTTTTGCATTGATACTTTCTAAATTTTTCAAAAGCAAAAGATCGCTTTGATAGTCTTTATAATTAAGTTTGTATTCATTGATCGCACTTTGTAGAATTTGCTCATATTCTACCAAAAGTTTATCATACTCAAATTCTGAAATTTTGATATTTTGACGCACTCTTCCATAATCAAGAAAAGGAAGAGAAATTTTGATATTTCCACTTAAAATTTCAAATTTAAAACTATCATTAAAATTTTCATCACTGCCATTTAAAATTCCACCCAAAGAAATACTTGGCAATATAGATTTTTGCATGGAAGTGTAATCTTTAAAAGCGGATTTTAGATTGTTAATCTTAGCTTGTACATCTGGACGATAAGCAAGTGCTTTTAAAGGAATATTAAATTCAGGTTTTAACTCTTTAAAATCAGATAAAGACAAGGTTTTAAAATACTCTATATAAGAAAATCCTTCTTCTTTACCTAATAAATCTTGCAAATTTTTTATCAATAAATTTATATTTTGCTCATTGTTTAAAAGATTTTGCTTTGCTTTTAAAGCACTTTGCTCTAGATTCAGTAAATCAAGCTTTTCTATTTTTCCAAGTTCGTATTTATAAGCGTAAAGTTCTTGCATTTGGGTTAAATTTTTAAGATATTGCTGAAGTAAATTTTGTACATCATTAAAATACGCAAGTTCAAAAACATCATTTAAAGCTGTATTAACCATGCTGATTTTTAAATTTTGCAAATCATATTCACTTGCTTTTGCACTAAATTCACTTGCTTTTGCGCTATCTCTTATTTTTCCATAAATATCAAGCTCATAACTTAAATTTAAAGAGTTATTGAAGTTTTTGCTTTCTAAGCCCGAATTTAAATTTTTACTTTTTCCAAAACCCAAACTCGCACTCAAGCTAGGATATAGATCATAATCGATCAAATCCGCTCTTGCCAAAGCACTAAGCAGATTAAGCCTTGCTGTTTTAAGATTGCTATTATTTTTCAAGATATAAGTTATAAACTCATCTAATTTTTCATTACCATACGCCTTATACCAATCATAACTTATATTTAAATCTTTCAAGTCCTTTTGATCGATTTTAATTTCTTCTTTTGGTAAAACAAGTTTTGCTCCACAAGCACTTAGAAAAATGCTTAGAAAAATGCTTAGAAAAATTTTCATTTTATTCCTTCGATAAAGCACTAATAGGATTTAAATTCGCTGCATTTCTCGCAGGGAAAAATCCAAAGATAACGCCAATTAACATAGAGCTTAAAAGTCCTAAAAGCACTGAGTAAAAATTCAAGATCATAGGAAAATCTGTACTTAAGTGATTAAAAGCAAAAATCACAAACACCGATAAAATCACACCCAAAACCGCTCCTATGGTACATATCATCACAGCCTCAATTAAAAATTGCATCATAATATCTTCTCTTCTAGCACCTATTGCCATACGAATTCCGATCTCTCTTGTCCTTTCACTCACCGAAACAAGCATAATATTCATCACGCCAATCCCTCCAACGATGAGTGCGATGACTGCAACACAAGCTGTAAGTATAGTCGTTGTTTTTTTATTTGCCGTAATAGCCTGTTTGAAAGTATCAGAATTGAAAGTAAAAAAATCCTTTTGCCCTCTTTTGATGGTTAAAACGCGTATAATGGCATTTTCAGCCAAGCTAGAATTTACATTATCTTTCACTTTGATGACAATTTCACGCAATTTTCTATCACCTGTAATCTTATTCATAAGCGTTGTATAAGGCATATAAAGACGTACAACATTGTCTTCAAACATCTTATTTTGATCTTTTTGCAAAATTCCTATAATTTTAAAAGGTTGAGAGTTAAATATCACCACTCGTCCTATCACATCTTTTTTATTCAAATCAGGAAATAAATTCTTTTTAGCATTAAAATCAAGCACAACGACATTTAAGCTATTAAGCACATCATCTTCGCTTAAAATTCTTCCTACATCAATTTTTAAGCCATCAATAGCAAAATTATTAACCCCAACCCCTTCAGCCTTAGCACTCAAGGATATATTAGTATAAGTTGCCACGCCTGAAGTACTAGAGTACGCATCTACTGCCTCAAGATAACTCAAACTCCTTAAAGTCTGTAAATCGCTAAAATTAAGTCTCGTTTTACCTGAACGCAAATCACCAAACCCCTTACCTGGTAAAACAGTTATACTGCTTGTTCCAAGATCTGAAATCGATTTTAAAACTTTTTCTTGCGAACCAAGTCCTAAAGCCACAACGCAAACCACAGAGGCAATACCTATAATAATACCAAGCATCGTTAAAATGGAACGTAATTTATGTGCGATTATAGAAGAATAAGCGATCTTAAAACACTCAAAAGCTTGATTTTTAAGTAAAGTTAGAGTCTTTTTTTCCTTTTGCATTATTTTGGGTAAAACTTCTTGAAGATTAGTTTCATCTTTCTTGCTATCGCTTAAAATTTCACCATCTTTGATTTCTATCACCCTTTTAGCTTGTTCTGCAATTTTTGGATCGTGAGTTACTAAAACTATGGTATGACCTTGCTTGTTTAATTCTTGTAAAATTTCAAGCACCATAATCCCACTTTTACTATCTAAAGCTCCCGTTGGCTCATCAGCTAAAATCAACTCTCCGCCATTCATCAAAGCTCTTGCTATAGAAACACGTTGCTGTTGCCCTCCACTTAATTCATTTGGTTTAGAACTAAGTTTATGCCCTAATTCAAGATTAGCTAAAAGCTCTTTGGCTTTTTGTTTTCTTTCCTGCACACTTTTACCTGCATATACAGCGGGCAAAGAAACATTTTCACTAGAATTAAGCAAATTTAAAAGATTGTAACGTTGAAAAATAAAACCTATTTTTTCACGTCTTAATCTTGCTTTTTCATCATTATTAAGCTTTGTGACTTCATATTCTTCAAGGATATAACTTCCACTACTTGGAACATCTAAAGTTCCTATAATGTTTAGCAAAGAAGTCTTGCCGCTCCCACTTTGTCCGATGATTGCTACAAATTCTCCTTTTTCTATACAAAGGCTTACATTTTTTAAAATAGCATTCTCACCTATATTTTTACAAATATTTTTTAAGTAAATCATCAAAATCTCAATTTCATCGTAGATGCAAGTCCATCCGCACTAGAACTAACTATCAAATTCTCATTTTCATTCACGCCTTCTAAAATTTGAGTATTGATAGAATCTTTAATGCCAAGTTTCACATATTTTTTAACCGCTTGCTCATTTTCCAAAACCTCGACATAATAACCATTATCATCATTTTTTATTGCATAACTTGGAACAACGATCACATCTTTAGCACTCGCTACAACAATTTCATTTTGAACGCTCATTCCTATACGTAAAAAATTATCTTTATTGGGAACATAAAATTTCGCATAATAATAAATCGCATTAGAAGTGGAATTAGAAGAACTAGAACTAGAATTTGAGCTAGAATCACTCACCTCGGTATCGGCTGGATCTATACTTGCTATTTTTGCCTGATAAGTTTTTTGAGGATCATTAAGCAAAGAAAAATTAATTTCTGTTCCTACTTTGATCTTACTTACATCTGCTTCTGCTATCTCCATTTTTACTTCCATTTCGTCCAAATTAGCAATGCGAACTATAGTAGGAGTATTTTGATTTGCATTCACGGTCTGTCCCTCTTCAACAGCAGTATTGATAATAACTCCGTCCATAGGTGCAGTTATGGTTGTATAATCCAAATCTTTTTGAGCATTTTTAAGTGTGATTTCAAGCTGAACTACTTGTGCATTAAGATCAGCAACGCTTGCTCTTAAAGCATAATAATTATTTTTTTGAGTTTCTAAATTTTCTAAAGAAGTCGCCTTTAAAGCGTAAAGCTTCTTTTCTCTTTCGTATTGCTTCAAAGCAATATCTAAGGCGATTTTTTTACTTTCTAAATTCGCTTTAGCACTTTGAAGTTGTGCTTTTGTAATATCTAAATCATTTTGCTGCTTGTCTTTATCAATTTGTGCGATCAAATCTCCTTGTTTTACACGAGATCCTACATCTACATAAAGTTTTACAATTTGTCCGCTAACCTGTGCACCTACATCAACTTGATCCTTAGCATAAACCTTTCCGATGGCTTCTATGGATTGAGATATATTGTCTCTTTGTATTTTTTGAGTGAGGTAAATTACCTTTTCCTTATCATAAAAAAACCAATAATAAACCCCGCCAAGAATAACAATCAAAAACACTACTATAAAAATAATCTTTTTTTTCATCAAAAACCCTAAATTAATTATTTAAAAATTTTATAGACTAAAAGTGAATTTTTTGTGAATTATTGTAAATTTTTAACGTTAAAATCAAGTTAATAAAATTAATTTTTGGATATTTACCGCAAAAAACTATAATGCGTTTGAAATACTTTCAAGGAGTAAAGTTGCGTTTTATTATATTATTGTTGTTTAATTTTTGCATTTCTTTTGCTTCCATTTTATCTTTAAATGATGCCTTTCACGTCAATTCAAAAACTTACGATAGCTCGATAAATATCAATATCAAGCTAGGAAAAGACATTTATTTATACGCAGATAAAATAAAACTTCACATCAATGACAAAGATTTAACTTCTTTTTTAAATTTCCCACCAAGCACACAAAAAGACAACGAACAAGTATATTTTCAAGAGCTTGATCTAACTTTACCTAATCTGCTTTTAGAACATTACGCTAAAAAAAATCTCAACCAAATCAAACTTGAATTTCAAGGTTGCTCCAAACAAGGCTTATGTTACAATCCGCAAATTTGGTACCTCGATCTTACATACAAAAACAGCCAATTTTCCATTTCAAAACCTTACAAACAAAATAAACAGCCTAAAGAAAAATTCAACTCCCAATCCGAAGAAGGAATGATCGCTAATTTTTTAGCTACTGATAATCTTTTTTGGATTTTACTAAGCTTTTTTGGCTATGGTTTATTGCTTTCACTTACTCCTTGCATTTTACCGATGATTCCTATTCTATCCTCTTTAATCGTCGCAAAAAGTGGAGTAAAAAATTCTAAAAAACACAGCTTTTTACTCTCTTTTGTTTATGTATTTTCTATGTCTTTAGCTTATGCCATAGCTGGAGTTATGGCTAGTTTTTTAGGTGCAAGTGTGCAAGGGATTTTACAAAAGCCTAGTGTTTTGATCGCTTTTGCGTTTATTTTCGTTCTTTTTGCCTTAGCGATGTTTGATGTTTTTCGCTTTGAGCTTCCTTTAAAATTCCAAAATTTCATACACAAAAAAAGCGACAATAAAAAAGGCATTGTAGGTATAGCCATCATGGGATTTTTATCGGCTTTGATCGTAGGACCTTGTGTAGCAGCTCCTTTAGCAGGAGCGCTAATCTATATCGCAAATACCAAAGACGCTTTGCTTGGCGGAAGTGCTCTTTTTGTGATGAGTTTTGGCATGGGAATTCCCTTGCTTTTTATAGGCTTAGGGTTAGGGTTTTTAAAACCTGGGGCTTGGATGGAAAAAATCAAGCTATTTTTTGGCTTTGTTATGCTTGCGATGGCGATTTGGATACTCTCTCGCATTGTAGCAACAAACTATATTTTAATAGCCTTTGGAATTTTAGGCGTATTTTTTAGCGTTTTTATGGGACTTTTTGAAAAAGCTGATGACTTTTTGACTCGATTTAAAAAAGCTATTTTGATTTTAGTTTTAAGTTATTCGCTAAGTTTATTTTTAGGTGGACTTTTTGGAGCAAAAGATTTTTTAAACCCTTTTAGTATAAACACGAAGCAGCAAAATGAAACTTTAAACTATCATTTTATAAACAATCTTGATCAAATCAAACAAGAAATAAAAAACAATCAAAATGTAATGCTTGACTTTACCGCATCTTGGTGTGAAAATTGCAAACTTTTAGATGAACTTACTTTTAGCGATGCAAGAGTGATACAAAAAGTAAAAAACTACAAACTTATCAAAGTAGATGTGAGTCAAAACAATGATAAAGAAATAAAAACTATGCAAAATTTCGATGTTTTTGGACCTCCTGTTTTGATTTTTTTTGAAAATGGTAAAGAAAAATTAAAAATTACAGGTTTTATTAATGCAAAAGATTTGTTAGAAAAATTAAAATCATAAAAAAGTTATTATAAAAAATTTTAAATTATCCAATCATTTACTTTCTATATTTATACTTTCATACATGAGTAAAAACATTCATGAGAAAACTCCTTAAATAACCTTAGCTAAGCTATTTTAGCTAAGGTTATTTACTTTCAAAAAACCTGAAATTCAAAACTTTAAGCATTTTTTAAGATAAACTCCTGTTTTTTATGTTACAATTACATCGTTTTATTTTAAATTTTAAAAGGAGAATTCTCATGAAACTAATTAGACTTAGTTTAGTCGCAGCTCTTACTGCAGGTGCTTTTTCAGTAGCTAGCGCTACTCCAGTAGAAGAAGCAATCAAAGATATCGATGTATCTGGAGTATTAAGATATAGATATGAAGGTGCTAACTTCGATAAAGACTTCCCAGGAAGAAAAAGTGATTTAATGATGAGCAAACAAAATCATTTATATAGAGCACAATTTAATTTCAGTGCTGCTATAGCAGACAACTTTAAAGCTTTCGTTCAATTTGACTATGGTGCTAAAGATGGTGGCTATAGTAACGAAGCAACTCTAAACGAGAAAAAAACTCTTGCTGTTCGTCAATTGTATTTAACTTATACAAATGAGGATGTTGCTACAAATGTAATCGCTGGTAAACAACAACTTAACACTATCTGGACTGACAACGGAGTTGATGGTTTGGTTGGAACAGGTGTAAAAGTAGTCAATAACAGCATCGATGGCTTAACCTTAGTTGCTTTTGGTGTAGATAGCTTTATGACTGAAGAACAAGAAGGTGATATGAGCGGGTTTTTATCAAACATTATGGGTAGCTCAATAGGTAACATCTATGGTGCTGCTGCTATAGGTTCTTATGAAGCTCTTGGTGGTGACTTTAATCCACAATTATGGTTAGCTTATTGGGACAATGTAGGATTTTTCTATGCTTTAGATGTAGCTTATAGTACAACTATCTTTGATGGTGTAAATTGGACTCTTGAAGGTGCATATTTAGGAAACTCTTTAGATAATGATACTCAAGTTGGTTCTGATAATGGTAACTTCTTTGGTTTAAGAGGAAGTATCGAAGTTGCTGGTTGGGATGCTAGTCTTGGTGGTTTATACTATGGTGACAAAGATAAATACACTATGACTACAATTGAAGATCAAGGAAATATCGGTGGCGTTTTAGCTGGACAAGAAATTTTCTATTCTCAAGGATCTAACTTAACTGGTAGTATGGGTAGAAATCTCTTTGGTTATATAACTGCTGGTTATACTTTCGATGAAACAGTTCGCATAGGTGGTGACTTAGTATATGGTGGAACTGAAACAGCTGCTCATATAGGCGGTGGTAAAAAATTCGAAGCGGTTGCAAGAGTTGATTATAAATACTCTCCAAAACTTGACTTCTCAGCATTCTATTCTTACTTAGATGTAGATGCGGACAAAAATGGAGATGGCGATCACAATGCTATAAGACTTCAAGCTCTTTACAAGTTCTAAAAATAAAATTTAACTCTATTAAGCTAGGTTTAACAACCTAGCTTTTAAAAATATTTTTTAATTTCCTTTGATAAAACTCATCTTATTAATTTTGGATGTTAAGTCATACTTATGGCATTTTTCAAGAAAATGAGCAAAATAATTCCTTTAATAAATTTTTAATCTCATATTCTTTTAGTCTCTTGTAACTTGATATTTTTTCTCAAATCTTAAAAAATTACTTGTCTTTAAAAAAATCTTTTTAATAATTTTTACCTTTAGTATTTTTAATTTACTTTGTTTGAATTGTATTTGCATAGTTTAATTGTTTCTTTTAAAAAATTTTACTCTCTACTCTAATTTCATCTTGACTCTTGCCAATCAAAAAGTGATGCTTGTGAAAAGAAAATTAAATAGACTAGCTTTTTCCATATAATCATCATTTTGTATATGCACTTTTTATTCTCGTATTATATGCCGATAACTAAATTTTTATTAAATTACATAATTTTAGATTTATAGAGTATTATTTTTTATAGATAATTGATATTTTTTATTTAAACCAATCAGCTATTTTCTCAAAAAATCCTTTTTGTTCTTGATGCATTCCATCTTTGATACCAAAACTTTCACTTAATTTTTCTAAAAGTTCTTCTTGTTCATCATTTAAAGAAGTAGGAAATTTAATAGAAATTTGAACGATTTGATTTCCTATGTGAGAACTATGCACATCTTTTACTCCCTCTTTTTCAAGAACAAATCTTTGCCCATCTTTTGCACCCTTTGGCAAATTCAAAGTCGCTTCTCCACGTATAGTAGGAACTTTTACACTTTGACCTAAAATAGCTTGAGTAAAAAATACAGGATATTTTATATATATATCATTTTCATCTCTTATAAAGGTCCTATCCTCATCAGCAATAATCTTAACATACAAATCCCCTCTAGAACCATTTTTGCTGATATTACCTTTTGAATTAACCCTTAAATTCATTCCACTATCAACACCCTCAGGAATGCTAATTTCTACTTGATCCTTAACTTCTTGATAACCCTTGCCTTTACAATCGCTACATTTTTCACGGATACTTTCACCACTTCCTTGACAATCTGGGCAAGTTTGAGCAAAAGTGATAAATCCTTGAGAAATTCCTACTTGGCCGCTACCTTTACATTTAGGACAAGTTTGAAGTTTTCCGTCCTTAGAACCCGTTCCATTGCAAGTTTTACAAGAATCCTTATAAATAAAATCTATAGTTTTTTTACATCCAAAAACAGCTTCTTTAAAACTCAATCTTAAATTTACAATCAAATCACTCGAAAATTTTTCTTCACCTGTTTTCTTACGACGAGACGATCTTCCAAAGCCATCTCCAAAAAAACTAGAAAAAATATCGCCTAAATCTTCAAAACCACCAAAACCAGAACTACTGCCAAAGCCTCCTTTTAAGCCATCTTTTCCATATCGATCATAAACAGCACGTTTTTCATCATCGCTTAAAACCTCGTAAGCTTCATTAACTAGCTTGAATTTATTTTCAGCTTCTTTATCTCCTTGATTTCTATCTGGATGATATTTTAAAGCCATTTTTCTATAAGCCTTTTTTATGGTATCTTTATCAGCACCTTGTGTAATTTCTAAAATTTCATAATAGTCTAATTCCATTTTAATTCCTTAAATATCAACGCAAAATTTCAAATTTTATACCACTAAAAAACATTTTAAAAATTAAAACGTAATTTTAGCAAAAATAAACTCAATAATTTATCAAAATTTAAATAAAATTATGTAAAATATTCTATTTGCTATAATATAATAAATATTAAATACTTTTTTAAAGGAAAACATAAATGATTAACGTATTAATGATAGAAGACGATCCTGACTTCGCACAACTTTTATCTGAATATTTAGCTCAGTTTAATATAAAAATTACAAATTTTGAAACTCCAAAAGAAGTTTTGAGTATGGGAATACAAGGTTATGATTGCTTGATTTTGGACTTAACTTTACCGGGGATAGACGGGCTTGAAGTCTGTAGAGAAATCCGACAAAAAAGCAATATTCCAATTATTGTTTCTTCGGCTAGAGGAGATCTTAGCGATAAGGTCGTAGGACTTCAAATTGGTGCAGATGATTATTTGCCAAAACCTTATGATCCAAAAGAAATGTATGCAAGGATAACTAGCCTTATTCGTCGCACAAAAAGAATTGAAAATTTTAGTAATGAAAATATAAATTCAGCGTTTAAAATCGATGAAAGAAGACACGAGATTAGTTATCAAAATAAAGTTTTAACTTTAACTCCAGCTGAATATGAGATTTTAGAATATTTAATTCAACAACACAGCTATAGCGTATCCAGAGAACAACTTGTCAATCGCTGCAAAAGCCTTAAAGATAAAGATTCTAAGAGCCTAGATGTTATCATTGGTCGTTTAAGAGCAAAAATAAATGATAATTCTAAATCTCCAAAACACATTTTTTCTGTTAGGGGTATAGGATATAAACTAATAGGATGAGAAAAAAATATTCTATTTCTACTAAACTAGTTGTATTATTTGTTTTAACCTTTTTTTTAGTTTGTATTCTTTTTATAATTTTATTAAAAATTGAAGAAAACTCCTACGAAAAAGAAGGGGTTATAAGACAGAAGGTTCTTGTTAAAAATATGTTAAGCTCTTATAATTCAAATTTTAATATAAATGCCTATTTTAACAACAATAACTTTTCTATTATAAAAAATTCAAACCTAAAAGACGCAATTAAAAAAAATGCTAAAATTCTTTTTTATGACAACGATAATCAAATATGTCAGTATTTTTCTTTAAAATATCAAAATGATCTTTATCTTGATATTCAATGTGAAAATTTTCAAAATCTCTATAAAGAAAATATAAATGATAGAGTTTATAATCTTTTATTGGTAGGATTTTTCTTCTTTTCTTTTTTAGTCGTTTTTATGTATTTTTCAGTTTTAAAATCACTCGAACCACTTAAAAAACTTAGAAAGCAAGTTGCCAAAGCCGCGAATGGAAAAAAGTTTGAATTTACAGAATATCAAGAAGATGAAATTGGCAAGATTGCTTTTGAATTCAAAAAAGCTTTCACAAGAAGTCAAGAACTTATAGAATCAAGACAACTTTTCCTACGTACAATAATGCACGAATTAAAAACTCCTATAGGTAAAGGAAGAATCATTGCTGAAATGATTAAAGAGCAAAAGCAAAAGGAAAGACTTATCGATATATTTTCGCGCATGGATTCTTTGATTAACGAATTTGCAAAAATTGAAAATCTCTTTTCAAAAAATCATAATTTACACTTTAAACCTACACATTTTAGTATCATACTTGAAGAGGCTAAAAATTATTTAATGAAAGACGATTTTAACAAAATCGTTAAAATTTATTTAAATCAAGATTCTTTAATCAATGCAGATATGGAAATTTTTCCTTTAATCTTAAAAAATTTAATCGATAATGCTTTAAAATACTCAAGCGATGGGACTTGTAAAATTTATTGCTATAAAGACTCTTTTGTAATTAAAAATCTAGGACAAGCCTTAAGCGAACCCATAGAATACTATTTTGAAGCCTTTACTCGAGAAAAACACCAACAAGCTAAAGGAATGGGTCTTGGGCTTTATATAGTTTTTGAAGTATGTAAGTTACATAATTTTGAGATTACTTATTATTATGAGAAAGGCAAACATTGTTTTAAAGTGTTCTTTGGAGATAAAAAAAATAATGACTTATAAAGAAGATCTAGAAAAATTTAATGAACTCATAGAAAGTTTTTCTAAATTACCTACTATTGGAAAAAAAACAGCTATTCGTCTTGCCTATCATATTTGCACTGGCAATCAGTTTGAAGGTATGAAGCTTGCGCACAATATTGAAAATGCTTTACGCTTTATCAAACCTTGTCAACAATGTGGAGCATTAAGTGAAAATGAACTTTGTGGAATTTGTACAGATGAAGAAAGAAACAAAGATACCTTATGTATAGTTCAAACTCCAAAAGATATTCTAACCATAGAAGAAAGTAAAAGCTATCAAGGATTTTACTTTGTTTTAGATGAACTAGATAGTAAAAAATTAAATAAATTAGAACAAATGATATTAAGACAAAATGCTAAAGAATTGATATTTGCTTTACCGCATAATCTTAATTCAGATGCAACTATTTTTTTTATAGAGGATAGATTTAAAGATTTAAATTTACAATTTAGCAAAATAGCGCAAGGGATTCCAAGTGGAGTTAGTTTGGAAAATGTCGATATGGTATCTTTAAATAAAGCAATCAACTATCGCATTAAAATAGAAAATTAATTTTTATAAGCAATATTTGCCAATTCCTGCAAAGAATGATCGGCAATCTTTTCGTAATCAAAACCTTCTTTTTTTAAATAATCAAGCAAGGTCTTTTCCATAATTTCACTCGCTTTTAAAATTTCTTTAGAAAGCTCAAAGCTCATCGGCTCTATACGCTTAGGGATACAAGCTAAAATTTGAGTTTGTGGTAAATCGCCAAGAAGTTCTATATATTGTAGAGTTTGGAGCATTTCAACTTCGTGAGCACTGCCACTCCAATTAATATTTTTTGGTATCGCTTCATAAGGAAAGAAAAAAACATCTCCTATACTTGCATCATCTGCATCGATACAATCAATTAAAATCATTTTATCATAACTTGCAATTATATAACTTAGCTGTAAAGCTAAAGTCCCGCCGTCAATAAAATCTAAAGTGTGGATAGGGTGAGTAAATTCATAATTTTTTTTAAAAAAATTACAAATATGAACTCCTATACCCTCATCTGCAAACATTATATTTCCTATGCCTAGCACAAGGAATTTCAATTTCCTTCCTCTTTTACATATTTATAACCACTAAAAATCGCGTCCATAGAACCATTTTTAGCTTTTAGAGCATTAAAAATAGCCATATAAACATGTACAGGGATAAAAATCATAATAACCCACATTAAAATTCTATGATAAGTTCTAACTTCAGCTAATCCTCCAAGCATTGCTTCAAGTGGTTTTAAAAGATTATACAACATTCCACCTAAACCTTGATGATAAGTATGAATATAAAGAATAAGTCCTGTTAAAATGATACCTAACATTACAAGATAAAAGAAAAAATAAGTAACAAATTGCAAAGGATTATACACCCCTCTTAAATGAGGATGTTTGCCTAAAAAAATATAAAATTTAATTTGATGAATCCAAAGCTTAATATTAAAAACATCTATAATTGAAACGCGTTCTTTACGACTTACTTTATCACAAAAGAAAAGATAAACCTTAAAAATAATACAGGCAATCAAAATAAATCCTACTGCTTGATGGATTAAGCGATATTTAGCTTGCATAAAATTAATAGGCTCACCATTGCTTATGGGACTTTGAAATACATAAGAAAGATAATATCCAGTTCCTATTAACAATACTATAGCAATAGCACGAATCCAATGCGTCAAACGCAAACCTATACTAAATTCATATTCAGCTTTTCTTTGCAATTTTTCTTTTTTGTTTTGCATAAAAGCCCCCTATAAATTTACATTAACTTTGTATTCGCTTAAATTATTTCCCTTAGTATCCATAACATGCACAGCACAAGCTATACAAGGATCATAAGAGTGAATTTTGCGTATAATTTCAAGTGGTTGCTTCACATCGGCAATTTTTAATCCTATTAAACATTGTTCATAACTTCCACCTATTCCATTAGCATCTTTTGGACTTGCATTCCAAGTTGAAGGAACAACAGCTTGCCAATTTTCAATCACGCCGTCCTTAATTCTACACCAATGACTTAATGTTCCTCTTGGCACATGCCCAATATAACGGCCTCTGTATTCACCATTAACCATTTTACTTGTATCTGGAGCATAAGGTGCACAAGTTGTTTGATCTACTTTTAGATTTTCTACTAAATTATTAAATGCCCTTAAAGCATTATTGGCTATGATTTTTGCTTCTATACAACGTGTAGCAGTTCTTCCAAGAGTGCTAAATACTGCACTTAAAGGAAGTCCTGTTTCTTTTAAAAACTCATCTACCACCGAAACAACGTTTTTATTTCCCTTAGCGTAATTAACCACTATATTTGCAAGTGGTCCTACTTGCATAGGGCTTCCTTCATAGCGAGGTGCTTTAATCCAGCTATATTTTCCTTTGGTGTCAAAAACTTTAGAATCGACTTTATTTCCATGATGATCTATGCTTTGACCATCTATAAATCCTGTATAATTTGGATTTGTTTTGCCTTCATAAGGATGCAATGGTTCATTATCTACATACCAAGAATGAGTTGCCTCTTCGGTAATTTTATCTTCATTTACATCATAAACTTTACTCAAATCTCCATTTTTAATTATACCGCTTTCAAATAACCATTCATTTTTTCCAAGTTGAAATTCTTGAAAAGTAAATAGATTATTTACTCCGATATCATTTAAAACACTGGCTTCATTTGCATAAGCTTTTCCTGCCATTACAAGATCTGGATAATAAGCACGATTAACAAAATCTTGAACTTCTTGAAATTTAGCCATATATTCACCCATTCTTGAAGGACTTAAAAGATCCATAACGCAAGTTACACCACCTACAGTTAAACTCTGCGGATGTGGATTTTTAGCACCAAAAATTGCCATACACTGAGCAATAATTCTTTGAATTCTTAAACATTCTAAATAATGAGAGAGAATGATTAAATTTTCTTCTGAAGTCAAACGATAAGTTGGATGTCCATAATAAGCATTTGCAAAAGGTCCCAAATTACCTTTATCCACAAAGGTTTTAAGTCTTTGTTTTACTTCAAGAAGTTTATCAGATCCAGTCGCATAAGGATTTGAAGTGTATTTAAAAGCTTCATCACTTGCTTTTTTAGGATCTGCACTTAGAGCACTTACAACATCAGCCCAATCAAGCCCATGAAGTTGATAAAAATGCACAATATGATCATGTAAAAAAAGTGCGGCATTCATTAAAGTTCTAGTAAGCAATGCATTCAAAGGGGGAACAATACCTAAAGCATTCTCAACTGCAACAATGCCTGCTTTATAGTGAGAAAAAGTACAAACTCCACAAATTCTTTGAGTCATAAAACCTGCATCTCTTGGATCTCTTCCCTTAACGATGGTCTCAATACCACGCCACAAAGTAGAACCTGCATAAGCTTCTTTTACTACATTGTTATCATCAACAACCACCTCAACTCTTAAATGTCCTTCTATTCTTGTAATTGGATCAACTATTATCTTTTGACTCATTTTTATTCCTCATTTTTTTTCATAGAAGCAATTACTGCATGAGCAGCAATAGCAACTCCGGTAAGTGTTAATACACCAATTCCTATTTTATCCGATACACTATCAGCACCCATACCAAAGACTGTATCGAATTTGTGACTTGCCATAGGCTCTTCAAAAGGCCCCATAGTATCCCAAAAATTTGGTTCAGAACACCCTATGCAACCATGTCCTGCTTGAATAGGCCAAGAAGTATGCTGATTAAATCTTTCTCTTGAGCAATTATTAAAAGTATAAGGTCCTTTACAACCTACCTTATAAAGGCAATATCCATTTTTTGCACCCTCATCTCCAAAACTTTGCACAAATTCACCTGCATCAAAATGTCCTCGTCTTTCACAAAGATCATGAATTCTTAAACCATAAGCCCATTTTGGCCTATTATATACATCAAGAGCTGGTAATTCTTTAAAAAGTAAAAGTTGTAAAACATTACCTACAATATTTTTTTCACTTGGAGGACATCCTGGAACATTAATGACTGTTTTATTGGTTACTTTATTTAAAGGCTGTGCATTACTTGGATTTGGTCTTGCTGCTTGAATACCACCAAAAGAAGAACAAGTACCAATTGCCAAAATAGCATAAGCATCCTCACTCGCCATCTTAGCAAGTTCATATCCGCTTTTTCCATGTGGTCCTATAGTAAGATAATGTTCTTTTTCTCCACAAGGTATACCACCCTCCACCATTAAAACATATTGGCCTTTATATTTTTTAATAGCGTTTTCCAAATTTTCTTCAGCTTGCCAACCTGCAGCAGCCATAACAGTTTCATGATATTCTAAAGATATATAATCAAATATCAAACTATCAATAGTTGGCGTATCACTTCTTAATAAACTCTCACTACAGCCTGTACATTCTGCCATATGAAGCCAAACAACAGGAAGTCTGTCGGCTAATTCTGCAGCTCTTGCCACCATAGGAGTAAAACTTGCAGGAAGTGCTAAAAATGCAGTCATTGCTCCTGCCCATTTCATAAAATCCCTTCTACTAAATCCAGCTTTTTCTAAAGCCATAGGAATAGAATTTTCAGGATTTAAAGAAGGAAGTTTTTCAAGCATCGCTAAGCGAGACTCTATTTGACTATAATCGACCATGAAATTTTCCTTAAAATAAAATTACTATATAATAGAATAACATAATTTAAAATAAAATAAAAATATTAAAATAATATATTTTTATGCTTATTATTTTAAACCTTTTTTTAGCTTTCTAATCAAAAACCTTGCAGGATGAATACAAGAAATAAAATCTTTATATACACATAAAGGTTCGTTCTTGATTAAAGCACAAAGATAACGTGCGGCTAAAACTGCTGTGGAAAAAGCTCGAGATCCATGAGCAAAATTTAAATAAAGATTAGGTATATTTTTGGGTAATTTTTGATCTTTATTTTTTGTCCATAATAAATCTTTATAGCACGCTTTATAAAACTCTTCATCATAAGCTGCACCTATGATAGCAAATCTATCGCTAGAATAAGATCTAAATCCTACTTTAGAGCCTTTGATGATCAAATTTTCATTTCCTTTTAAAAATTCTTTTATATTTTTAATATTTTCTTCATCATCTTCTCTTTGAGGATTAGGGTTACAATTTAAGCGATCATAGCTTGCCCCTATAACTTGGATTCCTTCATTTTTTGGACAAATATAAGCTTTTGATGAAAGTGGAAATTCGATATCACAAAAAGGTTCTAAATGAGTTACTTGACCACGAACTTTACTTAAATTCATAAATTCATATGACACAAAATCCTTAGTATCTGCGCCCATAGCATAAATTAAAATTTCTGATTGATAAATATCTTTTATCTCATCAAAAAAAAGATTAAAAATGCCATTTTTATACTGATAACTTTTAAATTTATGATTAAAATAAATCTTAGCCTTGCTTTTTTCAAACAAGGTTTGAACGAGTTTTTTTGGATTGATATGTCCGCCATCTTGTAAAAAAGCTTGATTGTCTTTAATATTAAACAAAATATTGTTTTCTTGAGATAAAAAACGCTCCTGCATTAAATCATTATGTGCAATTTCTATCACTCCATTTAATTTCAAATCTAAAATTTGACGATAAAAACGACTCGCTTCAACAAAAGCAAATTGAGAGAATTCACCCAAAGCAACGTTTGGTTTTAAAATCAAAGAGCTTAAAATTCCACTTTCATTACCACTAGCACCCTCTCCTAAACAAGTATTTTTTTCAAAAACGCTGACTTTAAAATCCCTTAAAGAAAGCTCATAGGCTAAAGTTGCCGCACAAATACCCGCACCTATAATCGCAACTTCTTTATTTTCATTTTTTTGAAAAACTCTTTGAAAATACGCTTCTTGATTCATTTGCTGATCTACTATATCTTTTTCAAAAAAAGCTTTTATCATTTCTCTTTTTCTGAAACCTTTCACTTTTTGTACGCTAAAACCATATTTTTTAAGATTTTTCTGCAATAAACTAGCTGCAGAAAAAGTACAAATTTGAGTCCCTTTTTTTGATAATCTTGCTACTTCTAGTAATACATTATCATCAAACATAGCAAAATTTTTACTAGGAGAAAAACCATCTAAAAACCAAACATTAGCTTTAAAATCAAGTCTTTTTAAAACAGAAACATCATCAAAAATAAGATCTAAAAAACAATTTTTAAAATAAAATCGGTAACACCCCTCTTTACAAGGAGGATAAAATTTTAAAAAGGGTTCAAGTATTTCTTTGAAGTCTTCATAAAAACCAAGTTTTTTATAAATTTCTCTTAATATCTCTTTTTCAATATAAAATTTTTCTATACTGATATAAAATAATCTTTGATTGACTTGCTCTTTGAGAAATCTTTTTAAGGTTAGGAAAAAATTAAGCCCTATGCCAAAACCTGTTTCAGCAATGATAAATTGTTCTTCATCGTTCCATTTGAAAGCTTCCGAATAGATATATTTGCTCTCTTGTATTCCATCTTGTGAATTAAAATAAAAATCATCAAAATCAAGAGAAAATGGGGTTTTATTTTTAAAAATTATATTTACTTTTTCCATTTATTTAGCGATTGTGGTAAAAATAGCTTTCCACCCCATCTGCAATACCTTCGGCTAAAATATCTTGAAAATTCTTATTTGCTATTCTCTGTCCTTCACTTGGATGAGTGATATAACCTATTTCAATTAAAATCGCTGGCATTTGTGCTCCTACAAGAACCCAAAATGGAGCTTCTCTTACTCCACCATCGACAATTTTATATTTTTTACGAGTTTGAGTTAATATATTTTTTTGTACATCAATTGCGAGTTTATTTGAGGCTACTATTTTTTCACGATTTAAAAAATTTAGAATGCTCTGCTTGGAAAAATAATTAATTTCTTCAAAATCACCCTGATTTTCTTTTTCGGCAGCCTTTTTACTCCTTTCACTTCTAGCTGGACTTAAAAAGAAGGTTTCTATTCCTTCAATACTTTTAGCTTTTTTCATATTCGGTGCTGCATTAGCGTGAATTGATATAAATAAATCAGCACCTTTATCATTAGCAAATTTGGTTCTATCCCTTAAATTAATAAATTTATCTGTACTTCTAGTATAAATGACTTTATAACCTCGTTTTTTAAGTTCATTCCCAAGTTTTAAAGCCGTGCTTAAAACTATATTTTTTTCTTTCAAAGTACCTTTTTTATTGCTTAAGGCTCCGCTATCTTTTCCACCATGCCCAGCGTCAATCACTACAATTTTACCGGATTTAAAATTAGAATTTAAAGTATTTTTATTTATATTTTTTGTTTGTTCTTTGCTTTTTATTTGGTCTTTATTTTTTGCTTGAACTTTGCCTTTTGTTTGGTCTTTGTTTGAACTTGTTAATTTCTCTCCAAAACCTAAAGTTAAACTTTTATCATCTATTTTTTTAAAAAAATGAATTTCTTTAGTAGAGCTAAGAACTATTCTAACCGTTTTAGGATTATATTGAGTAACCGTAATAGCATTTTTTCCGAAAGTGAAATTTCTACGATTGCCTTCCAAAACCCCTTCAAAACTAATAATTTGTCTAAAAAATTTTCGATCTTTTGATTCAAAACTTGAAATATCGTCATTGCTTAAACTATCGCTTAATTTTAATTCAACAGCGTTCGAATTTTTATCAACATCTAAAACATATAAAGGTTCTTTCTTGGTTTGTTTTATTGTTTTTTTCTCTTGAGAATTTTTATTTTGTTTACTATCTTTAGCATCTTTTTGCAATGCTTTCTCTTCTTGTTTTTTTGAAGTGGTGCTAGTTTTTTTAGAAATCTTTATTTTATTATCATCAAGATTAAGCACAATAGGGATTTTCTCTTTGGCATAAATTACAATACGAACTGTTTTTGGATTATATTGAGAAATTACCACTCGATAGTCATCCATTTTATATTCTTTTTTACCTCCTTCTAAAACTCCGTCAAAATCACTGATATAGCGGAAATTTCCTTTTTCATCCAAAACAAAACTTTTAACATCTTTCTTATTTAAATTTGCACTTAATCTAAGCTCAACACTTTGATTAATTTTATTTGAGCTTAAAATATAAATTTTATCATTTTCTTTTTTTGTTTCTAGGGAGCTATTTTGCGCTTGAGAAGTTTTTGTATCTTGGTTTTTTTTCTCCTTTGAAATATTTTCTTGATTTTGAGTCTGTGAAAAAGTAGAAATTTCAGTATTATTTGAAGAATTATCTCTTTTTTTATCTTTAATAACAGCTTTTCTCAAAGCATTAATGCTTGACTGGCTGACTCCACTTTCTTTTAATTCTTCCGCATAAGATTTATCATCTAAATTTAAGACATTTGAGCTAATAATCAATCTTTTTAAAATTTCAATTTTAGTTTTTTCATCTTCATTAATAACACTTTGAATATAAAGGCTTTTTAATTGTTGATGAAGCTTTATTTGTGTATCTTTTTTTGAGTTGATAAAATTATCATCAAAATTATCAAGCTCTTTTTCATAAGCCCCAAAACAAAGATTTAAAAAAATAAAAAAGAAAAATAAAATTCTAATCATTCTTCGCCATTAACAAGCTTATTTATCAATTCTTTTACGCTGATCAATTTATCCAAACGATATCCATTTGCTCCCGTAAAAAATAACCCTGTTTCTTTTTTTCCAGACCAAGCATCAAAAAGTCTATCGGCTATACAATATCCAACTTTTGTAGCTTCTTTTCCTCTGCCACAAGGAACTACACAATTGCTAATACAATTAATCTTAGGCCCCATTCTTTTATCCACCAAATTAAGCAAATTAGTTCTCACTCCTCTTGCAGGATATCCCACAGGAGATTTAATGAGTTCTATATCTTCTTCTTTGCAAGAAAGTAAAACATTTTTAAATTCATCACTAGCATCGCATTCAAAAGTACCTATAAAACGTGTCCCCATTTGCACTCCACTTGCACCTAAAGAAATCGCATTTTCAATATCTTTTTTATCCCAAATTCCTCCAGCTGCAATTACTGGAAATGAGCCCCAATTTTTAGCTTCTTCAACAACAGGTGTGATTAATTTTTCCAATTGATAATTTGGATCAAGACATTGCTCATAAGTAAAACCTTGATGCCCTCCACTTTTTGGTCCTTCAAGTACTACAGCATCGGGCAAACGATTATAACGATTTTGCCACCTTTTGCAAATAATTTTTAAAGCCTTAGGAGATGAGACAATAGGAACTAAAGCAACATCTGGAAAATCCATAGTAAATTCAGGCAAATTTGTAGGAAGTCCAGCACCTGAAACAATCACATTAAATCCAACTTCACAAGCATCACGAGCAATTCTTGCATAATCATTACTTGCACAAAGTATATTACATCCTAAAGGTGCATCGCCGCAAACTTTTCTAGCATTATTTATTAAAGCTTGTAAACCTTTTCTCGAATAAAAATTCTCACTTCCATAAGGCTTAGCATTTAACTCCTTACTTACATAAGATCGATTTTCATAATACCCTGTTCCAACAGATGAAATAATACCAAGTCCACCATTTAAAGACACAGCTGAAGCCAATCTATCCCAACTAATACCTAAACCCATTCCTCCTTGAAAAATAGGATATTTAATTAAATGTTTTCCTATTTGAAGAGATTTAAAACTCATTTTTTAACCCTTAATTTTGCAAATTTTCTTTTACCTACTTGTAAAATATATTCTCCAATATTTAATTGCATTTGTTCATCATTAATTTTTCGCGAATTCACGCTCACTGCATTAGCACTTATACTTCTTTTTGCAGCAGAAGTTGAATTTTCCAATTCGCATACTACCAAAGCCTTAGCCAACCAAATACTTTCACCTTCAAATTCAAATTCTTTAATTTCGCTTGGTAAAGCATTGGCACTATGAACTCTATCAAATTCTTCTTTTGCAAATACCGCTTCTTCTTTAGAATAAAAACGCTCTACGATCTCTAAAGCTAAATCCTCTTTAGCCTTTTTAGGATGTAACTTAGCATTTTTTATATCATTTTTTATATTTTCAAGATCTTTTAAAGTCTTTTGACTTAAAAGTTCATAATATCTAAACATAAGTTCATCACTAATGCTTAGAATTTTAGCATACATATCATTAGGTTTTTCTGTAAAACCTATATAATTATTTAAACTTTTGCTCATTTTGTTAACACCGTCTAATCCTTCTAAAAGAGGCATCATTATTATTGCTTGTTCTTTGCCTGTATTGTAAATTCTTTGAAGATGCCGCCCCATTAAGAGATTAAATTTTTGATCGGTTCCACCCATTTCTATATCGCTTTTTAAAAAAACACTATCATAACCTTGAAGCAAAGGATATAAAAATTCACAAATACTAATAGAACTTTGCTCTTTAAAGCGTTTTGTAAAATCATCGCGCTCAAGCATTCTTGCTACGCTAAAGGTTGAAGTAAGCTCTACTAAACCGCTAGCTCCAAGTTCATTAAGCCAAACGGAGTTAAATGCGATCTGTGTTTTTTCTTTATCTAAAATTTTAAAAACTTGTTTTTCATAAGTTTTTGCATTGATTAAAACCTGCTCTTTATCTAGCTTTTTTCTTGTAGCGTTTTTGCCACTTGGATCGCCAATTTGCCCTGTAAAATCACCGATTAAAAATTGCACTATAGCTCCATGTTTTTGCAAAAAAGCCATTTTATTTAAAACCACGCTATGTCCTAAATGTAAATCAGGTGCTGTAGGATCAAAACCCGCTTTAACAAAAAAATTTTCACCCTTTTCATAATAATTTTTTATTAATGATTCTATTTTTTCTTCATCAATAATCTCTGCACACCCTCTTTTAACTTCGGCTAAAATATCTTTAATATCCATTTTTATCCTTTAACTTTCTTTATAAGCATCACTTAAAGATACAAAATCTAAAATTTTACAATGAATTTTTAATCTCTCGCGAACGCTATCTGGATTTATGTTTTCTGGTATTTCCATTGTTATTTCAAAATAATCCACGGTTGAGTTTATATCTTTTGCTAAATTGATTGTTAATAAATTAATCTGCATTTTAGCTAAAACTGCCAAAAACTCTGCTAAAACCCCTTTTTTATTTTCTAAAGAAAAAATAAGTTTGTAAGATTTTGGTATATTAGAATCCCATTTGATAAAAACCATATCTCTTTTTTTCTCTATCATTTTTTCAGCTCTATCACAAAGCTTATGATGCACAATAGCATTTCCACCCTCTACAAAAGCAACCACAGCATCGCCTCTTTTAGGGTGACAACAATAGTCAAAATCTACATTGGCTATTTTATGATTAGAATAGATTAAAAAATTTCCTATATTATATTCTTGAATTTCATATTTATCAAACCAATAAGATTTTTTTGCATATTTTTTAAGCCCATTGACGATATCTTTAAGATAGGTATTATCATTAGTTACTTCTCGTATGCGTCTTCCCAAATTTTCTTTTTCTATCCAAGCTTCTATTTTATTTTTATCCACACCAAAAACAAAACTAAGCATATTAATAGCACTTGCAAGGTTAATTTCTCTTATTTTTTGCTTACAAAATTCTCTAATACTAGCTTTAGCTTTTCCTGTTTTAACACTATCAATCCACGAACAACGATAAAATTTATCTTCACTTGTTACAACACGAACTATATCACCATTTTTTAATTCTGTAAGCAAAGGAACTTTAACCCGATTAACATAAGCACTTTTTGCATGAAGTCCGATTTTAGTATGCACTTCATAAGCAAAATCAAGAACTGTTGCTCCTCTAGGCAAAGTAAAAATCTCTCCTTTTGGAGAATACACAGCTATATCTTCTACATAAAGGCTATCTTTGGCGTATTCATAAAGTTCAATAGCGTTATAATCTTCCGCATTTTGTGGATTGTTGGCACTTTGTATTGAAATATCGGTAAGCCAATCTAAATTTGGCGCAACAATGCTACCGTCTTCTTTATATTTCCAATGTGCAGCGATCCCAAATTCTGCAATTTTATGCATATCAAAAGTTCTAATTTGTGCTTCAATAATGTTTTTTGTATCAAAAAGTGTTGTATGTATCGTTTGATATCCGTTTTGTTTTGGTAAAGCTATATAATCTTTAAAGCGAGAAATTAAAGGATTGAAATTTGTATGTAAAATTCCTAAAGCCAAATAACAATCACTCACTTTTTCAACCAAAATTCTCACGCCTAATAAATCAAGTACTTCTTCTATACCTATACCTTTTCTTTGCATCTTAAGATAAATAGAATAGCTATGCTTAATACGCTTTTGAATTTTAAAACTTCCTTGCCTAAAACCATTGCTTAAAAATAAAATTTCTATTTTTGAAATAAATTCATTTAATCCTAATTGCATTTGCTGATCATTAGAATTGATATAATTTTCTATTATATTATATTCATCAGGCATTAAATATTTAAAGCTTAAATCTTCTAAGTAATTTTTAATGCTAGAAATTCCAAGCCTATGCGCAATAGGAGCATAAACAACCAAGGTTTCTTCACTAATTCTTTTTTGCTTATCTTCTCTTAAGGCATCTAAGGTTAGCATATTGTGCAGTCTATCGCAAAGCTTGACGATTAAAACACCTACATCTTGGGTGCTTGCTAAAAGCATATTTCTAAATGTTAGCGCGGATTTGGTTAAATTTTTTTTCGATTTTGAAGGAATGAGATTATCTTCTCTAATTTCTATTATTTTGGTTAATCCCAAAACTAATTTTAAAACATCATGTCCAAAATTTTTGACTAATTCTTCCTCAGTGCATTCAGTATCTTCTATAATATCATGCAAAAGTGCGGCTAAAATGGCGGCTTTATTATCACTTAAAAAGCCAACCAAAGTAGCCACTAAAATAGGATGTATGGCATAAGGTTCACCGCTTTTTCTCACTTGTCCCTCATGGTAAAATACACAATACTCTACCGCTTTTTCTAAAGTAGAATCACTTTCACAAATGCAAAAAAGAAGTTCTTTTGCTCTTGTTAAATCCTTACAATTTTTAACATCATCAATGAGTTTTTCTAATAACAAATCCTCATCGATCGGTCTCACCTAAACCCTCTAAAGTGATTTTATCTTCTGCTATCTCAAATAAAGCAATATCAGCAAATTTTAATTTATTTTTATCAACATCAACTAAAGGCATAGCTCCATCAGCTAATTGCTCTGCTCTTTTAGCCACCGCTAAAGATAAACGGTAACGATCATCTCCCATTTTTTTTAGAGCTTTTGCTACTATTTCTTCTATTCTGCAATCCATTTATTTTTCTCCTTTATTGATTTTTAACTATAGAACAAAGGCTTGTATCACCTTGTATAATTTTTAATAAATTGCCTTCTTCAAACATATTACAAACCACTATTGGCAAAGAATTATCTTTAGCTAAGGCAATAGCTGTATCATCCATAACTTTAATATTATCTTGCATAGCTTCATCATAAGTTAAAGTTTGTAAAAATACCGCATCATCAAATTTATTTGGGTCTTTATCATAAACACCATTAACTTTTGTTGCTTTTATAACCATATCTGCATTAATTTCTACCGCTCTTAAAATAGCTGTAGTATCTGTTGTAAAATAAGGATTTCCAGTTCCAGCAGCAAAAATCACCACTCGACCTTTCTCTAAATGTCTGTGTGCTCTTCTCATAATATAAGTTTCACAAAATGCTTCCATTTGTATCGCACTTTGAACCCTAACATCAAGTCCAGAACTTTCTAAAGCTTCTTGAATCGCAATAGCGTTAATCACAGTAGCAAGCATACCCATATGATCTCCACTTGTGCGTTTAATAAGCCCTCCTTTAGCTGCAGAAACACCTCGAATAATATTTCCTCCTCCTATAACTATACCCACTTCTATATTATTTTGAACCAATTTTTTGATTTCATTCGCTATAAATTTTAAAATCGAATTTTCAATACCAAAACCATTTTCTCCAGCTAAAGCTTCACCTGAAAATTTTACTAAAACTCTTTTTACATCTTGCATAATCTCTCCTTATTCTTAGTGAATTATAGTTTAAAGTGAATTAAAATTAGCTAATTTAGACTGATCAACTCCAAAGGATTGATATGAAAATTTTTCTGAGTAACTTCAAAGGTTAAATCATTTTTAATCCTACCCACTATAGCACCTTTTTTAATATTTTTTCCTACTTTAATATTTGGAGCTATTTTATCAAGATGCGCATAAATCGTATGTATCCCATCATCATGCTCCACAATGACAACACGTGCCAACATACTTGTATCTTTTGCAAAAACTACTTTACCATTTAAAACATTTTTAACCACGGCATCAGACTTTGTGCTTTTTAAAACAACACTTTCATTAAAGATTTTAATATTATAGACTGGATCGATGTAATTTCCAAATTTTTGCTTAACCGTAAAAGAATCAAGAGGTGCTATTGTTTTCTTTCCTGTATAGCGTTTGATTACACCGCCTTGATAACTTGAACCAAGTTGGCGAATTTTTTGATTATTATTTACAATTTTTGAATTATTAATAGATTTCTCTTGTTTTTCTTCTTGTTTTCTTTGTATTATTCTTAATTGATCAAGGGTTTTTCTTAATTCATCTTGTTGCGTTTGCAAGTCTTGAAGTTTTTTAACATAAATTGCACGATCCATTTTTTGTTTATTGATTTCATCAAGTTGCTTTTTTCTTAAATCCTGCAGTTTAACAATTTGCACGTTGTAATCTTTTAAACTATCATTAATTTTTTTAATTTGTGCTTGTTTATCGTCAATAAGTTTGCTAATGTTTTCATAATCTTTTGAAAGCTTAAAAATCTCACTATTTAAAACCTGATCTAAATTACCTAGAATTTCAAAAGCCATGAAACTTTCTTTTCCTTCAACATAACCTTGAGGTATAGGTAAATCATAAGCAAAATCTTTCGCCATTAATGCTATTAATTTACTTTCCATATTAGCTTTACTTTTTAAAAGATCACTATTTTGACTTGTAAGCAAATTGAGTTCTTTATATTGAGCCTTTGCATTTTCTTCAAGCTTTATAGTTTGAGAATTAAGTGTTTGAATTTGCAAACTTAAATCTTTTAAAGTTTTCTCTCCACTCAATATATCATTTGCCAAATCTTCAAGTTTTTTACTTAATTGTTGCTGTATACGTTTATTTTCTTCTAAATTTTTTGCTTTTTCATTTAAAGCGTTTGCCTTAATTTGTTCATAAGATAGGAAAAAAAATAAAATGATAAAAAAAATCTTTTTTATCATTTTTTAACCTTAAACATTACAGAATTTACAAACAATAGACATACAAATAAAGTAGCTAAAAAAATCAAACTAAGCTGCAAGACAAAATTGATCGGAGGCAATATAATATCTACAGCTTTTAAATGACTTTGGATAATTTCAAGATCATAAATTTGCGTAAAAAATATTAATAAAACAATAAAAGCAATCAAACAATCCATAAATACAATCTTATAAAGCATAAAAGATCTAAACCAAAATGGTGCTCCAAAAAGACACATAATTTCCACGCGTTCTGTATGTTCAAAAAGCCAAATTCTCATTTGTTTTAAAAATAAAACAAAAGAAAGAACAATAATAATAAATAAAAATAACCAAAATACAAATTTCATCAACACGAGCAAAGAATATACTTTATCATGAGTTTTAGCAAAAGTTTCAACTTTGCTAATACCTGAAATACTTAAAAGCTGATTTTTAATCGTATCAAGTTCGCTTTGAGTTGGCAAATAATTTAATTTTATACTATAAAATTTAGGTAAAGAATTTTTTAAAGCTTTTAAATTTTTATCTGAAATATCATTTTTTAAACGCTCTATCAGATTCTTAGGATCTAAAATTTCTAAGCTAGAAAAAGACGGTACTTTTGTTTTGATCACATTTTGATCAAGCTCGTTAGAACTTACCACTATAATATTATAGTCCTTATTTGCAAGTTCCTCATAATACTTTAAAGTCGAATTTGTAAGCAAAATAAATTCGAATGCAAACATCATAAAAAGCAAAGGTAAGATCAAAGATAAGTGTGTTCTAAAAAATTTCATTCATTTTTCCATTTTCTATATTAAATCGGCGATAATTTAATCTTAAATTAACCGGTATTCTATGGGTTACTACAACTACACAAGTTCCTAAAAGTTCTCTAGCTGATTTTAAAAGCGTCCAAATAATATCTGAAGAATACTCATCCAAATTTCCAGTAGGCTCGTCACAAAGTAAAAGCTTAGGATTGTGTGCTAAAGCTCTAGCCATAGCCACGCGTTGTTGTTCACCTCCGCTTAATTGATTAGGTAGCTTATCAGCTTTAAAAGTTAAATTAACATGTTTTAAAAGCTTATTTGCTTGATCTTGACAAACTTTTTTACTATATCCCTTAATCATCAAAGGAAGCATAACATTTTTCTCTACGCTATATTCTTGTATAAGTCTGTAATCTTGAAAAATAATCCCTATTCTTTGACGTAATTTTAAAAGATCTAAATTGCCAATTTTTTTCATAGAAGAGCCACAAACCTCAAGTTGACCTGAAAGAAGTTCTAAATCTCCATAAAAAGATTTTAAAAGTGTGCTTTTCCCGCTACCACTTTTTCCTGTAATAAAAACAAAATCATCATCTTTAAAAGAAAAACTTACCTCTTTTAAAACTAGTTCGTCATAACCTAAAGAAAGTTTATTTGCCTGAATTAAATTGGGCATTTTATTTCCTCTTTACTTTTTCAAAATTTTTAAATTATGCTTTGTTTTTACTTAAATTTCAAGAAAATACTATAACATCAAAATGAAATTTAAGCACCTTTTTTAATTTTTCTATTGCTTTTAAATTTTCTTTAATTTTGAAAGGTTTTTTAAATAAAAATTCTATGTTTTTACTCACACCGATATAACAATGTTCAGGTTTATTAAAGGCACCAAAAGCTATTTTGAAAATTAAACCTTCTTTCACTTGATACAAATTTTCAAAATGTAAAAAATAATCATCTCCTTTTAAGGTTAAATTCTTAAAATTTTTCTCTAAAAGAATTAAATCATTCGCATTAAATGTAATATCAGAAAAATCAAAATCATCTAAATTTAGCCCATCGCAAACATTATCTAAATTCCACACCCAAAGATCAAAAATATCTTTATTTTGCTTTTTCCATCTATCTTCATATTTGCTAGAAATTTCTAAATTTTCATTTTTTTTGAGAGTAAATTTTGGAGAATTAAAACATAAAAATTGTTTAAGTGTAAAATCAAAATATTCACAACTATCAGTTCTAAGTTCAAATCTTCCATTCTTACCTAAAACTCTAGCACACTCTTCGCAAAAATTTCTTGCAATAACTCGCCTATGTGGCTTTTTATCCCAAGGAACTGGAAAATGCAAGAAAATTTTTTCCACAGAATTGGGTTTAAGCACACTAAGTAAAAGTCTTGCATCGCTTTGTATTAGTAAGATATTATTTATATTTTGTTTTTTTGCTAATTTGGCTACTTGAGTAATAGCTGGATTATAAATTTCAATTCCAATTACTAAAACATCTGGATTATTTTTAGCTTGATAAAGCAAATGTCTACCTGATCCAAAACCTATTTCAATGTAAATTTTTCCCTTAATTTGTGCCAATAATTGATCAAAATCATACGCAATCAAAGAAGTTTTTTCGATCAATGCATTATGTTTAAATGCAAAAGCTTCACTAATAATATCTTCATTATGACAAAAATAATCCCTAAAAACTTGTAAAGATTTTTGCAAATAAGCTATTTTAGAAGGTTTGGTATGCTTGTCTCCTTTAATAATAAAACTATCTTTTTCTTTTTTAACTTGCAAAAAGAAACTCTCTTCATTTACTTTAGTATATATCAAAATGACATTATCATTTTCAGCCATCCATTCTAATTCTACCTCGTCTTTTCTAAAAGGTAGAATCAATTTTTTAATTTTTTTAACTTTAAAATTTGGCACTATTGTGCTGCCTTAACTCTTTTTGAAGGCTTTGAATGTAATCCAGCTGAATCAATAGCAACAACCTCATAACTATATTCTACACCTGGCAAGGCTTTGATATCTTTTAATTTTTTTCCTTTAATACCTTTAAAAATAGCATCTTGCTCTCCGCCATAACGCCTAACCTCATATTCTACAGCTCTAGAATCACCATCAATCCACTCAAGATTAATTCCTTCGGATGTACTTTGAGCTAAAATAATACTAGGCGAAGAAGGAATACCCAAAGTTTTGCCCTCAACTCCATTTTTTGGCATAGGACTTTCTAAACCATCTACATCAACCATAGTCACTTTATAATATTTAGTTTCATTCGATCCCTCTACCATATCTTCATAAGAATTTTTATCTGTTTTAGCAATAAGAGTATAAGGAAGAAAACTCGAACTGGTAGAATAGATTTTATAGTAAGAAAAATCTTTGTAAGTAGATGCATTCCAAGTTAAAATTATCTTATTAGAGGTATTAGAACTCGCATTTAAATTTTGTACTTCTGGTGGCAAAGCTTTGCTGGTAGAATTTAATACTTGGCTTGGTTCACTTTTAATTCCATCAAAACTTACAGCAATGATTTGATAATTAAAATTTTCATTTGGTTTTAAGTCTTTATCTATGTATTCAGCACTTAAACGATTTTTAACTTCAGCTATTTTTTTAAAATTATCTTCATTACTTTTTGATCTTTCAATAATATAAGAATTTACTCTCAAATCAGGATGAGGGCGCCAAATTAATTTGATACGATTTGGCAAATTAGTTACAGCTTGTACAAAAGGAATAGCCTCAAGCCTTGGCATCGTATTTGCCTCTAAGATTTTGCCGTCTTCTGAAATATATCCTTGACTATCAAAACTTCTCATTTTATAATAATATCTCGTATTAGGTTCAAGATTTGTATCTATATAGTGAGTTTGAAATTTATCTTTAATTGTCGCCACAAGCTTAAATTGAGGATCTTTGTCACTAGAACGATATAGATAAAAACCTTGAATATTATCGTTATATAAAGGTTCCCATTCAAAAGCTATATTGCTTATATCACTAAGACTTTTTATATTATCCATCTTAGGCAAACTTTCATTAACCAAAGTTTCTTTGTTGAGTTCAGTATTTGGAACCTGCGAAACACTACAAGCACTAAACAAAAGAACTAAAATGCTTAAGCAAAGATTCAAGTGAAATTTTTTCATCAATCCCTCCTAAAATAAATTTATTTTGCAAGATCTCTTTAAAATCATCTGTTAAAGGAGCTTTAACAAAAATAGTTTTCTTTTTTTTTGGATGAGTAAAATATAAAAAATAAGCATGAAGCATAACTCTACATTCATATTTTCCCCTATAACCATATAATTTATCACCTAAAATGTGACGATTTATACTCGCTAAATGTGCCCTTATTTGATGAGTTCTGCCTGTAAAAAGCTTTGCTGCTATTAAATTGACATCTTCATTTGTTATTAAATTAACAAAAGCACTTTTAGCATATTTACTTCCTTTAACTTTATTATCCACCGCTATTTTTTTAATAGCATTTGTTTGAGATCTAGTTAAAGATTTTTCAATTACAATTTTATCCTCTTTTAGTGACAAGTCAATTAATGCAAGATAAATTCTTCCCATAGTTTTATCACTTAATTGTTCGCTAAGTTTTTGATGAGTAAAGTTATTTTTAGCTATAAGTATAGCTCCACTTGTGTCTTTATCAAGCCTATGGACAAGCCCTGCTCTAATTTCTCCACCTAAATTAGATAAAGTATAATTTTTAGCAAGCAACCAATCCACCAAAGTCAAACTCTTAACGCTATTTGCCCCATGTACAACCAAATTTGAAGGCTTATTTAAAACAAGTAAATCTTCATCTTCGTATAGAATTTCTATATCAAAATCGACATCGAAAGACGATTTTTCTTTATGTTCAACGCAGGGTAATTCTAAAGAAATTTCATCTCCAATTTTTAACTTAAATGAATTTTTATTTTGAATTTGAGAATTAACTTTGATGCATTTTTTTTCTATGAGCAATGCTACTTGATTGCGACTTTGCTTCAATGTTTTTGCTAGAAAAATATCTAATCTTGAATTTTCATCTGCTAAAAAAGTTTGCATTTTTCCCTTAAATTATCTTATTAAATTTAAAATCTTAGTTTATAATTATAATTTCATTATTATAAATTTAAAAGGCAAACCTTGTTTATATTAGATAGAAGAATATTGACACATTTTGATTATATGCAGCCCTTATTATTTATTCCTATTATAGCTCTCTCTTTCTTTTTGATTTTTGAAGCAAATGCTTTATTAGCAGAAAAACAGCTTGTTTATACTTGCGTTGGCCTGATTGCATTTTTTATTTTTTTCATTCTTCCTATACGAAAATTAATTTGGCTTATACCTGTAGCATATTTTATAAATATTTTTCTACTTTTAAGTGTGGATCTTTTTGGAGTTGAAAAATTGGGGGCTAAAAGATGGTTAGAAATTCCTTTTACTCATTTCACAATCCAGCCTTCTGAAATTTTTAAACCAAGTTTTATACTAATGCTTGCCTATCTTATATATCAAAATCCACCTCCTATAAATGGCTATAGACTTAAACAATTTTTAAAAATAAGTTTTTTTATTATTTTGCCCTTTTTGCTTGTAGCAAAAGAGCCTGATTTGGGAAGTGCTATGGTTATTTTAATTGTTGGTTTTGGAGTGCTTTTTATCATAGGCGTACATTATAAAATTTGGTTAAGTATTATTCTTGCTATAGGCATTAGTTCTCCTATAATTTATACTCACCTTTTAAAGCCTTACCAAAAACAAAGGATCCACGATTTCATAGCAGAAAAACCAAGCTATCAAGTCGCTCAGTCAATGATAGCTATAGGAAATGGTGGGCTTACTGGAAAATCAGAAGATGAAGCCACGCAAACACATTTTAACTTTTTACCTATATCTACAAGTGATTTTATCTTTGCGTATTTAGTTGAAAGACTGGGATTTTTAGGAGGATTAATTTTAATTTTACTCTATATTCTACTTATTTTTCATCTTTTAAGTCTCAATCATAAGCTAAGAGATGACTATTTTACTCGAGTAGTAGTAAATTGTGTGGCTTTATTTATTTTTATCTATGTCGCAGTAAATATTTCTATGACTATAGGTTTTGCACCTGTAGTTGGAATTCCTTTACCTTTTTTTAGTTATGGCGGAAGCTCTTTCACTATTTTTATGATTTTTTTTGGAATATTGCAACATTTAATTACTTTCAGGTATTATTGGACAAATAAATAAAATATTTTTAAGCAATAATAAGCTATAATTTCCCCCTTGTATGGATTTATAGCTCAGTTGGTTAGAGCAACCGGCTCATAACCGGTTGGTCGCAGGTTCGAGTCCTGCTAAATCCACCATTACTTTTTTAAGTTTAAGCAAAACCTAGTCATCTAACTCTTTACATATTTTTTCAAATTCTTGGTAGTATTTCCAAGAAGCTACAATATCTGGGCGATGTTTTTTGATATAAGATAAATGATTTTCGTCCATAACTCGCATAAATTTTTTTCTTAAAAATTGATTTTGATTGAAAAATTTTAGGATATCATTTTCTGTTAATTTTTTCTTCTGTTCGATATCTTTTTGCCGCTCTAAAGACGAAAAAAGAATATTTAATATTTTTCAAACTTATTTTTGAAACAATCAATACTCTTAAAAAATACACCCTGATCATCTTTTTTTAGCAAAACTAAAAATTTATCATTGCTTAAATCTAAAAACTTATTTAATTTTACATAGTCAATGTTCTGATACTCCATTTTATGTTTATCACTAATAATTACAATCAAATCGTTTTCTATCAGATTAAATAAATTAATTTTTATAGGCAACCAAGTATTATACTCTCCAAAATTATGTTCATAAAATTCTTTATCATTGATATTTGGCTTATCTATATTAAATATATCAGATAATCTACATAACGTTTTATAAGCCATATTGCCTAATATTTCATTCATATCAATAAAATGTGTATTACACACATTGAACAATTTTGCAGATAAATCATCATGAAAATAATAAGACAAGCCATGATCTTGAAGAACCCTATTAATAGCATTTAGAGTTGGCTTATCTATTTTACCTATCTCATCAACATATGCTATTCTATTTTTTAAAAAAATATCAATATCAAAACCAAATTGTAACTCGTCTATATAATTAATACTTCTTCGATTTAGATTTAAAAAAGTTTTTAAAATGCTAATTGGATCTCTTACTAATACATATATTGTTTTGAACACTAACTAACCAATAACTTTTTTGATTTAAATACTCTCTAATTTGAAAATAAGCTTTATTGTCGGATTTTTTAAAAAACAGTATTTTATTATAGCAGTTATAATAATCTTCAAATGGATTATTATTTTCATAATAAATTCTTTCTATATTTAATTTTTTCATAAAATTACTGAAACCAAAATTCCCTACTCCATGACTTCCCCAAAACACAAACTCATAATTAGGTGGTAAAGGTAAATTCATTTCCCATGCAAGTTACGCAGGTATGTTAGTATAGTTTATTTCTTCTTTTTCATCGTTAAGTTTTTTAGGATCAAGCAAAGATGGATAAGGATGGTTTTCTTTTTTGTATTTTTCATTAAAATCATCAGATAATAACCATTCTTCTATAAGATTAAAATGCTTTAAAACATAATCAAAATTATGAGAGATATTTTCTATAATGGGTTTGTAATCTTTATGAGTGTTTAATAGATTTAAAAGTAATTGCTTATTGTTTAATATACCTTCAAGAATATTAGAATTAATCTGCTCCAATTCTTTAAAAATTTCTTGAAATAATTTAAATTCTTTATTAGCTTTTTTAATATAAAAATATAATTTAAATACACCGCCTTTATACCAAGTTTGATAAGACTTTATTAAAGCTTCGCATAACAATAAGATAAATGAAAATAACATTTTAAAGCTTCATTATAGTCAGGACAATGTTTTAATTCAGGATATTTAAGAGTGGAAAAAACTTTAAATGGTTTCTCGATAGATTTGTTTTTCTTTTTTATGTTGTTTTTTAATATTATAAAGTTTTTTAAATAAGGTTAAATACCTCTCCCATTTTTATCAAATTCAATCATAGCTTGACTGAATTTATAAGCTAAATGGTTTTTAATTCTTTCTGAAGCTGAATTTGGGTTTTGCATAAGATTAACTTTCTACTTAATTTAAAATTTTACAACAATATAAACACAAATTAAAGTATATAAATAAAAGTCCTTTGTAGGACTTTTATTTTTTAAGTTTTTTAAATTGCTCCAATGCATCTAATTTTTCCCAAGGATAGTCTTTTTGACCCACTTGTCCACGTGCTGCAACATCAGCATATAAAAAAGTCTCTTTGCTTGGTTTATCAAGTCCAAATTTATCACGTATCCAATTTGGCGTTAAAGAAAAATTTTGCATTACAAAATCACTCAAAACCTCATCACTCACGCTCGTATTAGTCCCCATGCAATCCACACTCACTGAAGTTGGCTTAGCAACACCTATAGCATAGCTTAATTGGACAATACATTTTTTAGCAAGTCCTGCTGCAACGATATTTTTAGCTAACCATCTACCCGCATAAAGTCCGCTTCGATCAACCTTTGTATAATCTTTACTTGATTGTGCACCCCCTCCTATTGGAGAATAGCCTCCAAAACTATCCACAATAAGCTTTCTTCCAGTTAAACCACTATCATGTAATGAAGAATGATTAACATATTTTCCGGTAGGATTGATTAAAATTCTTGTTTTTTCAGGATGAAAAAGTTCTTTTGGTAAATTTGCATCCAAAATAAGCTTCATCACTAAAGATCTTAAATCTTCGATCTTCATACTTTCTACACAAGGGGCAGAAACTACTATAGTATGAATGCTTTGTGGCTTACAATTTTCAAAATTTTCTTTTGTGCCATAATCAATAGTCACTTGAGTTTTAATATCTACCCCAAGTTCATGCGGATTTGCTTTTGCGTAAGCATAAACTTTATCACAAAGCATTCTTGCATAAGAAATAGCTGCTGGCATATACTCATCGGCCTCACAACTTGCAAAACCAAACATTATGCCTTGATCTCCGGCTCCAGTTTCTCCATCTTCTTGATCAACACCTTGATTAATATCTGGACTTTGTTCATTTAAAAATACCATAACATCAATTTCATCAGGATGCAAACATTGATCTTTACTAAAATGCCCTGCACCATCATAACCAATATTTTTTAAAACATCTTTAACCAAATTATCGTAATCAGACTTGCTAAGCTTATGATTTGATTTTACTTCTCCTCCAATCACAATCTTATTTCCTGCGACAAAAACCTCACTCGCCACCCTTGAATTTTTGTCATTTTTCAAGAGTATATCCACTATTGTATCAGCGATTATATCAGCACATTTGTCAGGATGACCTGCGCTTACGACTTCTGAAGTGAATAGATACATAAAAAGTCCTTTATTTTAAAATAAAAATCTGTATTATAGCTAAAAATACTTTATCTTACAAATTAACATCATATAAATTTATATAAATTAAGAAAATTTTCGGTAAAATCAAACTTAAAAAAATAATTGTTTTATTTTGGTTTTTCTTAATCAAAATACTAATTTTTAACAAAATATGGAAAAATAATGAGACATCTTATTACAACAAAAGATTTTCACAAAAATGAAATCATAGAGCTTTTCAAGGAAGCTAAAGAATTTTTAGACGAAAAACCTAGAGATTTTCTTAAAGAAAAAAGCATCACAACTATTTTTTTTGAAAATTCAACTCGAACCCATTCATCTTTTGAAACTGCCGCAAAAAGACTTGGAGCAAAAGTGTTGCGTTTAGATGTTTCAAAGTCAAGCTCGAGTAAAGGAGAAACACTTTACGATACAGCTGCAAATTTAGATGCTATGAGTCCAAATGCTATTATTATAAGACACGCAAATTCTGGCGTACCACAAATTTTAGCTTCGCGTATGCATTGTCCAGTTGTAAATGGTGGAGATGGTAAACACTCTCATCCCACTCAAGCCTTACTTGATCTTTTTACAATTTATGAACACTTTCAAGGAAATACTGAAGGTAAAAAAATTTTAATCGTTGGAGATATTAAAAATTCTCGCGTAGCTTCTTCAAATATCGAACTTCTTAGTCAATTTGGACTCGATATAACTTTGGTTGCTCCGCCTCATTTTATGCCAAATTCTTCACTACGCAAATCCTATCACTTAAACAAAGAATTAATTGAAAATACAGATATTATTATGAGTCTAAGAACTCAAGTTGAAAGACATGAAAAAATGATTTATGCTTCTTTAAAAGATTACGCTAATGATTTTTGTATTAATTCCAAACTCATACAAGATAAAAAACTTATTTTACTTCATCCAGGTCCAGTTAATAGAAATATCGATATTAGCGATGAAGTTATGAAAGACCAAAGAGCTTTAATTTTAAAGCAAGTCAAAAACGGTGTCGCAATTAGAATGGCTGTTTTAAAAAAACTCATTTTAGAAAACTAAGGAAAAATAATGACTCAATGGGATCTTAGCATACTTTTTCAAAGCGAAAAAGAATTAGAAAATCAAACATCTCAATGTATATACGAAACAGAAATATTCAAAAAAAAATATGAAAATAAACTAGAACTATTAAATCAAGATGAATTTTTAAATGCTCTTAAAATGTATGAAAATTTAAATTTAAACCTTTCTAAAATTATGACTTATGCTTATTTATGTTTTGCTAAAGATACAAGCAAGGGTTCTTTTTATGCTAAATATGAACAAGAATGTCAAAAAGCAGAAGAAAATTTGTTATTTTTTGAACTTGAATTTTGCAAAATAAACGAAGAAAAAGCGAAAGAATTTATAGCATTTTGTCAAGATTATAGTTTTTATCTTTCCAATTTACTCAAGAATAAAACTTATAATCTAAGTCAAAAAGAAGAACGTATTATGCTCTATATGTCTAATACCGGAGCACATGCCTTTAGTAGGCTTTTTGATGAAAGTATGAGTTCTTTAAAGGTGTCTTTTGATGATCAAAAATTAAGCGAAGAGGAAATTTTAAGCAAATTATATGATAATGATAGAAAAATAAGAAAAAAAGCCGCTAAAAAATTTACAAAAGCCTTAAGTAAAAATATAAATCTACTCACATTTATATTTAATATGATTAAAACAGAACTTGGCAATATTTGTAAATTACGTGGTTATGAAGATGCAGAAACACCAAGGCATCTAAACAATCAAATTTCCAAGCAAAGTGTTGATGCGCTTATAAAAACGGCTCAAAAAAATTTTTCTCTTGTATCTCGTTTTTACAAAAGAAAAAAACAAATTTTAGGGTTTAACCAATTAAAAGATTATGATCGCTATGCTCCTATTGGCAAAGAAGCAAATTTTAGTTTTAACGAGAGTAAAAAAATTATTTTAGAAGCTTTTTACGATTTCTCGCCTATCTTCGGAGATATAGCTAAGGAAGCCTTTGAAAAGGGTTGGATTGATGCATATCCTCAGGATAAAAAGCAAGGAGGAGCATTTTCGCATTCTGCTACGCCAGATTCACATCCTTTTATTTTGCTAAACTATACCAATAAAAGAAGAGATCTCTTTACTCTTGCTCACGAATTAGGACATACCATACATCAAAAATTATCTTACAATGTATCTTTTTTAAACCAAAATACACCACTTACAACCGCAGAAACCGCTTCGGTTTTTGCTGAAATGCTAGTTTTTGATTATGTGAAAAATAAACTCAAAAAAGAAGAACTCATCGCACTCTATGCGGCAAAAATTGAAGATATTTTTGCTACTCTTTATAGACAAATCAATTTTACCTGCTTTGAAAGACGTGTTCATAGTCATAAGCACGAATTGAGCACTGAAGAAATCTCTAAAATTTGGATGGAAGAATCTCAACAAATGTTTAAAGAAAGTGTAAATTTGACTAAAAATTATGCACTTTGGTGGAGTTATATTCCACATTTTATCCATAGTCCATTTTATTGTTATGCTTATGCTTATGCGCAACTTTTAGTACTTACACTTTATGGACTTTATAAAAGAAAAAGCAATCAAAACTTTAAAGAACTTTATATAAAAATGCTTTCACTTGGCGGAAGCGTAAGTCCAAAAGAGCTCGTATCAATGTTTGGTTTTGATATAGAAAGTGAAGATTTTTGGAAAATTGGTATAATTGAAATTGAAAAAATTATTGATGAATTTATGGAGCTATAAAATTATGATAGAGAAAATTTTAGAAAATGGAAATTTTATAAGACTCATGCAAGAAAACTGCTATAAAGTACTTCAAAATTTAATCCAAAATAATATAGAATTTTCTATAGTAACCAATACACAATTTGTAGATTTTAATCCTATTTTGCCGCCTAATTTAGATGTAAAAAAAAATCCTTATGCTCTTTTTGTTTTGGGAGGATATACTTTTAGCTCTATAGAATTGGAAAAAGATTTCATACAATTTCACGCTGGATTTGGTCCTGATAATTTTGACAGCTATGTTAAAGTTGATCTTGGAGCCATCACTCAAATCCAAGTAGAAAATAGTGTTATCTTTGTTAATTTTAGCTTTTATAAACGTAAAAATGAAAAAGAAAAATTGCAAAAATCTAAAAATATTTTTTTTAAAAATCCAAAAAATTTAGATATTTTTAAAAAATGAATTTATTTAAAGATTTAAATCCCAGTCAAAAAGAAGCAGCTTCTCATATTGATGGAGCTATGCTGATTTTAGCAGGTGCAGGTAGTGGCAAAACCAAAACCATCACGACTCGCCTTGCTTATCTTATCAAAGAAGTAGGAATTTCACCTTCAAATACACTCACTCTTACTTTTACCAATAAAGCTGCAAGTGTAATGAAATCACGTGCTCTATCTTTGATAAATAGTAATGCTAATCCCTTATTATGCACTTTTCATAAATTTGGACTTATGTTTTTAAGAATGCATATTGAAAAACTTAACCGAAAAAATGATTTTATTGTTATAGATAGCGATGATGCAAAAAAAATTTTAAAAGAAATGGTTGATGATTCCAAAGAAAATATCTCTACTATTTTACATTTTATCTCCACTTGTAAAAATATGGCTAAAAATCCTGATGAAATTTTAAAAGATTTAAAAACTATAGAAAATTCAAATAAAATTTATGCGAAATATTATCAAAAATATCAAGATTATCTTGTAAAATATAATTTTGTTGATTTTGATGATTTATTACTTTTATCCTATCAAATTTTGGAAAATGATTTAGAATTTGCCAAAACTCAAAGCAATATTTATCAATATATCACAGTTGACGAATACCAAGATACCAATACTTTGCAGTATAAAATTTTAAAAAAACTTTGCAGCTCCCATGAAAATATTTGCGTTGTGGGAGATGATGATCAAAGTATTTATGGATGGAGGGGCGCTAAAATAGAAAATATTTTAAATTTTCAAAGCCAATTTAATAACGTCAAACTAGTGAAATTAGAACAAAATTATCGCTCCGTGGGATCGATTTTAAATGCTGCAAATATCTTAATTGAACACAATAAAAAAAGATTAGGCAAAACTTTAGTTTGCACTAAAGATCACGGAGAAGAAATAAAACTACTTTATAGTGATGATGAAAAAAAAGAAAGCAATAGCATCTGTAAAAAAATCAAAGAATTGCTTAGTAACAATACCCCTGCAAATGAAATCGCTATTTTGTTTCGAGTTAATGCACTCTCGCGCGCTATCGAAGAAGCTTTCATGCGTGAAAAAATTGCCTATAAATTGCTTAGCGGTATGCGTTTTTATGAAAGATTAGAAATTAAAGATTTAATCGCTTATTTACGCTTTCTTGCTCATACCAATGATGATTTTTCACTAAAACGCATTATCAATCGTCCAAAAAGAAGTATAGGAGAAAGCAGCGTTAAAAAATTTGAAGAATATGCCAAAAAAGAAAAAATTTCTCTTTTTGAGGCATTATGCAATCCCAATATTATCAGCTCAAAAAAAACAAATCGTGAAATACAAAAATTTATCCACATTATCCATGAATTATTGGAATGTAAAAATTTAAAACAACTTATTGGTCAATTTGAAGAAAAAATTAAATTGAAAGATTTTTATAAAGAGCAAATCGATGCGGAAGATAGAGTTGCTAATATTTGCGAATTTTATGCCAATCTTAATGATAAAATCAAACAAGATGAAGATCTTAAATTGAATGATTTTTTAAATGAGATTTCGCTTTTAGGCGATCAAGATAATTTAGATGGTAATTGTGTTTATATTATGAGTATCCACGCAAGTAAAGGTTTGGAATTTGATCATGTTTTTATCATAGGTCTTGAAGAAGGTTTTTTTCCAGTGGATAATTCAGACATAGAAGAAGAAAGACGCCTTGCTTATGTTGCCATAACAAGAGCAAAAAAGCAACTTCATTTAAGCGTTTCTAACTCAAGATTTTATCGCGGATCAAGAACTAAACTTTTTCCTAGTAGATTTTTAGAAGAAAGCAAACTTAGTCAAAATAAATCTCCTTATTTTATTTCTCAAAAAAATACATCAAATTATCAAAAAGGAGATTTGGTAAAACATAAAATTTTTGGTATAGGAAGAATTACAGGTGTTATTAAAAATGGCAAAGAAGAAAGGTTAAAGATCAATTTTGGCGGCATAGAACGCACCATTTTATCAAGTTTTGTAGAAGGTGTAGTGTGAATAGAATTTTTGTTGCTTTTAAACCCGCAGAAATAAGCTCTAATCATTTTTTAAACCAACTGAAAAAAAAATATAATACTAAAAAAGCTGGATACTCTGGAACTCTTGATCCTTTTGCAAAAGGAGTTCTAATAGTCGCTTTTGGGCAATACACCAAACTTTTTCAATTTTTAAAAAAAACTCCAAAAATTTATCGAGCAACCCTATGGTTTGGTGCAAAATCTTTAAGCCTTGACAATAAAAACATACAAGAGATAAATATTCTTAATACTTTCAGTCTTGAATTCTTAGAACAAATCAAAAATGAACTTTTAGGTTCTATTAGCTATACTCCCCCTCAATTTAGTGCTAAAAAAATTAATGGACAAAGAGCTTATATGTTTGCAAAAAAAGGAGAAAATGTAAAATTAAAATCTTGCATAATGGAAATTTTTTCTTGTAAAATTTTGCACTACAATCACCCCTTTTTAAAACTTGAATTGAGTGTGAGTGAAGGTGCTTATATTAGATCTTATTGTGAGCTTTTTGCTAAAAAATTAGGTATTAATGCTACCTTAAGCTCATTAGAGCGTATAAAAGAAGGAAAATTTGTTTACAATAACGAAAAAAAATTAAATGTTTTAGAATATCTTGATCTAAAACCTAATTTTATTTGGGATTTAAGCAAACTTGAAAATGGCTCTAAATTAAACTTAGATGATCTTAAATACCAAGATAGTGGAAATTATTATATAGAAAATGAAAAATATTTTAGCATTATTAATATTAAGGAAAATAAGGTAAAATATCTTTTAAATAAGGTTGAAAAATGTTAATATTATCAAGAAAAGAAAATGAAAGTATTATTATCGGCGAAGGCATAGAAATTAAAGTGGTTCAAACTGGAAAAGGTTATGCAAAAATAGGTATTGATGCGCCTAAGTCATTGATGATTTTAAGAAAAGAATTAATGACTCAAATTAAAAATGAAAATTTGCATTCTGTTGTAGAAAATGACGTAAGACTGGATGACTTAAGTAAAAAATTAATCCGATGAAAGCATACGCTAAGGCAAATATTTTTTTAAAACTTATTGGTTTAGATTCTCGAAAATACCATCTTTTAAGCTCCCGTTTTATCTTGCTTGAAGAATTTTATGACGAGCTTTGCTTAAGTGATGAAAAAACTCAAGAAGGTTTTGAGATCATTAGCGATTTTCGCTGCAAAGATAATATTATAAAAAAAGCTTATTGCTTATTATGTGATTATGGTTACCAAAAAAAACTTGAAGAATTGTTTCAAAATAAAAGCTTAAAACTCATAAAAAATATTCCAACTGGGGCAGGTCTTGGAGGAGGAAGTAGCGACTGTGCTACTTTTTTGGTTATGATGAATGAAATTTTAAATTTAAAATTATCTATTCAAGAATTGATTGCTTTAAGCACTAAGCTAGGAAGTGATATTGCTTTTTTTTTAAGTGGATTTAAGTCTGCTAATGTAAGTGGTTGTGGAGAAATTATAAATGTCTTTGAAGATGAAATTCCAAATATCAATTGGATTTTTCCACAAATTTTTTGCAATACAAGCAAAGTTTATAAGGAGTTTGATAAAAAAAAATGTGATTTTAATCTTAATATTAAACAAGCTAAAATATATGAAAATTTAAGTACCAAAGAACTCCTTCAAGAATATAAAAACACAGAACTTAATGATTTATTTACTCCTTGTGTATCTTTATATCCTAAAATGTCAAATTATTTACAAAATAATTATTTTTTAAGTGGAAGCGGAAGTAGTGTTTTTAAGGTTGATAGGTGAAAATTATTGCTAGAAATAAAAAAGCTTTATTTAACTATAGCATTATAGAACGTTTTGAAACTGGTATTGTTCTTAAAGGTAGCGAAGTGGTAGCATTGCGTGCAGGAAGAGCGAATTTAAAGGATTCTTTTGTTCGTATCATCAAAGGAGAACTTTTTCTTTTAAATGCTCATATCGCTCTACTAAACACAACCCATGCTTTTTATAAACATGAAGAAAGAGGAGCTAGAAAACTATTGATGCATAGAAAACAAATCGATAAGCTTTTTGGAAAGGTAAGTATAGAAGGTTATACACTTGTTATGCTCGATCTTTATTTTAATGCAAAAAATAAAATTAAAGGGACCTTAGCTTTGGTTAAAGGTAAAAATTTGCACGATAAACGCGAAACCTTAAAGAAAAAACAAGCCGATTTAGAAGCAAAGACGGCTTTAAAAAACATTAACAGGGGATTTTTAAAATGAAAAAAATCTTAATTTTATTTTTCACAAGTATAATTTTTTTCATAAGTGCTTGTTCGCACGAAGAAGAAATTCAAAATGATTATATGTTTGAAGAATACCATAAAGGAGATAAAATCATCTTAAATAGTGTCAATGGGGGAACAAAAACTCTCATTCGCACAGATAAAGGATTTGTCGTTGAAGGAGAAGAAAATAAAGTTTTGATGATTGATTTTTTTGGAACTTTTTGTGCCCCTTGCAAAGAAGAAGCTTTAAATCTTAGTAAACTTTGGAAAAATAATGCAAATAAATTTATTATCATAGGTTTAACACATTTTGAAGATGTTAGTGATGATGTTGTAAAAAAATTTGCTAATGATTATGGAGCTTATTATTTTTTAAGCAATAGCTCTCAAAATAATCGTATTATTGCTCAAATTTTAAAAGATATAAATTACCAAAGTATGGAACAATTACCTTTTAAAGTTGTTATGAAAAATGGAATTTATCAAAATCTTAGTGATTATTGGAACAATAATACTCCTACAAATTTTTATCTTGGAAAAATTCCAACTGAGTTAATCCAAAATGATTTAAATAGAATTTATAAAGAAAAATAATGCCAAAAACTAAAACTTTAGAAAAAAATAAACTTCAAGAACCAAAAATGTTTAAAGTTATACTCTTAAATGACGATGTAACAACTATGGATTTTGTAATAGAAGTTTTAATGAATATTTTTTATCACGATTTTGAAACCGCAAGTAAAATAATGCTTGAAGTCCATTTAAATGGTAGCGGAGTATGCGGAATTTATACTCAAGAAATAGCACTCTCAAAGCAAAAAAAAGTTTTTGACGCAGCAAAAATAGCAAATTTTCCATTAAGAGTTAGAGTAGAAGAAGAATGAAATATCAAGAAAATTTACAAAAATATCTAGACAATGCTAAACATTTAAGTTTAATCAATAAACACGAATTCGTAACTTGTGAACATTTACTTTTTGCTATATTAAAACTTAGTTCTGATTTTCAAGAAATTTTTAAAGAATTATCCGAAAAAGATTTGGAACTTTTAGAAAATGAACTTAAAAACTATATAGCAAAAAATAATCAAGTTATAAATCAAGAAATTACTCCTGTAAATTCTATTGTTTTAGATGAAATTTTAGCTTCAAATAACTATAATGAAATGAAAATTATCGATTTTTTAGAAAAACTCTTACATGATGAAAGAACAATATCAAGCTACTTGTTAAAAAAATATGACATTAGCTTAGAAAAATTGGAATACCTTAAACAAAATACTCAAACAGAAATTCTAAAATCTTATACAAGCAATTTAACGCTTTTAGCAGAACAAGGAAAAATAGATCCATTAATTGGTCGCAAATTTGAACTTGAAAGAATATTGCAAATTTTATCTCGTCGCAAAAAAAACAATCCCATTTTAGTCGGAGAAGCTGGAGTTGGTAAAACAGCTATTATTGAAGGACTTGCTCTTGCTATTACAGAAAAAAAGGTTCCTAAAAATTTACAAAATGCTAAAATTTTTAGCTTAGATATGACTGGAATACTATCTGGAACCAAATACAGAGGAGATTTTGAAAAACGTATAAAAGAAATTTTAGACGAACTCAATAAAATTCCTAATGCAATTTTATTTATAGATGAAATTCACACTATAGTTGGAGCAGGTGCAACTGGAGAATCGCATACAGATTTTTCAAATTTATTAAAACCTGCACTCAGTAATGGTAGCTTAAAATGCATAGGTGCCACAACTTATATGGAATACAAAAATACTTTTGACAAAAATAAACCTTTAAGTCGTCGCTTTGCCAAAATTAATGTAGATGAACCAAGTCAAGAAGAAGCTTTTCAAATTTTACAAGGACTAAAAACCAAATATGAAAATTTCCACAAAATTAAATTAAATGATGAAATTTTAAAACAAGCCGTTGCTTGGGGTAAAAAATTTTTTAACGATAAATATTTACCTGATAGTGCTATAGATCTTATCGATGAACTTGGGGCTTCTTTTGCACTTAATCCGAAAAATAAACAAAATGCAACTATTAAAGATTTAGAGCAAGTGTTATCCAAGATGACCCATCATCATAAAATGTTTGAATTTGATCAGAATAAAGCTTTAATTAATTTAAATAAAAATCTAAAAACAAAAATTTTTGGACAAGATGAAATCATCGATAAATTAGTAGCTACCTTAAAACAAAGTTTTGCAGGATTTAAAAATTCTAATACTCCAAGAGGAATATTTTTATTTACAGGCTCTAGTGGAGTTGGAAAAACAGAACTTTGCAAAGCCTTAGCAGAACTTTTAGGGCTTAATTTAGAACGCTTTGATATGAGCGAATATGCTGAAAAACACGCTCTTAGCAAATTGATAGGTTCTCCTGCTGGCTATGTTGGCTATGAAAATGGCGGTCTTTTAAGTAATGCTATACGGAAAAATCCTTTCAGCTTGGTGCTTTTTGATGAAATAGAAAAGGCTCATCCTGATTTAAGCAATACATTTTTGCAAATATTTGATAACGCCGAACTTACGGATAATAGTGGGCTTAAAATAGATTTTAAAAATACTATTATTATAATGACATCCAACCTAGGCTTAAAAGAAAGCAATGAATTAGGTTTTTTAAGCAAAAACGAAACTAAAAGCGACCGAGCTATAAAAGATTTTTTTGCTCCTGAATTTATTAATAGAATAGATAAAATACTGCATTTTAATGATTTAAACGATGAAATATTATCAAAAATAGTACAAAAAGAACTAGATGAAATTTCTTTAAATTTAAAAAATATTAAAATTACTGCCGATGAAAAAACTAAAATTTATCTAGCTAAAAAAGCTTACAATAAAGAATTTGGCGTAAGATTACTCAAACGTATTATTTGCGAGGAAATTGGAGAAAAAATCAGCAATGAAATTCTTTTTGGAAAGCTTAAAAAAGGCGGAATAGTTAAGATCAAACTCAAAAAAAATGGACAACTCGAATTTATATTCTAAACTTCTTAAAGCTCCTAAGGACGCTCCTGTTTTCTTAAGTCCAAAATTAGAAGCAGATTTTATTTTAAAAGCTTATCGTTTTGGGCTTTTTCCATGGACAAGCAACCCAGTTACTTGGTGGTGTCCAGATCCTAGATGTGTATTAGAACCTAAAGAAATTCATATACAAAAAAATATGAAAAAATTTCTAAATCTTTATGAGATAAGGCTTGATTATGATTTTTTAAAACTCATCGCTTCTTGCAAAAATGCACGTCTTCAAAGTTGGATTGATGATGATTTTATACAAGCTTATAATGAACTTTTTAAACAAGGATATGTGCATACTTTAGAGCTTTACGATCAAAATGAATTTGTAGGTGGAATTTATGGCTTGATTATAGGAAAAGTTTTCTTTGGTGAAAGTATGGTTAGTCTTAAAAAAAATGTTTCTAAAATCGCTATGATAAAACTTTGCGAATTGTTAATACCTTATGATTTTATTATAGATTGTCAAATTTATAATAAACATCTAGATTTTATGGGTGCAAAAAATATTCCTAGAAAACAATTTTTAGACATAATACAAGAAAAATGTGATCAAAAGAGCGGATTTAAAGAATTTAAAAATTTATTTAACGATATTTAAGAGTCAATAAGTGTAAATCTGCACTTATGACATTGCTTTAGTAACTTCAGCAGAGCTTTTACGAATTTTTTCCATACACTCTCTTGCTTCTTTTGCAAGTTCAACACTTTAGCTTACATCTTTTAAACCATCTCTAATACTTTCAACAACTTGAGAAGTCATGTTACGAATAGAATTAATAGTTGAAGTAATTTCATTCCGTTCTTTCAGCCAAATTTCTAACCTCATCTGCCACAACAGTAAACCCTCGTCCATGTTCTTCTGCGCGTGCAGCTTCTATAGCAGCATTTATTAAAGCGAGTAAATTAGTTTGATCCACTAATTGTTTGAATAATCGATTTAATTTCATCTGATTGCTGGTTCAAAGATGAAACAAGGTTTGAATTTTGTGACATCATATTAGAAATATTTTGAACATTTAAAACAGTATTTTCAATTACACTATGCCTTCTTGGGTTAATTTATCATTCTCTTCTGCAAGCTCGCTAATAAGGCGTAATTTTTCTTGATCTCTTTTTACTTGTTCACTAATATCTGTAGCAAATTTAATTACCTTATAAATTTTTCCATCATCATTTCTTACCGGATTATAACTTGCTTCTAAATATACCTTTTTATTACTTTTACCATACCTTATATATTTATCTGATTGAAATTTACCATCTCTTAAATCTTCCCAAAATTGAAGATAATCTTTAGAATTACTATACGCCAAATCACAAAACATACTATGATGCTTACCTTTGATTTCATTAAGAGAATATTTCATAGTATCTAAAAAATTTCTATTTGCGTCTAATATAATACCATCTTCATTAGATTCAATTACAGCCATAGTATTACTAATAGATCTTAAAATATCTTCAAGACTATTACATTTCTTTTCAAGCTGCTCTGCAATTAATTTAATATTATTTTTTTGATTAAACATAATTTTAATCCCCCCCCCCTCCCAATTTTTTTATATATTTATGAAAAATAAAAACCGCAGTTATATTATATTTAATTTAAAAATATTATTAAAACCAATTATAATCATCTTAAAACCCATAGCTGCAATAAACACTTGAGCAATGCGAGAGAAAATATGCAAAATAAGTTTTCCTACTATTTTTTCAATAGTTGCTGCAAAATGAAAAAGTACAAACATAAAAATAAAAGCTATAATGATGCCTCCAAAAGCTACATCTATGCCATAATCTTCAGATATAACAACCACACTTGCTAAAGCTCCTGGACCAACAAGCATAGGAAATGCCATAGGAATCAAGCTTTGGCGTAAAATTTCTTTATCATTCATTTCTTGATAAAAACTAAAATCTTTCATAATCATTTTTGTAGAAAAAAGCAAATTCTTAATCGCCATAATCATTAACACCAATCCTCCAGAAACCCTTAACTCATCTAGAGAAATACGAAAAATATAATTCATAAGCAAAGGACCTAAAAATAAAAATACAAGCATAATTATAAGTGCTGTATAAAGTATATATCTAAATAATTTTTTTCTAAGATTTAAAGGCAGGCCATCACTCATAGATAAAAACTGCGTTAAATTGCCAAATGGGTTTAAAATAGCAAGTAAGGTTATGCTAGAAAAAAACATTAAATAAATTTCAGAACTCAATTCTGATAACATTTTAACCCTTTACAAACTCCAAAGAAATTGAATTTACACAATGTCTAACATTTTTCTTTGTGAAACCTTCCCCTAAAAAAACATGACCAAGATGAGCATCACAATTTGCGCATACAATTTCAGTACGTATACCATCTTGATCAGGAATTCTTTTTATAGATCCTAAAATTTCATCATCAAAGCTTGGCCAACCGCATCCTGATTTAAATTTATCTTCCGATCTATAAAGTTTAGAACCACATTGTTTGCATAGATAAATTCCTTTTTCATAAAAATCATTATATTTTCCACTAAAAGGAGCTTCAGTCGCTTTTAATAAAATAACTTTTTTTTCTTCTTCATTTAACTTTTTCATTTCACTTTCCAAATCTTCAAAAAGAAAATTATAACAAAAATTTATTTTTTTTAATTATAATCAAAAATAAAAATCTTAGGATAAAAATGCAGCAAGAATTCTTTTCTAGTCTAGAAAAAATTTTATACGAACAAAATATTGAAGAAAAATTTAATCAATTTTCTCATTTTTATGATAATTTCAAAAGTAAAAAAATCGTCTTTAACCATGATCAAATCGGTATTTTTAAAGAAAATATAAATTCTAATTTAAAATTCATTCACCCAACAAGAATCAGACGTCCAAAATTTGTTAATTCCGCTCATTCTTTAGCTAAAATGATCCATTCTATAGCACATATTGAATTTAGTGCTATCAATTTAGCCTTAGACGCAAGTTATCGTTTTAAAAATTTACCAAAGCAATTTTACATTGATTGGTTGGAAGTTGCTGAAGAAGAAATCAAACATTTTAAGCTTTTAAATTCAGTATTAAAAGAACTTGGTTTTAAATATGGAGACTTTAGCGTACATGATAATTTAGAAGCTGCACTAAAAGCGACTCAAAATTCTTTGAACTTTAGAATGGGGGTAGTTCATCGTGGTTTAGAAGCAAAAGGTCTTGATGCAAATCCTTTTGTAGTAGCCAAATTAGAAAGCTCGAATCATCCTACAAAAACCTTATTGAAAGAAATTTTAGCCATTATTTTACATGATGAAATCAAACATGTTAAAAAAGGAGATTATTGGTGGAAATTCTCCAACGACAATCAATATAATTTTTTAGATATTTGTAAATTATTCAATCAATTTTCTCTTGCTGGAAGAAAGCTCAATGTCAATGCAAGATTACAAGCTGGATTTAGCAACGAAGAATGTGAAAACATTGCTAATTTTTATACCTAATTTCTTTTAAATTTAGAACAAATAATCGTATAAAAAGCTCGTATAATTCCATAAAGAACATATAGACTCGCTAAAGTAATTAAACTTCTAAGAGGATAAAGATATAAAAAAGAAAATATTATTATTAATATAATCAATACTTTTAAAACACTTGAACGATTAAAATCTAATTTCTTAAAACTCGGATAACGAATATTACTTACCATTAGTAAGCCTAAAACAGCTTGCAAGATTAAAAAATAAACTCCATATATTTTTAAAAAATCATAATGATAGTAACTATAAGTCCAAATAGCACTTACAACAGCTGCTGTTGGTATAGGTAGTCCTATAAAAACTGATGGTTCATATGTACCTGTTGTAACATTAAATCTTGCTAAGCGTATTGCTCCAAAAACTACGAAAAAAGCTGCTACCAAAGAACCATATCTTCCGTATTCAGATCCTATTGCCATATAAAAAAACATAGCAGGTGCAACACCAAAAGCTACTAAATCAGCTAAAGAATCAAATTCTACTCCGAATTTAGAAGTGGTTTTTGTAAGTCTAGCAACTCTTCCATCAAGTCCATCGCAAATTAAAGAAAAAATAATATAAACTAGAGCTTTATAAAAATTACCCTGTATGGAACTTATGATTGAAATCACACCTAAAAAAACAGAAGCAGCTGTAAAAAGATTTGGCAAAATATAAACAAACTGCGGCTTATTGGTATTCATTACAATCTCCTTAAATTAAATATCCCAACAAAGATCCCGATCTCACCTCATCTCCAAGTCCTACTTGTATGCGTATATTTTTTGGAAGAATTAATTTTAATATTCCATTTGTCAAAAAACCCATTTTATCTCCAGATTTTAAATCATGAGAAATAAAACCAAGATTTAATTTTCTTCCTAAAGATCCGGCATAAATTTCCAAAATTATTTTAGATGAATTTGTTGTAGCATCTATATAAATTTTTTCTTTTAAAAAATTTAATTTTCCTATTTCATCATCTAAAAAAAGCCCGTACCTAATTTTAATCTCATTGATATTCATTGCAAAGGGAGCATAAAAAGTTCCTACATTATAAAAGGAATTAGTAATGCTTATTTCTATAATTTCTCCTAGTTCTTTATGAAAAATATTATCTATTTTAGTAATTTTGCCATCTATAGGAGATAAAATAGCTTTATTGTCACTACAATCTAGATTACGATTTGGATTTCTAAAAATAAATAAAAACAATAATAATAGAAAAAAAAGTATAAAAGAAAAACTATTTAATATCCAAAAAATTATAATCAAACCTATAATTAAACTTATACTTAAATAACCTTCTTTAGCGATATATTTCATTTAGATTCTTCTTTGTTATTTTCATCAATTTCTTGCAAACGACTTGAAAGATTATTTTCATCCTCGAAATTTTTTATAATTTCACGCACTTTTACACCCTCTATAGTTTCTTCCTCATAAAGCGCTGTAACCATAGTCTCAATGGCACCTTTGTAGGTATTAAGAGTATTTTTTACATCTTCATAGCGTTCATCTAAAGTTTTTTTCACATAATCATCTAAAGATTCAGCCATTTTCTCAGAGTAATCTTTTATAGTTTGTCCTCCACTTAAAAAAGTATTTCTTTGTTTTTCAAGCACCATTAAACCAGCAATTTCACTCATACCATACATAGAAATCATTGCTTTTATAATATCCGTAGCTCTTTCTAAATCATTACTTGCACCTGTAGAAATTTCACCTATAAAAACTTCTTCTGCTGCACGACCACCTAAAAGAACATCTACTTCTGCAATTAATTCATGTTTTTGCATTAAAAATTTATTCTCTTCAGGTGTATTGAGCGTGTAACCAAGAGCTGCAAGACCTCTAGGAATAACAGATACTTTACTAACACGCTTGGCTCCTTTTGTTGTTTCGGCAATCAAAGCATGACCGCACTCATGATAAGTAACAATTTTTTTCTCTTTATCGTTAATACGACGCGATTTCTTTTCAAGCCCTGCTATAGCTCTCTCAACTGCTTCTACAAGATCATTTTGTTCCACGTGTTTTTTAGAATCTCGTCCTGCTAATAATGCAGCCTCATTAATTATATTTGCCAAATCAGCTCCAGCAAGTCCAGCAGTAAGTCTTGCAATATCTTCAACTTTTACCTCAGAGGAAATCTTAACATCTTTCATATGTACTTTTAAAATATCACATCTACCTTTAAAATCTGGCTTATCCACTAATACCTGTCTATCAAATCTACCTGGTCTTAAAAGTGCAGCATCTAAAACTTCAGGACGATTTGTAGCTGCTAAAACAATTACAGGCGAACTTTCTGTTCCAAAACCATCCATCTCCGCTAAGAGTTGATTTAGGGTTTGTTCTCTTTCATCATTTCCACCCATCATACCACTTGCCGCACGGCTTTTACCTATGGCATCAATCTCATCAATAAACACAATAGCAGGAGCTTCTTTTTTTGCGTTTTCAAATAAATCCCTCACGCGAGATGCGCCAACTCCAACAAACATTTCTATAAAAGAAGATCCAGAAACACTAAAAAATGGAACATCAGCTTCTCCAGCAACCGCTTTAGCAAGTAAAGTTTTTCCAGTTCCTGGAGGTCCAACTAACAACAATCCTTTCGGAATTTTAGCCCCAAGTTTAATATACCTTTCAGGATATTTTAAAAAATCGACAATTTCTTTTACTTCTTCTTTGGCTTCTTCTACACCTGCAACATCATTAAATTTTACTTTTGGCTTCTCAGAATTTACTAATTTTTTAGAACTTCCTATACCCAAAATCGATCCACCCATATTTTTTTGCATACGACTTGCTAAAAACATCCAAATTCCAAAAAATATAAAAACAGGCAAAACCCAAGAAAAAAGAATATCTGTAAACCAATTTGTTTCAGAATATGCCCCATAAGCAATATTTTTACTATCGAGTAAACTTACAAGCTCAGGATCAATTACTTTTTTTGCTGTATAAACTGTATTATGCATACTTGATACCGCTTTTATAGTAGTTTGTCCTATACTTACTTGATTAATTTGACCGCTTTCTATTAGCTTTTTGAGCTCAGAATAAGGAATACTTTTATAGGTTTCTCTTCCGCTTAGGACCCCATTAAAAGAAGTATTTCCATCAAATAAACCTTTAAAAATAACTATCATCACAATGGCAAAAATTGCAAAAATAAAAATTGGATTCTTGTTAAAGAAATTATTATTACCCTGCGAATTGCCTTTATTGTTTGAAGAATTATTCATTGCTTTTCCTTTTTATTTTTATATACAAAAGAGCACCATTCATTGATTTTTAATTCATCAATAAGCTCTAAATCTTGAAATTTTTCTTTAATTCTTATCTGATATTTATCTAAAATTCCAGATAATATAAGTATAGCATTCTCTTTTAAATGTTGTTTAATATCTTTCTCTAAAACCAAAATAACATCTGCGATAATATTTGCTACAATCAAATCGTAATTAAGTTTTGCCTTATCGATAGAACCTTTCCAGGAATTTTTAAAACAAACATCATTTAATTTTGCATTTTCTAAGGAACTCGAAATAGCCAACTCATCGGTATCACAAATTTCAACCTTGCATCCTAGTTTTGACATCGTGATACCTAAAATTCCGCTGCCACAACCTAAATCTAAAGCTAATTTATCTTTTTTTGCAAATTTTTGTAAAAATTTTATGCAAGAATATGTACTTTCATGATGACCCGAACCAAAAGCTAAAGCGGGATTTATTTTTATATTTATACAGCCTTTTTTTTCTTCTTCCCAAGTCGTATGAATATAAACATTATCGATTAAAACGGATTTAATATTTTTTTTATATTCTTCTATCCAATCTTTATTTTCTTTTTCTGCAATCGTTTTATCAAAAACGATATTTTCTTTTATATTAAATTTTTCCATCAGTTTTTGATTAAAAACCTCAAGAGCCCAAGAGAGTTCTTCTAAACTCTCATCTGAACGTATATAAATTCCTTTATTTTTTTCTTCTATTGCCTCTATTCCTAAATCAAAAATAAAATCGAGAAATAAATTTTTATACTGTTTATCTACCTTAAAAAATAATTCATAATAAAATTTCTGCATTTAATATTTTTTAAAATTAACGCAACTATTCAGCAGGAATTTCTCCACTCCCAGTTCCTAAAACATCTTCAAGCTTTTCTTTTAACACTTGAGGAGTAAATGGCTTTACAATGTAATTATTAACACCTGCTTTTAAAGCTGTAATTACCTCGGCTTTTCCACCCTCAGTTGTAACCATAATGATAGGCATATCTTCATATTTTTTTTCAGCACGAACTTTTTTTACAAGTTCCAAACCATTCATTTCTGGCATATTCCAATCAGTAATCAAAACTTGAACATCTTCATTTTTAGTAAGTAAATCCCAAGCTTCAACTCCATGTTCAGCCTCAAGAACATCATTATGTCCGAGTCTTGTTAGGGTATTCTTAATTATCCTTCTCATGGTAGAACTGTCATCAACAACTAACAATTTCACAATTTGTCCTTTCAAAAATTTTATTTTATTATAAACTTTTTTAATTACCAAAAATTAATTATAGCATTTTTTTCCTTAATTATTCTTATATTTTACTGTAAATAAATAAATACTAAGTCCTATTAAAAGAAGATTAATACCTCCAATAAGATAAAATACATAAAGCATTTGTGATAAATCACTTGAAACGAGTTTAAAAACTAACATCAAAGCTTCTATAGCTAAAGCAATAATAATAGACCCTAAAAATCTCACCATGGTTTTTTGGATTCCATTTACTTCCTTTTTAGTTCTTCCTAACACTTCTTCTTCTACAATAGTTTTAGTCAGATCAAAAATAGCCAAAGCTAAGGTAATCGCTATAGTACTTTGAAAAATAATTTGTATTTCAACGCTTTTCTCAAAATAAAATAAACTTGATAAGCCTTTTTGAAATAAAAAACAAGTGATGATAAATAAAACTATCGCAAAACAAAAATATACTATGCGACCAAAATGCATAAAAGCTGTCTCAAAATAGCCAGACTCTATCATTTTTAAAATATTTGTCAAGCTAATATCAATACAAACTACAAATAATAAATTATTCTTATCGTCGTAAATAGGCATTGAAGCAGTTACACACAATTCATTATTCAAGCTTGAAGGATAAGGATCGCTAAGAATACACCGCTTAAGATTAACAGCTCTATAAAAATAAGCTTTTGAGCTCTTATCCTCCCCATCTCCAATTTCATATTCTTTTTTTAAAGTAATAATATCTCCAATCTGTTTTCCTGAAGTATCAAGTATATATAAAGCATCAAAAATCGAAATATCATGTTCAATTTTATCCAAAGCAGCATGTATACTTTCGATGTGAATATTAGGAAGTTTATTGGGTAAATTTCTTGTTAAAATATAAGTCATATAAGCTCTAGCTTTATAACGATTATCTTCAAATTTTTGTATATCTTTAATAAACATATTTAATTACCTTCGATATTGTGCTTAAATTCAGGCACGATTTCATTTAAAACTTTAATTATATCTTTATTTTGTTTAAGAATTTCAATTTGGGAATTTAAAAAAGCTAAATCAATTTTTTCATTTTTTACTACAAAAATACTTTCATACTTCGTTTTAGCGTCATTTTCATCGATTAAAAGCTCTTCAAAAAGCTTTTCCCCTTTTCTAAGTCCTACAATCTTAATTTCTAAATCGGGACGATTTGAAAGCAAAAGCATTTTTTTAGCCAAATCTATAATCTTAACAGGTTTTCCCATATCCAATACAAAAAGCTCTCCTCCTTTTGCAATAGCTCCAGCTTGTAAGACAAGTTGCACAGCCTCATTTACAAGCATAAAATAACGCACGATATCAGGATGTGTCAAAGTTAAAGCTTCACCTTTCTCAATTTGAGCTCTAAATTTAGGTATAACACTTCCACTTGATCCTAATACATTGCCAAAACGCACACAGGCAACTTCAAAATCAGAACTTGAAGAACTTAATGTATAAAGCTCGCAAACCCTTTTTGTACATCCCATAACACTTGTTGGACGCACAGCTTTATCTGTGCTGATCATCACAAATTTCTTAACACCATTGGTTTTAGCACTATCGGTTAAAATTTTTGTTCCTACTATATTATTAATTACAGCAGTATAAGGGTTTTGCTCACAAAGTGGGACATGTTTATAAGCAGCAGCGTGTAAAATTAACTCAGGTTGATATTTTTTTAATGCCTTGTCAATAGAATCTTGATCTAAAATGCTCATCATTAAAGGAGTAATCTTATCTTTAAAATTTTGCAATTCTTCATTAATTTTATAAAGATTAAATTCGCTATGATCAAGCATTATAAGATGTTTTGCACCAAATTTAATACATTGTTTGCAAAGCTCACTTCCTATAGTTCCACCTGCCCCGCTTACTAAAACAACCTTATCTTTTAAAAATGCTGCTACAGCGCCATCATCTAAATCTTTTGGCTTTCTAGCTAAAAGATCTTCTATACTGATATCTCTAGTTTTATTTTGAGTAAAAGAAAATATTTTAACATCTATAATGCCATAGTCTATTAATTCTTCAAAAAGCTTTTTTAAAGATTCTTGCTCTAACTTCAATGCAATAATAGCTGTTTTAATACCATCTTGAACATAGTCTTTGATTTTGCTTTTATCTTGAACGATAAATTTGTCACAATAAGTCCCTATAAGCTCTTTTCTCTCATCAATCACCCCAACAGGATAAAATCCTAAACTCCCCTCTCTTGCACCTTTTAATAAATGCAAAGCCTTAGAAGTCGCTCCTATAACGATACAAGGATTTTCCCGCTCGGCTTTGGAAGATTTAAAATCCACAAGCATCCTTTTGCTAATTCTTAAGGTTCCAATAAACATATAAGATATAACAAAATCAATTCCTATTGCACTTCTTGGAAAAGGATTAAAAAAATCGCTAAAAAAATAAAAGATTATCAAAAAACAAAATTCAGCTAAAGCTAAAGCAAAGAAAATCTTTCTTGCTTCATTTAAGGAAAAAAATCTCCAAGCAACTTTATAAATTCTAAAAATAAACAAAAAAGCTATTTTTAAAACAAGTAAAATCACTCCCGCTTTAAACATACCTTGATAGAAAATATTTGCAATATCTCCGCTAAAACGCAAAGAAAAAGCTAAATATATAGAAAGAGAAAATAAAATAATATCAAAGCATAAAAAAAAGATCAATCTCCTACTTTTATAAAAATCCATAATTATCCCTTTATACTCTTAAGAATAAGTTCTGAAATTTCTTTCACATCTTTTTTCTCCATAGCTGTTCCACTTGGCAAACATATTCCTTTTTCAAAAAATAGCTCACTATTTCCATTGACATAAGCTTTACAACCCTGAAAAACTGCTTGAGTATGCATAGCTTTCCAAAGCGGACGAGTTTCAATTTGTTCTTTTTTTAAATCATCTATTAATTTAGAAATTTTAGGATGTAAAGGTATATTTTTTTGAGAAATATTTATATTTTTTTCGCATGAATTGAGCTCTTTAATATCAAAATCAATCAAAGCAGTACTTAACCAACGATTACTTCTTGAATCTTTTAATTCATCTAAAAAAGTTAATTTATCTCCTAAAAATTCTTTATACCAATTATAAATTTCTCTTTTTTTAAGCACCCTTTGTTCTAAAACTTCCATTTGTGCTAAACCAATAGCACCTAAAACATTGCTTAAGCGATAATTATATCCATAATCTAAATGTTCATAATGCAAACAATCTTCTCTTGCTTGAGTACTATAAAATCTCGCTTTTTCTACCTTTGCTCCATCTTTACCTACAAGCATACCGCCACCCGAAGTTGTAATAATTTTATTACCATTATAAGAATAAGCTCCAAATTCTCCAAAGGTTCCTAAAGCTTTTTCTTTATAAAAGCTTCCCAAAGCTTCAGCCGCATCTTCGATTAAAATAATATTATTTTCATTACAAATTTGCATAATCTCATCCATCTTTGCAGAATTTCCATAAAGATGAGTTAAAATTAAAGCTTTTGGTTTTTTTTCACACTCTTTGATAGCACGCTTTAAAAGTGTAATATCAAGATTATAAGTTTCATCACAATCTATAAAAACTGGTTTGGCCTTAAGGTAGCAAATAGGTGCGACTGAAGCTATAAAAGTAAAGGATGAGGCTAAAACTATGTCATCTTGTCCTACTCCTGCAACCCTCAAAGCTAAATGCAAAGCTGCAGTGGCAGAATTAAGAGCTAAAGCATTCTCGCTTTTACTATATTCTTTAACACTTTGTTCAAAACGATTGACAAATTCACCCAAAGGAGCAATATAATTGCTCTTAAAAACTTCTTCAATATATTTTAATTCATTGCCACTCATATGAGGAGGAGAAAGAAAAAATCTCATTTTTTATCCTTTATAAAGAGATTTATTATGCTATACATTGTATCTAAAATAATTTACTAAGAATTAAACATTGAATTTCTTTTTGTAAAATTTAAAGCTTGTTTTATCGCTTTTTAAATCTTCTATATATTTAAAATATTTTATTTTCTACATTATAAAAAAATAAAAGTTTAAAAAAACTTTATCTATCTATTAATATTATTTGAAATTTTCTCATCTACATCCTTTTTGCAGGTACTCCTGCAAAAACACCTTTTTCATTTTGGCTTTTAATCAAAGTTGATCCTCCGCCTAAAATACTATCATCGACTAAGCTTAAATTTGGCAAAACACAAGAATTAATTCCTAAAAGACAATTTTTTCCTATTTTTACATTGCCTGCACACTTAGCCCCAACACTAATGTGTGAAAATTCTCCAATTTCGCATTCATGCTCGATCACGCTTGAAGTATTTAAAATAACCCCTTTTGAAATTTTTACTCTTGCATTGACTACAACATAAGGCATAATTAAAATTCCAGCATCTTTTTCTATAAAGGCACTAGGACTAATGATCGCACTTGGATGAATGAGATTGACTATTTTAAAACCGCTTTGAGAAACTTTTTCAAAAAAATCTTTTCTTAATTGATTATTTCCTATGGCAATGAAAAAATCATATTTTTCTAAATTTGGATCAAAAGGCTTTGCTTTAAAATCATCTAAAAAAATACACTCCTTGTAACCTAAACTTAAGGCAACGTCTTCACAAACTAGCCCATGTCCGCCGGCACCATAAATATAAATTTTTTCAGTTCTTGCCATTGAATTTCTCTGTTGTAACATGTCCTTCTTTGCTCACTCCACTTCTTTTTAGAACTTTTAAAGCCGTTAAAAACATAATTTTGAAATCAAATAAAAAACAAAGGTGTTCTACATAATACACATCAAGTTCAAATTTCTTTTCCCAAGAAATCGCATTTCTACCATTTATTTGTGCCCATCCTGTAATACCTGGACGAACACTATGACGCAATTTTTGTCTTTCATTATAAAGAGGCAAATACTCCACCAATAAAGGACGAGGCCCAACAAAACTCATATCACCTTTTAAAACATTGAAAAGTTGCAAAAGTTCATCTAAACTTAAAGATCTTACAAGTTTTCCAAAAGCCTTTAAACGCTTTTCATCTGGTAAAAGTTCCCCATTTTCATCTCTTTCATCGCTCATTGTTTTAAATTTATAAATTTTAAAAATTTTTTCATTTAAACCTGGTCTATCTTGAGTAAAAACAACACTTCCTTGAGTTAGTTTTAAAAGCAAGGCAGTTATAAAAATAATTGGTGAAAACAATACAAGCAAAAATAAAGCTAGATAAAAATCAAAAATTCTTTTCAAAAACTGATTATACATTTTCAATTGCCTTTTTATAAATTTCCAAATAACGCTGTGCTATAATATTTTCATCATATTGTAAAGCATCTTTAGCTGCATTTGCGCCTAAATTATCCCTTAACTTTTCATCGTTTAATAAAAGTTCAATTTTATCAGCCAAATCCTTAGCATCTCCCGTTTGAAACCAAAGCCCATCATAAGCGTTTGAAATTGCCTCTACACATCCTTCGCAATCGCTTACCACAATAGCTTTGCCACAAGCCTTAGCCTCTAAAACACTCACAGGAAACCCCTCTTTATAGCTTGGTAGAACAAAAATATCACAATTTTGCAATAATTCCACTATATCATTTCTTGATCCTAGATAATGCACATAGCCTGAATTTAAAAATTCCAAACTCGCACAAGAAGGATTATCGTCTCTTCCGCCAACTAAAACAAAACTGGCTCTTTCTTTTAACAAATCTGCACTTTCATAAAATTCTTTAATCCCTTTGTGCCACAAAGCCCTTGCTATCATTAGAACAATAGGTTTTTTTTCTATATCTAAATTTTGCCAAAAAATTCTTTTTGACTCGTTATTTATTTTTATAGGAAAAAATTTTTTAAGATTGATACCAACTGATTTGATGATAAAAATTTTTTCTTGCTTAAGTCCTAAATTTCTCATAAAAAAAGCGTTGCTTTCATTAACAAAAATGAAACCATTTGCAAGCTTAAAAGAAATTTTATACAATAAATTTATATTCCATCTTACCATCTTGCTTTTTAAATTATTATCAATATAAAAAGAACCAAGACCTTCTACTAAGCCAAAAATACATTTAATTTTAGCTAATTTAGCAGCTATAATTCCAAAAGTATTGCTTTTGTGTGCGGCACATTGGATAAGATCTAAATTTAAACTTTTTAAGACATTTTTTAAATGAAAAAAATTTTTTAAAACCACAAAAGGATTTAAACTGGATCTTGAAAAATCATAAATAATAAGATTTAAATTTAACTCTTGAAGCTTTTGTGTGTATTCATCTTTTGGGACTATGATAAAAATCTCATATTTTTGCTCCATTAAGGCTTTGATAATCGGCATTCTAAAATGATATATACTTGCTCCTGCATGGGATAAAAAACCTATTTTCATTAAAATAAAGTCCTATCTTTTTAGTTTAAACACTTTGGCATCTTGGGTGTTAATCACCAAATCAAATAAATTTTTATCATAATTTCCTAAAAAAAACATTTGCACAAAAGCACTATCAAACATAACCTTGTTCATTAATATAAATTGTATATACGGAATGGTGCTATTTTTAATATAAAAAAGATAATATTGTCCGTTTTCGTCAATTGGAATTTCTTTATAGTCATTTTGCTGTATAGAATTTAATTCTATAAAACTATGAATATCTACTGAAGTACCATTATCAAACCTTAAACTTCTAAAATCATCGCTCAAATAAACTCCATTACTTAATAAAATTTCTCCATTTTGATTACTTAAAGGGTAAGCTGCACTAAAAACAAATGGTTGATTAAATTTTCCAGTATCAAGATTGATCAAAGAAAAACTTGCAATAGTTGAGAAAATAAAAGACATTCTAGCTGGCATATAAATATAAATATCTCGCGTTTTAGGCATATTTATTTTAAAATCAGGCTTAGATAAAGAATTTAAAAATAAATCAACATTACTTTCATTATAATCTTTCATCATTGCTTGCAAAATATCTTTTTTTAAAAGACTATCGTTAGGAGCATAAAAACTTTTTTCTGTATATTCTACACTTAATCTTGCCATATTAGCTGCAGATATTTGATCTTTAGTTAAAACAAACGAAGGAAAAAAGTTATCTTTTCCTAAATGTTTCCCCCCATCAACTAAAGTTTTAACATCACTATAATAACGGATTGGATAACCATAATCCCACCAAGCCACAACATAATCTTCTCTATTTGCAATTTTTTTCAATTGATCTAGTTGCTTTGCTTCATTTTGAGAAAAAACCGTTGGTGCTTTATAAATATAAATATGAAAAAATGTCGGGATTAAGGATAAAAAAACAACTAAAGCGGTAATAGTATTGACTACCTTTAAATCGTATTTTTTTAAATTAATTTCTCTTAAAGAACAAATCAAAAAACCAAATCCAAGAGCCAAAATAGGCACAGCATAGATAGTAAAACGAAGCCCACCTTTTAAAGCTAAAAAACCCAAAAAAAGCATAGGTAAAGTTAAAATCATACTTTTATGATTGATTATAAGCCAAACTAAACCGATCATAGAAACACAAAATGTAATCTCATTAGCACTGATTCTTTTCATAAAAACGCTCAAATCAATACTTTCAACTTCTTGTATGGTTTGATTAACATTAAAATAAACAAAACCTTGTGTTAAATTTGAACTTTCATCGGATCTAAAAATATAAAATTTAAGCTGATAGAGAATAGGATCAACTCCGCCACTTAAAATCAAAAAAATCAAAGTTAAAATTCCCAAAATAATTAAAAATTTTAATTTAAAATACTCATTTTTAAAAACGTAAAAACAAAATAATAACACTATAATAGCACTTTGATAAAACCAAGCAATATTAGAAAGCGTTATGAGCATTAAAATGATACTCATATAAAAAATAGTTTCTTTTCTATGAAAAACAAGAGCATATAATAAAAAACACCCTATTAATGCAACATTTAAGGTATAACTTGAAGGATACCACCAAAGATAAATCATGACAATAAAAGGCAAACATATGAAAGATAATAAATCTTTTCGTAAAACAAGTCGTATCATAAAAAATAAAATAAAAAGAGGTAAAACTATAACAAGCATATCTGTATCATAGTAACCTGCCATAGTCCTATTATAATAGCTATTAGCTATACTCGCAAGTAGTGCTGCTACGAAACCAGCTAAAGGACGCTTATATTCATTAGCAATCAAAACAAGAGGTATAATAATCAAAGAAGAAAGAAAAACACTCATATATAAAATAATGGTTTCAAAACTAAAAGGACTAAGTTTATAAATCCAATAAGTAAGCGTAGATAAAGGGGAATTAAAATAAGATAAATCATTAGGCTGATGAAATCCTGCTATCATATCTCTTGCACCTTCTGCAAAAGCATAGCCATCGTTTGAAGTTATCATAAGTTGATTATTAAAAAAATACTCATTAAACTGACTCGCCCAAAAAACCCAATAAAACCTACACACGACACTAAAAATGTAAGCACTAAAAATCATAAAAAACAATAAAATCAAATTTTGGTTTTTAAAATACTCTTTTTTTAACATATCCTATCCTATTAAATGCTCCAAAGTATTGCGTGCAATTTTCACCTTATCAAAATCAAGGGCTCTACCTTTGGCTTTATTTTTATAAGCTTGTCTTAAATTTTCATCTTCAAGCATCGTTTTTAAACCATTAAACATAGAATTTTCATTATCAACTTCAACCAATAATCCAAACTCATCATTTCCAAAAAGCTCTCTAGCTCCGCTTTTATGATCGGTACAAACAACAGCACATCCACAAGCTAAGCTTTCGATTAAAACATTTGAAAAACCTTCAAACACTGAAGCAAATGCAAAAAATTCGCATTTACTCATATATTTATAAGGATTATTATCAAAACCTAAAAGCAAAACTTGACTTTCTAATCCAAGCTCTTTTATCAAATTTTCTAATTCATTTTTTAAAATTCCCTCACCTAAAATAACAAGTTTTAAATTTGTTTTAAGTCTTGCATAAGCACGGATAAGCAAAGCGTGATTTTTTCCAGCATCTAATCTTCCAACACTTAAAATAAATTTATCTTTTAAAGCAATTTCTTCTTTGGATTTTTGCTCTATATTTTCTAAATCTATAGCATTATATAAAATTTTACATTGTTCTTTTTGGATTTTAAAATTTTGCACTAAATCCTCTAAATTTCCTTTAGAATTTGGCAAAATCAAATCCGCTTTTGGATATAAAAAAGAAATCAAAAATTTATTTGCCCAAGAATTAAAATTATTTTTTTTATACATCACGCTTGGAGTAGTGCATTCATTGATAACTAGGCGAGTTTTATTGCCAAAAATTCTTGCCATTAAAGCTATATAGTTTGGACGATTCAAAAACACAAATTCGGTATTTATATTTAAATTTTTACACATTTTTTTATATTTTAAAGCCAAAAATGGAAGTTTAATCAATTTTAAAATCGCATTTTCACTAGGCTTGGAATGTTCTAAAAAATGGATATTGCATTTTGGTATTTCATAAGAAATTTTCTCATTCATTAAAATCAAATGCACTTCAAATTTAAGATTTAACATAGGAAGTAAAGTTGCCACAACTCTTTCAGCACCACCACTTCCTAAAGAATAAATAAAAATTGCTAATTTTTGCATAAACTCGTCCGTATTTTAGATAATTTTTTAATCATACTACTTGGAATTATACTTAAAATGAGTAATATTAAAGCAGGTGTATTTATCTTGATGCTCAAACTTTTAAATAAACAACGATAAAGCTCTTTAAATTTTCCTCCAAGTTTTGCATAATATGCCGCCATTTTATAATAAATTGCACACATATTTTTATAATCTTTATCTCCTGTTTGATTTAACTCATTTTCCAAAATTCTAGCAAGTTCTAAATAACCAAGATAAACCCTAATAGCATTTTTACTTGCCGCTAAAGTTACACTATCGCTTCTATTTAAACGATAAATTCGAAAGGCTTGGTGAATATAAAAAGTTTTTTCCTTGTATAGGTGTATCCAAAGTGTTGCTTCATTTCCATAAAATTCTTCATTAAAACGCTGATTTTCGAGTAAAGATTTTTTAAAAATAGAAAAAAACTCTCCGTGAAATTTTCCCATCAAAAAATCTTTTTTGTAAAGTTCTTGATCTTTATCTAAGCCCCTTCCGCTAAATTCTTGAGTTAGCTTTCCTTCTTTTTCAATCAAGCAATTTCCAATAACATGAGAATAACCCTCATTAATTTTTTGCATTAAAATTTCTAAGGCGCTAGGCAAAAGCTCGTCATCATCATCCAAAAAACTTATAAATTCTCCATTAGCATAATCTAAGCCATTGTTTTTGTTTCCATTAGGCCCTGCTTTATATTTATCATTTAAAACATATTTTATGCGATCATCTTGTTTTTGCATTTCTTGCACTATATCTTTTGTTTCATCGTTGGAATGATCATCGCTAATGATGATCTCTATATCTTTATAATTTTGCCTTTGTATGCTTTCAATGGCTTTTTTAAGCAAATTTGGACGCTTAAAAGTAGGAACTATAATCGAAATTTTAGGCATAAATAACCTCATCAATTAATTTTAACCATTGTTTTTTTATCTCATTGATATCAAAATTGATACATCTTGTTTTAGCATTTTTCACCAAGCTAGATCTAAAATCTTCATTTTGTAAAACAAATTCAATCTTTTTTGCCAACATTTCTGCGTCGTCACATTCTACTAAAATTCCATCTTTATTATCTTCGATTAAATCCCTAGCTCCATCATAATACAAAGTTGAAATTCGGCACACGTTAAAATACAAACTTTCTATAAGCACAGTTGGTAAGCCTTCGACAAAAGAGCAAAGGCAAAGTATCTTAGCTTTTTTATAAAGCTCTTTAACATTTTCTACTTTGCCTAAAAATTCTACCTTTATATCCATCTCTTTAGCTTTTTTTTCAAGAACTAGTCTTAATTCTCCATCACCTGCTACAACGAAACGATAGCTTTTTTGTATATTTTGATCTAATTTAGAGATTGCTTTTAAAAACATCATAGGATTTTTATTTGCATCTAAACGACCCACAAAAAGAATTAAATTTTCTTTTTCAAAAGAAGTTTCTAATGAAATTTCAGAGCTAAAATGACAAGGATTTAACAAAAGCTTAACCCTTTTTACAAATTTTTGATAATAAATTTGATCGCTACTACCTAAAACACTTAAAGCATCACAATAAGGATAAGTCAAACGCCTTAAAAATCTCCAAATTTTAGATTTTAAATAAGCTTGATTACTATGCTCGCTGATAATTAGTGGGGTATTAAGCCCGATTTTAGCGATAATACAAGCTATATTTGTGGTATCTAAAAAAGAAATAAATACATCGCTTGGAGTTTGATTTAAAAATTTTCTTAAAGTAAAAAATTTTCTAAAACGGCTTGCAATTTTGTGATAGATTGTATCAAATCTAAACTCAGGTAAGGTTTTAAGAGTAATATTATTTTCTAATTTGTAAAAAGAATTCCCTTGATGAAATTTTATAATACTCACTTCATGTTCTTTGCAAAGTGCATTAGCCAAAGTTACCAAAACACGCTCTGCACCACCTGAGTTTAAAGTCGCTATAATAAAAGTAACCCTCACTTAACTTCCTTAATCAATTTACCATATTCTAAACGATAAATGCTATCACAATTTGTTATGGTAGAAAGACGATGAGCAATGATAATCATCGTTTTATCTTTTGAAATTTTATAAATTTCATCCATAATCTTAGCTTCACTTTTAATATCAAGCGCTGATGTTGCTTCATCAAGAATTAAAATTTCAGGTTCTAAATATAAAGCTCTAGCAATGGCTATACGTTGCTTTTGCCCCCCGCTTAAATTACTTCCACCATCTCCAACTTTTGTCCAAATTCCATCAGGAAGATGTTTGATAAAATGCTCCAAATTTGCTTGTTTAATCACTCTAAAAAGCCTTTCTTCATCAATCTCATCTCCAAAGCTAATATTTTTAGCAATGCTATCATTAAAAAGATAGATATTTTGAGGAATATAACCTATTTTTTGACGATATTTTTTGGCGTTTTTGGAATTTAATTCGACCCCATCAATCAAAACTTTTCCCTCTTTGGGAGTTAAAAGTCCTAAAATAATATCTACTAAAGTACTCTTACCACAACCACTTTCTCCTATAAAAGCAATTTTTTCACCTTTTTTTATTTCCAAATTTAAACTCTTGAAAAGGTTTTTTTTACCCTTGTAACCAAAACTTAAATTTTCAAGTCTAAGTTCTTTTTTGAAAGAAATTTCTTCATCACCTAAATTTTCTTCTTCTTGTTTAAAAATTTGATAAATAATATCCAAAGAAGAACGGTAGTAAATCAAATCATGATAACTTGTAATAATACGATTTGCGCTTGGCATCAGACGATAAAGTGCTAAAACAAAAATAGAAATCGTAGCTAAGATATTAGAAATATCACTTTCATTTTTAAAAACTAAAAAAACAACAATAAAAACAAGGACACAAAAGCCCACTCCTTCTAAATAAATTCTAGGAATGGCACCCATACTTTCATTAGTGATATTTGCCTTGGCAAAAATTTCACTTTGAGCCTTAAAAAGATTTAGAATTCCATCTTCTTTGGTTTTTAATTTGATAAGTTTGAAATTGTTTAAATTTGTATTTAAAATTTCAAAAAAATTTTTCATCGCTTCTTCACGTCTAAGCCCTGCTTTTTTAATAATTGGGCTTAAAATTTTTATTAAAATCAAAGCATTAATCACCATAAAAATACTTAAAAATAAGGTAATTTTATAATTAATCAAAAGCATTAAAACATAAAGCAAAATCACAACAAAAATTTCACTCATCATCAGTAAAAATGAAGAAATCATTGTGCTTAGATTATAAACTTCTCCTGTGATAGATTTTAAAATTTCGGATTGATTTTTTTGTGTGAAATCTTCATAATTTATATTTAAAAATTTTGCAAAAACTTTATAAGCAATATTATGATATCTTCCCTTAGAGAATTTAGCCAACAAGTGGAAATAATAACTATTTAAAAAAGCCCTTAAAATATAAAAAACAATCAACGCAAAGCCAAAATAAACAATGATTTTAAATGTTGGTAGGGCCAAGTAATTTTTAATCTCTATTAGATAATGATTACGATCAAAATACGAAAAATCACTCGCTAAAGTGACAAAGGGCATCACTAAAGAAATTGCAAAACTTTCTATAAAAGAAATAAAAACTGAAAAAAAAAGCAAAGAAAATAAAAATCTTTTATCTTCTTTGCTTAAAATAAAAAATAATTTTTTTAACACTGCTTTTCCCAATCATATGCTGACTTACAAATGAGATCTAAATCATCAAATTTTGGCTGCCAAGAAGTTAAAGTTCTTATTTTTTGTGCATCAGAAATTAAAACACTTGGATCACCTGCTCTACGCGGAGCAAGCTCTACTTTAAAATCAACTCCAGTTACTCTTTTCATAGACTCAATGACTTCTTTTACACTAAAACCATGTCCATAACCTACATTAAAAATATCACTTTCGTGTTCTTCTAAGTATTCTAAAGCAGCTAAATGCGCACTTGAAATATCATCGACATGGATATAATCCCTTATACAAGTTCCATCTTTTGTGTCATAATCATCGCCAAATATAAACATTTTATCACGTTTTTTTGCTGCACATTCTGCTGCTACTTTTATGAGTAAAGTTGCTTTTGGATAACGTTGACCTATATTAAAATCCATACAAGCACCCGCAACATTAAAATATCTTAAAATACAATATTTAAACTCTGGATGTGCCATATTTGCATCTTTTAAAACCCATTCACTCATCAATTTACTTTTTCCATAAGGATTGATAGGCGCTAATGGACTATTCTCACTTACAACCGAAGTTTGAGGTTCTCCATAGGTTGCAGCCGTAGAAGAAAAGATAAATTTATTTACACCTGTTTCTATACAAGTTTTAATTAAATTAGTCGTATTTACCGTATTATTCATATAATATTTTAAAGGATCTTGCATACTTTCAAAAACTTCAATACTTGCTGCAAAATGAACGATAGCATCAAATTTTTCCCTTTCAAATAAAGATTTCACCTCTTTAAAATCACTCAAATCTAATTCAAAAAATTTAAAATCTCTTATGCTTTGCAAATCATTAATTGCAATTTTTGATCCCTTAGAAAGATTATCTAAAACGCAAAGCTCATGATCTGTTTTTAAAAATTGTCTCAAAGTATGAGAACCGATATATCCTGCACCACCGCTGATAAGAATTTTCATCATTTTTCCTTTCTAAAATTAACTTTTTAAATTCTAATATATTTATTTTAATGATTAAATTTGTATTTTAGAAATTTCATTTTCGCACGCTTTGCAAAATACTTCAACATAAGAACGATCAGCCTTTTTTGTTTTTAAAAATTCACTCATAGTATCTAAAAAGCCGACATAATCCTCATCGTTAATATTTGCTTTGATTAGCTCGTATTTTAAAAAAAGCATATAGGTGTTTAAAACATCACTTTCGCAATACTCGTGAATTTTTTCAAGCTTATCTTCATAGTATAAACTCATCACCTCATCACCATGCACATCATATTTTCCTGGTAAATCAGCCATAGCGCAAAGCACATCGAGTTTCATTCCTCTAAATCCTCCAAAACTTTCTAGCAAATCACAATGCTTAAGTTCTGAAAAACGCGTTTTGTAATTATTCCATTTATCGCTTTGCGTATCAAGATAATTTGCTGCTTTAATATTATATTTTAAAGCCCTTAAAACCAACAAAGGCATATCAAAATTTTTTCCATTATAGCTGACTAATTTTGGTTCGTATTTTTCGATAAAAGAAAAAAAATTATTGATCATTTCTTTTTCATTATCGCCATCTATTTTATTGACTTTAATAAATCTACCAAAACTATCAGCAATTACCGCACAAATGCTGACAATTTTATGATAAGGCAAGGGTAAAAATTCACTCCCACTTTGTTCTTTTTGCCATTCTAAAGCTTTTAAGCTTACTTCCAAATCACTTCCTTCAAAAGCCAAAGTTTTACGTATTAAATCCGCATCTGGTATGCTCTCGCAATCAAAAATACAAATATAACCCTCGTTTTTAATCATATTTAACCTTATTTTGTAAAATTATTTGTTAAAATCATAGCAAAAAAATTACAATATTAGGTTTTGATGAAAATAGCAATCGTTCGTTTATCCGCCTTAGGCGATATTATACAAAGTGCTGTAGTGCTACAATTTATTAAAAATTTTAAAAAAGATATAGAAATTCATTGGTTTGTAGATGAAAAATTTAAAGGTATACTTAAAAACCATCCTTTGATTGATAAGCTTTATGCTCTGCCTCTAAAAGAAAAACATTTTTTAAAAAGCCTAAAAATCTTAATTAAAGCTAGAAAAAATCATTATGATGCTGTTATTGACTTACAAGGACTCGTAAAATCAGCTGTAGTTAGTAGAATTTTAAGTCGTAATAATTTTGGCTTTGATCAAAATAGTTTAAAGGAAAGTTTTGCACATAATTTTTACAATCAAAAATTAAGCATAGACTATAATGAAAATGTTTTTGTTCGCTACTTAGATCTTAGTGCTTTTGCTCTTAATGCTGATTTTAATGTAAAAGATCTTAACTTTAAAAAAGATATTTTTTATGTGGATGAAAATTTAAAACAACTTTTACATAAAAAACTAAAATTAGATGAAAACAAAAAAAATATACTTATACATGTTGGATCAAGTGTAGAAAATAAAATTTACCCTAAAACTAAAGTTGCTCTACTTTGCAAACTCATCATACAAGAATTTCCTGATACTAAAATTTTCTTAGCTTGGGGAAATGTTAAAGAATTCGAATTTGCTAAAGATGTAGTCAATCTAAGTGCAATTGATGAAAAAAATATAGAACTTGCCCCAAAATTTAACTTAGAAGAGCTTATGGCTTTTACTAAAATGATGGATTTAGTTATTGGCAATGATAGTGGTCCAACTCATCTTGCTTTTGCTTTAAATAGACCTTCTATTACTATATTTGGAGCTACTCCAAGCTATAGAAATGCCTATAAAACAGATATCAATAAAATTATAGATGCGGGCAAAAAGATCACAAATGCAAAACATATTGATAAAAGTGATTATTGTATTATGCGTATAGAAGAAGAAGATATTTTAAGCTTGGCTAAGGAAATTCTCGATGAAAAATAAAGACTGGCTTTACCTTTTTGCTTATTATGTGCTTAAATTTTTAGTCCATACTATGCCTGATTTTATTCTCGATTTTTTAGCTTTTATCGTTGCAAAAATCGTTTTTAAAATCAATTCAAAACATAGAAAAATTATAGATGTCAATCTTCAAATTTGCTTCCCTGAAAAAAATCAACAACAAAGAGATGAACTTTCTTTTCAAATTTATCGCAATTTTGCTAATTTTGGATTAGATTGTATTAAAAATCAAAACACAAATAAAGAAAAAATCCTAAATAAAATTGTTATTGAAAATGAAGAAATTTTAAATGAGGCTATAAAAAATCAAAGAAGCATTATATTCACCACTGCACACTATGGAAATTGGGAACTTTTAAGCCTCGCTTATGCTGTTAAATTTGGAGCTATTTCCATAGTAGGAAGGAAGCTAAAAAGTCAAAAAATGGACTCTATTTTAGCCAAGAATCGCACTCAATTTAATATAGAGCTTATCGATAAACAAGGTGGTTTAAGAAAAATGCTAAATGCGATTAAAAATAAACAAGCATTAGGCATACTCACTGATCAAGATTGCACAGATAGTGAAAGCATGAAACTTGATTTTTTTGGCAAAAAAGTCAATTTTCAAATAGGTGCTAGTGTTTTAGCGCAAAGAACAAAAGCTTTGATTTTACCAGCTTTTGTTTATCAAGATAAAGATAAAAATTTCCATATCCGATTTTTTAAAACTATAGATCCTTTGGAAAAAAGTATTGAAGAACTCACACTTTATCAAGCAAAGTGTTGCGAAGAGATGATTAAATTTAAACCTGATGAGTATTTTTTCTTTCACCGTCGTTTTGCAAGTTATAATGAGACAATTTATAAGGATATTTAATGAATTTAAAACAAATCAGTGTTTTTATTATCGTTAAAAACGCAGAAAAAACTTTATTTAATTGTCTTAACTCTTTAAAAGAATTTGATGAAATTATCTTGCTTGATAATGAAAGCACCGATAACACTATAAAAATAGCTCAAGATTTTCAACTAAAACACAATAATTTAAAAATTTATAAAAGCAAATTTATTGGTTTTGGGGCTTTAAAAAATCTTGCTTTAAGTTATACCAAAAATGATTGGGTTTTAAGTATAGATGCAGATGAAATTTTAGAAAAAGAATGTATAGAAGAATTAAAAAAACTAAATTTAAAACCAAATAATATCCTTGCATTACCAAGAAAAAATCTTTATCAAGAAGAATGGATCAAAGCTTGTGGGTGGTGGCCTGACTTTGTTTATAGGGTTTTTAATAAAACACATACTTGCTTTAATCAAAATTTAGTCCATGAAAGCCTAGAAATCTTTAAAAATACAGAAAAAATTTATCTTAAAAATGGACTTAAACATTATGCTTTTAACAATATAGCTCATTTAATTGAAAAAATGCAATACTACTCAAGCTTATGGGCTAAACAAAACTTACACAAAAAAAGCAGTATTTGCAAAGCTAACTTAAGAATAATTTGGACTTTTATAAGAAATTATTTTTTCAAAAAAGGTTTCATTTACGGGTATAAAGGCTTTATAATTAGTGTTTGCAATGCTTTAGGAGCTTTTTTCAAATATATGAAATTATATGAATTGCAACACGAAAAGCCAAAAAGTTGCGCATTGATCATTACAACTTATAACCAAAAAGAAAGATTAGCTCTAGTATTAGATAGTGTTAAACACCTTAGTTTAACGCCTGATGAAGTGATTATAGCCGATGATGGAAGTAAGAATGATACAGCAGATTTAATCAAAAAATATCAAAAAAACTTTCCTTGTAAATTAAAACACGTTTGGCAAGAAGATTTGGGATTTCGTGCAGCAAAAAGTCGCAACAATGCCATAGAAGCGTCTCATTGCGAATATATCATTTTAATCGATGGGGATATGATCTTAGAAAAAGATTTCATAAAAGATCATTTAAAATTTTCCCAAAAAGGTTTGATTTTGCAAGGATCTAGAACTATTTTAAATGAAAATGAAAGCAATAAAATTTTAAAAAATCAAAATTTTAAACTAGCTTTTAACAAAAAAGGATTTAAAAATCAAAAAAATAATTTCTTGGCTAATATAACTTATAAATTTTCAAAAATTGATAAAAAAATCTTTAAAAAAATAGAACTAGTTAAAGGTAGTAAAACATGCAATATGAGTTTTTACAAACAAGATTTTGAAGCTATAGAAGGCTTTAATGAAAATTTTATCGGTTGGGGTAGAGAAGATAGCGAATTTGTTGCGAGATTTTTATTTAATAATGGAATTTTTAGAAGAATCAAATTTAATGCCCTAGCCTATCATATCTATCATCAAGAAAATAATAAAAATATGTTGCAAAGTAATCATGAAATTTATCTTGATACTATAAAAAATCAAAAAACAACTTGGAAAGACTAAAATGAATATTTTATTGCTTATCGGAGATATCACTATAGGCGGGGGAGCTGAACGCGTTGTGGTTAATCTCGCTAACGCTTTTTTAGAATATGGCTACAAAGTAAAAATACTTAGTTTTTATAAAGCAAATGAAAATATAGCCTATGAATTAGACAAAAATATAAAAGTTGATTTTTTAAATTTAAAGTCACAAAAACAAATGAAAAAAAATCTTTTTTATAAGGTATTTTATAAATACCATGAAAGCTATCTTTTAAAGAGAAAATATAAAGATATAGATGTTATGATTTATAATAATTGCCCTCATTTTCCTCTTTTTAAAAATAAAAATACAAAATACATTCATTTTGTGCATCGGCATTTTAAAAAATACAGAAACAAAAATAACTATTTTGATACCTTAGTTGTGCTTTCAAACAAACAAATCCATCTTTGGAAACAACATCATAAAAATGTTCTTACCATCCCTAATTTTTTACCTTTTATCTCATCAAAAAATAGCAATCTTTCTCAAAAAAATGTTCTTAGTGTTGGAAGATTTACCTGTAATGATGAGAAAGGATTTTTAAGACTGATAAAAATTTGGGAAATCGTCCAAAAAAATAACACTTATAAGGATTGGACTTTAACCTTAATAGGCGATGGAGGGTTAAAAGAAAAAATCAAAACTTTAGTAAAAGAAAAAAATCTTCAAAATTCCATTATATTAAAACCTTTTACCAAAGAAATTGAAAAAGAATATCTAAAAGCAAGTATTTATGCAATGGCTAGTCATTGGGAAGGTTTTGGTATGGTTTTAATAGAAAGTGCAAGTTATCAAATTCCTAGTATAGCTTTTGATATCAATACAGGGCCAAGCGATATCATAGATAATGAAAAAAGCGGATTTTTGATTAAAGATGGAGATTTAAACGAATTTGCTAACAAACTTTGTCTTTTAATGGATGATGAAAATCTAAGAAAAGAATTTGGAAAAAATGCCAAAGCTAAAGTTGAAGAAAATTTCAACAAAGAAAAAGTAATGCAACAATGGAATAAAATTTTAAATTCTTGATTTAAAATGATATTTTTTAAAATTATAAATCATCTTTAAAGCTTTTAAATAAACTCCAAAAAAATCTTTCTTATGTTTTCTAGCGTGTAAAATACTCTCCCCAAGCATACAACAAAGTCCGAAAATATCATCATTTATCCTAGATGCCTGTTCTGTATATAATGGATCTTTGTTTGTATTTTTAATGAGATGATGAATTTTAAAAAAATTGATTTTTCTTACACTCTTTAAAAGCTCATATCCTAAACCAGTATAAAGCAAATAATCCTTAATATCTTGCTTTTCTCTAAGCAATTCTTCACCAAAAACAGGTGTTTTACTTGCTATATCCCACCAATAATCATTGATATTTTTATCCTTATAATCAAAATAAGATTTTAGAAATTTCCAAGGCTTTTCGCCATAATGAAGAATTTTTGGATTTTTAAGCGCCTCATTAAATTCCGCTCTTGTATAATTAAGACGATTTTTTTTCTCATCTTTGCAAATGGCATAAAGAAGAGTGATGATGTTAAAATTATAAGCAAAATCAAGTTTATATCTTAATCTTGTTTCTATCGTAGCGTTTAATAAGTCTTGATCTGCTGCTTTTATATAATAGCACTTACTTGCTAGTTCTTCACATTTTTGCTCGATACTATGCTTTTTATATTCTTCTAAATTGATTAGTAATAAGCCTGAATTAAAATAATTTTCATCAAAATAAAAAGCTTTTTTCTTGCCATCTTCTTTATATTTTATCTTTGATCTCTTGGAACCAGGATCACCCACTGCAGCGATAATTTTACCTTCTAAATTAGTCAAAAAAAGCTCTCTCATATCACACATACAAAGCATATCAGAGTCTAAATAAAGACATTTTTTTACACTTTCATCAAAAATGGAACTTAATTTTAAACGATAATAAGGTAGTTTTAAACTATGTGCAGCACCGCTAATAGGAAATTTTTCAAAATCTTCATCATTTTTTATGTGTATAATAATCTCGCATGGAAAAATTTCATTTAAAGCATTTTGCAAATTTAAAAGTTTTTCTCTAGTTTTGTCACTTACAAAATTACTTAATATATGAAAAAAATATTTTTCATTTTTTATATTTGAATTTTTATCAAAATCTTGAAATTTTTTACTTTTATCTGTATTTAAGATAATGCTGGTTATCAAAACTGATGTATATTTTATATAATTTTCATCTGCACTAAAAACTAGATGATACAATCACAATCCTTTGATTTTAAAATTTCTTTAGTTAATTTTATATACATTTTTCTTTTATTTTTTACTCTTTTTCTTTTAATCTTTATTATTAATTTTTTTAAAAAATTTTTTGTTAAATACTTATAGATTAAATCGATTTTATGTATATTTAGATTACATATAACAATTTGAGAAAAATAAAAATATTCTTCACTAAATTTTTGAGAAATTACATCAATCTCATTTGCTACATATGCTAAAACATTTACGCTATTTTGTATTCTTTTAATATCTTTTTTTTCTCTTGTAATAGAATAAGGATTGAAAGCGTAACAATACAAAGTTTCATTGATTAAATAAATATTTTTTAAATTTGCAAAATACAAAAAATTTGTCAATACATCTTCTGCTATAGAAATTTTTTTATAATTCTGTAAATATGGCCTCAATGAATCTAAATAAAGTTCTTTGTTATAAATTTTATTAACCATAGAATTAAAAATTCCAGAATTTAAATTCTCAAAAATATATAAAGATAGAAACTGATTTATGCTTAAATTAATATTTTGCATACTAAAACAAGTATCAAGAACCTTTCCATCTTCTTCTTGTGTTTTGTAGTTAAAGATCACTAAATCGCTCATTTGCTTTTCGAAAGAATAAACACCAACTTCACATGCATTTAATTCTAAATAATCATCTGGATCTAAAAACATTATAAACTCTGAATTTGAATTTAAAACACCTACATTTCTACTTGCAAAAGTGCCTAGGTTTTTTTCATTATGAATAATTTTTATTCTTTCATCTTTTTTAGCATATTCTTTAGCAATTTCTATACTCTTATCCTTACCACAATCATCAACTACAACGATTTCTATATCTTTAAAAGTTTGATTAATACAACTTTGCAAAGCCCTTTCTATATATGGTTCTACATTGTAAGCTGGAAGTATGATAGAGATTTTAGGCATTAAAATCCTTTAAAAGGTTTTTTATTGAAACTATATTCTTAAAGCCATTTAAACTGTCTATTTTTTGTTTCATCTACAATCTTCCCTCTAAACCCTTGATTTCTTTTTCTAAAATCAAAAAAAGCTTTTCATTAAATTCACAAAAATCATTTTTGATTGTTTTTAAGATCTCAAAACTTCTCTTTTTATCTTCATAATTTTGCCATAAAATTGCTTTATTTTTATTTTCATACCTACCATTTTCATTAAATTCATAATGATAAAGGCATTCTCTAAAAACAGCTATTTTTTTACAAAACATAAAATAAAAATAACAAAAAAGCACATCTTCTCCATAACAAAGTCTTTCAAACATATCAATTTTTTCAAAACTTTTGAAAATCAAATCTTTTTTAAAAACCTTTGCCCAAACCGACCAGCAAAAATGTTTTTGCTTGGTTAAAAATTCTAAAAATTGTTTTTGGGTAAAAATCTCATCTTGTTTAAAGTGATAAAATTGCTTTATTTTTACCCTATGAACAAAAGCATCAAAACAAAGTAGATCTAATTCAGGTTGTATATTACAAAAAGCTATTTCACAAGCTCTTAAAGGTAAAAAATCATCTGCATCTAAAAACATCACAAAATCAGTACTTGCTCTTAAAACTCCTTGATTTCGACTCGCAAAAGTGCCTAAGTTTTTTTCATTTGTAAAAATTTTTATTCTTTCATCTTTCTTAGCAAACTCTAAGGCAATTTTCAAGCTTTCATCTTCACTTTTATCATCAATAATTATAATTTCTATATCTTTAAAAGTCTGATCGATACAGCTTTGCAAAGCTCTTGAGAGAAAATTTTGCACATTATAGACAGGGATAATAAGGCTAAGTTTTGGCATGTTTTTCCTAATTTTTTGTTAAAATTATAAAAAATTTATCTAAATTTTTAGGATTTTTATGAAAATTTTTATCCATCTTCCTAATTGGCTAGGTGATGCTGTAATGGCTTCAGTGGCCTTGTATGGCATAAAAGAATATTTTAAAAATGCTGAGTTTATCCTTTATGGATCTTTTGTCTCTACCCAGCTTTTTAAAAATTTTTCTCATTCTAAAATCATTATAGAAGATAGAAAAAAACGCTACAAACAAGCTTTAAAATTACGCAAAGAATTTAAAGTAGATTTTGCGATCTCTTTTAGATCGGCTCTATCTTCTAAAATCATTTTAAGTATATTAAGAGCAAAAAAGAGATATTTTTTTGATAAACGCAAATTTAAAGAAGAACATCAAGTTTTAAAATATCTTTATTTTATAGAAAATTCTTTTAATTTCAAAATTCATTCTAAAGAACTACAACTTCCAATTAAAGCAAGATTTTCTCGCCTATTGATGCTTAAAAATGGTAAAAAAATTCTAGGGATCAATCCAGGAGCTACTTTTGGAAGTGCTAAACGTTGGGACGCTAGGTATTTTGCCGAGGTAGCAAAAGAATTTTCAAAAAGCCACGAAATCTTAATTTTTGGTGCAGGTGATGGAGAGCAAATTCTTTGTGATGAGATCGAAAAACTTTTAAAAAAATCAAACATTAAAGCTAAAAATCTTTGCAATAAAACAAGCATTCAGACCTTATGTCAAAATATAACTCTTTGTGATCTTTTTATAACAAACGATAGTGGTCCTATGCACATAGCAGCTGCTTACAAAATAAAAACTATAGCGATTTTTGGGCCTACCAAATTTACTCAAACCTCGCCTTGGCAAAATCCTAATGCAAAATTGGTGCATTTAAATTTAGAATGTATGCCTTGTATGCAAAAAACCTGTCCTTTAAAGCATCATAAATGTATGAAAGATTTAAAACCTGAAATGGTTATAGAAAAAGTAAACATTTTGTTTTAATTTAATTTGATTTTTTATATAATTGTTTTTTTATTTTTAAGGATTGGCAATGCTTTTTAGTTCCTATGTATTTATTTTTGCTTTTTTACCTATTGCCTTAACAGGATTTTATATTTTAAAAGCTTACAAATTTTATACTAGTTCTAAAGTGTTTTTGATTTTAGCAAGTTTATTTTTTTATGCTTATTTCAAAGTAGAATACATTTTTATTCTAGCCTTTTCAACTATTGTAAATTACTTCCTTGCAAGTTGGATTTTAAGAAAAGATAATGGCGGGGGGGGGGTATACGCTACTTTGCCTTGGTATAACATTCAATCTTATTTTATTAGGCGTTTTTAAATATACAGACTTTTTCTTAGAAAATTTCAATCTTTTTTCAAAACTTATCAATTTAGACTTTAATATCCCGCTACCTCACATTTTATTACCTTTAGGAATTTCATTTTTTACTTTTCAAAAAATTGCCTTTTTGGTGGATTGTTACAAAAAAGTAAATATTGAAGATCTATCAGACAAGAAAAAAATTGATTTTATCGATTATTGCTTATTTGTTAGTTTTTTTCCACAACTTATAGCAGGTCCGATTGTCCATCATAAAGAAATGATGCCTCAATTTCATTCTCTTTTAAATAAAAATAATTCTTTGGTTAATTGGGAACTTATGTCTAAAGGCCTGTTTATCTTTTCTATTGGATTTTTTAAAAAAATCTTTATAGCAGATAGTTTTGCTGTGTGGGCAAATGCTGGATTTAAGGTGGTTCAAGACGGAAGTTTTTTAAATATTTTTGAAGCTTGGGCTACTAGCCTTTCTTATACTTTTCAGCTTTATTTCGATTTTAGCGGATATTGCGATATGGCTATAGGTTTGGCTTTGTTTTTTGGCATCATTCTTCCTCAAAATTTCAACTCTCCCTATAAGGCCTTAAATATTGCCGATTTTTGGAGAAGATGGCATATGACCTTAGGGAGATTTTTAAAAGATTATCTTTATATACCATTAGGTGGAAATCGTGCTGGAAAAATTATCAACTTAAGAAATCTTTTTATTGTAGCTTTTATAAGTGGAGTATGGCACGGAGCAGGTTGGGGATTTGTAATCTGGGGAACCTTACATGCATTTGCTATGGTAAGTCATAGAATTTACAGCTTTTATATAGATGGTAAAAAATTCATAAACTTTAAAATTTATAAATTTTTAGCTTGGTTCATTACTTTTAATTTTATCAATATAGCTTGGATTTTCTTTAGAAGTGAAAATTTAACAGGAGCTATAAATCTTTTGAAATCAATGTTTGGAATAGTTTGGATAGAACTACCTCATAAATTTTATAAAGCACCTGATGTTTTAAAAACTATAGGGGGTAATGACAAAACTATTGGCTTTTTTATCATCTCTTTTATCATATGTCTAATGTTTAAAAATAGCATCCAAAAAACACAAAATTTAAAAATCAACTATAAAAGTGCTATTTTTGCAGCACTTTTACTTTTTTTGGCTTTAATGACATTAATTTATACACCTTATATTGAATTTATATACTTTAATTTTTAGGATAAAAAATGAGTCATAAAAAATGGATTTTTATTGTTTTAGTTTTTAATTTTATTTTTTCTTTTGCTCTTTTTGCATTGCTTTATATTTACGATCCGTTGATGCTTTATCACAAGCCCTATTTTAGAGAAAAAACTTACCTAAACAATATCAGACTTTCAGCTAAAGGCATTATAGATAATGAAAATTTTGATTCAGTTATCATAGGTACCTCTATGACAGAAAATACTTCTGCGAAAGAGGCTGATGAAAAACTCGGTAACAAATGGATAAATCTATCTGTATGGGGAAGTTATCTTAATGAAAGAGCAATTATTTTGAATTATTTATTTCAAAAAAAAGATATCCATCAAATTATTTACACTATTGATGCTTTTACTTTAAATGATCCGAGCTTAAAAATGTTCAATCATCCTCCTATAGATTCTTTTGATTTTTTATACAATAATAATATTTATAATGATTTTAAAGTCTATCTAAATAAAAAATTTATTCTATGTGCATTGCGATTTTCCAAAAAAGAAGAATGCGTTGGAGATGTAAATTTAGATAAACTGCTTAATTGGGAACAAGAATCTAAAGAATTATTTGGAGGTTTTCATAATTGGATGAAATATAAAGATAAAAAGGAGAAAGAAAAATTAAAAAATATGATACTCAATGCGCAAAATTTTTTACCGCAAACTAATATAGATATAGAAAAAAATAAACAATATATAAAAACCTATCTTTTAGGTATCATTCGAGCACATCCTAAAACTCAATTTTATTTAATCATTCCTACATATTCGAGATTACTTTATAGAGTTTTATATCTTGATGAAGAATATTACAATAAAGATAGTATTTTATTTTCAAAATATCAAGCTGTATTAAAATGGCTTATTTTAGAAACGCAAAATTATCCTAATGTCAAAATTTTTGGCTTTGATGATCTTGATTATGCTGACAATATATCTAATTATAAGGATCCGGCACATTATAATTCTATTATGAATTCTATGCAACTTGATGCCATAAAAGAACAAACTCATATCTTAACACCACAAAATATGGATAATTATTTTAAAACTATGGAAGAAAAAATTAAAAATTATGATTTAAGTCCTTTCATACAATACATAAAAGATAATAAATAGCTTTATTTAAAGCTATTTTAATTTCATTTTTTTCTTAATATAAAAATTAAAAACTATTTTATAAATGCTTAAGAAAAATCTAAAAATTTCTCTTATTATTTTTTTAAAAACATGGATTTTTTTATCTCTTTCTATTATAGTGGTAGGTATATTAGTAAATTTTATTAAAAACGGCGTATGAATTATAGTGAGAACTCTAGAGTAATAATACATATCTATAAGATTATCTATAGGCTTAAGCCAAAATTTTAAATAGGTAAGAAATTTTAAAGCAGCACTAGGTCTGATAAAATATCCTTGCGTTCCACCAACACTTTCTAAGGTGAGTAAAAAATTATTTTCTAAAGCAAATGTTGGTCTTTCTGCAATATAACAAAATTTTACATACTCATAACGACTTTGCAATAAATTATCTAAATACCCCCCCCCTATTTAAAAACTCATCGCTAAATCGCACATCATCTTCTAAAATGATAATAGGCTCATTAAGCTTAACACATTCTTGCCATAATTTATAATGACTAGCAAAACAAGCTTTTTCTCCATTGCTTAGCTCTCTTCCTAGCATCCAAGAAGCCCACCAAGGAAAATGTTCTTTAAATTTTAAATGTTCATTATTTTTTGCATCTACAGCCTTGAAAAATATAAACTCTAATTTTTCCTTTAAATCAGGATTATACGTAAAAAGCTTATTAATTTCATTTTGCATATGTTCTTTTCTATCTTTGGAACGTTCTAAATTGATTATAAATGCTTTCATTTAAATTCCTCATCTATAATTTGACAAAGCGCATGAATGATTAAAATGTGCATTTCTTGAATTCTCGCTGCATCATTACTTGGCACAACAAGATTATAATCGCAAATTTCATTCATCTTTCCACCCTTTTTTCCACTTAGTCCTATGCAAAGCAATTTAAGCTCTTTTGCCTTTTTTAAAGCTTCTAAAACATTAGGGCTATTTCCACTTGTTGATATTCCCACTAAAATATCATTTTCCTTTGCTAAAGCCTCAAGCTGTCTTGAGAATACAAACTCAAATCCATAATCATTTCCTATAGCACTCAGTGCTGAAGTATCAGTAGTCAAAGCTATACCCGCTAAAGCTTTGCGTTCTTTTTTATAACGACCGCTAAGTTCTGCAGCAAAATGCTGAGAATCTGCAGCACTTCCGCCATTTCCACAAATAAGTATTTTTCCGTTTTCCTTTAAGCATTTACATATAAGCTCACCCACTTTTGCAATCTGTCCTTTAAGAACTTCACTCGCTTTTAGCACCTCTTGATGCTCTTGCCATTCTTTTTCTATTAAACTAATCATTTTATTTCCTAATTTTTTCTATAATTTTACTCGTGCTAAATCCCTCTTCAAATTCAATCAATTCAACCCTTGAAATAAGATTTGCACCTACAACTTCCTTACCTTCATAATCAGCACCTTTAACCAAAATATCAGGCTTTATTGTAGAAATTAATTCTAAAGGTGTATCTTCATCAAAGATCACGACAAAATCCACAAAATAAAAAGCTGCCAACATACAAGCTCTTTGAAATTCTGAATTTATAGGTCTTTCACTTCCCTTTAACCGACGCACACTCGCATCAGAATTTAGCCCAACTATAAGTATATCACCTAGTCTTTTAGCTTTTTGAAGGTATTGTATATGTCCAAAATGAACTATATCAAAACAACCATTAGTAAAAACAATTTTTTTATTTTTATCGTTTAAAATTTTCACAAGTTCATTTTTAGAAACAATTTTTTTCTCCAAATCGCTTCTTTTAAAACTTTTTATCTCATCAAAACTTACACTTACACTACCCACTTTGCTTACAACAACTGCTGCTGCTTCATTTGCGATCTCACAAGCTCTAATAATATCTACTTTATTTGCCAAACAAAAAGCTAAAACCGCGATCACACTATCACCAGCTCCAGTAACATCATATACTTCTAAAGCCTTAGCTGGTGCAATGTGTAATTTTTGATCATAAACAGCAATTCCTGCTTCTGAAAGAGTGATCATAGAATATTTTAAACTAAAATCATCTTTTAATTTTTTAATGCCTTTTTCTAAATTTTCTCCATCTAAATTTTCAAATTTCAACGCCTCTAAAGCTTCTTTTTTGTTTGGAGTAAGCAAAGTTGCACCGCTATATTTGCTAAAATCGCTCCCTTTAGGATCGATCAAAATAGGAATGTTTAATTCATTAGCCTTTTGTATAAATGCCTTACATACCTTAGGAGTTAAAACCCCTTTAGCATAATCACTCAAAATTACCGCTTGAAAATCTTCAATATATTTGCAAAATAAAGCGATAAGCTCATCTTCTAACTCTATATCGCTTACATCTTCTTCATCTAGCCTTAAAACCTGTTGATTGTGTGCCATAATACGATTTTTAAATGGAGTTTTGCGTCCTTTTTGGATTAAAAATTCTCCCTTTAAATTCTCTTTTAAAAATTCGCTATTTTTATCATCTCCTATAACACCTAGTGCAAAAACATCCGCTCCTAAACTTTGTAAATTCGCATAAACATTAGCAGCCCCACCAAGTCTTTGATCTTGCTTTAAAGTTTTTACTACTAAAACAGGAGCTTCAGGACTGATACGCGAACAATCACACCAAGTGTAATTATCCACCATAAAATCCCCGATAATAAGAATTTTAGGTCTTTGCTGACTTAAAAATTCAAGCATTCACTTCCTTTTCAAAAAGACGTTTAATCTCACCTAAATAATCTTTAATCCCATCTTCAAGACTAAATTTTGGCTGATAAGCCCAATCCTTAGAAAGCTCAGCCTGAGTATGGAATTGGTAAGCTTTAACGTAAGGATTTGGGATATACTCACAAGGTAAATTCGTACCTAGTTCCTTTTGTAAAATATCAACTATATCTTGAAAAGTCCTTGCCACACCGCTGCCTACATTATAAACCCCGCATTTAGAATCAAGTGCAACTAAATTCGCATCAATAGCGTCCTTAATATATACAAAATCTCTATAAATTTGATCACTCTTTTCAAACAAACGAGGATTTTTTCCTGCCAAAATTTGATGGGCAAACTGCACTACCATAGATGCGGTTTTATTTTTATAAAATTCACCTTTTCCATATACATTAAAATATCTAAGTCCAACAAGATGAGCTTTGTCATAATACTTTCTTGCAAGTTTATCCATCATTAGTTTTGAAAATGCATAAGGATTTTTAGGATCTTCAACCCCAACTTTTTGAGGGCTTGGTTCATTGCCATATACTGAAGCAGAACTTGCATAAATTAATTTTGCATTAATATCTATACTCAATTCTATAAAATCTTTAAAAGTATTTAAATTTGTCGTTAAAATTTTATTTTGATTATAAACCGTTGTGTCTGAAATAGCCGCCTTATGAAAAATTACATCAGGTTTGAAACTTTTAATCTTTTGCAAGGTTTTTTCATCCTTAATATCTCCAACATAAAGCTCGCCATCAAAATCAAGTAAATTTTTAAAATGTCCAAAACACTCTAAATTTCCATTATCTAAAACTTCATTGCTTGACATTTTATCAATGATTAGAATTTCATGATCTTTTTGCAATTCTAAAGCAAGTCCAGATCCTATAAAACCTGCTCCACCTGTAATGGCTATTTTCATTGTTGTTTCCTTTCTTGAAAAAAGTTTAAAACTTCTTTTAAATTTTTAAATTGTTTAAAAAAATTTCCTTCTTTTTTTTCTTGACTAACCAAAATCAAAGTTTTTACATTTGCACTTAGACCCGCTTGCATATCACTTAAATTATCGCCTATAAATACAGAATTTTCCATATCTATATCAAATTCTTTTTTGGCTTTTAAAAGCATACCGGGCTTTGGTTTTCTACAATCACAATCTTGCAAATGCGGGCAATGATAAATTTTAGAAAAATGAATTTTTTCTTTTTTAAATTCTTTCAAGAAAAAATCGCAAAGCTTAAAAAAATCCTCTTCGCTATAATATCCCCTTGCAATACCTGATTGATTTGTGATGATAAAAAGCAAATAATCCTTCTCCAAAAAATAACAACATAAATCAAAAATGCCTTCACAAAATTCGAAATCTTCGATTTTATAAACATATTTTTTATCGATATTTATAATGCCATCTCTGTCTAAAAATAATGCTTTTTTCATAAAAAACATTATAATATATTTTATGAAAATACAAGCTTTTTTAAACAAAATTTTAGTTAAAAAATAGATACAACCGAATCAAATATATTTATTTATAATATTAATTTAAGGAAATTATAAAATATTAAGGTATATAATGGCTTTGACATTAAATCAATTTAAGGAGAAAGTCAATGAAAAAATTGTTAGTAGTTTCTGCTTTAGCATGTCTTGGTGTATCAGCTTTCGCTGCTGATGGTGCAACTATATTTAAAAAATGTGCAGTTTGTCACGGAGCAAAAGCGGATAAAGTTTATTTAAATAAAGTTCCAGCTCTTAAAACTTTAAGTTTTGAAGAAAGAGCACAAGCTCTTAAAGAATACCAAGCAGGTACAAGAAATAAATTCGGCCAAGGTGCCATCATGAAAATCCAATTAAAAGGATTAAGTGAAGCGGATTTAGAAGCTGTTGATAAATATATTGATACTTTAAAATAATTTCGCAAAGCTTTCATTAAGAATTCCAATGAAAGCTTTAGTTTTTTCTATCTTTTAGTACTTCTTTTTTGCGATTTTCAAGTTCTATAGCATCGCGTAAAGACTCTTCATCATCGTTTAAAGTAATGAATTTATAATCATCATCAAATTGTTTTGTTTTTATCCCCCAAAGCAAAATAGCCAAAATCACACAAAAGCCAAGAATTGAAACACTTATCATCATTATAATTACATTATTCATTTTTTATCCTTAAAGCATTTAAAACTACTATTATACTACTAAAAGACATAGAAATCGCTGCGAATAAAGGGTTAATTAAACCCAAAAAAGCTAGAGGTATAGTACAGGCATTATAAAATAAAGAAAAGATTAAATTTTGTTTTATAATCTTATAGGTATTTTTTGAAATTTGTATAGCATTTTTTAAAGAATTTAAATCATTTTTTAAAAGCAAAATATCACTACTTTCGATTGCCAAATCACTTCCTTCACGCAAACTTACAGAAACAGCAGCATATTTTAACGCCAAAGCATCATTAACCCCATCTCCTACAAACAAAACCTTTTTGTCTTTGCTTAATTGCTCTACTATTTGCATTTTTTCTTGAGGTAAGCAAGAGGCTTTAAAATCAAAAATTCCAAGTTCATTAGCAATTTTTTCAACTGCTTTTTTATGATCTCCACTTAAAATCATCACTTGAGTTTTTATGGATTTAAGATAAGCGATCAAATCCTTAGCTCCATCTCTTAAAACACTTGAGAATTCGAAATAAGCTAAAACCTCATCATTTTTGGCAAAAATAAAATGAGAATTATCAAATTCTTTATTAAAAGCTATGTTATTTTCTTGTAAAAATTTCAAATTTCCACCTAAAAAAACTTTATCGCTTATTACGGCCTTGATGCCCTTTGCTTGTATATTACTCACTTCTTTAAAATCCAAATTTAAACGTTTAGCGTTTTTATTTTTACTTAAAAATTGTGCGACACTTTTTGAAATCGGATGATTTGAAAGCAAAACAAAACTATAAATTTCATTAACATTTAATTTTTCATGCAAGAAAAATTCTTTCACTTCTAATTTGGGTTTGGTTAAAACTCCCGTTTTATCAAATACAACGATATTGCATTTTGAAAGATCCTCAACCACACTTGAACTCTTAAACAAAATCGCTTTTTTAAGTGCTCTACCAAGTGCTACAAGATTGCTAACTGGAGTAGCCAAAGCTAAAGCACAAGGACAAGCTATGATTAAAACTGAAATGGCATTGATTAAAGAAATTTCAATTCCAGCCTTATAATAAAAAAACCACACCAAAAAGCATATCAAAGCAAAACTTAAAATCACGCGAGAAAAATAAGAAGAAATTTGAGAAACCAAACTTTCAAGTTTTGCTTTTTTCATACTTGCAAATTCTAAAAGCTTTATAATTTGGCTCAATTTAGAATCATTATAAATTTTACTCGCCTCATATTCTATACTTCCATCTAGAACAATACAAGCCGAATTTACAGCATCACCTATTCCAATCAAGCAGGGCTCATTTTCTCCACTCAAAGATGAAGTATCTACACTTGCTTCTCCTTTTTTGCAAATTCCATCTATTAAAATTTTATCTCCGCTTTTAAGTAAAATTCGATCTCCTATGCATACTTTTTGCACTTCTTTAGGACTAAAATCTTTTCCATTAAAAACCATAACTTCATTTTGCAAAAAATCATTTAATCCGTCTATAGTATCTAAGGCACGTTTTTTACTAAACATTTCAAGATATTTTCCTATAAATACAAAACAAATAATCATCGCAACCGAGTCAAAATAAACCTCGGAAGATCTTGTAAACATAGCCCACAAAGAATAACTATAAGCCAAAGTAGCACCGCTAATGACTAAAGTATCCATATTAAGGCTTTTGAGTTTTAAAGATCTCAAAGCACTTTTATAAAAATTAGATCCGGTATAAAAAAGAACAGGAGAGCAAAGAACAAATTCAAAAAAATTCAAAATATCCTTTATATCTCTATCCATACCGCTAAAAAAACCAGCATATTTTGCTACAGCAATCCACATAATATTCATCACACAAGCAATGCCTACTATAAGCTTAGAATAAAACTCCCTTTTTATTAGATCAGCTTTTTTGGAACTTTTAGCAGGATTATACGCACTTGCTTTATAACCTATACTTTCAATTAAATTTAAAATTTGACTCAAAGAAATATTTTTTTCATCAAAAACTATTCTTGCCTTATGACTTAAATGATTGATATCTAGTTCTAAAATTCCTTGTTGTTTAATCAAAATTTTTTCATTTAGCCACACACAAGCTGCACATTCAATACCATGTATCATAAGATAAATTTCACTAAAACCCTCTTTGGTTTGAGTGATAAATTCATCATAATTTTTATTTGAGAATTCTAAATTTACAGGTTTTAAAGATCGGTCTCCTAATCTTTCATAAAATTCATCCAAGCCCGTTTCATGTAAGATTTTCCAAACGCTCTCACAGCCTTTACAACAAAAAAATTTATCTTTATAAAGAATCATTTGGGATTTTTGATAACTTAATCTACAATGTTCACATTTCATAATTAATCTTTAAAAAATATTTTTTTATAATTATAAACAAATAAATGCAAATTATTTGACAAAAAGTGTATTTTTTTATTAAAATCACAATTTTAATTTACTACTGCAAATGACTGCATAATTTCTTGCGAGGTTTTATGGAAAAAGAAAAAAAACAACATCAAAGAACCCATATTCCAGTTGAGGGTTATAAAATAGAAGACTTGAAATTACTTGATTTAGAAAATTTAGTCAAAATCGCAAATGAATGCGAAATAGAAAATCCACGCGAATTTCGTCGCCAAGAGCTTATTTTTGAAATTTTAAAAGCACAAACTAAAAAAGGTGGTTTTATACTTTTTACAGGAATCTTAGAAATTTCAAGCGAAGGCTATGGCTTTTTAAGAGGTATGGATTCTAACTTAAGTGATAGTGTTAATGATGCTTATGTTTCTAATTCTCAAATTCGTAAATTTGCACTGCGTGTGGGCGATATCGTCACAGGGCAAGTTAGAGAACCTAAAGATCAAGAAAAATATTACGCGCTTTTAAAAATCGAAGCGATCAATTATATGCCTTTACAAGAAGCCAAAGAAAGGCCATTATTTGACAATCTAACCCCGATTTTCCCTACTGAAAAAATCAAACTTGAATACGATGCTATGAAATTAACAGGACGTGTTTTAGATCTTTTTACTCCTATAGGAAAAGGACAACGTGGGCTTATCGTAGCGCCACCTAGAACAGGTAAAACAGAACTCATGAAAGAATTAGCAGCTGCAATTGCTAGAAATCATCCAGAAATGCATTTAATTGTTCTTTTAGTTGATGAAAGACCAGAAGAAGTAACCGATATGCAACGTTGTGTTAAAGGTGAGGTTTTTAGCTCTACTTTTGACTTACCTGCTTATAACCACGTTCGCGTTGCAGAACTTGTTATAGAAAAAGCAAAAAGAATGGTTGAAACAGGTAAAGATGTTATCATTTTACTTGATAGTATCACAAGACTTGCTAGAGCTTACAATACAGCAACTCCTAGCAGTGGAAAAGTTTTAAGTGGTGGTGTGGATGCAAACGCACTGCATAAACCAAAACGCTTTTTTGGTGCCGCTAGAAATATAGAAAATGGCGGATCTTTAACCATCATAGCTACAGCACTAATCGACACGGGCTCAAGAATGGATGATGTGATTTTTGAAGAATTTAAAGGAACGGGAAATAGTGAAATTGTGCTTGATAGAAATATTTCTGATAGAAGAATTTACCCTGCAATCAATATCATCAAATCAGGAACAAGAAAAGAAGAACTTTTACAAGGTGTTGCTGAACTTCAAAAAATTTGGGCGATACGCTCTGCTATTTCTCAAATGGATGACATTGAAGCTCTTAAATTTTTATATTCAAAAATGTTAAAGACTAAAGATAATGTCGAGCTTTTATCTATAATGAATGAGTAAAAAAATGCTTCAAGCGCTAGCTGTTAAATACAGACCAAAAACCTTTGATGAACTTATAGGACAAAAAACTGTTAGCACCAGCTTAAAATATGCACTCAACAATAATCGCTTGGCCCATGCTTATCTTTTTTCAGGTTTAAGAGGTAGTGGAAAAACATCTAGTGCTAGAATTTTTTCTCGGGCTTTAGTTTGTGATCAAGGACCTAGCGATACTCCTTGTGGAACTTGTAAGCAATGTATTGCGGCTTTAGAGGGAAAACACATCGATATTATAGAAATGGATGCAGCAAGTAATCGTGGGCTTGAAGATATACAAGCTTTGATCGAACAAACTAAATACGCTCCTTCTATGGCTCGTTTTAAAATTTTCATTATCGATGAAGTGCATATGCTTACCCCTCAAGCTGCAAATGCTCTTTTAAAAACCTTAGAAGAACCGCCAAGCTATGTAAAATTCATACTTGCAACTACCGATCCTTTAAAACTTCCAGCCACTGTTTTATCAAGAACTCAACATTTTCGCTTTAAGCAAATTCCGCAAAGTGAAATTCAAAACCATCTTAAAGAAATTCTCATCAAAGAAAATGTTCATTTTGAAGAAGAAGCTTTGAAATTTCTTGCAAGAAGTGGCAATGGTTCTTTAAGAGATACACTGACTTTGCTTGATCAAGCTATTATTTTTTGTCAAAATGATATTAGCGTGCTTAAAATCACTGATATGTTAGGTTTTTTAGATCCAAACAAAATCAAAGAATTTTATCATGCTATTTTGACTAAAGACAAAGAAAAAGTTTTTGAATTTTTGGATGAACTTAAAGAATACGAAGCCTCTAGTGTTATAGATGAAATGTTATTTTATCTTAAGGAAAGTTTTTTTGCTAAAAGCACTGAATTTTCAACTTTAATCTACGAAAGATTTTTCCGAATTTTAGCCCGTGCAAAAAGTATAGTTTGTGATGATGATAGTTTTACACTTTGTGTGATGGCTTTTATGATGATGGAGGCAAGTTATCTAAAAGAAATTGATACACAAATCAATGAAATCGATCAAAGAAAAACAGAAAATGTCGCACCAAAAATCACACCGATTTTAGAACAAAAAATTGAGGAAAAACCAAAAGCAAAAAATGCCTATGAATTGCTTTTAGAAGCTATATACGATAGAGATTATGAACTTGGGGAATGTTTTGAAAAAAGCACTCGATTTATCAGTTATGAAGATGAGATTTTAACGATAAGTTCTAATGCAACAGGGGAAAATCGTACCCAGCTTAATAAAGGCTTTAAACTCATACAAGAACTTTTAAAAAATAAATTGGGACAAAATGCGAAAATTGCCGTCCAAAAAGAAATTGCTATAGATGAAAGCAAACTCCAATCCATAACTCAAGAACCCAGTACTCTTTCTAATTCAAAGCTAGATTTAAATTCTTCATTTAGCGAACTCAAACAAGGATCTAAAAAATTTGATCCTGAAGAAGATGTTAAAAATGCTTTAAAAGATTGTTTTGGAGAGCCTCAAATTCAAAAATAGTATTATTTAAGACTAATATAATCCTATTTTGATAGTATTTTAAAAAATATTATCAAAAAATAAGGAAGCAAAATGCAAAGAAGAGATTTTCTCAACGGAATGGCTCTAGCTATTGTCGCAGGTATGACTCCATTACAATTACTCTACGGCAAAGATAGTAAAATAAAAGACTTTACGAAAGAATATTATCCTCCACAATGGCTAGGACTTCGAGGAAGCAATAATAAAAGTTATCAATACGCTCATATGTTAAGAGATGGGGATAAATTTAATTTTAGCAGTATAAAACCTAAAGAAAATTATGATTTAGTGATAGTTGGAGCTGGAATTAGCGGATTAGCTGCAGCTTGTTTTTATCAAGAAAAATTTGGAAAAGACAAAAAAATTTTAATCCTTGACAATCACGATGATTTTGGAGGTCACGCTAGACGTAACGAAATCAAACTTGATGATGGAACTATTTTAAGCTATGGAGGTAGTGAAAGTTTTCAATCTCCAAAAGCGCTTTACTCTAAAGAAGTAGTTAAACTTTTAAATTCACTTGGAGTAAATATAGACGATCTAGCAAAACGTTTTGACGTAAATTTTTATCCTGATTTAAAACTCAGCAGAGGTGTATATTTTTCAAAAGAAAATTTCGGTGTAGATAAAGTTGTTAATGGAAATCCTAGAAAAGTAATTTGCGATGATATTCCAGAATCCAAAAATAACGGAAAAAGCATTGAAGACTTTATCAAAGATTTTCCACTAAATTCTAAAGATAAAAAAGATTTAATTACGCTTTTTAAAAGCGATAAAGATTATCTTAAAGGTATGAGTAAAGAAGAAAAAGAAGAATATATAACTAAAACAAGTTATAAAAAATTTCTAGAAGATAAAGTAAAGCTTTCTGAAAAGGCAATAACATTTTTCGAAGGCATGACAGATGATTTCCTAGCCTTAGGCATAGATGCAACTTCTTGTGAAGACGCTAGAGCTTCATTTTTGCCAGGTTTTGATAAATTAGGACTTGATCCTATCGAAGGAGAAGCTTTGGCTGAGATGGAAGAACCTTATATTTATCATTGTGCTGATGGAAATGCGACAGTTGCAAGATTGATGGTAAGAAGACTCATTCCTAAAGTGTCAAAAAAGGGCAAAAATATGGATGATGTTACCTTGGCTCATTTTGATTATTCAAAACTTGACAACCCTAAAAATAAAGTTCGCCTACGATTAAACAGCACTGTTATCAATGTAGAAAATACGAAAAATGGAGCTTTGGTAAGCTATGTCAATCAAGGAAAAAAATACAGAGTAAAAACCAAAAACGTTGTAATGGCTAACTATAATAGTATGATTCCTTACATCATTCCTACTTTACCTAAAGAACAAAAAGAAGCTTTAAGTAAAAATGTAAAAACATCTTTACTTCATACTAAAGTTATTATAAGCAATTGGGAGCCTTTTATGAAGCTTGGAGTTCATGAAATTTATTCTCCAAAAATGCCTTACGCTAGAACAAAACTTGATTACCCAGTAGATATGGGTGGCTATCATCATCCAAGAGATCCAAAAAAGCCTATATGCGTTCATATGGTTTGCTCTCCTTTAGCTTTAGCAAACATTCAAGGTATTGATCTTGAAGGACTCGATGCTAGAGATAGAGCTAGAGTAGGCAGAAATTTATTATTTACTATAAGTTTTGAAGAACACGAAAAAATTATAAGAAATCAACTTCAAGGAATGTTAGGTTCTGCAGGTTTTAATCACAAAAAAGACATATTGGCTATTGTTGTAAATCGCTGGGGACATTGCTATTCTTATACAGAAAATAGTCTTTATGATGATCCAAAAGAAGCAGAAAAAACTAGACTTACAGCAAGAAAACCTTTCGGTAATATTGTAATAGCCAATTCAGATTCGTACTGGTCTGCTTATATGCACTCAGCAATTGATCAAGCATATCGTGCAGTTAATGAAATTGAGATTTAGATTTTTCTAAGTCTCAAAGAATTAAGTACTACAGTTATAGAGCTAAAACACATAGCCAAAGCTGCAAAATGAGGACTCAAGGTTAAAAAAGGTATAAAACCAGCTGCGATAGGAATGCAAAGTGTATTATAAATAAAAGCCCAAAAAAGATTTAATTTGATTATTTTTCTTATTTTTCTAGAAAGAGAAAAAGAGTATAAAATATTTTCTAAATTTTCATTGATTAAAATAAAATCCCCAGTTTTTTTAGCCAATTCATTAGCCTTTGAAAAACTCATACTCACGCTCGCCAACGATAATCCTGCTGCGTCATTTAAGCCATCTCCTACAAATAAAGATTCTTTGGAATTTTTAATAATTTGAAGTTTTTCTTCTGGTTTTAATTGTGCATAAAAACCATCTACATTTAATTCTTTTGCTATTTTTTCAACGCTTTCTTGATTATCTCCGCTTAAAATTATGCTTTTAATGCCCTGCTTTTTTAATCCTACTATGAGTTCTTTTGCATTCTCTTTTAAAGAACTATCAAGCAAAACTCCTCCTAGGCAATAAGAATTTTTTGCAAAATACGCCTTGATACTGCCTAAATTTTTAAATTGATTAAAAAATTGATCGCATTGTTTAGTATCTACACCTTTGCTATCTAAAAAATACCGACTTCCTATAAGATACATATCATCGTTTTCTTTATAAGTAATACCTTCGCCTGAAATAATATTAACTTCGCCTTTTAATTTTGATTTGATATTTTTACTCAAACTTTTTGCAATAGGATGAGAACTTAAAGTCTCGATTTCACATAATTTTTCAAAATCTTCTTGACTTAAATTATGTTTAATAATATCCAATTCTTCTTTAGTCAGTGTTCCAGTTTTATCAAAATAAGCAAGTTTAATCTGACTAAGTTTTTCTAAGGCTGCAGGATTTTTAAGTAAAATAAAATTTCTAGCTGCATTTGAACTTGCTATTGTCAATGCAATCGGTGTTGCAAGTCCTAAAGCACAAGGACAAGAGATTAAAAGTACAGCACAAGCGCGTAAAAAAGCTGTATTTAAATTCTCCTTAAAAAACCAAAATACAAATACAAATAAAGCTAATGCAATGATACTTGCTACAAAATATTTAGAAATTTTATCAGTTAAAGTTTCCAATGGAGTTTTAATATTTCCTGCATAAAAAACAAGATTTTTTATTTGTTCTAAGGTACTATCCATTGCTTTTTTACTTGCTTTAATTTTTAGCATACCATTCAAAACAATACCACCAGCTTGCACTTCATCGTTTTCTTTTTTTAAAATAGGAAAAAATTCTCCATTTAAAAAACTCATATCTACTTCAGCACTTCCACTTAGTATCACCCCATCGACAACGATACTTTCACCTTCTTTAACCAAAATAATATCTCCATCCTTAACAAAAGCGCTAGAAATTTCTTCAACTTCATCATTCTCAAGTAAAATTCTTGCCTTTTTTGTATCGATTTTTTCAAGAGTTTTTTGGTAATTTTCAGCCTTTAATTTAATCTTATTTTCAAGATATTTCCCTAAAAGCACAAAAGAAATAATCATCATAGCACCACTAAAATATAAATATCCTCCATTAAAAACTTTAAAATATTCCAAACAAGAATATATAAAGGCACTTAAAGTTCCTAAAGCTATAAGAGTATTCATATCTAAATTTTTATTTTTAAATCCTAAAAAAGCGTGAGAAAAAAAATCTCTTCCGCAGTAAAAAATTCCAAAAAAACTTAAAAGCATTTGCATATTTTGAGAAAAAAAACTTTGATTAAACATTTCAAAATACATCACAACAACACTTAAAACTATACTTAAAAGTAAATTTTTTCTAAGCTCGATGTGTTTTTTTATTTTATACTCTTCTAAGCTTTGTTCGTCTTCTAAAATTTCAAAACCTAATTTTTTTATTTTTTCTAGAATTTCTTTACGCTTTTCATCTTTTTGGATTAGAAAAATGCCACTAGAATTAATATAAGAAACACTAGCATCTTCAACGCCATCGATTTTTTTACAAGCACGTTCTATAGCATTGGAACAATTGACACAAGTCATTTTTCCTATTTTTACACGAAATTCTTGCATTTTTATATACGCTCTACGATTTCAAATCCTAATTCTTTAAAATCATGTTCAAAATTTTCTAATTGTTCTTCTTTTAGATCAATACTTAAAATTTTATTTTCCAAATCAATATCTATTAAACCGTACTCATCTTGTAAGGAATTTTTTATCAAATTTACACAATTTATACAATTGACATTGTTTACTTTAAAATTCATTAATTCTCCTTTTTTATTACACTTGGTTGCATTGTAATATGTCCTATATTAAAATTCTTTAAAAGCTCGTTTGAAAGATCTTGATAAAGAATTTCAAATTCTGATAAATTTTGTATATCAACCTCAATATGTAAGGTCGCTACAAACATTTTATTCGTAATTTCTACGATATGTAAATCCAAAATTTTACCCACCTGATGGTGTTTCAAAATCATTTCTTCAACACTCTTTACATCTACAGGCGAGGTTTCTAGTAAAATATTAATACTTTTTCTTAATAACTTAATCGCCCATCTTAAAAGTAAAAGAGATAAAATCAAAGCCAAAATTGTATCAATATAAACAATTTGAGTGTAATAAACAACAATTCCACCAACAATCACAACTAAAGATCCAAGCAAATCGCTCATCATATGTAAAAAGGCAGACTTGATATTGACATTATCTAAATTTGCTCCTTTAAACATCAAAAAAGCATTAAAAGCATTAACTAAAAATCCTAAAATAGCAACCATTATCATGGTTTTTGCGTCTATATCTACAGGATAAAATAATTTTTCTATGCTTTCATAAATAATAAAAATTGCAGATAAAATAATCGTCAAAGCATTGATAAAAGCAACTAAAATTTCTAATCTAAAATAACCAAAAGTTTTTTGTTTATCTTCAAATTTTTCAATAGCAATGATTGCAAAAAAACTAAGTCCTAAGGCAAAAACATCAGAAAACATATGTAAAGTATCACTCAATAACGCTAAAGAATTTGAAAGTATAGAATATACAAATTGCACAAGCATCATTAAAAAAGTCATAATTAAAGATATTTTTAAAATTTTTTTATCCATGTTGCGAGCATCTGAATGATCATACGTATGATGCTTATGAGAATGATTATGATGGCATTTTTCTATAAGAGGTTTATGTAATAAATATTTTTGCATTTTTATCCTTTTTTATTATTGTAGAATATTAAATTAACAAAAGGATAAAATTTTAAAAAGAAAAGAAAAAAATTAAGCTCAAAACTTTAATCTTTTTTTGCATGTCTTGTCATCATAAAGCTTTGTTCAAAAAATATTAACAAAGTAACACTCACTCCTATAGCTAAAGCTAAAGTTACAGAAACCGTAGTTAAAAAATAATCAAAAAATTGCACTAAAAAATCAGATTTTGCATTTATATTTTCACTACGTATAAAAGAAATAAGATATAAAATTGCTTTATAAGCGTAAATTCCAGGTATCATGGGTATAAGTGCTGGAAATGCAATAATTTCTGCGGGAGTTTTCATAACCTTAGCTAAAACAATACCTAAACAACCTATACAAAAAGAAGCCATAAAAGTTGCAATCGCCAAGGTTTGAAAATGAAAATATTCCATTAAAGTAAAACGAAATCCATGTGCTATAGCAGCCAAACACGCAGAAGCTATAAGCGTTTTTAAAGGAGGGTTGCAAGCGTAAGCAAATCCAAAACCAGCCAAAGCTGCAAAAAACATATCTTTTAAAATAAATTCTATCATTGTAAAATTCCAAAATCTGACAAACTAAGTGTCATATAAATTCCAAGTGCGATACAAGAAATTAAAATTCCAACACTAACAATGCGACTAATTCCCATTAAAATATGATTTTTAAGTATATCTATAACTGAATTTATAAAAAAGACTCCAGGAATAAGATATAAAATACTAGATCCTAAAGCCACATCTGAAGTGTTAGTATAGCCCATATCAAGACCCAAAAAAACAAAACCCGAAGAAACAAAAGAACAAATGATATATTGGATTCTTAAGTCTATTTTAATTTTTGTCAAAACAAATCTTAAAATTAAACCTAAAAATGTTCCAAAACATACCAAAACTCCCGAACCAAAATCTCCACCAAAAAGTCTACAAAATGCAGAATTTGCGATAGAAACAAAAAGAAGAGTTACTATAAAAGAATGTTTTTCTTGATGAGTTGTTTGTTCAAAAATTGCTTTTGCCTTTTCAAGATCATATTTGTGATCATATATAGCCCAACTTAAAGCACTCAAATCTAAAATAATTTTAAAATTAATAGAGGCATAATCATTTGGGATTACATAGGTTCTATGTATAGAATTATCATTTTTATCAACAATATTTAAAGTGATATGATGAAAAAAGAAATTGATATTGATCTCATAGCCATACACTTCAGCGATCCTTCCTACACATTTAGCTACCCTAGATGTATAAGTTCCAGCTCCTAATAAAGTTTTAGTGTAGACTATAAGAAAGTTAGTTAAACTTTGTATATCAGGCTTTTGCATTACTATGTCTTTATGATTAAAATTGATCTATTATAACAAATTTTTAAAATAAAAAATATAAATTGTAAGAAAAATTCTAAAATTTAAAGAAGATAAAAGAAAGATAAAAGCGGCTTTAAACCGCTTTTATTATTTACCAGCAACTGAAACTTGATTTGGATTATCCGCTGCACGAGCAACCATACACTCTTTTAAAACTGCAGCATCTTTAGCATCTTTAACTTTTTTATTTACCCAACGCTCAATTTGTTTCATTGTTTTTGATTCTGGTTCTGGAGCTTCATATTTTGCCATTAAGCTAGCACAATCAGCTAAAGCAATGATAGGTAATAAACTCAAAAAAAGTAATTTTTTCATATCACTTACTCCTTAAAATTTTACATTATACATTAGCATAACATTATCGGCTCTCGATTTTTCTTTCTTAGCACCCATTAATGGCAATCCACGATTTCCCCATTTGTTTTGGATATTTGTATAGCTTAATCTTAGGAATTGATATCTATCAAGCTGATAAATCACATAAAAATCATTCGCTATACCTCTAGTCATTCTTATATTAAGTGGATCGTTGATGTTTGGACGAGACATAGTATACCAGTATCTACTACCCCAGAAAAACTCATATCCTACTTTTAAAGCTTTTGTAAAGTCATAGCGTCCACCTATATGCACAGCATAACCATCTTCTTCATTAAACTGTAAAGCCTTTTGGATTTGAGGTATCACAGACAAGGTTTCTGCATTGCTTCCATTGTAATATCCCAAAGATGTAAACCAATTAAAATTCGTTCCAAAGGTATTGTAGTTTTCAAAATGGATATTAGCAATAGTTGCATCACCTAAATTTTTAACACCTGCTCCACCTATGAATGGATTTATAGTTGCACCAGCATCAATTGGCAATGAAAAATCTGTCATATGAGCTATATTAAAAATAATTAAGTTGCTACCCATACTACCCAAAGGAAGTTCTCCCTCTACTGCTGCATAGTAAAGATTTGCATCTGCATCTTCTTGATCGCTCATCCAATCTCTCACTTTACCACTTTCTTCATCCCATTGATAAGCCTTACCATAAGCAGCACGGATAGCAACCTTATGATCTTGTAAACTTTCAGGTTTATAAGTGATAACTGCAGCATCTCCCAAAGTGTTGATCGCTAAAGCTGGATAAGTTGATTGTCTTAAAGCATTGTTTCTAAGGTTGCTTCCAGGACCATCTGTTCCAGGTTGTCTTCCTATAGTTGCAATCCACTCAGGTGTGATGTAATAATCAAGATAAGCTCTATCTACATAAAGGATAGGACCACTTGTTCTTGTGTTTCTTCCTGCATCTAGCTCAAGTGGATCTCCACTCCATCCCATTTGAGACCAGTTTTTAGCCATAGACAAGCGACCATAGAACTTAGTTTTTTCATTAATATCTGCATTCATATTTAAGTGAAGTTCCATCATCCACTTGTTGTTAGCATGATAGCTTGTAGCAGGAAGTTTGTAGTTTGTATTTGAAACAGCATTTGAAAATTCAAGTCCAAATTTAACTTTACTTAAAGCAGCTTGAAATTCATTATCATCTGCTCTATCATTAAGATCAGCAAGCTCAGCATTAACTTCTTTATTGTGTTTTGCTTGTGCTTCCCTTTCCTTTCTAATTTCTTTTAATTCAGCTTGAATTTTCGCAAGCTGTTTTTGAAGCTTAGTAATTTCATCATCTGTAGTTTGTGCAAAAAGTGATGATGAAAGAATACAAGCACTCAAAACAATTGAAAACTTAGTTTTCATAATATAACTCCTTGTAAATATTTCATTGAAATAAAAGGGTTATTTTAAAGAAAAAAAGCTTTAATTTAGATTATATTAACTATTATTTGATAGATAAAACTATAGATTATTCTTTTAATTCTTGAATTTCAATGTTTAAAATTTTATCTCCTTGACGGATTGAATCAAGGACTTTTAAACTTTCTTTATCTTCTAAATCAATCTGTCCAAAAATAGTATGCATTCCATCTAAATGAGGCTGCGGACTATGGCAAATAAAAAATTGTGATCCTCCAGTATCTCTCCCTGCATGTGCCATCGATAAGGTTCCGCGTAAATGCTGATGTTTTTGATCATCACACTCGCAAGGAATTTCATAACCAGGGCCACCTGTGCCATTGCCATAAGGGCAACCTCCTTGTATAACAAAATTTGGAATGACTCTATGAAAGGTTAAATCTTTATAAAATCCTTCATTGGCTAAATTAGCAAAATTACAAACCGTTTGAGGGGCTTCATCTGCAAAAAGCTCAACTTTCATTGTGCCCTTTTCTGTTTTGATTAAGGCAAATTTGTATTTGTTTGCATCAGTAGTATCGATTTGCTTAAGCATTTTTTTCCTTATTCTATATTTGTATAAACAGCTTGAACATCGTCATCTTCTTCAAGCTTATCTAAAAGATTTTCTATATCGTTAAGTTGATCTTCACTAAAATTTAAGGGATTATTAGCAATGTATTCAAGTCCTGCCTTTTTAAGTATCAAGCCCTTAGCCTCTATGGCTGAACTTAATTCTCCAAATGCTGTATAATCTCCACTGATGACTAATTCTTCTTCATTTTGTTCTAATTCTTCAAGACCAGCATCAATCAAATCAAGTTCTAATTCCTCTAGATCACCTTCGAATTTCTCAAGATGAAAAACCGCTTTTCTATTAAACATAAAACCTAAAGATCCATTTTGTAAAATTTCTCCGCCATTTTTGCTGAAAATTGCTTTTACATTTGCAACAGTTCTAGTAGGATTATCTGTCATACACTCAACGATCACCAAAACCCCGTGCGCCGCCTTTCCTTCATAATGGATATTTTTTATATCTACACTATCTTTACCGCTTGCACGTTTAATCGCAGCATCGATGTTATCTTTAGGCATATTATTTGCTTTGGCAGTTGCTATAGCACTTCTTAATTTTGGATTCATATCAGGATCAGGCCCACCCTCTTTAGCTGCTACTTGTATAGCTTTAGCAAGCTTAGGAAAAAGTTTACTCATTTTATCCCATCTAGCCTCTTTAGAAGCTCTTCGGTATTCGAACGCTCGTCCCATAAGTTTCTCACTTTCTTAAAGATTTTTACATTTAAAAGTATAAAATAAAAAGGCTGATTAAAGCTTTAAATGATATGATTTCAGCGTTAATTTCAAAAAAAGAGGTTTTTGTGTGGTGATTGTAGAAAAAAAAGAACTTTTGAAAGCTTGGTTTTTTTTAATAAGTGCTATTATTTTTGAAGTTTTAGGAACGAGCTTTTTAAAAATAGAAAATTTATTTTTAGCTTATTTTTTTATGGCCATATTTATTGCATTTTCTTATTTTTTTCTAAGTAAAACTATCAAAAAAATTCAAATTGGAATTGCTTATGCAGTATGGGAATTACTAGGCGTGATTCTTATTCTCTTAGTTTCTTTGATCGTTTTTAAAGAAAATTTAACCCTAGCTCAAATTTTAGGTATTATTTGTTCTATTGTAGGTATTATTATGATTAATATCGGAGAAGTTAAAGAGTGAAATTTTATTTATTAATCATCATTTTATCCGCATTTTTAGATATAGTAGCAAATCTATTACTTAAAAAATCAAACGGCTTTCAAAATAAAATATCAGGAATCTGTGCCATTGTTAGCGCTATACTTGCCTTTTTTCTACTCTCTTTTGCTTTAAAACATGTGCCTTTAAGTATTGCTTATTCGACTTGGGGCGCCATAGGTATTATTGGAACTTGTGCTGGTGGTTGGATTTTATATAAGGAAAAACTGAATAAAATAGGAATTCTTGGCATTTTTTTAACCATAATAGCTGTTATTTTACTCAATTTATAAATTATAATACTATACAGACTAATTATTCATTCTATTTTTAGCTTCAATTCCCATCAGAGCAAAAGCTGTTTTAATGCTTAATGCAACCATTGCAAACAATTTTAACAAACTATCTTCATTTTCAGTGCCAACTACCTTATTTTCATTGTAAAATTTATGAAAACTTGCCGCTAAATTTTTTAAATAATCTGGAATTTTTTGCAAGGATCTACTATCAAAAGCGTCATTTAAAGTAGCTTTTAAATTTAAAGCTTCAAAAAGCAAATTGACTCCATCTTGATTTAAATTTTCTAAGTCGGCCTCAATCACATCTGCAACGCTTTTATTTGCCTTTGAAAAAACCTGATAAATTCTTGCATGAGCATAGTTAATATAAAAAACGGGATTAGAGTTATCTTCTTTTTGTAAATCACTCACATCAAATTCCAAATGAGTATCACATTTTTTACTTAAAAATATATAACGCAATGCGTCTGAACCTATTTCATTTACAACATCACTCATTAAAATGAAATTTCCCGCTCTTTTGCTCATCTTGTAAGGTTCTCCATCTTTAAGCAAAGAAACCATTTGCGCTAAAATAACTTCAAGATTATCAGGATTAAAACCTAAATAATCCATAGCCGCTTTCATTCTAGAAATATATCCGTGATGATCAGCTCCCCAAATATTGATACACTTATCATATCCTCGACTCATTTTATCCCTATGATAAACTATATCAGCGGCCAAATAAGTTCCACGACCATCTTCACGGATGATTACACGATCTTTTTCATCTCCCTTTAAAGAGGAAGCTAACCAAATTTTTCCCTCTTTTTCATAAGCACCCTGATGCTGTTTTAATGCTTCTAAAGTTGCATTTAAAGCGTTATAATAAGATTTTTCACTCACATAATTATTGATTTTTATTTTTGCTTGATCTAAATTTTGCTTGATTAAAACAAGCATTTTATCTTTTGCCCAATCCGATAAAGAAGGGATATTTTCTTCTCTAAAAAACTCTTTTCCAAATTCTCTATAAGCTTCTTTAGCTAAATCACTAATATAATCGCCCTTATAGTACTGCTCTGGATATTCTACTTCTTCTTTTAAAATTTTCTCTTTTACACTTAATAAAACAGAAAGTCCTAAAAGATAAATTTGATTTCCTGCATCATTAACATAATATTCTGTATCAAATTTATAACCCAAATGCCTTGCTACTCTTGCTAAAGTATCTCCAAAGATAGCTCCTCTTGCATGGCCTATATGCAAAGGACCTGTAGGATTTGCACTTACATACTCAAGTAAAAAAGTTTGAGTTTTACCTTCATCTTTAGCAAAATTACTTGGATTTTTTAAAGCTTGAGTCACAAGCTCATTTAAAAAATTTTTTGAAATTCTAAAATTAAGATAGCCATTAATAGCTTCAACTTTCTCAAAATAACTATGGGTTTGAAATTTTTGTGCTAATTCATCTGCTATAATCATAGGAGATTTTTTTAACTCTTTAGCTAAAGAAAAAGCTAAAGGTGTGGCAAAATGTGCCAAATTCTTATCCTTAGGATTCTCAAGGATAAAATCACATCCTAAAACTTTTTTAATTTCACCAAAAATAATATTTTTCAAGAAAAACCTTAAGCTTTTTTAGTTTCGTCTATATTCGCATCTATATTTGTGCTATTATTTTGTTTTTCTTCAATTTTTTGAGTATTTTTGACTACTTCATCATCGCTATTCATTTCATCTTTAAAGGTTTTTATACCCTTACCTAAACCTTTAGCAAGTTCCGGAATTTTCTTCGCTCCAAAAAGTAATACAACAATCAATAAAATAATCAACCAATGACTAGGACTTGACCAACCACCCATATTTTTACTCTCCTTTATTCCAAATATTTTGAATTTGATCTAAATCTTGCCCTTTTGTCTTTAATCTATGGGCAACTAAAATTGCTCGCAATGCTTCATAACTTCGCTCTAATTCATCATTTATAATTAAATAATCATATTCGCAAAGCTCTTTCATTTCATCACTTGCATTTTCTAATCTTTTTTCTAGTTGTGTTATTGTATCAGTATTTCGCTTAATAAGTCTTTTCTTTAGCTCTTCTTTATTTTTTGTTGTGATAAAAATAGAAACAATTTTATCTTGTAATTTTTTTTTGGCTATTTTATACCCTTGCACATCTATATCAAGAATAACTATTTTTCCGCTATTTAATGCTTTTTCTGTATGTTTAAGAGAAGTTCCATAAAAATTTTCATGAACCTTAGCCCATTCTAAAAAATAATTGTTTTTTATATCTTCTTGAAATTCATCATTGCTAATAAAATAATAATGTATTCCGTGTTTTTCATTCTCTCTTGGCAAACGGGTCGTAGATGAAACAGAAAAATAAAGCTCCGCCTCAAATTCTTCAAAAAGTTTTTTTAAAAGGGTAGATTTACCTGCTCCACTAGGACCTGAAATAACCAAAATAAAGCTATTCAAAAATTATTCCTCATTGAAGCTTACATTAATATTAATATTCATATTCATACCTTTAAGGGCAGCTTTTAATGTATCGTCTTTAATGCTTGAGGTAATCGCTCCTGCAATGCTTTGACTTAACTCATTGACAATCTCTTCTTCACTTACATCTTTATTTGCAGATACCTTTGTAGATAGCTCTTCTAAAGATTCTATTTCTTCTTCAGGCTCTTCGATTGTTTCAGTCGTTACTTCTTCTCCTAAAGCTCGCTGTATTTCACTTTCTTTAAGACTATCAAATTCGCTAACTGATAAATTAGGAATAACCACTTCTTCTTCATCAACTTGCAAATCTTTTGTGTCAAAAACTGGTTCATCTTTAAAATCTTCTAAAATTTGAGGACTATCATTTTCATCTATTTCGTGCTCAAGTTCATCAAGTTGTTCTAATTCTTCTTTTATTTGATCTTGGGTACTTAAATTTCCAAAATCATTATCTTCACCTAAAGATGACTCCTCTTCGCTTTCAACAATAGGTAAAAAATCTTGTTCTAATTCTTGATTTTCCTCTTTTGTTTCGCCTAAAAATTCAGCATCTTGTGGAATATCATTAAAATCAACTTCTTTTTCTTGTTCTTCAACTATAGGTAATTCTTCATCTAAGGTTTTATTAACATCTGCTTGTTCTATATTTTTATCATCTAAAATTTCATTTTCTTGCAAAATTTCTTCATTTTGTTCCTCTAATATCTCGCTAGAATTTTCTCCAGGAAGCTCGTCTTTTGTTATTTCTTCTTCATTTATTTGATTTATATCATTATTTTCTTCTACAACGGATTCTTCATTGATTTCTAACTCACCTTGATCTTCTTGTTCTATTTGTTTGCTTTCTTCAAATTCTTGCTCTTGAATATTACTTTCTTCTATTTCACTATTAGAATTGTCTGTATCCTTTTGATTATCACTTTCCAAAGTATCTAAATTTTCATTTTTTGATTCTTCATCTTCGAAATTTATATCTAAATTTACATCATCTATATTTTCATCATTTTTAACCTCTTCTTCGCTATCTAATGATGGAATTTCTAATTCTTCATCCAAAGAAAGATCGTCCTCATTAAGCTCACTATCAATTTGATTATCTGAAACATCTTTTAAGCTTAAGTCTTGTGCGTTAGAATTATCATTATTTAAATTATCAGTAGTATCTTCAATTGGTAAAGTAGTGATAGTATCATCAATTTTTAAATTCTCTCCATTGAGTAAATTTAAAAAATCCGTAGGTAAAAATGGCTTATATAAAACTTGTGCATCAATATCTATAGTTTGATTACGTGGAGCTAAAAATATTAATTTATCACATTTTTCTTGTAAAATCTTTAAAGGCGCTGGAGTGTCACTATCTACAACAATAACATCATAATGTCCTAAATTTTCATCATAAGCATCAAGCTCTTCAAAGTCATAAGACATTTTCTTAGCACTAAGGCTTATAAGTTTTGATACAACCGAATTCTCATTTAAAAGTAAAATTTTCATCGCTTCAATCCTTAAAAATAATTACTATTCTACAAAATTTTCTTTTATCCTTTGCTTAGACAAAAAAGAGAGTTTGCATATGAGTAAAAACTTCCAAAATCAAATCTTTAAAATACTGCATCATTACAAGTAAAATGGCTATTAAAACTATAAAACCTAAAGCGATTTTGATTGGGTAACCAATTACCAAAAGATTAAACTGAGGCATCGTTTTCATTAAAAGCCCAAAAATAGTATCTGCTAAAAGCGAAATTCCAAGTATAGGAAAGCTCATAGTAAATCCTATAATAAATATATTTAAAATACCTGAATTTAGATACTGCATTAAATTTTCATGTGGATAAAAACCTCCTAAGCTAATATATTCTAAAGAATGACTTAAAAATAAAAGTATAAGATAATGTCCATTAAATGCTAGAAAAAAAATCAAAGCAATCAAATGCAAAATTTGAGATGTGATAGGCATATTTGTCCCAGAACTTGGATCTAGCACACTTGCCATAGTAAATCCCATAATAAAAGCTATTTGTTCTCCTGCCATCATAATAATAGCAAAAATAATTTGAAGCATTAATCCCGCTATCATTCCAAACATAACTTCACTTAAAAGCTGAAGAATGAAAAAGCTATCTAAATGTAAATTTTCAAGTCTTGCCAAAGGATATAAATACATAGTCAAAAATAATGCTATAGTTGTTTTAATGATTATAGGGATAGAATTGTGAGAAAAAAAAGGAAAAAAAACTATAAGCCCGCTCATTCTAGCAAACAATAACATAAAAGTTGCTACATTTTTATCGCCCAAATAGTTAACAAATTCCATTGGAGTTTAAAATATAAGTTTTATCACAAAAATTTACAAGTTTATTATCGTGAGTTACAAAAAATAAAGCGGCTTGATTCTCTTTAACATAACTAATTAAAAGTTCTATGACATTTTTTGCATTTTCAAAGTCTAAATTTCCAGTAGCTTCATCTGCGAAAATAATTTTTGGCTTCTTGCAAAGTACTCTAGCTATACTGACACGTTGTTGCTGTCCACCACTTAATTTTCCTATTTTGTGGCCTAAAAGTTTGTCAATGCCTAATTTTTCTAAAATTTTTTCATCCAATTTTTGATGAGATAAAACACTAGCAAGCTCTATATTTTCTAAGGCTGAAAAGCCTTTAAAAAGATAATGAGTTTGAAATATAATACCAAAATCATAACGGCGAATATTAAGCCTTTCGTTCTCATTTAACTGATAAAGATTTTTATTTTTATAAAAAACATTACCCTGTTTTGGACAAAGCAAAGAAGAAAGTATGTGTAATAGGGTTGATTTTCCGCAACCGCTACTACCTTGAATAGCAATACAGTCTTGCGTATTTAAACTTAAATTTAAATCCTTAAAGAGTGGATAATCAAAACTATGATTTAAATTTTCCGCTCTTAATAATTCCATTTAAAACCACTTTAAAGCTGAGCAGCTACTTCAGCAGCAAAATCTTCAGTTTTTTTCTCCAAACCCTCACCAACTTCAAAACGAACAAATTCTACGATTTTTATTTTTCCGCCTAATTCTTTTTCCTTTTCGGTTATAATTTGCTCTACAGTTTTTTTATCGTCCATTACATAAAACTGACCCATTAAAGTTAACTTACTATCGAGTTGAGAATTATCTGCTATAAAGCTATTCATTTTTCCAGGAATGATATTATCCCAAATTTTTTCAGGCTTACCTTGAGCTTTAAGTTCTGCTTTTATATCCTCTTCAGCCTGTTTTAAAATTTGATCATTCAATTGCTTACGACTAGCAAATTTAGGAATTTTAAGTTCTGGCTTATTTGGATCTTTTAGTCTTCTTCTTTCTTCATTCTCTTTTTCAAGCTCAGCAACTAAAGCTTTATATTCATTTTCTACGAAAGAAAGATCTAATTCTTCATAACTTAAATAACTAGGTTTCATAGCGGCTATATGCATACAAAGCTGTTTTAAAAAATCTCTTGATTTTGATGCCATTTCGGCATTATCACAAGCAGCAGCAATTATAACTCCTACACGACCATTTGTGTGAATATAGCCATTAACTACACCATTTGCACTTGATTTTAAAGTTGCAAATCTTCTTACAACTAAATTTTCCCCTATAGTTGCAATTTGACTCTTTAAATATTCTTCAAATTTCACTCCATTAATCACGCTTGAGTGAAGCTCCTCAACGCTTTGTAAGTTATTGCACTGAATATGAGCCGTTGTATCCTTTGTTAAAGCAATAAATTGGTCATTTTTAGCTACAAAATCTGTTTCGGAATTAATCTCGCTAACAGTTGCACTTGTGAAATCATCATTTACTTTTACACTAACTAAACCCTCAGCAGCAAGTCTATCGGCTTTTTTTGCAGCCTTGCCTAACCCTTTTTCTCTTAAAAGTTGTACCGCTTTATCAAAATCCCCATCAGTCTCGCTTAAAGCATTTTTACAATCCATCATCCCCGCACCTGTACTTTCACGGAGTTCTTTTACCATTGCAGCAGTAATTTCAGCCATTATTCTTGCTCCTCGTTAAAATCTTCTTCACTCATCATTTCATCTAAAACTTCTTTTTTCTCTTCATCTGTAATTTCTTTTTCTTGTTCTGGCAATACTTCGCCATCCTGTTCTCTTAAAGCCTTGCCTTCATTAATCGCTTCGGCCATTTCTTGACAGAAAAGCTGTACAGATCTTATAGCATCATCATTACCTGGTATAGGATAAGTTACAAGATCAGGATCACAATTTGTATCCAATGGAGCCACAACAGGAATCTTTAACCTATTTGCTTCTTGTACTGCAATTTTTTCTTTAACCGTATCGATAACAAAAATCATATCTGGTTGAGTTTTTAAATGGCGAATTCCGCCAAGATAAGCAAGTAGTTTTTCTTTTTTTCTTGTAAGCATCAAAGCTTCTTTTTTGGTTAAAAGTTTGATACTTCCATCTTCTTCCATTTTTTCTATAACTTCTAATTTTCTAATTGATTGACGAATGGTACCAAAATTGGTCATCATTCCGCCTAACCATCTATGATTTACATAAGGCATTCCACATTTTTCAGCATATTCTTTTATCGCTCCACCTGCTTGTTTTTTTGTTCCAACAAAAAGTATTGTTTTACCTTCTGCAGCAGCGTCACGAACGATATTATAAGTATATCTAAAATATCTTAAGGTTTTTTGCAAGTCAATTACATAAATACCTTTTCTTTCACCAAAAATAAATTTTTTCATTTTTGGATTCCAACGTCTTGTTTGGTGTCCAAAATGCACACCACATTCTAATAAATCTCTCATACTAACCATAATTTTCTCCTTATAATTTAGCTTTATTCCTCCGCACCCCTTAAAATAATACAAGCTAAAAGGATTGATGCGTGTGAAATGAAACTATATTATAGCAAAATGAATTTTAGTTTTCACTTATAAATTATAATTTAGGTATTAAAATATTTGAAAGGTAAAGGAAATTTTGCCACTTAGTGGCAAAATTTCTAATGAAGTTTAGACCAAACTGAACGTTTCCAGCCTATAGCAAATACACTTAAGATCACAAAGAAAATCATAATATAAATTCCTGTGCTTTCTCTTTCTGCTTTTTTACTATCGCCAACTTTCTCAATATAAGAAACAACTTTAGCTTGAGCAGATTCTGTTAAACCAACTCTTGGCATAGCAGTTCCAGGAAGAAGTTTTTGAGTATCGTTAATAAAATCATGTAAATATTGCTCTCCACGAGATCTAATCATCATTGAAAGATCAGGTGGTATGGAACCTAAATATCCTTTTAAATCATTATGATTTGAAGCTGTAAAAAATTTATCGTATTTAATATCATGGCAACGACCGCAAGCTTCTATAAAAGTGGCTTTATCTTTAGCAAATGCGATATCTTTTTCAATCAAAGCTGTTTTTTGAGGACTGTTTTCTAATTTTTTATATCTAGCCTCTACTTCTTTTTTGATGATAGCGTCTTCACTAGCCTCAAATTTAGAACTTACATCTTTAAGATAAGCAATCACATTAGCTATATTTGCATTCATAACCTCTGGAGTATCTATATATGGAGGCATTATAAAAGCATCTCCGAATTTATGATAAACTTTTAACGCTACTGAAGGATTCATAATTAAAGCTGCCAAAAATTTCTCATCAAAAATAGCTCCAGCTGAACTCAAATCAGGAGGAATAACTCCAAAAGTAGAAGAATCAGTAACCGGTGCTGGTATATTATCTTGTTTAATACCATGACAAGAAACACAATTGGTGTTAAAAAATTCTTTACCTTTAGCTACATCACCTTTAGTCAAATCTATTTTTGCAACATTATCCCAAAGAGTTGCGACTTGATTTAAATCTTCTTTTGCTTTATCAAGATCTTTTTGAGCACTTTCTATTCTTTTAGCATCATTAGCTTTTTTAGCCTCAGTTAAAGCAAGTTCTTTTTGCTCTACTATGCTTTTAGCATAAGTCGTATCTTCGATAGAAAAATCAAAATTTGCAGGAGCAACATGCGGTTTCATTATAGAATGTGCATAAGGTTCAACTCCCCAATATACAAGGGCAGTAAATACCGCTACAACTAAAAATATTTTTAGCTCTCTCATTATTTAGCTCCTTTTCTTTCCATAATAGTGATTATAGGTAAAATAACTAGGAGTAGTAGTAAAAATACTATAGAAGCATAAAAACCTACCCAAGCATTTACACCTGTTGGAGGTAACTTTCCATAAATAGTTAAGACAATCATATCAACGAGTAAAACCCAAAACCAAATAAAAAATAAAGGTCTCTCATGAGCTGGCTTAACCACATCACTTCTATCAAGCCAAGGCAACAAGAAGAAAATTATTTGAGCAATACCAAAAGCTGCTAAACCTATATTAAATGCTTTAATACCTGCAATATCAAAGAAAAATCCTCTTAACACTTCATAACTCCATAAAAAATACCATTCAGGATAAATATGTGCTGGAGTTTTAAGTGCGTTTGCTGGATCAAAATTAATAGGATCCATTGCAAAATCAAATTTAAAACAAACTAGATAAAAGAAGAAAATCATAAATAAGCAAATATACATAAAATCTTTTGACAAAAATCCTGGCCAAAAAGGAATTACTTTTGAATTTTTAGTATCACCTGCCATATATTTTTCTGCTTCTAAATCAAAATCTAATTCTTCTGAAATTTCATTATTTACATGTGGAATTCTTAAAGAATAAAAGTGAAATGCAATGATTGAAATAATCACTATAGGAAGCAAACAAACATGAAGCATAAAAAATCTTGTTAAAGTTGGATCTGATACGGCATAATCTCCACGAATCCAAATTACAAGTTCAGGACCTATAAAAGGAATTCCTCCAAAAAGATTGGTAATAACCTGAGCAGCCCAATAACTCATTTGTCCCCAAGGAAGCATATATCCACTAAAAGCTTCAGCTGAAAATATTACAAAAAGAAGCATACCACTTACCCAAATCATCTCTCTACCATGCTTATAAGAACCGTAATAAATTCCAGTAAGCATATGAATATAAATGATTAAAAAGATAACAGAAGCCGCTACACCATGCATATGACGCCAAAGCCAACCATAATCCACTTCTTGCATAATCGTTTTATTTACACTATCAAAAGCAAGTGCAGTATCTGGTTTGTAATACATTACAAGCAAAAGACCTGTAACAAAAAGCACAGTAAAAAGAGTCGTTAAAATAACTCCCATAGCCCAAAGAAAATTAATTTGCTTTGGAATCCAATATTTTACCATCAATACATCAAGTAGCTTATGAACCGCTAATCTTTGATCAAGCCAATCTATAAGCCCATTTGCTTTTCTAATATGTGCCATATTAAGCCTCCATCATTTTTTTATATTCTGGTCCCTCTTCGCCTAAAACAAGTTTTGTTCCTTCTATCTTAAAAGGAGGGATATCAAGAGGTCTTGGAGGAGGTCCAAAAATATTTTTTCCGCTTGTATCAAATTCGCCACCATGACAAGCGCATTTAAAAATTTGGTTACTTGGTTGATATGCTGGAATACAGCCTAAATGCGTACAAAGTCCTATAACAACAGTATATGCAACATTATCAACTACAACATCACGTTTCGCATCTTTTGCCATATTTGCATCTTTTTTTAAAATAAAAATAGGCTTTTTTCTCCACTCTATTGTTCTAAGCTCACCAGCTTGCATTCCTGATAAATCTACTGTAGTAAAACCTGCAGCTTTAACACTTGGAAGCGGATCCCAAGTTTTTTTCATTGCCACAAGTGAAAAAACACCACCCACAGCAGCTACTGTCCCAAATGCAATACCCATAAAGCTTCGTCTGCTTTCAGATGTAGCCATAACTAATCCTTTCATTATTTATTTAAACAAAATATTAGTTTATCCAAAATAAAATAAATTTTTTCTTTGCTTATTAATCTTTTATTTGCTTAATGAAAGACAATCCCTAAAAAAGAGCATATAAGAACAGGTATTGTTATAAAAAAACTAAATTTGCAATATTGCCAAAAAGAAATTTGGATTCCTTTCTTTGCCAAAAGTTCCAACCATAATAAAGTAGCCAAAGATCCTATAGGAGTAAGTTTTGAACCTATATTAACACCTAAAAGATGTGCGTAAATCATATCCATTGGAAAATTTTTTAAAGCCAAATTCCCAATTAAAGTCATAGGTAAATTATTAAAAATCGAAGATAAAAAAGCCGAAACAAAACCAGTTCCAAAAATAGCGCTTAACCTATTTTGAGATAAAAAATCATACAAAAAATACAATATATTACTTACTCCTGACTTATGAAGAGCAAATACTATCATATAAAGTCCAAAACTAAAAACAAAAATACCCCATGGGGCTTTTTTTATTGCATTTAAAGCTTTTCTTTTTTTAATGAAATAAACAAAAAACCAAAAAATAAGAGCCTCAAATAAGACAAATAAACTAACATTTAAATTAAAAAATTCAGCCACAAAAAAACTTACAATAAAAAATACTAAATAAAAAATACAAAAAATAAAAAGTTTATTGGAAATAAATTTTTCTTCATAAATATAAATTTCAATTTCTTTAGGCAAAGACTTTAAAAAAATAAAACAAACTATGAAAAGAGTGGAAAATAAAACGAGCAAGTTCGGTAAAAACATCTTTTTTGCAAATTCTAAAAAATTAAGACTAAAGTAATTAGCTGTAATAATATTGGTTAAATTAGAAACAATAAACGTATTAGAACTTACATCGCATAAAAAAGAAACACTGAGTAAAAATAAATTTAAAATTGCATTTTTTTTAATATCTTTAAGAGTAGAAAAAAGGGCAATGATAACTGGAGTAATCACCAAAATAGCACCATCATTTCCTAAAAAAGCAGTGAGTAAAAATACAAAAACAAGCAATAAAAACATTAATTTTTTTGTATTAATCTTACAATTATTTTGATTTTTTGAAAAGCGTAAAATTTCCTTAGCAATAAAATTAAAAAAACCTAAAGTCTCTAAACTAAAAGAAAGTATGATTAATCCAACTAAAGTTAAAGAGCTATCCCAAACAAGTTTTGAAATAAAAAAAATGTCTTCTAAGTTTACAAATTGGAATACAAAAACAAAAAAAGCGCCAAAAATAGAAATAATCCATAAAGGTAAATTCCAAGGGTGCCAAAAAATAAAGATCAAAGTGATAAAAAAAATTATACTAGTAAAAAACATTCAATTTTTTTTCTTTTGCAACTTTATACAAATCTGTAAAATATCCAAAGCTGCTGGAGTAATTCCACTAATTTGACTTGCAGAAAAAAGAGTTAAAGGTCTGTGTAATTCAAGTTTTTCTATAACTTCATTGCTTAAACTGCTCACACTTTTAAAATCAAAATCTTCTGGAATTTTCATATCAATTAAACTTTTCATTTTTTCAACTTGTGCTTTTTGCATGATGATATAATGATAATATTTAGCTTCATTTAAAATTTCTCTTAAAGAATATTCGTCCAACGTTTCAAAAATTGCATCTAGTTTTCTTAATTTTTCTATATTAAAACTAGAACGTGCAACTATTTTTTGCAAATTCACTATAGAGGTAATTTTTTCTTCACCCAAATTAGCCAAAAATTGATTATTTTCATTATTGGGCGTTAGTTCTTTTTCTAAAAGAAAATTTAAACCTTTGTCTAAATTTGCTTTAATATTTTCTATAAATTTATAATCTTCATCTTCTAAAAGCCCAAATTGTTTTCCATATTTTCCAAGCCTGATAATTGCATTTTCTTCTCTTAATAATAATCTAAATTCTGCTCTTGAAGTAAACATTCTATAAGGCTCTTTTGTACCTTTTGTAACTAAATCATCTATTAAAACACCTATATAAGCTTCATCTCTATGCAAAATAAAAGGTTCATTACCTTCAAGTGCTAAAACTGCATTTATTCCTGCCATAAACCCTTGTGCCGCAGCCTCTTCATAACCAGTTGTTCCATTAATCTGACCAGCACAATAAAGATTTTTAATTTTTTTTGTTTCAAGAGTATGGTAAAGCTCAGTTGGATCTATATAATCATACTCAATTGCATATCCAAAACGCGTAATCTTAGCTTTTTCAAATCCATTTATAGATCTAAGCATTTCTTTTTGTACTTCATAGGGTAAAGAAGTTGAAAAGCCGTTAATGTAATATTCTGTAGCTTCAATAGTTTGAGGTTCTATAAAAAGATGGTGACTCTCTTTATCTGCAAAACGATTGATTTTATCTTCTATAGAGGGGCAATATCTTGGCCCCACCCCTTCAATTTGTCCTGTAAAAAGCGGGGCACGGTAAAAATTATTCCTAATGATTTCATGGGTTTTTAAATTGGTTCTTGCTATATAACATGGCAATTGAGTGGGATTAAAATCTCTAGTTTTAAAACTAAAAGCCTTAGGATTTTCATCTCCGTATTGAATTTCAAGAGCATCAAAATCGATAGTTTTTGCATCTACCCTAGGACAAGTTCCTGTTTTTAAACGTCCCATTTTTAAATTAGTCTCTAATAAATTTTTACCCAAATCAATAGACGCATATTCCCCAACACGTCCTGCTTCAAGTTTATTTTCTCCTATATGAATAAGTCCATTTAAAAAAGTCCCTGTTGTTAAAATAATTTTTTGAGCTTTGTATTCATTATTTAAATTCGTTTTTACTCCAATAACCTTATCTTTTTCAAATATTAACTCACAAACTTGCTCTTGTGAAATTTCTAAATTTTCAAGCTTTAAAAGTTTATTACGTGCAACAATGCGATATTTATCCATATCAATTTGCGCCCTACTTCCACGAACTGCTACACCTTTACTTTCATTTAAAATACGAAATTGTATGCCCGTAAGGTCGGTGATTTCTCCCATTAAACCACCCATGGCATCTAGTTCTTTAACCAAATGCCCTTTAGCAAGTCCTCCAATAGCAGGATTACAACTTGCTGCACCAATTTGCTCTATAAGTGTAGTTAAAAGTAAGGTTTTTTTACCCATTTTAGCAGCTACTGCACTTGCTTCAATACCTGCATGCCCACCACCAATGACGATAATATCGAACATATTTTTTTCCTAAGAAATAATATTAAAGTGGGATTATATAATACTGAGACTTAAAACAAACTCTGTTTCAAGCCTCACTAAAGTTTATTTAGAATTTTGAAGAGAAAAGATTAATTCATTATAAGTTTTTCCTGTGCTTTTACAGAAATCCTTTAACGCTTCTACGCCTTTGTTTATTCCTTGCTGTTCAGCTTTTAATAAATCACTATAAAGTTTTTCTATAGTTTCTATAGCCTTTCTATTTGGCATACGTCTAACAGAATAATAGCCAATAATATTATTATTCGTATCCATTGAAGGTGTTACATTAGCAAAAACCCAATAATAATCATTATTTTTAGTTTTATTTTTAACATAAGCAAAAATTTCTTTGCCTTCTTTCATATAATCCCATAAAAATTTAAAAACAGTTTTAGGCATATCTTGATGTCTTACTATATTATGGGGTTTATGCAACACGTCTTTCATTGAAAAATCCGCATATTTTAAGAAGTCATTATTAGCATAAACTATTAAACCTTTTAAATCTGTTTTTGAAGTTATTAAAGTATCTTCTTTTAAAAAAATTTCTTTTGACATTTATAGTTTCCTTTAAATTTTTAATTTATCTAAAATTTCACCACTTGTTTGTTCTAATTTTTCAATATTATTTACAATTAAATTATAAATTTTTTGATCAATATATTCTACTCGAGATTCCTTTATAGCCTTTTGTGCATTCTCTTTAATTGCTTCTTTAACCGAATCTAATTCTTGTTCTGATACAAATTGATTAATTTGCATTTTAATCTTCTCATCCAAGCAAAGATTAGAAATTGGATCTGCACTTGAGAGATCAAATTCTTGAGCACCATTAAGATTTAAATAAATATTAGATTTGTAAAGAATGTGATCAATTTTAATTGCAGATAAAATTAATCTATTAGCTAACTCAGCAAAATCTTTTCCTAGAATAGAACTGTTTTCTTCTAGTCCTTTAAAGGCTTGAGAAAATTTATGAATTCTTTCCTCAGATTTACTTACTATATCAAAAACTTGCTCACTACCATTTTGAATATTAACAAAATCTTGTTGCATAGTTTGAATTGCAATAGAAATTTCACTTGTAGATCTTTGAGTTCTCTCAGCTAACTTTCTAACTTCATCCGCAACAACAGCAAACCCTCTTCCGTGTTCTCCAGCACGCGCAGCTTCAATAGCAGCATTAAGTGCAAGCAAATTAGTTTGATCTGCAATATCTCTAATCACCTCAACTACAGAAGTAATATTTTGAGAATTAGCTACAAAGGTTTGAACAGTTTCTTTACTAGAATTAACTACCTCCATCAAAGAAGCCATAGAATTTTGCAAAGAATCAACCTCGTTACCATTTTCTGTAGCAGTATGAGTAATAGAATCAACAGCCTCATGGACATTTCTCATAACATTGATATCTTGATTTAGCGAAGTAGAAATTTGGAACATATCTTCATTTTGATTTCCAAGACTTAAATCCATTAAAGTTCTTGATAAAGCATTTTTAAAAGTAGATTTTGCAGTATTTTCAATATTATTTAAAGCTTTGTTTATGAATTCGATATTATGTGCAAATATACCTCTTAATCCTTCAGGCAAAGCTTTACGATAAAATTCACCTTGCTGAGAACAAGCTATAGAAGTATTAATTTCTCTTAAATAAGCTTCAAGATTATCGATGGTATTATTTAAATTATCTGCAATTTCTGCAAATTTTTTACTTTTTGTTTTAGTATATACGATTCTATTATCAAAATTCCCTTCTTTAAGCTCTTTGCAAAGATCATATAATTTATCTATCATTTCTTGTTCATCTTTGTGGTAGCTATAAAGATAAGCACATAAAACCATAATTAGTGAAAATATCGCCACTCCAATATAAGTGTGGATAAAAATCGATCCAAAAAACCCTAAAATACCTAGAAAAATAGTTAAAAACAATCCATTTTTCATTAGTTAAAACTCCTTTTCAAGCTAAAAAATCTATTTTAATTAGTATTTATGAATTACCCTTTTTAATTTTGCAGCCTACTGCTGATACAAAAAAAATAAATAAAACTTAAAACCGTAGGATTATAATAAAAATAATTTTAATTTTAGCTTTAACGATTTTTTTGCAAATTAAAAACAAGTTGATTATAAGTCATTTTGTAAGAATTCACGACTTCAGCTAAAGCCTCAAGTCCAACTTTAATCCCACCTTGCTTTTCCTTGTCTCTTAAAATCTTATAAACTTCTTCTATAATAGGTAAAGCTTTTCGGTTTGGAGCACGACGAACAGAGTAATAATTAACAATATTGCCACTTATATCAAAAGATGCTGTTATATTTGCAAAAACCCAATAATATCTTCCATCTTTAGCTTTATTTTTTACAAAAGCAAAAATTTCATCTCCTCTTTGTATATAATCCCATAAACATTTAAAAACAGTTCTAGGCATATCTTCGTGTCTTATAATATTATGTGGCTTATGTAATAATTCATCAATCGTATAACCTGCATATTTAGAAAAATCGTTATTTGCATAAATAATATTTCCCTTAAGATCTGTCTTTGAAGTAATCAAAGCATTATTATCCAATATTATTTCTTCCATAAATCTATATAAAAATCCTTTCATAAAAAATTTAAATAATCATAGTAATTCTAAAAATAGAATTTCAATAAGATAATTTTATTATATTAAATTGAGAACTTTTGTAACATTATAATTAAAAAATTAATTTTTTGTCAAAATTTAATCTTAATTTTTAGTTTATATTTTATTATTTTTTGCTAATATTGTACTTAAAAACCAATTTAAATTAAATTTTAGTTTAGGATATATTTTAAAATATTTATCAAGGAGCTTTTTTGGAAACCTTAAGTCAAACTTTCGCTGAAATCAAACCTCCATTATATAAGCGAATATTTAAAAGCTTAGGCTTTTGGGTGATTGCAGGTATTATTGCAGGTGTTGTATTGGGTTATGTAGATAAAGAACTGGCTTTAGCAAGTAAACCTGGAGTAGATTATTTCATCAAATCTTTAAAGGTTCTCATAGGTCCAATTATTTTTGTAACTTTAGTTCTGGGTATTATTAGTCTTGAAAGTTTAAAAAAAGTTGGAAGTATAGGTGCTAAAGCTGTTATTTATTTTGAAGTAGTGAGTACATTAGCTTTAGCTATAGGTATTTTTATGGCAAATGTAATGCAACCAGGAAATGGAATGAATCTTGATCCTAGCCAACTAGATACCAAAAGCGTTCAAAAGTACATCTCTCAAACTACTGAGATTAGTGCAGGTTCTGAAATTATGCATATTTTAAAAGATGCTATGCCAACAGATATTATTACTCCTTTTACTGAAGGTAAAACTATACAGGTTTTAGTTATTGCTATTGTGACAGCTTTAATTATTTCTTTAATGAGAAATGAAGATAAGCAAGCCATACAAAAAGTTTTAGAAGTTCTACAAAATTTTGTTTTTAAAATTCTACAAATTATAATGTATTTTAGCCCTATAGCTGCATTTTCAGCTATGGCTGTTTTAATTGCTCAATATGGAATTAGCTCATTAATCAATCTTGCATATTTACTTTTAGTTATGTTAATTTCTTGTCTTGTTTTTATTTTTGGTATTTTAGGACTTATTTGCTATTTTGCTAAAGTTAATATATTTAAATTTATGAGATTTATTTCTAGAGAAGTTTTGATTGTTTTTGCTACAAGTTCAAGCGAATCAGCACTTGCACCTTTGATGAGAAAATTAGAAAAAGCTGGACTCTCTAAAACTACTGTAGGACTAGTATTGCCAACAGGATATAGCTTCAATCTTGATTGTACAAATATTTATCTAGCAATGAGTTTAATTTTTCTAGCACAAGCTTTTAACGTAAATTTAAGCTTCGCGCACGAAATTAGCATTTTAATCGTTCTTATGATAGCTTCAAAAGGTGCTGTAGGTGTTACTGGATCGGGATTTATAGTTTTAGGTAGTACTCTAGCAGCTTTAGGAAATATGGAAATTTCAGAAGCAAATGCTACTTTAGCACAGGTATTACCAGTAGCTGCCATAGGTGTTCTTTTAGGAGTTGATAAATTTATGTCAGAAATGAGAGCTGTAGGAAATCTTTGTGGAAATAGCGTTGCGGCTTTAATTGTTTCAATTTGGGATAAACAAATTGATTGGGAAAAATTCCGTTATGCTATGGATAATCCTGAAAAATTCCATAACGCAGGAATGCATTAATAAATTCTTTCCAAGAAATCATAACGATTGATTTCTTGGAAAATATTATCTTGTTTATGAAGTTGCTTTAAAAAACTTTTTCTAAAATTAAAATTAAATCCTAACTGCACCACTATATCATTATTAGCATCTATATTAGCATTAAAAACACGTTGTGTTAAGCTAAAATTAAGAATACTATAAGGAGAATAAATCAACTGATAGTTAGTTTTTTCTTCATCTCTAATCACATCAAGAGTAAAAACACTATACGTAGGATCAATAAAACTAACGCCTAATTGAAAACTTTTTTCAGTTTCATCTAAAATATAATAATTAGCGTAAGCTTTAACAAAACTACTATAGCCTAATTCTGCACCAAAACTTCTAGCATCCTTTTGTTCTTCTTGTTTATCAATAAATCCATTTATACCAAACAAAAAGGCATTTTTCTTATAGCGATTAATTAATCCACTAGAATAATTATAGCCTTCTTGCGCTATAAAAAGCTCTTTTTGGAAAAGTAAGGAATCATTTTCGGCTTCATAAATTGAACTTAAATTTTTAAGCCGTATGTTTTCATTTTGAAGATCCAAAACTCCATCAGTTACATCAATACCATTTTCATTTTCTAAAGTACGAGAAAATAACTTATTTAAAGCACTTGTAATATCTAAATTTTTTTCTTGAATTTTTGGCGGTACTTTAATCGACAAAAAATCAAATTTATGCCAAGTTTGCTGATTGTTTATTGAGGTATTTTCTAGAATATTAGAGCTTAACAAAGAAAATAAAATTGATAAATATAAAAATATTTTCATTAAACTTGCTTTCCTAAAATTCTGTATTAGAGATTACAGAATTTTATTACAAGAAAAATAAAATTTTAATAAAATAAATATTTATTTTTTAAACTGTTATAGTATAATTAGGCTAAATATTACAAAAAAGGATTATTCTTTATGCAAAAAGATAATGTTGTAGCATTCATTATGTTTATTATAAGCGTTGTTGCCTTTACTATTTGGGGATTTGGATATATATCCCAACATCAATTTATGCTTTTTATACTCGCTTCAATTTTTGGTATATTTATGGCTTTCAATATAGGTGGTAACGATGTAGCTAATTCTTTTGGAACAAGCGTTGGAGCTAAAACGGTAACCATAAAACAAGCACTTATTATAGCCGCGATTTTTGAATTAAGCGGAGCGATTTTTGCGGGAGCTGAAGTTACGCAAACTATACGCAGTGGGATTGTCGCTTTTCCTAAAGAATTTAATCCTATGCTTTTTGTTTCTATTATGTTGGCAGCTCTTCTTAGTTCTGGTATTTGGATATTTATAGCTACAAAAAAGGGGTTACCTGTATCTACTACTCATAGCATAGTAGGAGGTATTGTTGGTGCCAGTATTATGATGGGAATTTTAAAATTTGATGGAGTGCAAACCTTTTCTATGGTTAAATGGAGTGAAATTATAAGAATTGTTATTTCTTGGGTTGCTTCTCCACTTTTAGGAGGTATTGTAGCTTATCTTATTTATTCTTATATAGACAAGAAAATACTAAAACCCTCTGAAAGGTTAAGCAAAGAATTAAAAAATATAAAAAAAGATAAAAAGAAATTTAAAGAAGAGTATTTCTTAAATCTAAAAACAAAATCTACCGAGGAACAGATTAAAGAACTTTCAGCTATAGCTTTAGACGATGAAGAGCAAGAAAGTAGTTTTTATAAAAATAAAATAAAAGAATTTAAAGAAAAAGAAAAAGATATCGATATTTATTCTGTCTTAAAAACACATATGCCAATCGTTGCGTGCATTAGTGCAGCGATTATAGCTTCAATGTTTTTATTTAAAGGCTTAAATAATGTTAGCACTTTGGATATTTTACAAAATTTTTGGATTATAGGAATTTTGGGAATCATTAGCTATATTATAACTTTTGCTATTGTTAAAATTGTGAAAAAAAATGAACTTAATAAAACTACAGATAGACTTTTTTCTTGGTTTCAAATTTTTACTGCTTCAAGCTTTGCTTTTTCTCATGGAGCTAATGATATAGCCAATGCTATTGGCCCTTTTGCAGCAATCTTAGATGTTCTTAAAAATACAACAATCAATGCAAGCTCTCCAGTTCCTTTTGCAGCAATGGCTATGTTTGGAGTTGCTTTAGTTGCAGGACTTTGGTTTCTAGGAAAAGAAGTGATTACCACGGTAGGATCAAAATTAGCTACTATTAAACCTACAACAGGTTTTAGTGCGGAACTTGGAGCTAGTATTGTAATACTTTTAGCAACTCAATTTGGAATTCCAGTAAGCTCTACTCATATTTTAATTGGTGCAGTTTTAGGTATTGGGGTGTATAATAAAAACGCAAATTGGGCGCTAATGAAACCAATAGGTTTAGCTTGGATTATCACCTTACCTGCTGCAGGAATTATGGCAGCACTTGTATTTTTAAGCTTTAAATTTGTTTTGGTAATTTAAAAATGTTATACATCGGGTAATAAAAAAGAATATAGAAAGACTTTCATGCAAAAATAAGAATTTAGGGGTGGAAGGAGTGCCTGCCTACCCCAATCTGCTGATACGAATCAGGGGACCAGAAGGCTGGTGTGCAAATATAAATCATTTTAATTCTACCCAAACCAAACCTAAAAAAGCTTAATGGATAGAAATGACAAAGATTTTATAGATAAAAGTGAAAATAAAAAGATTTTTTTAAAATCTAATTTTGGAGATTTTCTAAACATAAAAACTAGAAAAAAGCCTTGATAAAAATGCAAAGAAAATAAACTAATAAATTATTTTGCCTTTAATTATATGCTTTTTGACTTTTCCAAAAAGCTTATCATTTGCATAAAGTAAACTTTTTGGTTTAGAATTTTCTTCGTTTTCATCAACAAGTATTAAATTTGCATCCTTATCTATTTCAATAATGCCGCCATTTAAATTTAAAAATTCATTAGGATTTTTACTCGTAAAATTACAAAGTTCCTTCCAAGTTAAAAAACCATCTTTAATAAAAAAGGTATAACAGAGACTTATAAAATCAGATATTCCATCGATTCCAAAAGCCGCTTCATCAAAAGCTGAATCTTTTAAAAAAGGAGATTTTGGGCTATGCATAGAACTCAAAAATTGAATTTTTCCTTTTTTTAAAAATTCTCTTAAAGCTTGTCTATCTTCTATACTTCTTAAAGGTGGATTTAATTTCGCTGCTGTGTTAAAATTTTCACAAGCACTATCATCCTTAATCAAATGATGTATACTTACAAGTTTAAAATCATTTTCATCTAAAATTTCTAAAGATCTCCTAAGGCTAAGTGAGTCAAAAATCACCTTTATATCATAAAATCTAGCTATTTCTTTTATTTTAGCAACCTCACTAGTTTCTGCAACTGCACTCATTCCTATGAGTCCTAACTTAAAACCCATCTCACAATCATTCATTACACCATTATCATCAAAATCCTTATCATTACATCGAATAAAAATAGTTTTTTCTTTCATAAGAGCATATTGCATAACTACACGTAAAATATTTGCATTACTAGAACTTTGAAGTTCTAAAGCGTAAGCACCTTGATTTAAAAGTGTGGCTAAATTTTTAATTTTTCCTTGAGAATCTAAAGCACGTATGCTTGGTAAAATCTTTAATTCTCTATCTTTTAAATTCTGCAAAAAAAGCGAAAAAGTTTCTTCATTAAAATCCATACAATCACGCAAAAGAATAGCACTAAAACCATTTTCTAAACATTCACGCTCCAAAAACTCTAAATTATCTAAAGAAAATTTATCGTCTTTTAAACTAACATTTAAATCTACAAAGGAAGGCAGAAGGGTCATTCCTTTGGCATCTAAAATTTCATCATTTTCTAAATTAGTTCCTATTTTTACAATTTTTCCATTTTGAATTAAAACATCTTGCAATTCTTCGCCATAAATTTTTGCATTTTTAATAAGCATTTTAACTCCTATTTTTTAGCTTGTAATAGTTCTTGCACCGCCTCTTTTGCATCTTTTCCTTTTAAAATTTGCACCACTTCACGCACTATTGGTGTATAAATTTGATTTTTTAAAGCTATCTTTTCAATAGCATAAGCCGTTTTTACTCCTTCTGCCACCTCGCCTAGATCCTTTAAAATATCCTCTAATTTTCGATTTTTTGCCAATGCCAAACCTACGCGATAATTTCTAGAAAGCTGACTTGAAGCTGTTAAAAACAAATCACCCGCACCACTAAGCCCTAAAAAAGTTTCTTCTTTTGCTCCAAAAAAATTTCCGAAACGATGCATTTCTACAAGACCTCTTGAAATAAGAGATGCTCTTGCATTATTGCCCAAATTTAAACCATCACTAATCCCGCTAGCAATAGCTAAAACATTTTTATAAGCTCCACAAATTTCTGCCCCTCTTACATCATCGCTTAAATATGTTTTTATGAAGCTGGGAAAAAAATTTGCAAATTCTTGACAAATTTTATGATTAAATCCGCTAATTACCAAAGCACAAGGAAGTTTTTCTATTACTTCAGCTGCAAATGAAGGGCCACTTAAAACACAAACCTGATCTTGATTTACAAATTCTAAAAAAATTTCATCTAAAAATTTACAAGTCGAAGTTTCTATTCCTTTAGAAGCAATTAAAATCTTTTGACCTAGATTTTTGAAGTGTTTTTTAAGCCAAGTATGAATTCCTTGAGAACTCAAAGCGAAAACAAGATAATCACATTTTAATGCACTTTCTAAATCAACAAAATTAACTAAATCTCGTTTCGAACGAGAAGTAATTAAGCAATTATTATTAAAACTAAAAGCATAGTATAGAGCACTACCCCACTTTCCAGCTCCAATAACTGCAATTTTACTCATCAGCCAAGCTTTGCTTTTAAAATCTCATTTACCTTAGAAGGATTAAAAGCCCCTTTACCTTCTTTCATAACCTGACCTACAAAAAAACCAAAAAGCTTATCTTTGCCACTTTTGTATTCTAAAACTTTATCTTCATTTGTATTTAAAATTTTCTCGACAACCACTTCAATTGCTGAATCATCACTCACTTGTTTTAAACCTAATTTATCTATAGCTTCATCAATACTTACTTGAGTGTTTTCAAAAACATAAGCTAAAACTTCTTTGCCCGCTTTCGCACTGATCACGCCTTCTTCTATACGTTTTACTAAATTCCCGAGTTTTTGTGCATTTACTGGGGAATTTTCTATAGTTAATTCTCCTTTTAAAAGACCCATTAATTCAGTATTTAACCAATTAACGCAAAGTTTTGCGTTTAAATTTTGAGAGATTAAATTTTCAAAAAAACGACTCATTTCAAGCGAACTAATGATTACTTCGGCATCGCTTTCTTTTATGCCTAAGTCTTTCATATAACGTGCCTTTTTGTCATCAGGTAATTCAGGAATTTTAAGCTCTAAAAATTCATCCTTAAGCAAAACCGGCAAAAGATCAGGATCAGGAAAATAACGATACTCTGCAGCTTCTTCTTTTCCTCTCATAGAACGAGTAGTCAAACTGCTTGTATCAAAAAGTCTAGTTTCTTGTACTACTTCTTTTTCATAAGTACCATCTTCCCAAGCTTCACTTTGACGCTTTATCTCATAATCAATCGCTTTTTGTATAAAGCGAAAAGAATTAAGATTTTTAATTTCAACTCTTGTATAGAGTTTAGTATTTCCTTTAGGGCGTATGCTTACATTGGCATCACATCTAAAACTTCCCTCTTGCATATTCGCATCTGAAATATCTAAAAAGCGTATAATAGAATGCAGTTTTTTAAGATAAGCCACTGCTTCATCGCTACTTCTAAGCTCAGGCTCACTAACTATCTCGAGCAAAGGGGTTCCTGCACGATTTAAGTCTACTTTTGAAAAATTACTTTCATGGATATTTTTACCCGCATCTTCTTCCAAATGTGCTCTAGTAATACCTATACGTTTATTTTCACCATTCACATTAATAAAAAGCTCACCCTTTTCTACTATAGGAATGTCAAATTGCGAAATTTGATAAGCTTTTGGTAAATCAGGATAGAAATAATTTTTACGATTAAAAATACTTTTTTTATTAATAGTGGCATTAATTGCTTTTCCAAAAGCTATAGCCTTTTTAACCGCTTCTTCATTCAAAACAGGTAAAGCACCAGGTAAAGCTAAGCAAGTTGGACAAACATTTACATTAGGTTCTTCTCCAAAAGAAGTTGCACAAGAACAAAAGATTTTTGTTTTGGTATTAAGTTGAGTATGAACTTCAAGACCTATAACTACTTCGAACATTAATTTTCCTTGGTTGCTAAATAATCTTCATAATATTATTTTAACATTATTTTCTTTCAAAACGACTTTAAAAATATTAAAGATAAAGAAAAAATTATCCTAAAAATCAACAAAAAGTGTTTTATAATTTCATTTTAAGTTCATAATTTTCTATAAGCAAAGCAAAAATTAAAACCAAAAGCAAACCTGGTAAAAGTCCTAAACATAAATAAAAATAAGAATCGAATCTAAAAAACATCAAAAATGCACCAAAAACCATTAAAGCTAAAGATGCACCTTTGAAAAATTCTAAAATGTAGATCAATGATCTTCCTCTATTTTAACAGCTCCTGCTAAATATACATAGGTTAAAATCATAAAAATAAAAGCTTGTAAAAATGCCATAAAAGTTAAAAGCACATATGCAGGAAGTGGTGCTACATATGGAACAAGGGCTAAGATAACCATTAAAAATAAATCATCGCCTTTTATATTTCCAAAAAGACGAAAAGATAAAGAAATCACGCGAGAAAAGTGCGAAACGATCTCTATAGGAAACATAAGCGGAGCAAGAAATTTAATAGGGCCCATAAAATGAGAAAAATATTTAACAACTCCTTGAGTTCTAATACCTTCAAAGTGATAATAAATAAAAACTATAAGAGCTAAAGATAAGGTTAAATTTAAACTTGCGGTAGGTGAATGAAAACCTGGAATGATTCCTATAATATTACTAAAAAATATAATAATACCCAAAGTTGCTACCAAAGGAAGATATTTTCTAGCATCTTTTTCATTTCCTAAGGTATCTTTTCCCATAGAAAGAACACCCTCTAAAAAAGCCTCTCCTAAATTTTGCATACCACGAGGTACAAGTTGCATAGAACGAGTAGCCATTATAGCAATAACTACAGCAATAAAAATCACTAAAGCCAAATGAAAAAAATAAGAAAAAGTATGACTAGGATCTAGCAAAGAACTGAATAAAAATAAATCTTTCATTGTTTCCTCAAGAATTTTATAAAATTTTTTAATTCTAACACTGACTTGCTTATAATTTAATGAAAACTTATCCAATAAATACAAAAACTAAATTCTTTACTAATATATCACAATAGTAATTATAATTAATTTAAAAAATATATAGAAAAAGTTTTATTTTTTTAAGAATTAAAATACTTCAAGGCTTTTTGAAATTTTCGAATCTCATTAGCTTTATTATCTTTTTTTGCTGCAATTAATTTTAAAGCTTCTTGTAATAAAGCTTGAATTTGAACTAGAGCATCATTTATATTTTCTCTAAGCTCTTCATCATTATTTGATTTTTGAGCAGTATTGATGGCAAAGTCTTTAAGATTTAAATCATCTAAAAGACTTTCCAATGTATTTACGTCTTCTTGTATCAAAGCGAGTTTAAAATCTTCAAGCCATTTCTTCATTATTATGCACATCTCTCCAAGCTTCTAACAAGCCCTTAGTTACATTAATCACTTCATCTATTCTTGCTTCATTATTTTCCAAATTTGCTAAAGATAAAAGTTGAATTTCTCTAGTATAAAGCCCACTAAGATAGTGGGCAACATCTCCGCCTTTTTCATAATCTAAATTGTTAATCAACTCAATAAAAATAGCAGTGCTTCGCTTTACAAAATAAACTCTTTGCTCTATATCTTCATTTTTTATTGCCACTTTAGCCCTAGCACAAAAACGCAAGATTCCTTCATAAAGCATTTCGATAAGTTTTTGTGGAGATTCTATTCCAACTTGACTTTGAGAATAAGCATTATAAGCTAAACTATTTTGCATCGAATATATCCTTAATTATTTGAATTATTTGCAGCATTAATCATGTTTGTAACAGTGGTTAATTGCTGATTTAATTTATTTAAAATACTCTCATATTGCAACCATTGATTTGCCATAGTATCATATTTTGTATCAATCAGCTCTTGAGCCGATTCTTTTGATTCTTTTAAAGCTTTAGTATCATTAGTTAAACTTTCATCATATTTAGTTAATGAACCATTCGTTCCTGTTATCCCTTGAAGTGTTGATTTAAGTTGAGCAAAAATACCTTTACCTTCTATAGGTTTTGCAGCAATCGTCGTTTCACTCAAACCAAATTGTTTAAGAAAATCTTTATCTCCTTTGATCGCAAAATCTGAACTACCATCACCGCTAAATTTTAGCTTAAAACCCTGTTCCCCATTTTTATCATAACTTTCAACCTTAACATCCAGCCCTTCGATACCAAGACTATTGATATGACTAGCTAATTTTTGTAACATTTCCTCTTCTGTGCTACCTGTAAGCTTAAACTTGGTTCCATCTACAGTTTTTGAAAGGTCATAAGTTTCATTATTGAAAACTATAGTAAATTGACCTGTTTCAAAAGTTATTCCCTTATCATCACTTTCATCTTTACTTAAATATTTATCTAGACTGCCTGTTTTTATTAAATCTCCAGTATGGTTAATATCTTCATATTTTGTAATTCCAGCAAAAAAACTTTCTGCAAGATCTGGATCTTCTTTTACCTTGCTTTCAAATTTAGAAGAATCAAAACTCAAATTTCCATTTTTATCCAAACTCAAACCAAAATCTTGCATAGAAAGCATAACATTAGCGCTGACTTTATTACCATTATCGTCCTCAACAGTTCCGCTTACAGATTGAGAATCGAATAAAGCTGAAATAATACTTGAACGAATAGAACTTACCTCATTAACCCCTTGTAAAGTTCCTTTAGTCCCAGTTTCAGTATTATAATCTGTAGCAGCATTTAATTGAGTTACTAAATCATTGTAAGCATCTACTAATTCTTGCATTGTTTTAGTTACAGCTTCATTATCTTGTTGGATATCAAAATTAATTTCTCCAGTTGAATTTAAAGTTAAGGTAATACCTACGCCTAAATCATCGATTGTATTGCTTGATCTTGACATTTTGATTCCATCGAGGGTAAATTCTGCATTTTGTGCCTTTTGAATATGTAAAGGATTTTCTTCATTATCTATAATTCCAACACCATTTTTGCTTTTAGAAGGATCATAACCTTCTTCTACTAAAGCTTTATCATCTAATTTCCAACCAAGATTTTCAAAAACATTTTTTGCATTCTCATCAATTTGGTATTTTCCATCAGCATCCTTTTTTCCAGGATAAAAACTGATCGCGTGATCTTCTCCAGTTTCTTTGCTTGTTAAAGTCAAACGATATGGAGTGTCTTTTTCTCCAGTATTTACAATCTTTGCAACGATCTCACCACCACTCGCATCATTAATTTTTTGTGCTAAATCTTTATAGGTTGTATTTTTATCAATGGTTACGGTATATTCTTTACCATTGGAAAAAAAAGTTAAATTTGTTGCTTCTTTTAAACTCGCATTAATATAACCACTATCATTTTTTAAACCCTTACTTTGATAAACATCTTTTTGTGCAAGTTGAGTAACATTAACCTTCATACTCTGTAAAGAAACACCACTACTAGCTGTTAAACTTGCTGGAGGATTTGTACTTACGCTCGCATTCACTTTTCTTTTTGCAAAAACGGTTGCATCTCCTAAAGAAGAAACTGCTGTTTGAAACGCAAGTAATTTTGTTTTTATCTCAGTTAAATCTTTTTGTTTTGTCGTATTTTCTTCTATTTTTGTCGTATAAGAATCTACACGTTGTTTTTCTTCTGCTTCTTTTAACTTATCTAAAGTCTCTTGTGTTAAAACTCCGGAACCAAAACCCAAACTCGATAAAGTACCTAATGCCATTTTTAACTCTCCTTATCAAAAATCATACCGATTACATCTTTAAAATATTCACGCAATCTCATAGCTTCCTCGCTAGGAATCTTACGAATTTCTCTACCTGTGCTTTTCTCAGTTACACTGATGTATAATGAATCAAGTTTATCACTATAACCAAAACGAATATTGGTATCTAATGAATCCATTTGTTCATTTAATTTTTTTGCAATATCCGCTAATTGATCATTCAAATTTTGCTCATTACCATCATTACCTTGCTTTTCAATTTGAATGTCTGAATTAGCTTTTTGTGCCTTCTCTGTCCTTTGACTAGCATTAGTCAAAACCACGTCCCTTTGTTCATTTGCCTTCGAAATTTCCATTTTAAAATCCTTTTTAAAATTTTAATTTATTGCTAGTTAAAGTCTATATCGGCAAAAAAATAAATTTATAAACACTCTTTTAATAAAAATTTCAAAAATTTTTATATATTTTTTACAAGCAAAAAGTGTGCCAATAAATTTTTAACCTACAATTTCAAACTTTTTAAACAATTGCGCATCGTTTTCTAAGATATTTCGCAAAATAAGATCTTTTATTACACTTTCATTACAATCAGTCTGTTTAGGCCAAGTTCTAGCATAACCTTCGATTTCGCCTTTAGTGCTTGCATCTATAGCTAATCTGCACTCTTGTATAAACAAATCTCTTTTTGCATCTATATTATTAACTACACGCCATATAAGCATATAAGGATTTTCTAATTTATTATTTGCATCTAAAAACACTAAAATTCTAAAATGCTTTTTAAATTTCAATAGTTTTTCAAAAACTTGAGAATTTCTTTCTTTTTTATCAAGTAAAATGCAAACTATAGGACTCTTACATTCTTTATAAAATTGTTTTAAACCGATAAGTTCCACTTCGGTTCTAAAAAGTTCTAGCAATTTTTCGTCTTCTAAAATTTCAAGCTCTTCTATCTCATTTTTATCACAAGCATCAAGTCCTGCTTTTCCACCAAAACAAGAATTAGGCGAAGCGTGGTCAAGTTGATCACAAATTCCTTCGCTAATAAGGAGTTTTTCTACACAAAAACGATTGAGTATATAAGGGATTAATGTATCATAATCGTCTAAATTTGGTGCATTTTTATCAACAAAAATTGCATGTTTAACAAAACTCATTTGCCCCACTCCCCAAAAAGCATGCATAATCTGTTGTGCGTGTGCGGGATATTTTGCATCGATTTTAGCTAAAATAAGATTATGAAAAACTCCATTTTCAGGCATTTTATAATCAATCAGATCCGGAACAGAAGTTTGCAAAAGAGGTAAGAAAATGCGCTCAGTTCCAAGCCCCATAATCCTGTCCTCTAAAGGAGGTTTTCCTACAACAGTTGCTTGATAGATGGCATCTTTTTTAGCATAAATTTTTTCAACCTTCATTACAGGAAAAAGCTCTGCAGGGGTATAAAAACCTGTATGATCTCCAAAAGGTCCTTCTATCTTAAATTCTTCCAAGTCTACATAACCCTCTATAACTATATCACTATCAAAAGGAACAAAAACACCATTTTCACAAGGTGTGAGCTTGGCGGGATTTTTTTTGATAAAACCATAGAGCAAAAGTTCAAAAATTCCTTTTGGCAATGGAGCTTGAGAACACCAAATATAAAGTGGATCTCCTCCAATAGCTACACTAACAGGCATTTTTTTAAAACCTGCCTTTTTATACTCATGATAAAAATTAGCACCGTCTTTATGGATTTGCCAATGCATCAAAAGTTCATTTTCTCCACTTACTTGCAAACGATACATTCCAAGATTATTTTGAGTTTTATCTAAATTATGAGTATAAACTTGCCCCATTGTAATAAATTTTCCAGCATCATCTGCCCAAGTTTTGAGTATAGGAAGTTCTTTAAGAGAAGTTAAAATTTCATAATTATATAAAGCTTTATCGTCTTTTAATCTTTTAGGCGGAACATTTTTAAGGCTTAACAAATTTAAGAAAAAATCCATTTTCGCTTTAAAATTTGTAGGAATATGAAGTTTGGTTAATTTTGAAATTTCATTAGCCACCTCATTAAAATCTCTTCCAAAAGCTAAATTTAAAGCTTTTTTATTACAAAAAGTATTCATTAAAACTGGAAATTTATATTTTTTTTCCAACTTTTTATCTATGGGATTTTTAAAAAGTAAAGCTTTTCCCTCTTCCATTTTTTTTGCTTCTATATAAGCTAAATGTGGAATTTCAAGATTTACATCTACAGGATCTTCTATAATTTTTAATAAATTATTCTCCTTTAAAATCTGGATAAAATCTTTCATATCATACCCTCTGCTTTTTTTAAAAGTTCTTTAGCGCCTTTATTTATAAATTCTCTTGCTAAAATTTTTCCAAAACCTTTAAAATCATTTTTTTTGATTATTTTTTTATCTTTTAAAATTTGACTTGCGTCAGGTAAGCCAAGTATAGCACGAATACAAATTGTATCTTCTTTAAGTTCTGCATTAATCCCTATAGGAACTTGACATCCACCCTCTAAAGTGGCGATAAATTCTCTTTCTATGGTAGTTTCTATTAAAGTATTTTCATCATTTAAGCATTTTAGCAAATCTAAAATTTTCACATCTTCAATACTTTCTATACCTAAAGCTCCTTGAGATGCAGCGGGAATTAATTCATCTTTGCTAAATTCATAAATAAAATTAACTTCCTTATCTAAGCCTAAACGTTTAATACCTGCTATAGCAAGTATAATAGCATCAAAATCACCATTTTTTAATTTTTCTATACGAGAATTTACATTTCCGCGTAAAGAAATAATCTCTAAATCAGGTCTTAATAATAAAAGTTGCATTTTACGTCTTAAACTTGTTGTGCCTATTTTTGCTCCTTTGGGTAATGAAGAAAAATCTTGATATTTTTGACTAAGCATTGCATCATTACTTTTTTCTCTTTTACTTACAGCTGCTAAGACTAAACCTTTTGGAAAAAAGCTTGGAACATCTTTTAAACTATGCACTGCCAAATGAGCTTCATTACGAAGCATACTTTCTTCAAGTTCTTTTGTAAAAAGCCCCTTGCCACCAATTTTAGCCAAAGGAGAATCAAGTAAAACATCTCCTTTTGTTTTAAATCCCTCTAAAATAACTTCTATATTATGTTCATTTTTTAAAATTTGAGCTATATACTCGCTTTGCCAAAGAGCTAATGCACTTTTTCTTGTAGCTATAATTAATTGATTCATTTTTCTTCCTCTATGATTTCAACATCAATGATTTCTTCGTTAGAATTTTGGCTTTTTTTATGCGTATATTTATATTTTGTTTTTGTCATAATTTCTAAAAAAAGACCAAATAAAAAAACTAAAAATCCAAAAATACTCGTAATCACTCCTGGAAAAATAAATAAAAACCCTGCAACCACAAAGGAAAATTGTGTTAACATATTTTTAAAACTTGTCATTTGAAATTCAAGCATATTTTTCCAAAAAATTCCTAAAAGTATAACACCAAATATCAGGCTTAATAAAATAAAAATTAAGAAATTTCCAAAGCCAAAAAACATAATAAATAAAAAACTACAAACGATTTCTAAAATAAATAAAGGACTTAATTTAAGTTTATAATTCATAATATTTTCTTCTTTAAAATTTCTATGATATGTTCTGTTTTAACAAGTTCTTTATTTAAATTTTCTCTTTGAATTAGTTCTATTTCATTATTTTGTAAACCTTTACCAATTATCAACGCATAAGGAAAACCCATTAGTTCAAAATCATTCATTTTTACACCAAAACGTTCATTTCTATCATCAAGTAATGCTTCTATACCTAAATCTTTCAATTGCATATAAAGCTCGTTTGCAAATTTACAAGCTTCTTCATCTTTGATATTTGAAATTATAATATCAACCACAAAAGGAGCTAGAGTTTGATTCCAAATACAACCCTTTTCATCGTGACTCGCTTCAACTGCAACAGCAACTAAACGTGAAACTCCTATTCCATAGCATCCCATATGAAAAGCTTGACTTTTACCATTTTCATCTAAAAAATATGCATTCATAGCATTAGAATATTTTTGACCGAGTTTAAAAATATGCCCTACTTCTATGCCTTTACTCTTTTTTAGTTTTCCGCCACATTTTACACAACAATCGTTTTCTTTAACCTCTACTAAATCTTTAAAGCGATCTTTGTTTAAATTAACAACATCAATTCCTATTAAATGATAATCTTTTTCATTTGCACCAACAATCATTTGTTTTTCATTTTCAAGCTCTTGATCGAGATAAAAATCTACATTTTTAAGCCCTACAAATCCGATAAAACCAGGAATTAATCCCGCATCAATCAGTTCGCTTTCATCTGCATCAATAAGCTCTAAAGCCTTACAAGCGTTTTGTGCTTTAACTTCTTGCAAATCATCACATCCACGTATAAAAAATACGACCAATTTGCTTTCATTCTCATAGATAGCTTTTTTTGCAACAGCTTTGATAGTGTAAAATTCATCAATCTTGAAAAAATCGGCCAATTCTTTAATGCTTTTAACATCAGGCGTATGAAATTTACTCGCATAGCTAGCTTCTGGGCGTTCATTTTTACAAGTTTGTTTAGCTCTTTTCGCCGCTTCAATATTTGCCGCATAATCACAATTTTCACAAAGTAAAATATCATCTTCTCCATTTTTTGCCAAAACCATAAATTCTTTAGATCCGCTCCCACCAATTGCTCCACTATCAGCTTCAACGGCTCTAAATTCAAGCCCCATTCTTGTTAAAATACGAGAATATGTTTCAAACATCAGATCAAATTCACGCGTTAAATCTTCTTCATTTTTATGAAAGCTATAGCCATCCTTCATTAAGAATTCTCTACATCTTAAAAGCCCAAAACGCGGACGTGCTTCATCTCTAAATTTCCAACCAATTTGATATAAATGCAAAGGAAGTTGTTTATAGCTTGTAATTTTATTTTTAACCAAAGAAAGCATAGCCTCTTCATGAGTTGGTCCTAAAACAAAATCATTTTCCTTTCTATCTTTAAAACGCAAAAGCTCTTTTCCAAAAACATTATAACGCCCACTTTCTTGCCACAAATTAGCCGGCGTAACAAAACTTAAATTTACTTCTTGTGCACCAACTTTATCCATTTCTTCTTTAACAATGATACGAATTTTATCTAAAACTCTTTTTCCTAAAGGCAAAAAATTATAAAGTCCACTACCAATTTGCTCTATAAACCCTGCACGCATTAAAAATATATGACTTGGCAAACTTGCATCTTTTGGGGTTTCTTTTGTGCTTGGTGCATATAGCTGGCTAAATTTCATTATCATTCTCCATATCAAATTCACATTTATATTGGTTTAAACCTTCAAGATCATTATTTAAGTCAAAAACATAACGCATAGCATTAATTACTGTATCGCTTTGAATTTTTCCTTGAAGATGTTTCAAATTTATAGTTGGTGTATGTAAAAAAGCTTTAAACACCTGATGAATAAGCTTTCGTGCTTCGTTTTCATCAGAATATTTTAAATATCCCTTTTTTAATGCGATATTAAGTTGCACTTCTGCACATTCTTTAGCTTGCAAACGAATTGCTTTAATAATAGGACTAAGTGCTAAATCATTTAAATATTTAAAAAAATTTGCTGTTTCTTGGCCTATAATGCTATATGCCATACGAGCTTCATTTTCTCTTAAAGTCATATTTTTTTGTACAACTTCTTGAAGATCATCAACTGCAAAAACAATTATTTTATCATTTTTATCTATATCAATATCACGAGGAACGGCAATATCAAAAAAATATCGTTTATGTTGAACCTCATCAATCAATGAATTGGTTATAATGGCATCAGGTGCATTAGTGGCTGAGAAAAAAAGTTCATAACTATCTAAATAATTTTTTAAATTATCTAAGCTATCATATTTACTTGAATTTCCTAATTTTTCGCAAAGTTGGCTCGCTTTTTGAATATCACGATTTAAAATAATAACTCTAGCACCACTAGCAATTAAATGTTTTGCCGTAAGTTCTGCCATTTCTCCTGCACCTATAACTATAGCTTGTTTTTGTGCTAAATCTAAAAGCTCTTTTGCATTAGCCACAGCTACACTCGCCACAGAAATAGGATTTTTTGAAATTTGAGTTTCATTGCGAATCTTAGCAGCACATTTAAAAGCATAATGCACAGCTCTTGAAAGATGGGTTTTGCAAAATTCATTTTTTATGGAAAAAGAAAAAGCATCTTTAATTTGACCTACAATTTGAGTTTCTCCAATAACAAGGCTATCTAAAGAACTTGCCACTGAAAAAAGATGGTGTATGGCTCCGCTATCTTCAAAAATATCGGCTTTTTTAAATAATTCATCTTGATCGACATCACACAATAAAGCTAAAGATTTTATAATAAAATTTACACAAGATTTTTTAACAAAAGCTATAATTTCAACACGATTACAGGTACTAATGACTAAACATTCTTCAATATTTTCATAAGTTTTTAACATACGCAAAAATTCATATTTTTTTGCTTCATCTGAAAAACTTAATCTTTCTCTTAAAGCAATGTCTGTATTTTTATGGGTAAAAGAAATACAATAATACATTAAAAATCCCTATCTGTTATTGCTTTAACAATATCTTTTAACTTTTGATTAGAATATTTATCTATAGCATCTATTGCATTTTTAGTATATTTTTTGACTTCTAAAACTGATTTTTCTAAAATTTCTTTTTCTTTAAATCGAGTTTTTATCCACAAATTTTCTTCTTCATTTAGATCTTTTCGAAATAAATTTTTTAATTTAACCTTTTCTTCCTTATCTAGATTTTCAAAAAGATAAATATAAGGCAAGGTAGTTTTTCCTTCTTTAAAATCAGCCATAGCAGGCTTACCTAAGGTTTTATCATCACCCTTAATGTCTAAAATATCATCAACCATCTGAAAAGCAAGTCCTAAATTCTTTCCATATTCTCCAAAGGAACTCTCATCATAACCTGCTAAGATAGCTCCACATTTTGCACTTGCCTCGATCAAAACTGCTGTCTTATTATAAATCATTGTAAGATATTTTTCTTTATCTGTATTAAAATTTTTGCTTAAATTTACATCCATAAGCTCACCTATAGCAAGTTTTACAACCGCATCAGAAATAATACTTGCAAATCGAGCATTCATCTGGCTTAGTTCATAAAAAGCTTTAGAATACAAAATATCCCCTAGCATTAAAGCATTTTTAGTCCCAAATTCATAATTTACAGATTTTGAACCTCTTCTAAGATTACTTTCATCGATAATATCATCATGTAACAAACTGGCTAAATGTATAAGCTCGATTGCTGCACAAATTTTTAAAGACTCTTTGCTTTCTCCTGCAATAGCTAAAAGTAATTTTGAACGCAATTTTTTACCCGATCTAACATTAGAAAGCATTTCTAAAATAGGCTCATAATTAAGTTCTTTTAAAAATTGTTTTATTAAATCATCAATTGCTTCCATATTTAATCCCTTATTTACTATTTTTCCCAATTTGTAAGTGGTTTCACTTGCGGTTTATTTAAATCAATCATAGGAACGACTTGATTATTTTTTGGCGGATTTGTAAGTGGTTTTTTTCTTGGATCTAAAAATTCCACCATCACACGAGACTCCTTATCTTCAATATAAACTGTAAAAGTTGCTAAACCTTTATTATAACCACTAAATTCTAAAATAAGTCTTGCTCTATCTATATTTGGATTAGTATAATCAGGAATTAAAGTTTGTGTTACCCAGTCTAAATTTCTACGCAAACTCATTACAAATTGACGTGGATATTTTCGAAATTTAGAATGTACAATTATATTTGTATTATCAAATAAAGTCCAATAAAAATCAAAATTTTGAATCTTATCTTCATAACCAATTTCTTTAATTTGAACACTTGCCCTTTCGTCTTTTTTTAGAACAAATTTATAAGTATATTCAAAAGTAGGAGCTGCATTCAAATTGCTTAAAAAAAATAATGATATAAAAAAATTACTCAAAAATTTTTGCATTAGCCTTCGTGTCCTAAAATTTTTACACCCAATTCTATATAAATATCATTTTGTCTTTGTTCTATAAAATCTCCATTTTCAAGTATGAAATTTTTAACATCTATTTCATTTAAACCTTGTTTTTCCAAAAGTTCTATCATAGCAATATACTCAGAGAAAAAATTTTCAAAGACTTTCTCCAAAGCTCCCAAATTTCCATTCTGTATTATTTCTATAAATTTTTCTTTAGGAGTTTTGTTAAACATTTCATCAAAAATATCCATTGTTTTCCTTGAAAATATAAGTTTTTGATTATAAAATTTTAATCGTTAAAAGTAGCTAAATTAAAAAACTAGAAAAGATTTTGAGGTTTTTAAACCTCAAAAAATTACAAAGACTTCGGTTTAGTTTCTTTTGCATATTTAATGCCCAAATCAAAGGCTTTTGAATTTGCATCACGGGTTTTTGATGGAACCATATGAAGCATTGTTTCTTTTAAAACTTCTAAATCAATACATTGACTCATATAAGCAGCAATGGCTAAAGCTACAACAGATTGAGTTGCGACATTGCCTACCTCATCTTTGGCTATAGTAATGATTGGAATTTCAAAAATCTGCCATCTTTTATAATCTTCATTTTCAGGATGTACTAAATTAGGTTCTACAACGATAATTCCACCTTCTTTTACACCACTGCGAAAACCCTTATAACCCTTATCAGCAGTTGAAAGCATAAAATTAACTTCTCCTTCTATAGCATAAGGAAAAAGAATTTCTTTATCATCTATGATAATATCTACTTTTGTAGGACCTCCTCGCACTTGAGAAGTGTAAGTAGAGGCTTTAAAAGCTTGACGTCCTTCTTTAATGGCTGCTTCAGCTAAAATTTCTCCCGCAGTGATCACTCCTTGACCACCTTCACCACCGAATCTTAATTGATATTTCATTTTAAAGCTCCTAAATCTACCATTCTTTTTTCCTTAGCTGCACGACGCACTTCTTCATAAGCTTGGCAATATTCTGGTTGAGAATTATCCTCGTGAAGTATTCCTGTTGGAAATTTATCTTTTCTTTCTTCAAAATCCATACTTTCAAACTTAGTCTTATCTACAACGCGATTTTTAATCCAATCAAGCATTGCAGTTGCTTCTCCCATTTTATTTTTTCTTCCTAGATTGATATGACAATTTGAAAAAACATCTACAAAACTATAACCTTTGTGAGCTAAAGCCTTATAAATTAAATTCTCAAGTTTATTAGCCTCTATAACATTTCCTCTTGCAACAAAAGAAGCTCCTGCAGCCTTTGTTAATTCACAAGCATCAAAATTCGGATCGATATTTCCAAATTGTGCAGTTACCGTGTAAAAACCCTTTGGAGTTGTTGGAGAAGTCTGAGAATTTGTAAGTCCATAAATAAAATTATTGATCACTATGTGGGTTAAATCTATATTTCTACGACAACCATGTATAGTATGATTTCCACCAATTGCTAAAGTATCACCATCTCCACTTACAACTATCACGTGTTTTGTAGGATTTGCTAGTTTTATTCCTGTTGCATAGGCAATAGCTCTACCATGTGTAGTATGTACAGTATTGCAATTTACATAAGAACTCATTCTACCGCTACAACCAATCCCTGAAACAAGACAAACATCATCCATATTCCAACCAAGTTTTTCTATTGCACGGATAATACATTTTAAAACAACACCATCGCCGCATCCCCAACACCACTGAGTTGGAAGTTTATCTGTTCTTAAATATTCATCATAATTAAATGCCATTTTATATATTCTCCTTTACTTTTGCAATGATTTCACTAGGGGTTATAGGACGACCATTTGCACGATGTAAGCTAATAAAATCGCGACGTGAAGACACTCTCTCAATTTCTTCAAGATATTGTCCCATATTAAGTTCGCTTACCATAACTTTTTTAAATTTACTTACCACTTCGGCAATTTTTTTCTCTGCTACAGGATAAAGAGTAATAGGACGAAAAAGTCCTGCTTTGATACCTTCTTCTCTAAGTCTAATAATAGCCTCTTTTGCAGAACGACTCACACTTCCATAGGCTATGATTAAAAATTCAGCATCTTCGAGCATATATTCTTCATAGGCGCAAATATCTTCACGATTGTTATTAATCTTACCTATAAGTCTTTCTATATTTTTCTTTACTATAGTACCATCTTCAGTTGGAAAGCCTATATCTCCATGGTGAAGTCCTGTTACGTGATAACGATAACCTGTAAAGAAAGGATTTAGAGTTGCTGGTTCATTTTCATTAGCCGCATAAGGTTTATAATCTTTTTTATTTCCTTCGAATTTTTTACGATTATAGATTTTAATATCTTTTAAATCTGGCAATACTGCTTTTCCATTCATATGTCCAACAGTTTCATCCATAAGCAAAAATACTGGAGTCATATATTTTTCAGCCAAATTAAAAGCCCTTATAGTCTCTAAATACGCCTCTTCAAGAGAAGCAGGCGCGATAGCTATACTTGCAAAATCTCCGTGAGTAGGTGCTTTTGCTTGAAACAAATCTCCTTGTGCTACTCTTGTTGGAAGACCTGTTGATGGGCCTCCACGCATAACATTGACAATCACAAGTGGAATTTCGGCAATAAACGCAAGTCCAATTTGCTCTGCTTTTAAAGAAATTCCTGGACCGCTACTTGCTGTCATAGCCTTTACTCCGCTCATTGCTGCACCGATTGCTACGCTAATTCCTGAAATCTCATCTTCCATTTGTATAAAAGTCCCATCATTTGCAGGAAGCATGTGACTTAATTCGTGTGCAATTTCGCTACTTGGAGTAATAGGATAACCACCAAAAAATTTACATCCACAATCAATTGCTGCTTGTGCAATTAAAACATTACCTGTTGCTATAACTTCTCTCATTATTTTTTCCTATGCCAATTTTTTATACTTGTTGTTTTTTACGGCTAAAGCTCTATCTTTAGCTTCTGGAGTAAGTTTAGCAAATTTAAACTCATCTCTTTTTGCCACCATAATTGCAAAATCTGGACAATGTGTTTCACATTCAGTACAACCTATGCAAGATTCTGGATGCACAACTTCTATCATTTGTCCCAAAACTGCATGTACATCATCACGCATAGCTAAAACTCCTGCTGGACAATAGCTTACGCAAATATTACAAGCCTTACACCGAAATTCATCTACCCAAACTGGGATATTTTTTGGAGCTACTACACTCATATATTTCCTTTGTTAAATTAATTTTTTATATCATATAATTATTTTTTTAAATTATATTTAAAATTCTTTTTCTCAATCATTATTCTTTATCTCCTTTATATTGATATTTACTTAAAGATTGTTCCAACTTTTGTTTTTCTTGTACACTGAGTTCCATTTTCATAATTTCAATAACGCCTTCAAATCCCAATCTTGCCATAACTCCTAAAGCTTTATTCTTAACACCAAAATCTCCATGCAAAATAACACTCATAGGTAGAAATTCTCCGCTTCTAATTGATTCTATCATCCTAATGCAAGCACTAGCAGGTGCTAAATAAGCTGAATTTTTTAAGTATTTTATAACTTTAGCGCCACCTGTTTTAACTTCATTTTCCAAATCTTCAAACTCTTCTTCACTTAAAAAATCATCTATGCTTTTATTATTAACCTTTGCATAAGATTTCACCAAAACCATATCATCATTGTGAAAGCCTATAAGTCTAGTATCTACTCTTGATACTTTGACATTTAATTTTTTAGCAACTTCGTATTTAAAACGCGCGTTATCTAAAATTCCAGCCATTGCAACAATTTTTTTAGACGAAAAAAGCCTACTTTCATATAAGGTATTAAGCAAAAAATCTACAGGATTAGTTAGAACAATAAAAAGTGGATCAGGGATAAACTCTTTAATTTTTTTTGCACAATCTAATAAAATACTTGCATTTAATTGCAAAAGTTCTTCTCTGCTTTGCCCGTCTTTTCTCGTAAAACCTGCACCAAAAACAACTATATCGGAATTTTGAGTATATTTATAATCTTGAGTGCAAATTAAATCAATGTCTAAATTCAAAGCAGCTATACTTTGAGCAAGTTCCAATTCTTTTGCAATCAATAATTCTTCATTAATATCAATCAAAACAATCTGACTTACTAACTCGCGCAAAATCAAGCCATAAGAAAGACTTGATCCGATATTACCTGCACCTATAATTGTAATTTTCATCTTTGCTCTATTTTCTGTATAATAGCATTAAAAGTTACACTTGGACGCATAATTTTCTCTGCTTTTTTATCATCAAATTTATAATATCCGCCTAAATCAATCTCGATTCCTTGAGTATTATTAAATTCAGATCTAATTTTTTCTTCATTAGAAGAGAATTCTAAAGCAATATCTTTAAAAAAAGTTTGAAGTTCTATATCATTTGCTTGTCTTGCTAAATGATTTGAAAAATACATAGCCAAATAAAAATGACTAGTGCGATTATCATCTTCTTTAACTTTTCTTGAAGGAGTTTTGTTATTTTCAAGCCAATCTCCAATAGCTTCATCTAAACATTCTGCTAAAACTTTAGCTTTATGGTTGTTGCATTTATTGGCATAAAATTCCAAACTCGCTTGCAAAGCTAAAAATTCACCCAAACTATCCCAGCGTAAATGATTTTCCTTAACCAATTGTTCTACTTGCTTAGGTGCTGATCCACCTGCTCCTGTTTCAAACATAGCACCCCCGTTTAACATAGGTACAACTGAAAGCATTTTAGCACTTGTTCCAAGTTCTAAAATAGGAAAAAGATCAGTTAAATAATCCCTTAAAACATTACCCGTAATAGAAATAACATCTTTGCCGGATCGAATAAGTTCTAAACTTCTCAAACATGCTTCTTTTGGAGACATAATAGCTATAACTTTACCCTTCTCTTTTAAGCGATTTTGAACCAAATCTATCATAATTTTATTACTTGCTCTTTTAGAATCTAGCCAAAAAATTGCTTCATTTCCAGTTAATTCAGCTCTTTCAATACCTAAATCTATCCAATTAAGTACGGCATCAAATTTTGCCTGATTTACTCTATAAATATCCCCTTTTTTTACCTTATGCTCAAGTAAAATTTTGCCATTAAAAACAATTTTAAAAATTCCGTCTTCTTTAGCGACAAAAGTTTTATCGTGTGAGCCATATTCTTGTGCCTTTTTTGCCATCAAACCTACATTGGAAACACTACCTAGTTTTGCAGGATTTAAAGTGCCATTTTTGCACAAATCTTCAAGTACTGCCTCATAAATAGTTGCATAGGTTTGATCAGGAATAACCGCATTGGTATCTTTTAATTTACCTTCTTTATCCCATAATTTTGCTCCATTTTTAAGCATTGCCGGCATAGAAGCATCTACAATCACATCGCTTGGAACATGTAAATTTGTAATACCTTTATCAGAATTAACCATAGAAATTTCAGCAGATTGAGACAAAATTTCATTATATTTCTTTAAAATGGCTTCTTTTTTAGCAGAATTTTCAATTTTTACCAAAAGCTCACTTAAACCATTATTCGGATTTATTCCTATTTTTTCAAATTCTTCACTAAATTCATCAAATAATTCTTTAAAAAATATTTTAAGAGCATAACCAAAAAGTATAGGATCACTAACTTTCATCATAGTTGCTTTTAAATGAAGTGAAAAAAGTACATCGTTATCTTTGCTTACTTGAATTTCTTTAGCAAAAAATTTCTCTAGTTTTTTTACATCCATAAAAGTAGCATCTAAAATTTCATTCTTCTCAAGCTTTAAATCTTTTTTTAAAACTTCATTCTTTCCATCTCTTGATAAAAATTCAATACTGGCTATACAATCTTGTTCAACCAAAACAGCTTTCTCGTTTGAGAAAAAATCTCCTTCTTTCATATAAGAAACACAAGTTTTAGATTTTGGATCAAAATCGCTAATACGATAAGGATTATTTTTAGCATAATCTTTTACAGCCTTGGTAGAACGACGATCTGAATTACCTTGCCTAAGAACAGGATTAACCGCTGAGCCTAAAACTTTTTGATATTTTGCTTTTATTTGAATTTCTTCATCATTTTTTGGCTCATCTGGGTAATTTGGTAACATATAACCTTTATCCTGTAATTCTTTAATGGCTGATTTCAGCTGAGGAATAGAAGCTGAAATATTAGGAGTTTTGATTATATTTGCATCCGGTTTTTTTACAAGTTCTCCTAAAAACACTAAGGCATCTTCACATTTTTGTTCATCTTTTAAATAGTCATTAAAGGTTGCTAAAATTCTTCCAGATAAAGAAATATCAGAGGTTTTAACCCCTATATGTGCTCTACTTAAAAAAGCTTTTACTATTGGCAAGAACGAATAAGTAGCCAATGCGGGAGATTCATCTGTTAAAGTGTAAGTAATTTGCATTTTTTATCCTTCTTAAAGTGCTAATTTTTTATATAACTTAAGTATATTACAATTATAAAAAAATGCAAGAGTAATTTTAAAGTTTATTTTAGTTTTAGCAAAATTTTATTACTTTTTTAATTAAATAAATTTGCAGGAAGTTGTATAATATTTTTAATTAAATTAAATGGAGTTTTTAAAGTATCGCTTAAAATTTGAGTATGAAAGCTCGGATTATCAAGTGTTCCATCAACTTTAATATTTGTGCTGATTTGCTGATTTTTTCCTAAAATTACATAATTTAAAATTGGAACTTTTGAAATCGTTTCAGAAGCTGATTTTAATGTCCTTAATTCCAAATCTAAATCTATAGTATAAAGACGTAAGTTTGCACTTCCTAATCCATAAATATCAACACTATCCCCATTTATTTTAATCGCACTAAAGCTTAATAAATCTTTTTTTCGGTTAAAAATAATTCTTCCATCTTGAAAATTTAAACCCTTTTGGTTAAAGGTTGGGGTTTTAAACATTAATAGGCTAGGAACTGTATCTATAAAAGAAATCAATTGATTAATTCCTTTTAAATCCTTAATAAAAGTGTTTTTGAAATCAAATTCTCCATCAAAATAATCAACTCCGCTTCCGACTATGCTTAAATTAAAAATACCATCTTGTACAGCTTGCTTTTGTAAAAATTCATTCAAATATTGATCATCTATGTTTTTAGCAAAGAATTTCAAATCATTTGGACTATAATAAAAACTTAAATTTGTATTGCCTCTTGAACCTCTAGCACTTAAAACATTTTCATTTAACTTAACTTCTATTTTATCAAAAGCCAAAGTTTTATTTAAATCTCCCAATACTAAAGAAAAATTGGCACCGCCAAAAACAATATTTTGTTTATTTTTATTAATATCAAAAATAGAGTCGGAAGAATTTGTATCTTTTTTGTAAATATAGGTTAAATTCTTAACTTGAATTTCTTTTTTTAGCGGGGTAATTACAGCACTTATTAAATCACTTTGGGTATTAATATTAATAGTATCTTTTTGTTTCATTATACTCAAACTATCTCTGTAAGGAACTTGATCTTTAGTTAATAAATTACCATCAAAAGAAATATCTTGTGCTTGCAAATTAAAATTTTGAAAATTCTCCCCATTAAAATAAATATTCTTAGCATCTAAAAAACCAAATTTTTTAAGTATGGGAGAATGGGTAATAAAAACATTAGGATTATTTAAATTTACCTCTATTTTATCCTTGAAATTTAATGTTGAATTCCAATTTGGTATATCTAATTGTAAATTTTGAGAATAATCCAAATTAATGATAATATTTTGATTTTTCATATCCAATAGCTTTCCATCATCAAAATAAAATCTTGAAATTTGAGTATCAAACACTCCTTTATGATTTTGTAAATCTATTTTAGCATTGAAATTAGCTTGTAAAAAATCATTTTTTATGTTGGCATTTTCTATATTTAAATCATTTTGATTAAGCCTAATTAAAGCTTTAGAAATGTTAAAATCGAATAAAGATAAATTGGTATTTTCTAAAGATAAATTAGCATCTTCTAAAAAAAATATACCGTTATGGATGACTTGACCTTTTTCATGAAAATAAACCTTAAGCTCTAAATCTCCTTTAAGATTTCCACTTGTTTGATAAAAAGGCAATTTGAAATGATAATTTTGCAAAGCTCGTGCAAGTTTTTGATCAAATTTTAAATTATCTGATTTTATACGCAAATAAATTCCAATTTTTTTTTCATCAAATAAATCGAATAAATAAACTTTACTTTGACTTAAATCTGCTCCATTATATGAAGCTTTTTGAAATTGAAAATCTAATTTTTGATTACTTAAATTTAAATCAAGCCTTGGAAATTCAATAGCATTCATATAATTATCTAAACGAACTTTTACATTATTTACATAACCAAAAGCACTGATATTATCAAAATAATAATTATTTCTAGCAAAATCGATAAAACCTTGTATAAAATCAAAATGATAAAAACCGCCTACAGCATTATGTGTTATCCAAAGATCTACACTTTTTGGCAAAACTACCTTTCTTTTTATCTTGCTCATAATGCCAATAAAATCTTTAATATTAACATCCTCTATCTTGTAAGCTAAATTTTTATTTTTATAAGAAATACTAACATTAAAATCGATAAAATCACTTCTTGCTATACCATTAAAATTATAAAATTCACTTTTGGTATTAATACTTAAATTTCCAACAATACTTAAATTATAATCTTTAAATAATACTTTTTTAATTTCAGCATTGATATTTTTATTTTGTTCAAATAAAGAAAGTTTGACAAATAATAAATCATTGTCCATAAAAAATTCATTATTTTTAAATAATAAACGTGCTTGATTATCTTTTACATTAAAACTTTGAATATCAACCTCTTCGAAAAAAGCATAAAAATATTTTAAATTTTTAACAATATCTAAAAATTCTTTAGAACCAAAATTAGCTTCATTGCGTGAAGATTCATCTGTTTTTATAGTAATATTTTTCGCTCGTAAAATAAGTTTTTTATCTAATTTAATATATAATTGTTCAAGTTTTAAAAAATCAAATTGGATACTAGAGATGAACAACCCATTCTTTAATGCTAAAAATGTAATCAACAATAATGCAAATAATACTGCAAATGTGTATAAAATTTTTTTCTTCATTCGTAATTTCTTATTAATATTTATTTTGGGAATTTTTTATTATCTTATTCAACCTTTAAAAAGCAATCCTGTTGTTTTTTTACCACAAGGTTCTATTGGTCAAATTATATCACATCTAAAACAAAATAAATATGAAATGAGTCCGATTGATAAATATATTTTATTTTTTCTAGGACATCCTCAATCTGGTTGGATTAATATAGGTACGCAAAAACTAAATAGAATAGAATTTTTACATAAATTAACTGTAGCTAAAGCTGCACTTGAAACAATCACTTTAATTCCAGGAGAAACTAGTATCGTTTTTTTAGAACAAACTGCTAAGAAATTAAAACTTGATAAAAATTTACTTTTATTTGAATTTCAAAAACAATCTCCTTACTCTGAAGGAGTTTTTTTACCAGAAACTTATAAAATTCCAAAAGGAATAACTGAAAATTTATTAATACAAATTTTACTCAACTATTCAGAAAAATCAAATCAAAAAACTTCTGAAAAAATTTTTGGAGAATACAACCCTAAAAAATGGCATCAATACATCATAACAGCTTCTATTATTCAAAAAGAGGCCGCCAATGAAGCCGAAATGCCTGTAGTTGCAAGTGTAATTTATAATCGCATTAAAAAAGGAATGAGACTTCAAATGGATGGAACCTTAAACTATGGGATTTATTCTCATGAAAAAATCACACCTCAAAGAATAAGAGAAGACAATAGTTTTTATAATACTTATAAATTTGAAGGTTTGCCAAAGGAAGCAGTTTGTAATGTATCTTTAGCTGCTATTCGTGCAGCGATTTTTCCAGCAAAGACTGATTATTTATATTTTGTACGTGATAAAAATACTGGAGTTCATATTTTTACTACAAATTTAAATGATCACAATAAAGCTATTAATTTACAAAAAAACTAAAAAATTTATAAAAGTTGGAACACTATTTGCTTGTTAAATTGAAAATTATAAATAAAAAGGATAGAAAATGATCGACCCATTTAAATCGAAAGAACTTGTTACTAGCGCTTTAGCGGGTAGAAATCTTAGAAATCAACTTATCAATGCTAATCTTGCAAACGTTGATACTCCTTTTTATAAAGCAAGAGATATAGAATTTGAAACTGCTTTAGTACATCGTGCTAATGAAATTTTTAGGGAAAACGATAATAAAGAATTAGAATTAGCAATTACAGAAAAGGGACATCAAGAGCCTTGGAAATTTCCAGATCCTAATAAATCAACAATTTATTTAAGAGATGGACATTTAGCAAGAAACGATGGAAACACTGTAGATTTAGATGTTGAAACAACGGAAATGAGCAAAAATACAGTTATGATTACAGCTCTTGACGGAGTTTTAAGAAAACAAAGTAATATATTTAGTTCTATAATTGATGCAAGCTCTAAATTAAGTTAAAGGTAAATTATGGCATACTTAAGTGATTTTGATATTAGCGGATACGGTTTAAGTGCTCAACGTTTTAGAATGAATGTTATTAGCTCTAATATAGCTAATGCAAACACAACTAGAACAGCAGAAGGCGGACCTTACAGAAGACGCGAAGTGATCTTTAAGGCAACTGATTTTGATAAGCTTTTAAATGAGCAAATTAGCAAGGATAATAATTTTCTAAAATATGAAAATCCTTTAAACGATCCAAGCTCACCTGAAGAAGCTAAACCAGCTATTCAAAGTGTTGTTGTGGATAAAGTTGTAAGAGATGATAAGGATTTTAGAATGAAATACGATCCAAGCAATCCAGATGCAAACGCTGAAGGTTATGTTGCTTATCCTAATGTTAATCCTGTAATAGAAATGGCGGATTTAATTGAAGCTACAAGAGCTTATCAAGCAAACGTTAGTGCTTTTACAAGTGCTAAAACTATTGCACAAAGTGCAATCGATTTATTAAGAGGATAATAAAAAATGAACAATATTAATGATTTAAGACTAAATAACAACGTTTCGAAAACAAACGTGAGTCAAAATTCGCAAAACGGAATCGGCGAAGAATTTGCAAAAATGCTTAAAAATGAAATTGATGATTTAAATAAAGCTCAAAAAACTGGTGAAGCTGCAATGACAGATATTGCTACAGGACAAGTTAAAGATTTACATCAAGCAGCTATTGCTATCACAAAAGCTGAAAGCAGTATGAAATTTATGCTAGAGGTTAGAAATAAAGCTCTTAACGCCTATAAAGAAATTACAAGAACACAAATCTAAACTCTATGCAAGAGTATAAAAAAAATCGTGTTTCAAAAGTTGCTTTTGCTTACTGCATGGCGCTTTTGTTTATGATTATTTTTCTTAGTTCAACTTTTTTTCTCACATCTAAACGTCATATTCCTAATACGGAAAAAGATCAATATTCCTTAGCCTTACGCGGAAATATTATAACAAAAGATAATTTTACAATTTCTACTTCAAAGCAAATATATCGTGCAGAAATTGATTTAAGAAGTATCAATAAGGATAAATTTGATCTTTTTTTAAAGCTTTTTCAAATTTATAGTGGAGTTAGTGATAAAGAAATAATAACAATTAAAAAAAGAATTCAAAATCAAAAAAAACATTCTTATAATTTTATCCTTTCTCAAAATTTGGACTCCAAACAGGCAAGTTATCTTAAAGACCTTGCTAAAAAATTATACATACAAGGATTTTTTAAAGCGTTTACAAATAGCATTGGTAAAGTCGAAACTAGAGGTTTAAATATTATAGAACATGAAGAAGATAGAATTTATATGTCGCACGATTCTTTTACTCCGGCTATAGGCTATACAAAAGTTGTTTTAGACTCAGAAAGCGAAATTTTAAAAAATGTTGGAGTTAAAGGTTTAGAAAAATATTATGATCAATGTCTAAGTCCTTTACAAAATGAAAGAATTCAGGGTTTAAAAGATATAGGTGGAAATATTATTTTAAATCTAAATTCGTTGCAACAAAAAAAAATAAATGGTTGCGACTTATACCTTAGCGTCTCTTTAAAACTTCAAAAAAGTATTGAAAGAGCTATTGATGAACGTAATGAAGATTTGAAAGCTAATGAAATCATTGTTGGGGTTATGGATAGTAGAACTGGTAAAATTTTAGCTCTAGCAAGTTCTAGACGTTATGATCCTGAAAATCGCGGTAAAGATTTATCTGTATTAAATGCAAGTGCTATTGAATACGGATACGAAGCAGGTTCTGTTATCAAACCTTTTATTTTTATCACCGCATTAAAACTTGGAAAAACAACGCTTGATGAAATAATCAATACCTATGGAGGCTCATATAAACTTGGTCGCTTTACCATTAGAGATGATCATAAAATGAGCAAAATGACTGCCGAAGAGGTTATAAGATATTCTTCTAATATAGGAATGATACAAATTGCTCAAAGATTAAGCAATATAGAAATAATCACGGGTTTAAAAATTTTTAATTTTGGAGATAAAAGTGGTATTGATCTTCCCTATGAACAAAAAGGAGAAATACCTAATCCTAAACACTTAAGAGAAATAGAAAAATCTGTTCTAAGTTATGGATATGGACTTAAAACTACTTTTATGCAATTACTTGCTGCATATAATGTTTTTAATAATAATGGAGTTTATATTACGCCTCGTTTGGCTGAAAAATATTATCAAGATGGACGTTTTGTAAATTTAGATAACAATATAAGAAAAGAAACTATTTTAAGCTCTCAATCGGCTCGACTTATGCAAAGAATATTGATCGATGTTATAGAAAAAGGAACAGGAAGAAAAGCTTTCACAAAAGGAGTTATTTTAGGAGGCAAAACAGGAACAGCTAGGATTGCCGAAAGACAAGGCTACACTTCAAATCGCTATAATGCTTCTTTTTTTGGCTTTGCTAATGACGCATCGCACGCTTACACCGTAGGGGTTTTAGTAAGAAATCCAACCAAACCTTACAGCTATTATGCAGCTCAAAGTGCTTTGCCTATGTTTAAAGATGTAGTTGACATTTTAATCAATGAGGATTTTTTAAAACCAATTACGGACAATAATCAAACTAAAAAATAACTCAAAATAAAGCATCTAATTATTTACCTTCAGTTTTTCAAATTCATTCATTAAAAAATCTCTTAAATTTTCAGCTTCTTCTTCGCCATTTTTTAAAAACTCAAGTAAAACATTTTCTAATTTTTTTAAAAAATTAAAAAGCTCATTTTGCCAAATATCATCGCTTTTATTGCTCAAATTCATTGTTTGGATAAAGGTAAGCTCTCTGCTTAAATCTCCAAGTTTTTCTAAAAATTCATCTTGTTTTTCTTGAATTTTTAATATTAAATTCTGATTTTGAACACGATCTTTAAATTCTCTAATTTTCTCATCGATTAAATCACAAAATTTGGGATAAATATCTGCTTTTATAGGTTCAAATAATACTCTTTCATCAATATTTGAAGTTATTTTTTTAACAGCAAAATAAAGAAATAAAAAAGACAAAGCAGTTATTAATAAGTATATTCCTATCATCAATTTCCTTGAAACGCTAACATTCCACCATCTAAATTAGCACTATCTAAATTTAATCGTTCTTGTACAAGTTGGGCAGCCATCATACTCCTATATCCACTACGACAAATAAAAGCTATTTTTTTATCTTTATTTCTTTTAGTTTGGAATTCATCTAAAAAATTTTCATTCAAAAAGCCTTTATTGTCATACAACCAAATACACTCTACATTAGCCAAAACCCCTTCTTCCCATTCCAAAGGAGTGCGAACATCAAAAATTTGATATTCGCTTAAATCTTGTTTTGTCCAAATATTAGCCGGAATATTTTCTATCATGAAAATGCCTTTGTAATGATTTTAGCCAAACTTGCATTAAATTCAGAAGCATTCTCAATACCCATACCCTCACTAAGTTTAGCCATATTTAATACTAAAATTGCAATATCGCTATAGAATGTTTCATTATTTTTGAGTCCTGAAAAAATAGCATGTTTTGGATTGATCTCCAAAATAGGTTTTATATTTTGTTCTTGTCCCATTTGTTTTAAAAGTTGCTGCATAGCAAAATCAGGTTTATTTTTATCAAAAACAATACAACTTGGGCTATCTTTCAAACGACTGGTTAATCTTACATCTTCAACCTCATCTTTTAAAAGCTCTTTAAATTTAGCTACAAGTGGAGCATATTCTTTTTTCTCTTCATCGCTAAATTCGTTTTTATCTTCAACTTGATTGATAGCTACAAATTTTAATCCTTCATATTCTCCAAGCATAGGGGTTACTAAAGAATCAATCTCATCATCCATTAACAATACTTCTACATTTTTTTGTTTATATTCTTCCAATAAAGGCGAATTTCTAAGCAAACTTTCATTACTTCCTGTAATATAAAAAATTTCTTTTTGATCTTTTTGCAAATCATTTTTGTATTCTTCTAAAGAACGTAAATTTTCATCTTTGGTGCTTTTATAAAACATAAGTTTTAGTAAATTTTCTTTTTCTGTTCCAAAACCATAAAGCCCTTCTTTTAAAACTTTTCCAAAGGTTTTAAAAAAATCCAAATATTTATCTTTATTTTTATTTTTTAATTTTTCAAGCTCGCTAAGTATTTTTTTAACGCTAGCTTCTTTTACTGCTTTCAAAATTTGATTTTCTTGTAAAATTTCACGACTTACATTCAGCGGTAAATCTTCAACATCGATAATCCCTCTAACAAAACGCAAATAAGTTGGCAAAAGTTCTTTGTCATCATCACTGATAAAAACACGCTTTACATAAAGTTTAAGTCCGCTTTGATAATCCACTCTAAAAAGATCAAAAGGGGCATTTTTTGGGATAAAAAATAAGGAGTTGTATTCTAATTTTCCTTCACTTTTAGTATGAAGATATAACAAAGGTTTATTAGAATCGTGGAAATTTTGTTCATAAAATTTTTCATAATCTCCAGTTTTTAAGCTTGATTTTTGCATTCTCCAAAGAGCATTGGCTTTATTAATTTGAGTGATTTTTACCTCACTCTTTCCTTCTGTTTTGCCCTCTTTAGCAGGAATATATTCTTCTTTTTCCATAAAAATTGGAAATTGTATATGATTTGAATATTTTTCTACAATACTTTCAATTTTATAAGAATTAACAAATTCATCATCTTTTAAATAAAGAGTGATTGTAGTTCCTTGATCTTCTTTTTTAGCATCCTCAATTTCATAGCCATTAGCATCAGAAGTCCAAAGATAAGCTTTATCATCCAAAGCTTTTTTACTTAAAACTTCAATCTTGTCGGCTACCATAAAAGCAGAATAAAATCCAACGCCAAATTGCCCTATAAGTTGAGAATCTTTCTTAGCATCGCCACTTAAATTCTCCAAAAAGCTTTTTGTACCACTCTTTGCAATAGTTCCTAAATTATTTACCAAATCTTCTTTATTCATACCTATACCATTATCACCAATGGTTAGAGTTTTTTTATCTTTGTCTATTGTAATTTCTATTTTAGGATCAAATTTTAAGCTCTTATAAGAATCATCACTGACGCTTAAAAAATTCAATTTATCTAAAGCATCGCTAGCATTAGAAATAAGCTCTCTTAAAAAAATTTCCTTGTTTGAATATAAAGAATGAATCATCAATTGTAAAAGTTGATTAACTTCAGTTTGAAATTGCATTTTTTCTCCTTTGTATTTTTCAAATGCGTTATTTTAGCAAAAAATACAAAATTCTAAAAAATTTATTTAAAAATTACAAAACCAAACCAAACTGCCAATAAACACAAAATGACATTAAAAACAATATTAAGAAAAAGATAAAAATAATTTCCATTTTGCAAAAGCATTAAATTTTCATAAGAAAAAGTAGAGAAAGTTGTAAAAGCCCCTAAAAATCCAGTATTAATAAAATTTTTAATATTTAAAGATAAACCTTTATTTTGTGCATAAGAAAAACAAAGCCCTATGGCAAACGAGCCTAAAATATTTACAAAAAGAGTACCAAAGCCAATGGAATGTGGAAAAATTTTATTGATAAAATTAATGCTTAACATTCTAAATACAGAACCTAAAAAACCACCTATGCCCACAATTAAAATCATATTGAGCATAATTTTATTCTTTCTTGATCTAGTATTTCTTGCATTTTTTTTCTAGTACTTTCAAGCCATCTCTCATCGCTAGTATCTACTAAATCCATGCAAATAATCCTTAAAATTCCACCACTTCCCACGCTAAAACTTTTTGTATCTAAAATGTTAGCAGAATCTACAATTAAAATAGGCTGAACTTTTAAATTCAATTTTTCAGCCAAAACTTTAGCCCCGCTTTGAAATTTAAGCATTTTTGCTGTTTTTGAACGCGTTCCTTCAGGAAAAATCGCCAAAACCCTATTTTCATTTAGTCTTGCTTTAGCTTCTTTTAATACACGCACTAAATCCCTTGGATTTTTTCTATCAATACAAAGCAATTTTGGTTTTTTTATAGTGATTTTAAAAAGTGGAATTTCACCCAGTTCTTTTTTTGCAATCCAGCATAAATTTTTTGGATACAGATCCTCTAAAGCAATAATATCTAAAGCACTTTGATGATTCATTAAAATCATATTTGCGCTAGGGTTAAATTCACCCACAAGCTCTGTTTTATAAAAAATAGTATATTTTTGAAATTTAGCCCAAATTCTACGAATTTTCCAAAGGGTATTTTGCGAATTTACAAAACAAAAGCAACATACTACAATTAAAATACTAAAAATAAAAAAAATCCAAAAATATAAAGCTTTAATTTTTTTGTAAATCTTCACGAAGTACCCATCCTATTTGGCTATTTTCAAGAAGTACTTTAACATAATTTAATCTTTTTCCTAAAATTTTAACTTTTTCGTTTGAATTGGCTGTATAAAAATAAGTTGAAGGCTCAGTAGGTAAAATTTTAGCTCTTGATCCTGCTTTTAAAATGCCGCTTTTTATATTTGTATCTACAAAAAAACCGAGAATAAAACAAACAACTGCTAAACCAAAGATAATATAATTTTTTTTCCATACAAACAAAACTGCAAAAATAAATGTTAAGCACCAAAATGCATATTGCTTATAAATATTAAAACTTTTATTTGTCGGATTTAAGTCGCTTTGAGTGCTTACCTCGTCATCGCTAACAATGAGTTTAAAACTCATATTTTCAAGACTTTTAGTATCTTTATTGAAATATGAAAATTCAAAATTGGTTTTAGAAGATGGTAAAATCGCATAATAAAATGCACTAGAAGCATTAAAATCACCTTTTAAATTTTCAACTCCTTGTTTTTGAACACCATCGATATAAAAACTTTTAAGATTAGTATTTCTAGCATTTAACTCAAGCATAACAATAACATTATGATTATCAAAATTGCTCGTTTTTATTTTTTTTACTTCTAAAGAACTTGCTATTAAATGTGCAAAATTATTATTGCTTGGTGTGACTTCATATTTAATCGGATTTAAATTTAAATTAGCTTGTTGAAAAACCTGTCCATTTCTTAATAGTTGAATTGAAATTTGTTTCAATAAAGCATTTGAAGTTTTAGCTTCAAACCACAAAGTTGTTACATATTCGCCTTGTACATTTTCCCATTTTGCATCAGGGTTTAAAAAAAGCAAATCATTATTTTTTTTCAAACCAATCTTAAAATCAAAATCAGTATTTTCTGTAGTTTTTGCGTAAATAGTAATTGGAAAAGCTTCGTTAACATAAACTTTAAGTGGATACTCATCGTTAGTTAATACTAAAGAACTTTGGGGCACAAAAGGATCTTCGACATCATTAATATCAATATCTAAATTTTCATCACTTGGAGTAATATTTTGATAAATTCTTTGATCCTCTTTTGGAAGTTTTTTTAATTCTTCTTGCATTTTTTCATCTTGGCCGCTAAAAACAGAAATTTCCCCTCGAGCAAAAAGATTCAAAGAAATTAAAAATACAAAAAACAATATCCTCACATAAAACCTTCAAGCATTTTTAGACCTATTTCATTACCTAAAATGCTATCACAAGCTCGTTCAGGATGTGGCATAAGACCAAAAATTTTTTTATTTTCATCACAAATTCCAGCAATATCGCAAAGAGAACCGTTAGGATTTGATTTATATTTTAAAGTAATTAAATCCTTATCTTGCAATTCTTTTAAAATGTTTTCATCTGCATAATAGTTTCCTTCTCCGTGAGCAATAGGTAGATTAATGATATCACCTTTTTGAAATTTTCTTAAAAAAACATTTTGATTTGAAATTACTCTTAGGTCTTGATTTTTTGAAATAAAACTTAAATTTTCATTATGCTTCATCGCACCTTTTAAAAGACCGCTTTCTAAAAGAATTTGAAACCCATTACAAATTCCTAAAACATAACCCCCTTTTTTAACATGCTCAAAAACACCTTGCATAGCTGGTGCAAGTTTAGCAATCGCTGCACATCTTAAATAATCTCCATAAGAAAATCCACCAGGCAAAACGACTAAATCGGCACTAAATTCTTTTTGTTCATGCCAAATGATTTCTGTTTTAACTCCAAGTTTGTCGAATGCATACTCTGTATCAAATTCGCAATTTGTCCCAAGAAATCGAATAATCGCAACTTTCATTATTTCTCACTCATACTCAGTTCATAATCTTCAATCACATTATTAACCAATAACTCCTCACACATTTTAGCAATACGTTCTTTAGCTCTTAATTCATCTTTTTCATCTAAATCAAGTATAAGTTGTTTGGCCATCCTTACCTCTTTAACTTCATTAAAATTTAAAGAGCGTAAAGCTTTTTCAATCGCTTTACCTTGGGGATCTAAAACTCCATTTTTTAAAAAAATATTCACCACTATTTTCATCTATAATACCCTAACCTAAAATTCTTTTTAAAACTTCTTCATACGCTACTTTTACGTTGCCTAAATCTTGGCGAAATCTATCTTTATCTAATTTTTCATTGCTAAATTTATCCCAAAATCTACAGCTATCAGGACTTATTTCATCAGCTAAAACAAGTTCATTATCTTTAGTTAAACCAAGTTCTATTTTAAAATCTATAAGTCTTAAATTCTTAGAATCAAAAAACGGAGTTAAAATAGAATTGATTTTTTTAGCTATATTTTTAATTTCTTGAATTTGAGCTTCATTTTGAACCAAATTTAAAATCAAACAATGATCATCATTGATAAAAGGATCACCCAAAACATCATCTTTTAAACAAAACTCAACCAAAGCAAAAGGTAAAACCTTGCCATCTTCTAAGCCCAATCTTTTTACAATAGAACCTGTGGCAACATTACGCACTATAACTTCTATAGGAACAATTTTGCATTTTTTTACTAATTGCTCAGTATCACTTATAATTTCTACTAAATGAGTTTTGATACCATTTTTTTCAAGTAAATGGAAAATTTCTGTGCTGATTTTACAATTTAAAGCTCCTTTGCCGCTTTCATTTCCTTTTTTCTCTGCATTAAAAGCTGTTAAATCATCTTTAAACTCACTGATGAGTAAATTCTCATCATCTGTCTTAAAAAGCTTTTTCCCTTTTCCTTCATAAAGCAAATCTTTTTTTGTCATACTCATTCTCCCTATTTTATTATCTAATGTTTAAAATTTTAATTGCATCAATCGCAGATTTTAATTGTGCATCATCATTGATTTGTTTTTCTGTTATAACGTTTTTATCGTCTTCTTTGTTATCTTCTATTTTTTTATTCTTAGTTTTTTCAAGCTCACTTTCTAAATGCTGCTTCAAATCGCTTTCTTTTAAGCTAAAGCCATCGTCTTGAGTATTAACTTTTCCAGGAAAAACTTCAATATCAGGTTTTACACCAACTGCTTGAATAGTGCGACCACTAGGCAAATAATATCTTGCAATTGTTAATCTTAAAGCCTCAGTTTTACTAATAGGTATAATTTGTTGTACACTGCCTTTTCCAAAAGTATTTTCACCGATAATTACAGCTCTTTTTAAATCTTGTAAAGCTCCACTGACTATCTCGCTTGCACTTGCACTTCCACCATTGACAAGTACCACCAAAGGTGCATTAGAAATTTTATTTTTTGCTTCAGCTTTAAATTCTTGATTTTCGCTAGCTATACGTCCTTTTTGTGAAACAATTACACCTTTATCTACAAATAAATTAACAAGTCCTATAGCTTGATTTAAAAGCCCTCCAGGATTATTTCTAAGATCTAAAACAACTCCTTTAACATTAGGATACTTTTTAAGCTCTTTGCTTACAGAATCCACTACATTTTTATCAAAATTTGTCACTCTTAAATAGAGCATATTTTCTTTTTTGATTAATTTAGCATAAACGCTTTCTACTTTAATAATATCACGCATAAGAACCACATCAAAAGGTTTAGTTGTTCCTTTTCTAAAAATGGTTAAAGTAATTTGAGTTTTTGGCTTGCCACGCATTTTATCTACAGCATCATTTAAATTCATGCCTAAGGTTGCTTCATTATTTATCTTTAAGATAATATCTCCAGATTTTATTCCTGCTTTATCCGCTGGAGTTCCTTCCATAGGAGCAACGACAGTTAAAGCTCCATCTTTCATACCTACTGTAATTCCAAGTCCTCCAAATTCGCCATTGGTTTGAATTTTCATATCGTTAAAATCTTTCTCATTTAAGAAAGAAGAGTGTGCATCAAGATTACTTAAAAGCCCAGATAAAGATTTATCCACTAAATCACTTATATTTTCATCATCAACATAATATTGCTCAACTATAGCTAAAGTTTTAGTGAGCTTATCTAAAGCTTGTAAGCGTTGTTCTATTTTCTTATTATCATCAGCTTTAGCCTGTAAATTTCCAACAAGGAAAATACAAAATACTAAAGAACTTATAAAACCTGCCAAAATGCTTAAAAATCGTTTTGTTTTCAAGTGAAACTCCATAAAATAATAAAAATATTTTAAATAAATTCTAATAAAAAATACTTAAGAAATTGTAAATTAAAACTACATTTTAAATAGAATTTCTTTTATTTTTTATGCTAGAATAATCTAAGTATTTTATCTAAAAAATAAAAATTTTTAGGGATAGACTATGAAAAAGTTAAAAAATCACATACATACTCATCAACATTCCCAAAAACATATCAAAGCTATTAGCAATAGACTTAGTCGTACAATAGGACATTTAGAAGCGGTTAAAAATATGGTGGCAAGAGATGAAGATTGTAGTAAAATTTTAATACAGCTTGCCGCTGTTAAAGCAGCAATAAATAATACCGCAAAAGCTATACTAAAAGAACACTTAGCACATTGTATACATCATATAGATACGGAAGAAAATAAGCAAAGTATAGAAGAACTTAACAAAGCCATTGATATGTTTGTAAAATAAGTCTTACATCAATTACTTTACAAAAATTATTTAAATTTATTTATAAAATTATATAAAATAACTTGACATTATATGACTAAATTTATATAATACTATCTATATAAATTAATAAAAAGGAATCAATATGGCAAATATACAAGATTATTTAACAGACTCCATGCTTTCAAATATTGAAAGTGCAGCATCTTTAGCAATATATTCTAAAAATAATGAAATTGTTCCTTTGCATCTTTTTTGGGCTTTATGCGTTGATAGCTCAAGTTTACTTAATCAAATACTTAATAAATTAAATATTTCCAAAGAAGCCTTGGAACTTGAAATTAAAAGCAAAATATCTAAATTCCCAACAAGTTCAAACGTTAGCAAAGAAACCATTAGATTTTCAAATGAATTTATTAACTCTTTAGAGACAGCCAAAGGCTTAATGAGTGCGAATGGAGATAGCTATTTATCCGTAGATACTTGGCTTATTAGCGAAAGCGAAAAAGATCCGATTAAAGAAATTTTATCTAAATTTTTAGATCGCAAAGAATTTCAAAAAGAATTACAAAATTTAAGAGCGGGAAGAAAGGTTGATAGTAAGACAAGTGATGAAACTTTAGATAGTTTAAATAAATTTGGTATTGATCTAACCCAAAAAGCAACTCAAGGAGAGCTAGATCCAGTTATTGGAAGAGAAGAAGAAATAGAAAGACTTATGCAAATTCTTATTCGAAAAACCAAAAACAATCCTATTTTACTCGGTGAACCTGGAGTTGGAAAAACCGCCATTGTCGAAGCTTTAGCACAAAGAATAGTCAAAAAAGATGTGCCAACTTCTTTACAAAACAAAAAAGTCATTGCGCTTGATATGAGCGCTTTAATAGCAGGTGCAAAATACCGCGGAGAATTTGAAGATCGCTTAAAAGCAGTGGTTAATGAAGTAATTAAAAACAAAAATATCATTTTATTTATAGATGAAATTCATACCATAGTAGGAGCTGGAGCGAGTGAAGGGAGTATGGATGCAGCTAATATCTTAAAACCTGCTTTAGCTAGAGGTGAACTTCATACCATAGGCGCTACTACTTTAAAAGAATATCGTAAATATTTCGAAAAAGATGCAGCTTTGCAGCGTCGTTTTCAACCTGTTAATGTTCCTGAACCTAGTATCAATGAAGCTTTAGCGATGCTAAGAGGCATCAAAGAAAAATTAGAAATTCATCACAATGTAACGATTAATGATAGCGCTTTAGTTGCAGCTGCTAAGCTTTCAAAACGCTATATAGCGGATCGTTTTTTGCCAGATAAAGCTATTGATCTGATCGATGAAGCCGCCGCTGAACTTAAGATGCAAATTGAAAGTGAACCTAGTTCTTTAAGAAAAGTAAGAAAAGACATTGAAACCCTAGAAGTTGAAAATGAAGCTTTAAAAATGGAAAATGATAAAAAAAATGAAAAAAGAATAGAGGAAATCATCAAAGAATTAGCCAATTTAAAAGAAAAACAAAGCGCATTAAATTCACAATTTGAAAATGAAAAAGGTGTTTTCAATGAAATCAGTGCAAAGAAAAAAGAAATTGATCTTTTAAAAAATGAAGCCAATTTAGCTAAAAATAAAGGCGAATTTCAAAAAGCGGCTGAATTAGAGTATGGAAAAATTCCAAGCCTTGAAAAGGAAGTGCAAGATTTAGAAGAAAAATGGAAAAAAATGAGTGAAAATGGCGTTTTACTTAAAAATCAAGTTGATGAAGATTTAGTCGCTGGGATTTTGAGTAAATGGACGGGTATAAGTGTGCAAAAAATGCTTACTTCTGAAAAACAAAAATTCTTAGAAGTTGAAAAACATTTAAAAGAAAGTGTCATAGGACAAGATAAAGCTTTAAATGCTTTAGCAAGAGCCATTAAACGCAATAAAGCAGGACTCAATGCAGACAATAAACCTATAGGAAGCTTTTTATTTTTAGGGCCAACAGGGGTAGGTAAAACTCAATCAGCTAAAGCTTTAGCAAAATTTTTATTTGATGATGAAAAGGCTATGATACGCTTTGATATGAGTGAATTTATGGAAAAACATAGCGTTTCAAGACTTTTAGGAGCGCCTCCTGGATATATAGGACATGAAGAAGGTGGAGAGCTAACTGAAGCAGTGCGTAGAAAACCTTATAGTGTTCTTTTATTTGACGAAGTTGAAAAAGCCCATAAAGATGTTTTCAATGTGCTTTTAGGAATTTTAGATGATGGAAGAGCGACAGATAGCAAAGGCGTAACGGTGGATTTTAAAAATACGATTATTATTTTAACCTCTAATATCGCCTCAAATGCAATCATGACGCTAAATGGGGAAGAAAAAGAAAATGCGATCAAAAATGAGTTAAAAAATTTCTTTAAGCCTGAATTTTTAAATCGCTTAGATGATATCATTACTTTTAATCCTCTAGGACAAGATGAGGCTTATGAAATCGTCAAACTTTTATTTAAAGATTTGCAAAACAACTTATCAAATAAAGGCATTAAAGCAAATTTAAGTGAAAATGCAGCCCTTTTAATTGCAAAAGATGGTTTTGATCCTGATTTTGGTGCTAGACCGCTAAAAAGAGCTATTTATGATATGATAGAAGATAAATTAAGCGATATGATCTTAGCCGATAAGCTTAACGAAAATGATAACATTTTAATTGATGCCGAAAATGATGAAATCGTGATTAAAAAAATCAAAGACTGAAAGTAGAGAATTCTACTTTCTTGATTTTTTAAATTCCTTCTTCAACTTCCTTATCTCAAACCACAATTTGATATACCCCCCCCCTATACCAGTTATTGTTGGCTTTTATTAAGGCTTGTCCTAGTTTATAAGTAAAACATTCTTTTTCTTTTAAAGCTTCTTTATAGTCTGGATAAGTTTCTAAAGGAGGTAATTTTAAAGAAGGATCTTTTTTTATTTTTTCTTGATAAATTTTTTGTTCTTGTTTATAAGTTAAAAGTATAGATAATAAATAAATTGTCATTGATATAACTCCAAAAATACTTTTAGAATTAATAATCATAGCTTGTCCTAGTTTATAAGAAAGTTGGTTTTGAATTCTTGCTTTGGCTCCTACAAGTTTTATTGGATTATTGCGTATTGAAATTTGAAATGGAAATTTTGAAATTTCTATAATTTCTTCAAAAAAAAATCTTTTTAGGTTGAAAAATTTTAATTTCTTTCCTTTCGATTCTTTTTTCAAGTTGATCCAAATAAAAATTAATTCCTTGAAAATCGCAAAATTTATATTTCCACCATTGCAAATTTAAAAGTCTCTTTATAACCTGTTCTTCGAAACGATATTTTACAATTTTACCCGGATTTCCTACAACAATAGCATAAGGCGGAACATCCTTGGTGACTACAGAATTTTGCCCAACTACACAACCTGTATGCAAAGTAATACCGGGTTTTAAGCAAGCATTAGCACAGATATAAACATCATCCATTAATATAGTAGGCTTATCGGGTTCAATAAAATCACGATAGCGATTGACATAAAACGAAGAATTAAAATTTTCTCTTGCTTTTTTAAAAATAATAAAGTTGCTATCATATGTAAAACTAGAGGTTGAGATAATGTTTAATGGATGTTTTGAAAAAATAAAATTTATTCCAACTGCAATAGAACAATATCTTCCAATTTTCAAATCAGCACGAGGTATATTAGCATTACTAATAAGAAAAAGATCCTATTTGACATAAAATATTTCCACAGTTAAAAGAACTATATTCTTCCATATATCCTTCGTTGGGTATACAAACCTTTTCACCTTCCTTAAAACGAATTCCGTTCACACAAGAAAATAAATGATTTTCTTCAAAAAAACGAATTAAATGTTTATTAACTATAACTTCCATTAAAACAAAATCTCACTTTCATTAAAATTTATATTCTTTCTTGGTAAAGGTGATTTATCTGTATAGTAAGCACTCTGTCCTTTATAGGTTCCGCGATAAACACCATTTGGAATACTAAATTTTTTAGTTGTATTTGGGAATTTTTCTATATATTGAGTTAAAAATTCTCTAAATACTGGTGCTGCAGTTCTAGATCCGCTTTCTGTATAACGCATTGGCTTGTTATTGTCATTTCCATACCAAATCAATGCTTCGATTTCTGGAGTAATTCCACAAAACCAAGCATCAACATTTTTATTTGTTGTTCCTGTTTTTCCAGCTATATCTATACCTTTAACTTTAGCATTGCGACCTGTGCCACTTTCTACGACATTTCTCATCATATCAAGCACTAAAAAGCTTTGCTCTGGATTACTCACTCTATGTTCACTTGAGTCAAATTTCATGATCACTTTGCTATCTTTATCTTGAACTTGCCTTATAATTTGAGGTTCTTTTATCAGCCCATAGTTTCCAAACATGGTATAAAATTTAGAATATTCCAAAGGAGAAATTCCAAAACTTCCCAAAACTATAGATAAATTCGGCGGAATATCTTTAAAACCAAATTCCATCAATTTAGAATAAAGCACATCAAGCCCGATATCAAGCGCGAGATTAATCGTAGCAAGATTTCTAGAACGCGTTAAAGCTTCTTTAAGGGTAATCAAACCTAGAAATTTTCCACCATCATTTTTAGGTTTCCAAACCTTATCACCACCTGAAAAAATCCTAGAAATATCCGCAATTTCACTCATAGGGGAATAACCTAAATTAATAGCTGTTTGATACACAAAAGGCTTAAAGGAGCTTCCTGGCTGACGCATACTTTGAGTAGCACGGTTATAATTGCTTTTTTCATAATCTACTCCACCAACAAGTGCCAAAACATCACCACTTTGATGATTAACAACAACCATAGCGCCATTTAAAGTACTCAAATTTGCATCTTTATCACGTTTAATTATTTCATCATAGCCAAATTTTAAAGCATTTTGTGCCATTTCTTGAACATCTAAATCAATATTTAAAGTGATCTTATAGCCACCCGTTTTTAAATCCTTAATACTAGAACCAAGTTGCTTCATCACCTCATCAACAACATAAGGAGCAGTATTTTGAGTTAAAGTGTCATTATAAATTTTAGGCACCTCTTTCATAGCACTATCATAATCACTTTTAGAAATCCAACCTAAACTATACATTCTTGTTAAAACATTATTTGCACGTGCAATAGAAAGATCAAGATGTTTAGTAGGATCGTAACTACTTGGTGCTTTAGGGATACCAACTAGCATTGCAATTTCTTTAAGACTTAATTCGCTTAAATTTTTATGAAAATATCCTTGCGCTGCAGTTTTAATACCATAATATCCGTGTCCAAAAAAAATAAAATTTAAATATCTTTCTAAAATTTGCTCTTTGGTAAGTAAGGTTTCTATCTTATAAGCAAGTAAAGCTTCTCTAATTTTTCTTGTAATTGTTTTTTCAGGGGTTAATTCAGTATTTTTTATAAATTGCTGAGTAAGAGTAGAAGCACCTTCTACGGGTTTTCCAGCATTTTTTATCACCTTTAATCCTGCTCTAAAAATAGCGTCAATATTGACTCCATTGTGTTCAAAAAAACTCGTATCTTCAATCGCCACCAAAGCTTCAATAAGACGCGGAGGTAATTCATTATATTTTGCATAAAAGCGATGTTGTTCAAAAATATTGGCTACTAATTTTCCATTACGATCAAAAATTTGCGTTGTAAGTGGTGGATTATACTCTTTAAAAACATAATCTTGGGTATCTAAACTTGTAAAAAGGTATCCGACATAAATCGCACCTGCAACTAACAATAAACTAAAAAATGAAAAAATATATCCTAAAATTTTCATAAATAAGCCTTTAAAGTTTGAGTATCAAGCCCCAAAGCTGTACTTGAATTTCCTATTTGTTTTAATATAAATTGCCCATGAAAACCTTCACACATAATACAACCTGCTTTGCCTTGATAAAAATCATTTTCAACATAATCTTTTAAAGCATTTTTTTCAAATTCCTTAAAATAAAGTGTCGTTTTAGAAAGAGAAAAAACTCTCTTTCGAGCATTGACTAACAAAAAAGCACTTAAGATACTTGCGTTTTTTCCATCTTGCAAGGCAAGCATTTTATAAGCCTCATCTTTGTTTTTTGCCTTTGTTAAAATTTTATCTCCTACACAAACAATACTATCAGCAAAAAGTACAGTTTCATTTATAAAATCTTTTTCAAAAGTAGCAAAAAATTGTTTTTCTTTCTCAAGAACAACATTTTGAACATAAGAACTGGCTAAAATATTTTTATTTAAATTTTCATCATAATCAAAAGCAATTTGCTTAAATTCAATATTTTCTTCTTGGAGTAATTTTGCTCTCGAAGAAGAGCTTGATGCGAGAATTAACATTGAATTGCTTTTTCTATATGATCCAAACTTTGCTTTAAAGCTTCATCAAGTTTAGTCGTATCTTTACCCCCTGCTGTGGCAAAATCATCTCTTCCGCCACCATTTCCACCTAAAATTTGCGCCGCTTCTTTAACCAAAACTCCAGCTTTTAAAGGAGCTTCTTTTACCCCAGCAGCAAGTAGGACTTTACCCTCTTTTACTTGAGCAAGCAAAATCACGGCTTTGCTAAATTTATTTTTAAAATCATCAATCATAGCTTTAATATCGCCATTTTGAATACTTTCGACACAAATTTGCACTCCATTGATATTTTTTGATTTTAGCTCCGCTTTATTTGAATTTTTTAATTCTTCTTTTAGGGTAATAATTTCATTTTTAAGTTTTTTTACTCCATTTAAGATATCATTGTTTTTTAATTCTTCTTTAGCTTTGGCAATTTCATCAAGCTGGTTTTTAACAAATTTTAAAGCTGCTTTAGATACAACTGCTTCTATGCGTCTTATACCTGCACTCACTCCACTTTCTTTAACAATATAAAAACTACCAATTTGTGCTGTATTTAAAACGTGAGTTCCGCCACAAAGCTCTTTGCTTTCTCCTAAAGTTAATACACGAACATTATCTTGATATTTTTCATTAAATAAAGCTATAGCGCCGCTCTTTTTTGCTTCATCTAAAGACATGGTTTCAAGCACTGCATCGCTTGAAAGTATAATCATTTCATTAACTCTTTTTTCAATGCATTCTAATTCTTCTTTGCTTAAAGCCTTAGGATGGGTAAAGTCAAATCTTAATTTATTAAATTCCACTAAAGAGCCTGCTTGAGAAACATGACTGCCTAAAATTTCTCTTAAGGCGTGATGTAAAAGATGAGTTGCTGAATGATGACGTGCAATTTGCTCTCTTTTTTCAAAATCGATTTTTGCTTTTATGACATCATTGATTTTTAATTCTTTGCTAGCATTTACAAAACTAAGATTAAGCCCGAAGAATTTTTGAGTGTCTAAAACTTCACAATCATCTAAAAATCCCACATCGGCACTTTGCCCCCCACTTGTAGCATAAAAAGGAGTTTTTTCAAGCATTACCCAACCTTTACCCTTAAGGGATGAAATTTCTTTAAAATTTTCATCTAAAAGAGCGAGAATTTTAGTTTCGCATTCTATTTTTTCATAACCAACAAATTCATTTTCTCCAAATTTTTCAAGTAAAATCTTAAAATCACCACTGGCATTTTTACTTCCACTTCCCTTCCAGGAAGCCTTAGCACGATCTTTTTGCTCTTGCATTAAAGTTTCAAATTTTTCTTCATCCACTTTAAGATTTTTTTCTCTAAGCATATCTTGAGTTAGATCAAGTGGAAAACCATAAGTATCATAAAGCTTAAAAGCAACTTCTCCGCTGAAAATTTCTTGAGTGTTTTTAAGTTCTTCGTTAAAGATTTCAATTCCATTTTCTATAGTGCTTAAAAATCTTTCTTCTTCAAGTCGAATTTGCTCTTTAACAAATTCTTTTTTTTCATTTAAATAAGTATAATGATCTCCCATTAAATGGCAAACTATATCGACTAATTTATACATAAAAGGCTTTTTAAATCCTAACAAATAACCATGTCTTAAAGCACGACGCAAAATTCGTCTTAAAACATAGCCTCTACCTTCTTTATCAAAATTTGTCCCTTGTGTAAGCAAAAACACACTAGAGCGTATATGATCAGCGATCACTCTAAAACTTGCACCACTTTCATATATATATTCTTTTTTACAAAGTTTGGAAATTTCATCAATAATTGGCATAAATAAAGAACTATCAAAATTACTGAATTTTCCTTCCTTGATCGCCATAACTCTTTCAAGACCCATTCCTGTATCAATACTTGGCTTTGGCAAAGGACTTAAAGTTCCATCAGCACTTCTTTCATACTGCATGAAAACAAGATTCCAAATCTCTAAAAATCTATCTCCATCTCCACCCATATAATCTTCATCACTATTAAAATTTTCAGCACCTTGATCATAAAAAATTTCACTACAAGGACCGCAAGGACCTGTATCGCCCATTTGCCAAAAATTATCCTTATCTCCAAATTTATAAATTCTTTCTTTCTCTATATGCTTTTGCCAAATTTCAAAAGCTTCATCATCATCTTGATGAACAGTTACATAAAGCTTATCTTTAGGAAGTTTTAAAATTTGGGTTACAAATTCCCAAGCATAAGAAATAGCCTGTTCTTTAAAATAATCTCCAAAGCTAAAATTACCAAGCATTTCAAAAAAAGTATGATGACGTGCTGTATAGCCAACATTATCTAAATCATTATGTTTTCCACCTGCTCTAATACAAGTTTGACAACTCGTCTTTCTTGGCGGGTTTGGACGTGGAATTTCTCCCGTAAAAATACTTTTAAAAGGCACCATACCTGCATTAGTAAAAAGTAAAGTCGCATCATCAGGAACCAAAGGGCTTGAAGGGGTAATTTCATGTCCCTTAGAAGCAAAAAAATCCAAATAAGCTTTTCTAATATCCATAAAAATTTCCTAATAAATTATTATAAATTATTATAATACCAAAATTACTTTAAATTAAGTAAAACTAAAATACAATAAGTATTTTATAAAACTTGAAAAATTTCTATAGATAAAGGTATTTTTATGAATTTCATCAATCTTAACGCACAATATCTAGCCTATAAAAACGAAATCGACGCTGAAATTCAAAGCGTTTTACAAAGCTCTTCTTTTATAGGCGGTTTAAAGCTTGATGAATTTGAAAACAATTTAGCCCATTTTGTAGGCATTAAACATGCTATAGGATGTTCAAGTGGAACCAGTGCTTTATATCTAGCCTTAAGAGCCTTAGATATCAAGGAAGGAGATGAAGTAATCGTTCCTGATTTTACCTTTATCGCAACAGCCGAAGCCGTTGTTTTAGTAGGTGCAAAACCTATTTTTGTAGACATCAATCTTAGTAATTATAATCTTGATTTTAAAGCAGTAGAACAAGCCATCACACCTAAAACAAAAGCGGTTATTGCTGTAAGCATGTTTGGCCAAATGAGTGATTTAAGAAGTTTAAATGAAACGCTAAAAAATAAAAATATCGCCCTTATTGAAGATGGAGCACAAAGCTTTGGTGCAAGTTTTAAAGGAGAAAAATCTTGCTCTATTGCACCCATTTCTTGCACAAGTTTTTTTCCATCTAAGCCTTTGGGTGCTTATGGAGATGGAGGGGCTATTTTTTGCCATGATGATGCTTTAGCACAAAAAATAAGAATTTTACTCAATCACGGACAAACTGAGCGTTACAAGCACGAATTTATAGGTATAAATGCACGTCTTGATACCCTTCAAGCGGCTATTTTAAATGTAAAATTAAAATATCTTGAACAAGAAACTGAAAAAAGACAAATTCTAGCTAAAATTTACGATGAAAATCTAAAAAATTGCGTAATTCCAAAAATCGATAATAATGCTAAAAGTGTTTATGCACAATACAGCATTTTAGTAGAAAATAGAGCAGATATTTTGCAAAAATTTGAAAAAGCAAAAATCCCTTATGCGATTCATTATCCAACTCCACTTCACAAACAACTTTGTTTTAAAGAAGCAAATCATTTAGAAATTAAAAATTCAAGCTACGCAAGCGAACACATCTTATCCTTGCCTTTTTCGGCCTTTTTAGAAGAAAAAGAACAAGAGCAAGTTATCGATCTTTTTAAGGATTAACAATGAAAATTGGGATAATCGGACTTGGAAAAATGGGGCAAAATCATCTCAATGAACTTGCTAGAAATTCCCATTTTAAAATCAATGCCTTATTTGATCTTTATCAAAGTCCAAATTTAAGCCAATTTAATAACATTTTTTTTAATGATTTAGATGAATTTATAAAACAAGATAATGATATTATCATCATTGCAACACCTACGAATTCACACTTAGATATTGCAAAAAAAGTTTTAAACTCTGCAAAAGTACTGCTTATAGAAAAACCTTTAGCTTTAAATTTAGCACAAATTGAAGAATTAAAAAAAATTGCACAAAATAAAAAAATAGCTGTAGGTTTTTGCGAACGCTTTAACCCTGCTGTTTTGGCCTTAAAACAAAATTTAAAAAATGAAAAAATCATCAGTATAAATATACAAAGATTTTCACCTTATCCGCAAAGAATCAACGACGTTGGAATTTTACACGATTTAGCTGTACATGATCTTGATCTAATTAGTTTTTTAAGTCAAAAAAATATCACAAAAGCTAAGATCATAAAACGCTTCACTCAAGATGCAAATAGAGAAAGTGAAAGTATTATCTCTTGCGAACTCGGAGAAATTATAGCTTCTTTGCACCAAAGCTGGAATTGCTCTTTAAGGCTTAGAAAAATTCATCTTATTACAGAAAAACATTTTTTTGAAGCGGATTTGGCTAACTTTAAACTATTTAAAGATGATAAAGAAATTCAAATAGAAAAAAACTCTCCTTTATTTAACGAACATCAAGCTTTGCTAAATTTAATCAATAATGAAGATCATTTCTTAGCAAGTATTGATGATGCTTATAGAGTGCAAAAAATCTTAGAGGAAGAAAATTGAAATTAGTTTTATTTTTAAATATGGGAGGGGCTACTAATTTAAAAGATTGTAAAACTTTTTTAAAAAATATGTTTAATGACCCTTATATTTTAGGCATTAAAAATAAATTTTTAAGAAAATTTGTAGCTTGGATGATTACATTATCTCGCACAAAAACCATGCAAAAAAATTATACTAAAATGGGTGGAAAATCCCCTTTAAATGAAATCACACAAAATTTATGCCATAAATTAAATTCTTTACAAAAAGAATTTGTTTTTGATTTTGTAAATTTATATGTGCCTCCTTATGCTAGCGAAATTTTAGAAAAACACTCTTTAAATTCAAAAGATCAAATCATCCTTTACCCACTCTACCCTCATCACTCTTGCACCACTGTAACTTCTTCACTTGAAGTTTTGCAAAAAGAAATTAAAAAATTAAATATTACAAGTAAAATAAAAATAATGGATATTTTTTACAAAGATGCAAATTACAATCAAATGATCGTTTCACACATCTTACATAAAAAAAATCAATTTAATGCTAAAACTCTTATTTTTTCAGCCCATTCTTTACCAATTTCTCTTATACAAAAAGGGGATTTATATGAAAAACACGTCAATGAGCATATTGAAATTTTAAAAGAAAAACTCAAAAATCATTTTGAAGAAATTATTCTTGCTTATCAATCTAAACTTGGACCCGTTAAATGGCTAGAGCCTAGCACAAGTGATATTTTAGCTTCGCTTAAAAATAAAGCTTTAATTTACCCTATATCTTTTTGTATAGATTGTTCTGAAACTATCTTTGAGTTAGGTATGGAATACAGACACTTAGCAACACAAGATTATGAACTCATTTCTTGTCCAAATGATAGTGATGAATTTATCAACTTTATTTTAAAATCTCTTAAAAATTAATTTTATACTTAGTTTTTAAAAAATTTAAAAGCTCTTCTTTGGCTTTTAAAATATCATCTGTATTGAGTCTAAAATCAATTCTTTCTGGTTGCTTATAGCTTTTATCATAGTATTCTAAAAGCATACTAATGACTTTTTCTAATTTTTGACTTTCATAGCTTTGTAGCAAATCTTGCCTAAAATTCATACTCACATAAGGACTAATTCTTTTCACGCATTCTTTAAATTTTAAAGGCGTCATTCTATCTTTATAAAATTTTTGTATCCTTCTTATACGATTTTCTAAAGAACAAAAACAATAAATTTTAAAAGCATTCTGCATACTCTCATACAGCTTTAAAGGCAAGATTATATCTCCTATTTTACGACTTTCGCTTTCTATAAAAGCAAAATTTTTAATTTCTTTCATTGCATAAAAAAGCAAAGATTCAAAAGCTTTTTGAGTAGGTTGATCACCCAAAATATCACCAAAAGAAGATCCTAAATGATTTGCCATTTTTTCTAAATTAATAGCTTGGGGTAAAAGTTCCAAAAGCTCGCTTTTTCCACAACCTGTATTACCACAAAGTGCAAATAATTTTAAATTTAAAGATTTATCAAAATACTTTAGTAAAAAAGCTCTATAAGCTTTAAAACCTCCTTTTAAACGCACTACTCTATAACCTAATTCACTTAAAATCACAGCTATAGCCTTAGAACGCAATCCTCCCCTAGCACAATAAATTCCGACTTTAGATCCTATACGGAATTTTTGAGCGATTATAGGAATATGACAAGACATATTAGCGCATATACAGCTTGCGCCCTCTGCTTTGGCTAAAGCTTGATTTTGTTTATAAAGCGTCCCTATTTTTTGATGCTCATCATCATTTAAAGCATAAAAATTTAAAGCTCCTTGAAAGTGAGAGTGGGCAAATTCTTTTGGACTTCTTGCATCGATTAAAAAATCGAAATTTTCTTGATTAAAATTTTCAAATTCTAATTCACTTAACATTTTTAAAAGCATCAACTAATTTATAATACACATCTTTTAAATCTGTACCACAAACCCTAGTTTCTCCTATAGTTGTAATAAAATTAGTATCCCCAAACCAACGAGGCACCAAATGATAATGACAATGCATCGCAATCCCAGCTCCAGCATCTTTGCTTAAATTCATCCCTATATTTACACCACTCGCGTGAAGTTCATTTTTTAAAATTTTAACGCCTTCTCGCACCCAATAACTCATTTCTTGCCAAATCGCCTCATCTAAATTTTCTATATGCTCTTCATGTAAATAAGGTATAATCATAAAATGTCCCGCAGAATAAGGGTAGCGATTCATTACAGCAAAACAATGCTTAGCTCTAAAAATAACGCCTAATTTTTCATCATCATCTATTTTATTAGCACAATCACAAAAAGGACATTTGCTCTTTTCTTTCTCAAAATATTCACTTCTCCAAGGCGCGTATAAGTATTGCATTGAATTTCCTTAATGATTTGCATTGCTTATTAAAAAAGCATCTATGCCTAATTTTTGCAAGTGTTGTAAATTTTCTTCATCATTTACACTAGCAACAATGATTTTAGAATTTGGAATTTGACCCATAAGTTTTTCACATAATTGCACATAGTTTGAAAAATTTTCATCCTCATTGCAAATACTTACAAGATCAGCCCCAGCTAAAATAGCCTTGCTTAAATCTTCTTTATCGCAAATTTCAACCAAAGCTTCAAGTCCTAAATGTCTTGCAAATTCAAGCAATTTTTTAAGCTCTTTAGTATTTAGCATTTTAGCGATCAATAAAATAAAATCTCCACCATAAACTAAGGTTTCTAAAATTTGATATTCATCGATAATAAAATCTTCTCTTAATAAAGGAATTTGAGTATAGCGACGTATCATACTTAAATTTTCAAGCACGCCATTAAAATGCGGCCAAGTAGATATAGAAAGAGCAGCCACTCCTTTTTTTTCACTCTCTAAGGCCAAGGATAAATTTTGATTTAAATCCTCTTTAATTTGAGGGATCAATTTTATCTCTTGATCTATTCTTTTTAAAGCCTTATGCACATCTTTAGGAAAAAAAGGATTTGAAGCTAAAGATCGACCCAACATATCATAGGGCAAAATCTTTTTTCTCTCTTCAAGTTCTTTTTGAATTTTTTTATAAATTTCATCTCGTTTTATAGCTTTAAACATTTTTTTATCGCCTTTATATGAGCTTTACTTTCTTTAGAATTTGAAAACTCTTTATCTTTAAAAGTTTTTTTCAAAATTTCCCAAGCCTTATAACAATCTCCAAGCTTATAATATCCCCAAGCCAAAGAATCCAAATAATACAAATTCTGCGGATCTTTTTTCAAAGCAAGTTCTACAAATTTAATCCCTTTTTTAACATCTAAATCATAATCAATCAATAAATACCCATAATAATTTAAATATAAATCATTAGTATTTTCATCAATCGCTCTTTCAAATTTTTCTTTTACAGCTTGTATGATTTTAGGTGTAATTTTTTTCTTTAAACTCGCATCTTCAAATTCAAAAACTGCAGCACGCAAAAGGTATTCTTTATTGCGAGTGCGTTGATAAACCTGTATACTTAAATCTTTGGCTTGATTATAATATTTTAATTTTTGATATAAATACAATTTAATATCATCATCCAAATTATATTCTAAGGCGATATTTAAAGCTTGTTTGACTTGATTTTCAGAATTAAGCAACTCAACCGCAGATAAAATAAAATTCTTGCTTTTGGTGATTTCATAAAGCTGAAGATAAACCTCTACTAAAGCTTTATAGTCTTTTTCATCGTTATAAATTTTTGCAAGCAAAATACAAGTTTTTAAAGTACAACCATTTGTTTTTCTAGAATTTTCTAGCAATTCTTTAATGCTAACTGTATTATTTAAAATCGCATAAACGCTTACAAGTTTTAATAAAATTTCCTCATTTGAAGCATAATTATAAGCTAAACGATAGTATTTTGCAGCATTTTTAAGATCATTTTGCTTCACCAAAATATCACCATATAATTCTAAATTTCTTGGATCATTATTTTCTTTTTTTAAAAGCTCTTGCACTAATTTTTTAGCATTTTTAAGATCATGGGAATTAAGATCATAAAGGGCACTAAGACGCTTAAGATTGTCATTTTGATTTAAATAAGGCTTTACCATTTTATTGATTTCTTTTTTTTGATCAAGATCATTGACTAAAGTAATCAAAAATGCATTTTCTAAAAAATGAGTATTATTATAATCCTCAAAAAGCTTTAAAAACTCATCTCTGGCTTCTTTATCTTGGTGAAAATACTCATAATTATAAGCTTTCATCACCCTTAAATCAAATTCATTACTTTTAAATTTTTTATAATCAGGATAAACAACGACGGTTTTAGAACCAGCGCAAGCACTCAATAAAATAGCGATTAAGATAAATAAGTAATTCCTATACATTCTTTTTTTAATTCCTGTTGATGTGTTTTAAAATATTCCCAAAAAGGAAAGGTGCGACATTGCATCGGACGATAATCATAAATTGAACAATTTCTATTTATGGGATCAAAAAAGATACACGCATATCCACCTTCAAATTCAACTTCTTTAAAGCTCATTTTAAAACCCACTTTTTTAAGATATTTTAAAGCAAATTCTTCTTCACTTAAGCCCAAATATTCTCTTAAATTTTTAAGTTCTTCTTTACTTGCAAAAATATTACCACTATCACCAATGCAACATTTTCCGCCACAATTTTGACAAGCATTTTCGTCAAAACAATAAGGAAAATCTTTTTTAAAAATCATAACTTTCCAACCTAAACTTAGAGTGAATTGCTTGCATTTTTTCGCTTAAATCTCCGTTTTCATAAACAAACAAAGGAGGCAAGATCTCGCAAGGGGACTTCACGCTTTTTCTTGCACCAATCAAAATAAGTCTTGCTTTCTCATTTTTATTGCTATGTACAAAACAAATTTTAGTCATTTTTAGCTTTTTCTTTTCTAAAATCGTGCAAATTTGATCAAAAGCCAAAGCTTCATAACAAAAATACAAAACACCCCTTGGTTTAAGCATAGAATTTGCCTTGCAAATAAACTTATCTAAAGGCAAATAAGATTGAAATTTGCTAATGCTTTTATGCTTGTTTTCGCTTTTATAAGCACCTTGTCTATAAAAAGGGGGATTAGATACTATAAAATCGAATTTTTTTTCAATTTTAAATTTTAAAAAATCATCGCAAAAAATTTCAGCCTTAATATGATTTTTGTCTAAATTTTGTCTAATAAGTTTTATATTTTCTTCTTGAATATCGATTGCAGATAAATTTAACTTTTCATTAAATGCTTTAAGCAAAATACCTAAAACACCACAACCTGCCCCTACATCTAATAATTCATTTTTAACTCCGCAATTTAAAACAAAATCGACCAAAATTAAAGAATCACTATTGTAACGGTATCCTTCTTTTAATTGTGCCAATGAAACCATTTCTTTTTTCATTTTAATGAGTAGGAATTTTAATGCGTTTTAAAGGATTTTCTTGACTTTTGTTTTGCTCTTTGTCAAATGTATTATTATGATCAAAGTCTAAAAAATTTTTAGCAAAAAGACCAAGACTTAAAAAAATAATAAAAAAAAATAATCTAAACATATTAAAAACCTTTTACTTTACTTTGTTACCAATGCTTATCATACATTAAAATTATAAATTTATACTGATAAAATAAATTATTTTATAAAGAAAATTTAAAATCGAAATAAAATTGTTATTTAGATTTTAAACAAATTAGTTTTAATTTGCTTTATCAATAAACCACTTTAATAATTTTAATCAATATTTTACAAATTTACACACTATCATTAAAATATATTAAAAAAATAAAAAACTTTTAAAACGCTAAAAATTCATTATAAACATTATCCAAATATCTATAAAATAGAATTTTTAAGAATTTGATTAAAATTATCATTTATGATAAAATGATTTTATGTTATATTTTTACATAGAAATAGGTAAATTATGATCAAAAAATTATTAAGCGTTGCAACTTTAGGCGCTTTATTAGCAAGTTCTGCTTTTGGGGATGATTTTCTAGCTAAAGTTAGCAATGGTGCACTCAGTGATAATAGTGCAGGTGTTAAAGTTCTTAGTCTTAATGAGATGAAAGATGTTAAGGGTGGGTATGGGCTTTTTAGAAATAGCACCGGATCTAATGTTTTTATTTTTCAAAACATTAATTTAGGTATGACAAAGTTAAGTCAAATTGGTGTGGTTGTAGGGGTTACTGAATATGAGTATAGAAATAAAGTTCTTTGTGGTCTTGGCGGAGATGGTTGTTCAGACTTATACACCAATAAACAAGCTTACAGTAATCTTGCGTCGATTGCCAATCCAGAATTAGGAGAGTATTTAGCTGTAACTGCAACAAAATTTACGCTTATAGGTCCTTTTGGAATTCCTCAAGTTAAATTTTCAAATGGTGGCATGGTTGTAGGTATAAGTGGAGATACAATTTATAAAATTAGAAGTGCAAATGTTAGCAGTAGTGTTGCTCGAGAAGTTTTAAATCGTGTAGGTAATGATTTAAATAAAATTCTTGTTACTCAATTTTAATGATTTAATTTCACAATTTTAAATTTTGGAATAGAATTTGCTTTTTATTCCAAAATAAAATAAGGATTAGAACAATGTTAAATTTTAATACAGGCTTTGGCAATAATCTCTTTACTAATTTAAACATTAATGTTAAAAAAAATCAAAGTTCTTTAAATTCTTCTAATAG
>NZ_NXLZ01000002.1 GCF_005406205.1 Campylobacter estrildidarum
TAGAATTTCACTAGCAACTTTTTTAGAATAAAGATCAAATTCTTTATAGGTGATTTCTTTTTTAGCAAAAGGTTCAACAAAGGCTATTTTTTCACTAAAGTCTTCAACACTTTTTTCTAAGAAGTTATAGATGTGGGTGAGCAAAAAAATCCTTTTTATTGTAGAATTAAAAAGGAGATTATACCCCCCCCCAATTAATATAAACTTAATAAAAAATTTTAATGCTTTTTTATTGCAAAAATAAAATAAATACTCCCTAATAAAGTTGCCACAATACCCAAAGGAATTTCATAAGCAAATAATGCAATTTTAGATATAAAATAAGCTAAAAACATTAAACAAATTCCGATTAGAGCTGTTGATAAAAGTTGATTATAAAGCTTTTTAATACCTAACAATCTCATAATATGAGGAGCCAATAAACCCACAAAACTAAAAGGACCGATGCATAAAGCACTTAAGGCACAAGCAAAGGCGCTTAAAATGAGAAAAACGATTCTAACTTTTGTTATATTTAATCCTACACTTAAAGCACAATTTTCCCCTAAAGAAAAAATCTTTAAGCTAGGATATAAAATGTATAAACAACATAAAAAAATACCTGTATAAATCAACAAAGACAAACTTAAATTTTTATCTATATTGATAAGTCCTGCTTGAGTATAAGCTAAAAAAGTATAAGCTTTAAAATCCCCGCTAGCTAGAAAAATTTTACCCAAAGCATCAACAAAAAACATTATAGCTATACCTATAAGAATAATTTTTTGCATATTTATATTAAATTTAATACTTAAAAAAAACAAAAAGCATAAAACTAATAAAGCTCCTATAATAGCAAAAATTTGAATATGTTTCGAAAAAAAATACAAAGCAAGCAGCACACCCAAACTTGCTCCAGAATTTATCCCTAACATCTCGGGTGATGCCATAGGGTTAAAGCTCAATCTTTGCAAGATAAACCCAACCAAAGCCAATAAAACACCGCATAAAAATAAAATAACGAGTTTATTTAATCTTAATGCTAAAATTTCATTTAGCATTTCTTTAAAACTCAAAGTTGAAAAATCAAAATACAAATTAAGAAAAAAAAGTACCAAAACAAGCACAAACAAACCCAAAATGATATATTTTTCTTTAAAACAATGAGATATGTAAATATAATCATCACTAAACGTTTCTTTTAACATCTTAAAAACAGCAAAAATAAGTAGCGGGGAACCAAGTAATGCTAAAACCCTACCTGTAGGTAAGTCAATCCCTTTTATAATTTGTAAAATTTGCAAAAATAAATCCACTCCAAATAATAAAAAAAAGCCTAAAAAACCACAAACTAAAAATTCTTTTCTTAAATTTTTTATCTTAAAAAATTCCACAAAAACACTCGCAAATAAGCCCAAAAAACTAATCATTCCTACAAAAGAAACCACTAAAGTGATAAAATAAGCACTTAAACACAAAGCAAAAAATTTAACATAAAAGATATTTTGTCCAACGCTGCTTGCAAGTTCATCTCCTAAATTTAAAATTTTCAAATAAGGGATAAAAAAATACAAACTAATAAGTGCTATACTAGAATAACAAAAAAGCTCTATAACATCTTTAAAACCATTTTGAGTAAAATAACCGCTATTAAAAAGTAAAAAAGCCTTACTTTCTTCTGGATAAAAAAGCATCAACAAAGAACTTAAAGCACCAAAAATCATTCCGCTTATAAGACCTAAGAGAATTACACTTGTAGAATTTAAATGCTTTTTAAGCATAAAAACAAGAATCAAAAACAAAATTAAAAAAGATCCTACAAAACCTATCAATACTTTTGAAATATTTAAAAAATCAGGAAAAAATAAAGTAGCAATCAAAATAGCAAAACTAGCACTAGGAGCCACACCTAAGGTTGTATCACTGGCTAAAGGATTTTGCATCACTATACGCAAAATTAGAGAAGAAAAAGCAAGTAAAAAACCGCACAATAAACACATAAAAAAACGGCTTAAATTATAATTTATAAAAACAAAAGAAAATAAATTTTCTTGATCATATTTTTTTAAAAAATCAAATTCTAAAAAAATAAAAACACAAAGTAAAACAATCAATATAAAGATGCATAAAAAAATATTTTTTTTCACTCAATCACCCTTAAAAGATCTTCAGCAAAACGTCTCATGCTCATCAAAGAACCTGCACTCCAAATAGGCTCTAATTCATTATAATCTTGAAAAATATTCATTTTTTGATAAAAAGGATTTTGTCTTAACTCTTCACTAAGCACAAATGGAGTTGGCTTAATTACTATAAATTTTGTTTCCTTTGGAAATTTTATAAGATCTAAAAAACTTATAGTATCAACACCCCAAGCATTATTTATATTTTTATCATAAGCATTTTTTAAACCTAACTGCTCCAAAACCGCACCAAAAAGACTATGTTTAGTATAAATTCTTAAATGTTTTTTATCTATAAATTGAACTATAGCAATAGGTTTAGTATAACGTAATTTATTTTTAGAATTTTCAAAAAAGCTTCTTGTATCATCTATAAGATTTAAGGCTTCTTGCTTTTTATTTAAGATTATTCCAATCTGCAAAACACCTTCGTTGATGCTAGAATACACATCTTTTTTATTTTGATAAAAATCAATAATTTTTATTTTATTTTTTAAAAGATAATTATCAATGCTAAATAAAGATGAAGTGATGATTAAATCAGGTTTTAAATTGATCATATATTCTATATTAGGTTGCACTCTAAGACCGACATCTTTTACATCTTTAGGTAAAACAGGCTCTTTAACCCAGACATTGTATATTCTTTTATCTCCTACCGCTAAGGGTTGATAATTTAACATCATCATAGTTTCAGCCATAGTCCAATCCAAAGCAATGATTTTTAATTCTTTAGCTTGTATAAATTCAAATAAAATTAAAAATAAAACGGCAATTTTTTTCATATCAAAAAAGCGCAATAGGAGATTTTCTCTTAGGATGCTCTATAATGTTAGCATCAATATTAAATATATCTTTTAATCTTGATTCTTGCATAAATTCTTGTTTATTCGCATTAAAAATAACCTTACCTTCTTTTAAAGCAATGATTTCATCACAATATAATGCCGCTAGATTAATATCGTGTAAAATCAAGACTATTCCTACTTTAAATTCTTTATTTAATTTTGATATTAATTCCATCAATTCAAATTGATATACTATATCTAAAGCAGCTAAAGGCTCATCTAAAAACAAAAATTCACTTTTTTGCGCCAAAAGCATAGCCAAAAAAGCTCTTGTTTTCTCTCCTCCAGAAAGAGTATGGATTTCTCTATTTGATAAATTCAAGGTATTGGTTATTCTCATTACTTCATCAATTAGATCTTCATCTTCATTTTTAAAAAACAATTTTTCATAAGAATAACGCCCCATTTTCACAAGCTCTCTTACGCTTAAATATCCTACATTAGGTAAGTGCTGTGGCAAATAAGCTATTTTTTGAGCCAATTTTTTTGAAGAGAATTTGGCTATATCTTGATCATTAAAGCAAACTTTTCCAGAGCTTGGTTTTAATTGTCTTGCTAAAATTTTCAGCAAAGTAGATTTTCCAGAACCATTATGACCCATAAGGGCATAAATTTTATCATTTTGAAAACATAAATTTGCAGGATAAATAATATATTGATTTTGATTTTTAAAATTTACATTATAAGTTTGTATCAATCCCATTATCAAATTAATCCTATTTGAAAAACTTAAATTTGGATTATAACATAAAGAAAAATAAAAATAAATAAAAATAATTTTTCTTTAAAATTTAAAATTATATAATTCCAAGTTTTTGAAAGTTAATTTCATTATTATAATTAAAAAATACTTTATTATTTTACAAAATGATAGGAGATTTTAATGGATAAAAAATATTCAATTCCTTTTTTACTAATCTCAATAAGCGCAAGCTTAGCTTTAGCAAAAGAATCATCTTATGAACTTAATGCTATTAATGTTGTAGGTTCCATTGAAAAAGGAAATGACAAAGTAGAATATCTCAGTCCAAAAAGCGTTTCTGTGATCGACTCTAAACAGATCAAAGAACAAGGCGTAGAACAACTTGATGAAATCACTCGTTATGAGAGCGGATTTGTTTCTCAAATTTATGGAGCAGATTTAGATACAACAGACTGGCTTAAATTAAGAGGATTTGATGCGAGTTTGGTTTTAGACGGAACGGCTATTTATAAGGGTGGATATTTTGGGTGGTCTCCTGATTTATATGGTTTAGAAAAAATAGAAATTATCAAAGGAGCTGATTCTTTAAGTTATGGATCTTCACAAAGCGGAGGTGTGATTAATTTGGTTAGTAAAAGACCCAAAAAAACTCCTATAGCAGAAATTGGAGCCAAAATAGGAAATTCGTCTCAAAATGGCTTATTTTTTGATGTTGGAGATAAAGTTTTTAGCACAAAAAGCAATTTTAGAATTGTTGGAAATTATTTTAGACAAGATGGGCAACTTGATGGAACTTGGCAAGAACATTACTATTTTGCACCAAGTCTAGCTATAGATGTGAGCGATGATACCTTTTTAACACTTCTTGCAAGCTTTCAATATGATCAAGGAGTACCTACAACTGGATTTTTCCCTGTTTATGGAACTCTTATTGATACGCCACAAGGAACAATTAAGCCGAGTACAAATTTAGGTTCTCCTTTGAGTGATTATTTAAAAAGAAAACAATATTCTTTAGGATATGAATTTATTCATCATTTTAACGATCAGCTTTCTTTTGTGCAAAATTATCGCTACAATATGGAAGACAAAGAACAATTTGCTGTTAGCTTTTCGGCTTTAGACTCTAGTAATCCCAATATGGCTACAAGAAGTTCTATTATTTTAGATGGTATAGCAAGAAGTCATACTTTAGACAATAGGCTAATCTTAAAAAATACTTATAAAGAGCTTGAAAATACTCTTACAAGTGGGATAGATTATCAATATATTTATGTAAATGGAAAATATGGCTATGGGAGTGCAAGTAATGTTAATATCTTTGATCCTGATCGCAGTCCGCAAACCAAAACTAAGGTTCCTACTTACTTAGTTAAGCAATCTCAACTAGGACTATATGTCCAAAATAGAGCTAAGTTATATGATCAATGGATTTTAGATCTTGGTATGCGTTTTGATAAGGCTCAAAGCGATGCAAAAAGTTTTGGAAGTAAAAGTGATTATAATATAAATCATACAACTTTTCAAAGTGGTTTGATGTATGTATTTGAAGATCTAGGACTGATGCCTTTTGTAAGTTATTCTGGAGCCTTTAGACCTATCGCTGGAAACGATGGACAAGGTAAGGATTATAAGCCTTATGAAAGCAGACAATATGAAGTTGGAATTAAATATCTTCCCTATTTTACTGATGGAGAAATTAATTTTTCTTATTTTGATATACAAGAAAAAAATGCTCTTGTAAATGCTGATCCAAGTGCGTCTATACCTGTATCTATACAAGCTGGAAAACAAAACGCTAAAGGAATTGAATTAGGATCAAGTATAGCCTTAAGTGAAAGCATTAACTATTCTTTAGCTTATACTCATTATTTTCAAACTCACACCTCTTTAGACACCTTAAAAACGATAAGAACACCAATGATGCCAAAAAATGTTTTAGCTACAAAAATTTCACATACTTTTAAAATTGATCAAAAACAAAGTTTTGAAAGCATGTTTGGAATACGTTATGTGGGAAGTAGTACCGATGAAGCTGGAAATATTGGTATCAAGGTTCCTTCTTATATACTTTATGATCTTGCCTTTGGATATAACTATGACAAATGGCAAGCTCGATTAAATATAGATAATATTTTTGATAAAAAATATGTTAGCGGATGTTATTATTCTTGTTATTATGGTGAAGGTATTAGAGGAATTTTATCCATTTCTTATAAATACTAAAATAAACGCAAATACTCTTAAGCTTTAGTGTGATATACTTTAGCTTATGAGACTTTTTATTATTAGCTTGTTTTTGCCTTTAGTATTGTTTGGATCGAATTTACGCGAATTAATAGCCCTAAGTCAAAACAATGAGCAATATTTTATTAAACAAATGCAAAATGAACAAGCAAAATTAAAAAGTAGTGAAGCCTTTAGAAGCTATTTGCCAAGCCTTAGCCTAAGTTCAGCTTATGTAGCCAATAACAAAGATCGTTTTATTGTTGATCCACAAGAGAGTTTGTTTGCTAAATTTTCTTTAAATCTTTTAATTTTTGACGGTGGAGCTAGAGAAGCAAATTTAAGAGCTTTAAAAGAACAAGAAAAAATCAGTCTGCTTAGCAAAGAACAAACGAGAAATTATTTAGCTTTGAATGCAACCACTCTTTATTTTAATTTCCTAAGTCTTAAAAAAATTATTCTTTCAGATCAACAAAAGGTTAAATTTTTAGATTCTACTTTGCAAAGATTAAAAAAATTTTATTCTGCTGGACTTAGTTCTAAAGATGAATTAGAAAGCATAGAGGCTAAATTTCATTTAAGTGTTTTAGCTTTACACCAAAATGAATTGAAACTTGAAAATATCCAAAAAGAAATAAGAATTTTAACAGGGCAAAATTTCAATCCAGAAGAGCAAGCTACACTAGAAAAACCTTTTTTTGATAAGGTGTTAAATAATTACGATGTGCTTATAGCTAGAGAAAATATAAATTTAGCTAAAGAAGGTGTTAATTTAGCTAAATCTCAATACTATCCTAAATTTTACATACAAGATAATTTTGGATTTTATAAAAACAATTACAATCCAAAAATTCCGGCTCCCTACACTAACATTACAGATATTTTTTTACAGAAATATTCTCAAAACAACCAAATTATTTTGGGTGTAGAATGGAAAATTTTTGATTTTAACTCAAGAGCTAAAGAGGTTGAAAAAGAGCGTTTGAATATGCAAATTGCTAATGCAAATGCAAGATTGCAGGAGCGAAAAAACCGAGAGGAATTATTATTTTTATTAAAAAATATAGAAGTTTTAAAAGAACAAATTAGCGCATTAAAATCGGCTCTTAAAGCAGCTGATATAGCTTTTGAAAGCATAAACAAAAAATATAACTCCGGACTTGTTTCTTATGTAGAATACTTACAAGCTTTAGAAGCAAAATTTAAAGCACAGAGCGATTTAGAACTCGCACAAAACGAATTTGAAATTACAAAAGCAAATTATTATTTCAATGCTGGAATACAAATTATTTCAAAGGTAAAACAATGAAAATGTTTTTATTTTTAATACTTTCTTTTAATATAGTTTTTGCGGAAGAAATTTATGCTAGTTTCAACGTAGAAGCTTCAGGGCAAAGTAGGTTAGCTCTTGAGAGTATAGGAATAGTTTCACAAATTCCAATCAAAATCGGACAAAAAGTTAAAAAAGGAGATCTTTTACTCGCCCTTGATCAAACTAGCGAAAAAATAGCACTAGAAAATGCTAAAAATTCATATAATTTAGCCTTAGCTCAATACGAAAACACTAAAAGCAAAATGAAAAAAATTCAATCAGTCCAAGATGTTATTGATAAGCAAAGTTATGAAGATATGAAAACTCAACTAAATGTCGCTAATTTAAATCTAACCAAGGCTAAAATCAATATAGATTATTATAAAAATATACTTGACAAAAAAGAACTAAGGGCCCCTTATGATGCAATCATTGCAAATAAATTTATACAGATTGGAGAAGGAGTTGGAGGAGTAGCACAACCTTTAATAGAAGTTTTTTCTTATCCACAAAGCAAGCTTGTTTTAAGTTTTGATGAAAAATATAAAGATAAAGTAAAAGTTGGAGATGAATTCATCTATAAAATAGATCAAAGTGATAAACAAATAAAAGGCAAAATCTCTCTTGTTTATCCTAGTGTAGATGTTAAAACGAGGAAAATTTATGCAGAAGTTGAAGCTTTAGGGCTTACACCTGGGCTTTTTGGAGAAGGTAAAATCATTACAAAAGATTAAAATATGTTTAAATTAGCTATTAATAGACCTATTACTGTATTGATGTTTTTTTTAGCACTCATTATTTTTGGATTTATTTCCGCTTTTAGCATGAGTGTTAATTTATTTCCTAATGTTTCTATACCTCTTATTAAAATTACAAGTAAGGCCAATGGGGATTTAAATTTCATAGAATCAAAAATCACCAAAGAGATAGAAAATACCTTAAGTGAAATAGATGGAGTTAAAACTATTTCTTCTGCTGCTTATGACAATTTTAGTATTAGTGTAGTTGAATTTAAACTTGGAAAAGATTTAGAGGTTGCTGCTAATGATGTGCGAGATAAAATAGGCACCTTAAGCCTTCCAACAAAACCAGAAGTTGAAAAGATAAGTTCTGATTCTGGTTCTGCTATTTCACTTTTTCTTTACTCACCCGATAAACTTTCTCTTATGCAAAATATCAATGATAAAATTAAACCTTTTTTACAAAGAGTAGATGGAGTAGGAAAAATAGATACTAAAGGTTTTTTAAAACCACAAATTCGAATCAATCTCAAACCTGAGCAATTAAGAAAATATAATCTCAATGCCTATGATGTAGCTAATATCATTAAAAGTCAAAATTTCAAACAGGCTCTAGGAGAACTTAATAATCAAAAAGATAATTACATCATTAAAGGTTATTTTGAAGCTGATAACTTAAACGAGTTAAAAAACTTACGTATTAAAACGGGTGTATTTTTAAGTGATATTGCTGACATAGAAAGTCTTTATGAGGATCAAAAGCAAAGTGCAGTTTATCAAGGTAAAGAAGGTGTACTTTTAGAACTTGGAAAGGTGAATAACTATAATACCCTTGAAATGATAAAAAATGTTAAAAAATCTCTAAGCACCTTAGAAAAACAAATTCCTGCCGATATAAAACTAGATATTGTTTATGATAAAAGTTTAAATATTTATAAGCACCTTTCTCAAGTTATTTTCGATATGATTTTGGGAATTTTTCTAACCCTTGCTATCGTGTTTTTATTTTTAAGAAATTTAAGTGCTACTCTTATTGCTTGTATTGCGATACCAACTTCAATCATTTCAACTTTTTTCATCATTGATATTCTAGGCTATGATTTAAACCGACTTACCTTTATCGCTTTAACTTTAAGTATAGGAATTTTTATAGATGATGCTATTGTTGTAATTGAAAATATTGCTAAAAAATTAAAAGAATATCCTCCTTTACAAGCTGCTTTTTTAGGAGTGAGTGAAATAGGTTTTAGTGTATTAAGCATCAGTATTGTTTTGCTTTGCGTTTTTATTCCTATTTCTTATATGAAATCTATACCTGGACTTTTCTTTAATGCCCTGGGAATTAGTGTGGCAAGTGGTATTGTTGTAAGCTTTTTCGTTTCTGTATTTTTAATCCCAAGCTTAAGTGCAAGATTTTTAAATCCAAAAGAAAGTCGGTTTTATCAAAAAAGTGAATTATTTTTTCAAAATATAGAACAAAAATATCAAAATATACTTTACAAAATTTTACAAAACAAAACCAAATTTATCCTGGCAAGTCTTGTTTTTGTTATTTTATCTTTTGGCTTAGCAACGCGTATTGGGCTTGATTTTTTACCTATGGAAGATGATAGCGAAATTCAAGTCTTGCTCGAAAGTAAAAACGATCTAAGTCTTGAAGCCATGCGTCAAAAAAGTCTTAATTTACTCGAGAAAATTCAAACAGACGAAAATGTAAAATATGCATTTTTAATCGTAGGATATGATGATGCTAAAGACGCCACAAAAGCTAAAATTTATATCAAACTCAAAAACTTAGGTGAAAGAAAATTAAGACAAAGTGCAATAGTAAATCTATATCGCCAAAAATTTCAAGATAATGATTTGAGAATTAAAGTCTTAGAGCTTCCAAAAATAGAAGGTGCTGGGATTGACGATCCTGTCCAATTTTTAGTCTTAGGTGATGATTTAAATACCATAAAAGAAGCAGCCAATCGTGCTAAAGAAATTTTAGGAAGCAATTCTCGTATTGTCGATATAAGCGACAATGCAAATTCTAAAAAAGATGCAGTTGCTTTACATATAAACAAAGAAAAAGCTAAGCTTTTAAATGTTAATCCAGAATATATAGCCGCAGTGCTAAGTTATTCTTTTTCGCAACTTAGTGTTGGTAGTATGGATAGAGGAAATTCAAAAGATGATCTTATCTTAAGCTTCTCACCAAACTTTAAAAAAGATATAGAAGCTTTAAAACGCATCAGTATAAAGAACAACGAAGGTGTTAATTTAGAGCTTTCAAGTGTTGTGGATTTCTCTTATGGTAAAGATTTGAAAACTATTAATCGTTATAATAAAAATCGATCGGTAAAAGTTACAGCTGGAGTTAATGATCTTTCTTTAGGTACTGTTCAAAAATTATTACTTGACAATATGAATTATATTTTAGGCAAAAATTCAAATCTTAATTATGCTTTTTCAGGTTTTATTAATCTTTTAGGTGAAACCGTGCAAGGCTTTAGTATGGCTATAGCTCTAGCTTTTGTACTTATTTATCTTGTTTTAGCTGCACTTTATGAAAGCCTTATTTTGCCACTCATAATTATGATAACGATGCCTTTGGCTTTTGGAGGAGCTGCTGTAGGGCTTTTCATTACTGGGCACAATTTCTCACTTTTTGTTTTAATCGCTATTATTTTACTTTTTGGAATGGTGGGTAAAAATGCTATTTTGCTAGTAGATGTAGCCAATAAAAAATGTCATGAAGGTATAGAACCTGATGAGGCTTTGTTGATTGCTGGAAAATCTCGCTTAAGGGCTATTTTAATGACTACTTTTGCAATGATTTTTGCCATGCTTCCACTTGCTATCTCAAGAGGTGCAGGATATGAATCCAATTCCCCTATGGCTATAGCAATTATTTTTGGTCTTATAAGCTCTACAATTTTAACCCTACTTGTTGTTCCAGCACTTTTTAAATTTTGCTATACTTTAGATAGTAAATTAAGAAAAATATATGAAAGAAAAAAATTAGATTAAAAAGACTTAGTCAAGTCTTTTTAAGCGTTATTTTTATAAAGGGCTTTAAGATTATCATAAGCAATTTGAATTTTTTCAAATTGTTCTCTCGCATAAGCCTTTTCTATAGCACTCTTACCTTGATAAAAATCAGGATGGTAAAGTTTTACCATCATCAAATATTTTTGTCTGATTTCACTAAGATCATTTTGCGGGGTGCATTCTAAAATCATAAAATAATTATTAAAAAGCTTTGCTAAAGCATTAAATTTCCATTTTGAATTTTCTTTATTATTAATATTTTGACGAAAATTTTTATATTCATCACGATTTACTTCAAAATTAACACAATATTTCAAATGATCACTCTCATCTGCAAAAGCTTCAAAAAGCTCTAAAGTATTTTCATTTTTATATTTGATCATTAAAATATTAGTGATTTCATCATATTCTATATGATGATCTTTAAAATAGTTTTTTGTGTAAGTTACAAATAATTTTTCATTAGAGCTTAATTGCAATAAAATTTGATTTGCAGCAAAATTAGTCTTAATAAAAAGCATAGGTTTTAAAGTATTACCTTGCTCAAAATTTAATCTAAAGGTTTTAAAATGAGCATCTTTTAAATTCTCTATACTTTCATTACAATTTTTACGATATTTTTGGTCTAAAACCTTTAAGAAATAACGACGTTGCGGAATTTCACTCTCCTCAAAAAAAGAAAAAATTTTATTCTTACGTCCTATTACCTTTGTGAAATTTTTGGTAATTAAGTCTTTAAAATACTGAAAAACGCTAATATCATCAGTATTAACATTGATCGTCTCTAAAGTCTGCACAATTTGCATCTTCTCTCTCCCATAAAATCTCATTTTCCAAAAGAGTACTTGTCCCTTTTAGAATTTCATTGGGTGTATAATCGGCTTTATACGATAAAGATTGACACTTTTTTACAAAATATCCTAAATAAATATATTTTAATTTTTTACTTTTAGCAAATTTTATTTCATTTAATAAAGAAAATTTACCCAAAGAAAGATAGGAAAAATCAGGATCATAAAAACAATAAATACTTGAAATCCCATCTTCAACCTCATCTATAAGATCTACACAAACAAGCTTATTATCAACATAAAAAGCAAGTTCATATCCAAAATCCATAAATCCATCTATATAAAGATTATAATATTGTCTGAAATTTAAATCATACCTTTTCCAATTCCTTTTATCTTCCATAAAGCGATGATATTTATCATATAAAAATAAATGTTCGTTACTCAAAGCTGGTCTTCTAAGTATCATTTTAGTATTAATATTTTTTTTAAAAACCCTTCTTTCGCTACGAGAAAATTTATACTCATCAACTAAAATTCTAAGACTAAGACATTCTTGACAATCTTTACAAATGGGACGAGAAAAATATCTTCCAAAACGTCTCCAACCACGCTGAATTAGTTTCGTATTGATTTCTTTAGAGCAATTTTGTATATATTTATATTCTATTCTTGAGTGTTTTGTTTCTAAATATGGACATTGATCTTCAAGAGTACAAAATCCAATTTCAAACATTAAATTTTCTTAATATCTGAATTTTTAATAAATTCAGAAAATTCATCTTGTAATTTTTCTTGCTTTAAAAAAATATCTTGCATTTCTTTATCTAGAGTATTTTCTTGCATTTTAGCTTGCATATCTTTAGTTGGTTTATCTAACCTATTCGCACTTGTATTATCTTTGCTTGTTTTTTTACTCGCTTTATGAGAATTAGCCTGCATTTCTTTTTTAATATTTTTTAAACTATCTAAAAAATCCATTATTTTCCTTTTTTGATTTTTTGAAGAGCTGCTGCAATGACCGCTATTACCTCTTCTTTATTTTCTTGATGGCAATCTTGTGTGTTTTCTAATAATTCTTGCAAATGAGTTTCTATAAAAGAAGTATCAAAATACCCTCTTCTAAATTCTCTCGTTTTTGCAATAGCAATTAAAAAAGGAATTGTTGTTCTAATATCTAAAGTAAATTCCTTTAAAGCTCTTTCAAGTTTATTAACTGCTAAATCATAACTCGTTGCCCTAACGATTAATTTGGCAAGCATAGAATCATAATAAGGAGGTATGGTATAATCCTTATAAATATGACTATCCACCCTTACAGAAGGTCCGAGTGCAGGATAATATTCATTGATTTTACCCACACTTGGAGTAAAATTTTTCCATACATTTTCAGCTGTGATTCTAGCCTCTATAGCAAAACCTCTAGGTTTAATATCGCTTTGCTCTATATCTAAAATTTCTCCTGCAGCAATGCGAATTTGACGTACGATAAGATCAACTCCTGTAATTTCTTCAGTGATAGGATGTTCAACTTGAATTCTTGTGTTCATTTCCATAAAATAAAAATGGTTATAATCATCAAGCAAAAACTCTATCGTTCCTGCATTGGTATAACCTACCGCTTTAGCAGCCGCAACCGCCGTAACTCCCATAGTTTTTCTAAGATTATCAGAAATACTAGGACAAGGAGCGATTTCAATAACTTTTTGATGTCTTCTTTGTATCGAGCAATCTCTTTCACAAAGGTGTATAAGATTACCATAATTATCACCTAAAATTTGAAATTCTATATGGCGAGGGTTTATGACAAATTTTTCCATAAACACTTCATCATTTTTAAAATAAGTCAGTGCTTCTCTTTTGCAAGAATCAAAAGCATTTTCAAGCTCTTCTTGTTTATAAACAACGCGAATTCCGCGTCCTCCTCCGCCACCTGAAGCTTTTAAAATCACAGGATAACCGATTTTCTCTGCTATGATTTTAATCTCATCCATACTATAAGAATTTAATTTTTCAGTACCTGGAACAATAGGAATCCCATTTTGCGCCATCAATTTACGCGCAATATTTTTATTACCCATTTTATAAATCACTTCGGATTTTGGACCTATAAAAATAATATTTGCCTCTTCGCAAGCCTTAGCAAATTCATAATTTTCACTTAAAAATCCATAACCTGGATGGATAGCATCAGCACCGCAAGCCTTAGCCGTACTTATGATTTTTTCTATATCTAAATAACCTTTTATCGCATCGCTACCTATTTGATAAGCTTCATCAGCAATTTTTACATGCAAACATTCACAATCTGGCTTCGTATAAATTGCAACACTTTTAATATGTAAATCCCTACAAGCACGGATAATCCTAACTGCTATTTCAGCACGATTTGCTATAAGAATTTTATGAATTTTTACCACGATATATCCTTAGAAATATTGTAACAATTCTATCAAATTATCCTTATAAAAACTTAGCAAAAAAATTAATTTATTTTAGTTATAATAAGTTCTTATAAATTTTGTCTTGAAAGAAAAGTAAATTTTATATGGTTGCTGATAAAAAATTATTTTATTTAAGTTGTATACTCATCACTATAGGAATAGTTTTTTCCTATTCTCTTACGGTTTTTACCGTTCTTTTTTTTAATTATAGTGAATTTCATTTTTTTGCACGTCAACTTTTTTTTGGAATTAGTGGAATTTTGATTATGTTTTTTATTTCAAGACTCGATCCTGATAATAAAAATTCTGAAAGAATTATTCTAGCAATACTTATTATTTCTTTTATTTTCATTATTATCTTGCCTTTTTTACCTTCAGCTCTAGCAACAGCAAGTGGAGGTGCTAAAAGATGGATTCGTTTAGGGCCTCTTTCTATATCTCCAGTTGAATTCTTTAAAATAGGGCTTATTTATTTTTTAGCTTGGAGTTATACAAGACGTATTGATGATAGCAAAAAAGCTATCAAGCATGAAATTTTGATCCTCTTACCTTATTGTATCGTTGCAACTATAGTTATAGGATATATTTATACCACTCAAAACGATTTAGGGCAAAGCGTTATTTCTTTCTTTTTGATTTTAGCTTTGGCTTTTTTTGCAGGAGCTAGTAAAAGACTTTTTGCTTTCGGAATTTTAATCATTATGATGGTTGGTATAATGGTTATTTTTAGCAACCAAAGACGTATCCAAAGAATAGCTTCTTGGTGGGGAAATATACAAGATGCTTTTTTACCTATGTTACCTGATTGGATGGCAAATGCACTAAGAGTAAGTACTAATACAGAGCCTTATCAAATTTCACACTCTTTAAATGCAATAGCACATGGAGGGATATTTGGAGAAGGATTAGGTCTTGGAACTTTTAAATTGGGATTTTTAAGTGAAGTACATACGGATTTTATTCTCTCTGGTATCACAGAAGAAATAGGACTTTTTGGACTTGGAATTATTTGTTTTATTTATCTTTGGATGATTTTAAGAATTTTTAGAATAGCAGGACGCTGCGATAAAAAAGAGCATTTTATCTTTTGCTCTGGTATTGCTTTACTTTTGCTTTTTTCATTTTTTATGAATGCCTTTGGCATCATTTCTCTTACTCCGCTTAAAGGAGTTGCGGTTCCACTTTTAAGTTATGGTGGAAGTTCTATGTGGGCAATTTGTATAGGTATAGGATATGTATTGATGATTTCTAAAAAGGTTAAATTATGATCGTTTTAACTGGAGGTGGCACAGGCGGGCATCTAGCCATAGTAAGATGTTTATTGGAAAGTGCGCAAAGAAAAAATGTAGCTTGTATTTACATAGGGAGTCAAAATGGGCAAGATATGGCATGGTTTGAAAAAGAAACACGTTTTAAGGATAAATTTTTTCTAAGCTCTCGCGGAGTTGTCAATCAAAGCAAATTCAATAAAATCAATTCTTTTTTACATATTTTAAAACTTTCCAAAGAATGCAAACAAATTTTTAAGAATTATAAAGTAAAAGCAGTTATTAGTGTAGGTGGTTATAGTGCAGCTCCAGCCTCATTTGGAGCTTTATTTTCTAATATACCTTTATTTATACACGAACAAAATTCAAAAAGTGGCTCTTTAAATAAACTTTTAAAACCATTTTGTAAAAAATTTTTTAGTGCTTTTGAAGAAGAAATTACACCCTATCCGGTGGCAGATAAATTTTTTGATCACGCAAGAATTCGCAAAGAATTAAAAAATATTATTTTTCTAGGAGGTTCTCAAGGAGCTAGTTTTATTAACGAGCTAGCTATAAATTTAGCTCCAAGATTAAAAGAAAAAAATATCAATATAATCCATCAATGCGGAAAAAATGATCTAGAAAAATACAAACAAATTTATAAAAATTTAAATATAGAGGCTGATATATTTGACTTTAGTCCTAACTTGGAACAAAAAATGAGCATAGCGGATTTAGCCATCTCAAGAGCAGGTGCAAGCACACTTTTTGAACTTTGTGCTAATACTTTACCTGCGATCTTTATCCCTTATCCCTATGCTGCAAAAAATCACCAATATTTTAACGCTAAATTTTTACAAGAGCAAGATTTATGTAAAATTTTCACGCAAAACAATACCGATATAGATGAAATTTTACAAACTATTCTGCAAATAAATTTAGAAGATATTTCTACAAGATTACAAAATATAAGCCAAAAAAATGGATCGGATATTTTACTTGAAAAAATACTCAAGCTTATTTGATAACTTGACTTTTATAAGATAAATATCCAACAATATTAACTATAATTCCAACCACAAAAAGCATACAAATGGAACTTGAAAAATTTTCAAATTTATCATGTAAAAGACCTATAATCCATTGTCCTTGTGCAGCGATTAAATATCCAAACCCTTGCGCAAAAGCAGAAAGCCTTGCTGCTATTTGTGCATTGTAGCTTTTTTGAGCTATAAAAAGTAAAACTATGCCAAAAACCCCACCCCAAGGAAAACCCATAATACAAGCACCTAAAATAATCATTAATTGATTATTACAAAAAAATAAAATACCAAAAGATATCGCATACAAAGAACACAAAGTCGCTATATAAGGAGTATGATAATTCTTTTTTAATTTTCCTAAAAGTAAAGGGCCAAAAAGTGAAACTGGCATAGCGATTAATTGTCCTAATAAAATCATATCAGTAGCAAAATCTTTACTAAAGCCTTTTTCCATAACAATTTGAACATACCAAAAAAATAAAGAATAAGCCAAAAAACTTTGAAAACCCATAAAAAGAGTGATCTTCCATGTAGTAGGATGTTTAAAGATATTCACTTGCTTAGAAGTTAATTTTTTAGTCCGAAAAAACCTTCCATTTTTTACTTGAGGAAAATAAACTGCTAAAGCTATAAAAGCAAATAGTATCCAAAATGCCATCGCGGTAGCTAAATCAAAAATATGAAGTAAGGGTGTAGCTAAAGCAATGCCTACTATAGAAGAAACACTTAAAATCAAGCTATATACTCCCATAATACTTGTCATTTGTTTAGGAAATTTTTCTTTAATAAAACTTGGCAAAACCACATTAGCAATTGCTATCCCACAACCTATTGCAAGCATTCCTATAAATAAACCATAAACCCCAACATAAGAACGTAAAAGTTCTCCGATAAAGATTAAAAAAATTCCTACGATCACTGCACGAATAGGAGAAAAATAACCCACAATAAAAGAAATACTTCCAAAAGCCATCAAAGGCAAGCTTGTCAAAATTCCCACAAGGGTGGAATTTAAACCGTATTCATTTTTGATAGTATCAACCATTGGTCCTATAGCGGTAATAGGAGCTCTAAGATTAAAAGCTATAATGATAACAATAAAAACATTAAGCCAAAAAATTTTTTTAAAAGAAAGCATAAAATCCCTAATTTTCAAAATCCGATAAAAACATTTTATCTATTAGCTTCTTAGAAATTTATAAAACACTAAATTAACCTTATTCACATTTTTTTCTACATTCATTTAAATAAACTTTTAATTTTTTCTCGCACATTAAAGCTTCTCTCATACAAACTCCAGCTATATTTAAATTTTTAAGCTTTTCAATATTGTCTAAACTAATCCCCCCTATAGCATAAAGTGGAATTTTGCTAAAAGAGAGTAAAGAATTTAAAAACTCAATCCCTCTAGGCTCTAAATCTTTCTTACAAGAACTCTCAAAAATATGTCCAGCAAAGGCGTAATTAACCTTGTAATTCATAGCTTCTAAAAGTTCTTCTTTGCTATGGATAGAGGTTCCAAGTAAATGAAAATACCGAGCCAATCTAGGTTCCTTTCTTAAGAGATCGAGTGGTGCATGAAAATATTTATGGCCTAGTTTCAAGCATTGTGTATCAAAAAAATGCAAAATACAAGTAACTTTTTGCTTAGAACAAATTTGCAAAACCTCTTTTGCTAAATCATAATACTCAAACTCACTCAAATCTTTTTCCCTAAGCACAAAAGCATCTACACCTGATTTAGCAATTTTCTCAACTTGAGTTAAAAAATTCCCTTCAACGATTTTTCTATCGCTTATAGCAATGATCTTTTTATCCCACATAGATGCTATCACTCATCACAGCTTGCAAATTTGCATTTTTAAGCATAGTTAAAATTTCTTCTACGCTTCTTTCGTCTGAAATTTCAAACTGATCATCGCCTTTTTTTTCACCGCTATGTTCACCAATCCCTACACTAACCCCTGCACTCATTTTAGTCGCTCCAAGCTTAATCACCTCATCTCTAAAACCTATTCTCTCACGGCTTGATATGGTAATTCCTGCAAAAGGTAAAAAAAGTCTATACGCACAAAGCACTTGCAAAAGACGCTTTTCGCTCACATCTTTAGGATGAATCTTAGCATTGTTAATGATAGGCCTTAAACGCGGCACAGAAAGAGAAATTTCAGCATGAGGATATTTTTGCTGTAAAAAATACGCGTGTAAAGCCGTAGCTAAAGCATCTTTTCTAAAATCATCTATGCCCAAAAGTGCAGCAAAAGCAACCCCTCTCATACCCGCTTTTAAAGCTCTTTCTTGGGCGTTAAAACGATAAGGAAAAATGCGTTTTTCACCGCCAAGATGAATTTTAGAATATTTTAAAGGATTATAAGTTTCTTGAAAAATAGTCACATAATCACAGCCATTTTCATGCAAGATCTTATATTCATCTTCATTCATAGGATAAATTTCAACCCCTATAACTTTAAAATACTCTTTTGCGATAGCACAAGCTTTTGCAATGTATTCTACATTTGCAAATTCTCTTCCTTCGCCTGTTAGCATTAAGATTTCTTGCAAACCTGTTTTTGCAATCGCTTTCATTTCTTGATGAATTTCATCTTCATTAAGCTTTGCTCTTGCGATTTTATTACCCTTTTGAAAACCGCAATATACACACTTAGAATTACAATAATTTGACAAATAAAGCGGAGTAAAAAGCGATATGGAATTTCCAAAATATTTTAATTTTATCTTTGATGATTTAAAAGCCAATTCTTCGATAAATTCTTCAGCCGCACTTGAAAGTAAAGCTTTTAAATTTTCTATGCTTAAATGCGTAGAATTTAAAGCTTCTTCAACATCTTTAGCGCTAAATTTAGCCTCATCATAATCTTGAATTTCAAACAAAACTTTATCTAAAATATCACTTTTTATTTCTTGCATGTGAGGCAAATATTGCATAAAATCTTGCATAACTAGTCCCTTAAAAATCCTGTTAAAGGAGAGCTAGCTTTTGCTTCACTCACACTTGCTAAACCAGCTAAATAACCTGCTCTTCCTGCTTCTATCGCTAAAGAAAAAGCCTTAGCCATTAAAGCGATATTTTTTGCTTCAGCTATAGCTGTATTTGCCATAACCGCACTCACTCCCATTTGCATCGCTTCACAAGCTTGAGACGGACTACCAATACCCGCATCTACGATAATAGGAAGATCGATTTCATTGAGTAAAATTTGTATAAATTCTTTAGCACACAAACCTTTATTGCTGCCTATAGGTGCGGCCAAAGGCATAATGGCCGCCGCTCCAGCATCTCTCATCGCTCTAGCCGCGTAAAGATCGGCATACATATAAGGCAAAGGCGTGAAACCATCTTTTGCTAAAAGTTCGCAAGCTTTGATCGTTTCGTAATTATCCGGTAACAAATACTTACTATCACTAATCACTTCGATCTTTATAAGCTCTCCGCACCCAAGCTCCCTTGAAAGTCTTGCTATACGTAAAGCTTCTTGGGCATTTCTTGCCCCTGAAGTGTTAGGTAAAAGAGTGATATTTTTTGGAATATAATCTAAGATATTTTCAACCTCTCCTGTATAAGCACGACGCAAGGCTAGAGTGATGATCTGTGCTCCTGCTTCTTCGATGGCTGATTTGATCAACTCAAGTGAAAATTTACCCGATCCTAAAATAAAACGTGAGTTAAATTCATATTTTCCAATTTTTAATTTATCATCCATTTTTTACTCCTTGCTAGCCAAAAGTTCTAAAACCAAATTGGCTTGATGTCCCGCACAAATATTAACTCGTGGCGCCATCAGTCCATTTCCCACTTGTGCTGCATTGACTAAATCCCCACAAACATAGAAATTTTTTGCAATTTTTCTCGTTTGTATGCTATTGCTATCGCCATAACCTGCAAGTCCTGAAGCACAGATTAAAGTTATATCAGGATAAAACTTATGAAAATTTTGTGCGATCATAGCTTTTGCCAAAGGCGTATCAAAGGCTTCACAAACTATATCTATACTTTTAAACAAATCTGCCAAATTTTGCTCATCTATCTTTAAAGTTTCGATTTCAACCTGCGTGTAAGGATTGATTTCTTTGATTTGCTCTCTTAAAGCCTCGGTTTTAAATTTACCCAAATCACACACACGATAAGCTTGACGGTTAAGATTGCTAGGCTCTACCACATCAAAATCAATGAGTTTTAAAGCTCCTATTCCACTTCTTGCTAACATGATGGCTATGTGAGAGCCAAGGCCACCTAAGCCACACACCGCAACGCTTGAATTTTTTAACTTATCGTGAAGTTTTGGAGTGTGTCTTGCTCTCATCATCGCATCAAGAGCATCTTTTGGAGGCAAAGTATTTTTTTGTATACAAAAAAGCTCATCATTTTCATTTAAATTTAGATCCTCTTTTGTCGCAAAGCCATTGACTATCCAAACATCATTTTCATTTTTACTCACGCTTTTAAAAAATTCCGAAGTGCTTTTAAAAGAACTTTCAAGATCTTTGCCATTGAATTTTATCTTCATCAACCACCCCCTACAAAGCTTACAATCTCAGCTTTGTCGTTTTCTTTTAAAATCAAACTTTCAAAACGATCCTTTGGGATAATTTCTCCGTTTAATTCTAAGGCGATGAGTTCGATTTTATAACCCTTTTCTTTTAAAAAATCCATCAATTTTAATTCTTTTAAATCAAGTTTTTCACCATTGATAATCATTTAATTCCTTAAATTCTCTATTTCTTGCTCTACTTTTATTTTAGCATTATCTAATAATTCTTTAGATTTTTTCCTTAAAGAAAAACTTTCTTCGATATATTTTGAAATTTTTTCTTGAATTTTAAAATCAAGGACGGCAATTAAAATATTTTTTATATCATCTACTCTCCAATGTGATATAATAGAACCACCACAATCTCTTTCAGCTTGTAATTTTACAAAAATAGAATTTAAAAATAATGTTAGGTATTCTGGTAAAATTTTCTTTTTATCCTTTATATGTAAATGTAAAATGGCACCACTGGTAATGATTTCCTTATCTTCTTTTACACAATATGCAATGCCGACGCTTCCATCTTTACTAAACAAAATAGTATCTTTCTTAGGATATAAAGATTTTAAATATTGCGAACAAAAATCTTTTTCATCTAAAAAAATATCACTTTCGCTTAATCCATTTTCGCTTAAATTTGAAACTCTAACAAATGGAGTTCCTGTATCTTTGTAAAATTCACTTCCAGGTTCTATGGATTTTTTTATTGATACAAATTCATTTAAAATGCCATAATTTACTGACTTTATTATCTCATTATTTTCTTCATATTTTTCTTGATAATATTCGCTATCTAAACGTCCTGTTTTTAAAAAAGATTCTTTTAATGAACAAATAGAGATATTTAAGTTTTTTTGATTTTTTGCTTCAATGCTTTTTAGTGGATCAAGCGGATCAAGGCCTAATTCCAAATACAAAGTTTCTTCAGCCTTTTTGTATAAAGCCTTGCTTTCCTCTAAAGCCTTGTGAGAATCTTTCACCATCTTTTCAATTTCTTGCTGAAAAGACATAGGAAGAATAGGAATAAGAAAATTTTTAATTGATGGATAATCTAAGGCTGGTCTCGTTACCCCTAAAATTTTTTTATCCGCCTGTAATTTCCCAAATTTAGAATTTAAAAATGTAGAAAGATAATATGGATTAATATTTTTAATTTGAATTCTGACCGAATGTTGATTGATATTTGCTCCTACTAAGTTATTCTCAACAACGGCTGATTTTCCATAAGATCCCGTTATTGTTAGCAAAACATCATTTAATTTTAAGCGACTTCTTTTTAAAGCCTTATCATCTTCTTCTGAAATATAAACAACATCTGTCAAATTAAAGTAATTTTGCATAATATTTTGAACCCTTAAAAAAGGTATTCCGCTCTCCAAATAAATTGCACCAAACGGAGTAGCACCGCCTGATATTTCTATAATAAAGTCTTTTAAATATACAGAAGCACAAGATATCTTTTTCAATATTTTTTCGTTCTCTAAATACTCTTTTTTAAAAAATTCACTATCTATTCTAAAGCTTTCATTATCTTTTTTCACTTCACTAAGTTTTAATACACTAAGCTCTAAATGCGGATATTTTTCCTGTAAATTTTGATTTAAACTCATCCAACATCCTTGTAATTATATCTTAAGTCGATAGATTCTTTAATATCGCCAATCTCAATAGCATCTTCTAAATTGTATTCTAAACGCAAAAGCAAAATTTCTAAATCTTTACGAAATTTTATCTTTGTAGGTTTATTGTGAAAGATCTCATTTCTTGCTTTTCTGATTTGACTAAGTTTAGTTAATAAATGATCCTTTGTGCCATAACTTGGCAAATCTTGTCCTTTATATCTTTTTTCATTTTTAAAAATGGGCGCAAATTCACCCCAATGAAAACTGATAATATCTTCTAAATCCACAAGATAAAAGCAATCAAAAACTTCCCAAGAATTTTGTGCCTCTTTACCGCCTAAGTGTTTTTTTCTCTTGTTGAAAAGTTTTAAAATATTATTGAGTCCATTTGAGTTTGAGTTTATGGCTTTAAACCAAGAATCATCATTGCTTGTATTATATAAATTTGCAATTTTAACACACAATGTGCTACGCAATGCATTTTCAAAACAATGCAAAAGTAAAAAATTAGCTTGATGAGTTTTTCTTTTTTTGGTGTATAATTTCATAATCAAATCAAATAAATTATTTTGTTTGCATTTGGGTAAAATTTTTTCTGCCTCCTTGCAAGCACCCCATAAATAATCAAAATGCAATACACCAATTGCTTTTTTCATGCGAGCTTCAAAATCTTCATTTAATAAATTTGGGAATTTGGAAAACAAAATTTTAATTTTTTCATATTCAAAACTTTGCAAAGAAAAATCCATTTTCACTCCTAATTACAAATTTATTTTTTATCTGCTATAATAACATCAGTTTAGAGGGCTAACCCGTCGACGGCTACGGGGTACTCTTAAATGAGAGGCTACTCTAAATTCTTTTTTATCTCCAAAAACTCAAATTTTCACTCTTTGCAAATTCGATAAAAGCTTCAGCTATCCCGTCTTTTTGCAAATCTTTGTATTTTTCTAAATTGTCTTTATATTTTTGCATTCTTTTATCAAATTCTTCTTCGCTTTCATTCTTTTGTTTTATCGGCTCATCGCCTTCTAAATGCGGATGAAATAAATCATGTTTTACAACTAAATGATCATGAGAATCCAAAAGTGGATAATAGATTTTCTCTCCTGAGTTATCTTTGCTAGGTTCATTCATTGTAGCAAAGAAAATATTATAATCTTCAACCTTTGGGCATAATTTCTCATCCCATTTTTGCAAGATTAAAACACTTGTTTTTGTTCCAGTATGAGGCTTGAAAACATTACCATGAAGTCCAATAACGGCTAAAATTCTAGCTTTTTGTGCTATAAATTCTCTTATAAATTTATCGCTTGAATTATTAAAACGTCCTTGTGGAAGCACTATGGCCATTCTACCACCTGGCTTTAACATATCTAAATTTCTTTCGATAAATAAAATATCTCTTCCCATTTTAGTTTGGATTTTGCCATTTTCTTTTTTGCATAACTCATATCTAGCAAGAATCCTACTTTCTTTTATATCGCCAGCAAAAGGAGGATTTGCCATTAAAATATCAAAATCAAAATCCCTATTTTGATTTTTTGTAGCTCTTAAATTTTTCAAACGATTAAAGCCTTCAAAATACACACTTAGCCAATCCTCATCTTCTTTTACCCATTCATTCCATCTTTCAAAATCGATAGAATTAAGATATAAAACATTGGTATGTCCATCACCTGCGATAAGATTGAGCATTTTAGACACACGCACGCTTTTTTCATCAAAATCTATACCAAATACTTTTTCTTTTACATAATCTTGACATTCTGGTATTTTTTCTTCAGCTGTAAATAAATGACTAGCCTCTATACCTCTTTCTTTATAAATTGAACGCCACACATAAAAACAAGTATGTATAGGAAAGCCACAACTTCCGCTTGCCGTATCTATCATACTTTCATCTTTTTTAGGATTTAACATTTTTACGCACATATCGATTACATAACGCGGAGTAAAATACTGCCCTTTTTCTCCTTTGGAAGATTTATTAACCAGATATTCAAAAGCATCATCAATGACTTCTAGATTGGAATTAAATAATTTTACATCTTGCAACAATGATATGCATATAACCAAATGAGATGGAGAAAGTTTGATTTTTTCATCAGTGCTAAATATTCCCTGCCACTTTTTTTTCGCTTTATCAAAAAGAATTTCAATTTTTTGTTTAAGCTCGGAATCTGATTCCCCATATTTTCTAAATTCTAAATTCTTTGTTTTATCTCTAGCCCCTTCAAGCTCATCATAAAGCTTTATAAAGATTAGCTTAAAACATTCTTCAAATACATCCACTCCTGCATTTGCAAAAACTTCTTCTTCCAGCTCTAAAACTAAACTTTTTAAGCTTCTTGTTTGCTGTTTTAAAATATCTTTTTCGATTAAATCTTTAAAAGTAAAATCTACTCTTAAAATTTCAGGCAAAGTCTGATTTGATTTGGGGATATTTGGAATCGATTCAAAATAATTTGGATCTTTTCTGTGATAATAACTAATTTCCTTGCCATTACACCATACAGCCATGGTTGCACCCGTAGCATTACAATAACTTTTAAGCTGTTCTTTGCCATCTTTTAGTTTTGGTTTTTTTACTTCTACGATGATATAAGGGGTTGTAATTTGAATTTTATCCATTACCACAATATCAGCTCTTTTAATCTCTCTACCAAAATGCACGCCAAATTCAACCTTAATTCTATCTTTAGGATAATCGTATTCATTTAAAAGTTTGTCAATGTAAAGCTGACGTACTATTTCTTCCGGAGTTAGCTTGATATCTTTATTTCTAATGAGACATTGGACATAATAATTTTTTCCATTTTTTATTTCTTTTGTAAAAATTGCTTTTTCTAATTTTTCAATAGCTTCTTTAGAAAATAAATCTAGTTTATAAGCAGTATCTTTTAAAATTTCTTCAATCATTACTAACCTCTAAAAATTTTCTATAAAATCTTTATAAATTTCACAAAGTTTTTCAAAATCTTCCACGCTTACCCTTTCATCGATAGCGTGAATTCTATCGTTACAAACCCCAAATTCACACACACCGATGCCAAATTCTGCTAAAAATCTCGCATCACTTGTGCCGCCTTTGGTATTGAAACTAGGGACGCGTTTTATGATCTTTTGGATACTCTCATTTAATTTTTGCACCACTTTATTATCGTGATGTGTTAAAAAAGGTTTTGAGTTTTGCTTGATTTCTAATTCATAATTTAAACCATGGCAAACTTTTTCTATATAATTTTTCACATCATCTAAAGTCGTATCAGGAGAATTTCTAACATTAAACATTAATTTTAAGTCATTAGGCGTAACATTGCATACTTCCAGCCCCGCTCTAATATCAGTAATCACTAATTTAGACGGACTAAAATCAGCACTACCAGGATCAAGATCAAAACCCGCTAAAAATTTCAAAGCATGCGCAAAATCATGGATAGGATTGATACACTTTTCAGGGTAAGCTGCGTGTCCTTGTTTTCCGCGTATGAGAATTTTGCCATTGATCGAGCCCCTACGTCCTATTTTAATACTATCTCCTAAAAACTTATCACAAGTTGGCTCTCCTACTATGGCAAAATCGGGTAAAATATTTTTTTCTTGCATAAATTTAAGAAGCTCTAAAGTTCCGTATTTTGCTTCCCCTTCTTCATCACTTGTTAACATTAAAGAAAGTCTAGAGCCTTTAAAATTTACATTTTTAACAGCATCGATAAAAGCAGCCACGCCGCTTTTCATATCTTGTGCACCCCTTGCATAGATAAACCCTTCTTTTTCAACAGGCTTAAAGGGATCACTTTGCCAACCCTCGCCAGCAGGAACAACATCTATATGGCCACAAAATGCTAAGTGTTCCCCTTCATCTTGAAATTTTTTTGTCAATAATAAATTTTTTACACCTTCTTTTTCTACAAAAAAAGCTTCAAAATCGCTAAGTTCTAAGGCAATAAAATTTAAAATTCCATCATCTTTTGGCGTTATAGATTTAAATTTTAAAAGCTCGATTAAAAATTCCTTGGCATTCATTTTTTATCCTATAAAAGTTCTATATAATAAACTAATAGCAAAATATTCTATGATTAAAGCCGAAACGATATTAACGATTTTAACAACTTTTGCATTAAAAAAATGCTTATATCTTGCAACAAAAAAAGACAACGCAAAAACCCAAGCAATAATAGAAACAATAAGTCCTAAAGTCATAACATAAGGATGTATATCGCCGACGATCATGCCTGCGGTACTTAGCCAAAAACCTATAACGAAAGGATTAGAACCATTTAAAAAACACCCTTTGATATAGCTTTTTAAAAGACTTTCTTTAAATTCTTGATTTTGCACATCTAAAGCCTCGCTTTTTTTTCTAACCATCAAAAAAGCCATATAGCTTAAGAAACAAAAACCAAAAATAGCTAAGATATATTTAAAAATATCATTATTTAAAAAACTCAAAAGTCCAAATTGAAGTAAAAAAAGATAAAGCATATCGACGCTAAAAGCTCCAAAACCAACTGCTAATGAATTTTTAAAAGATCTTAAAGCATAAGCTAAAACCAAAATATTTACAGGGCCAAAAGGAACACTGACTCCAAAACCTAAAGCTAAGCCATTTAACAAAGAATCAAACATTAACTCTCCATAAATTTTTCAATATCTAATGCAATTTTATCAATCGCACTTACTACATCTTCAATGTAAATTTTATCAAAATATTTTTCCAAATCCTCATCTTTATCGTAAATATTTAAAATACTTTTTTCACACATACTAGCGTATTGCCCCACTGGTAAAACCGCTCCACTTGTGCCTATGCTAATAAAAAGCGAAGTTTGCTCAAGTAAAGAATAAAGAGTGGCATACATAGGCGCCGCCTCTTCAAACATCACAATATTGTGTCTTAAATTTTCACTTTTGCATTTTGGGCAAATTTTACCTGCCATTTTTTCATAGCCTATGCTAAAAATTTCACCGCATTTTAGACAACGAAGTTCAGGTAAAAAGCCATGCAAATGGATCACATCTTTACACGTTGCACGCTCGAGCAAATCATCGACATTTTGTGTGATAACGAAAAGATTTTTACCCCATTTTTGCTTAAGTTCTGCTATTTTTTTATGGGCGTGATTTGGCTCTACGTTTTTAAGCTGTTCTCTTCTTTCATCGTAAAAATCAAGCACTTTTTTAGGATTTTTCCTAAAACCTGTCGCGGAGCAAATCTCCATCACATCGTATTCTTCCCACAGCCCATCATTGTCTCTAAAAGTTTTAAGTCCGCTTGGAGCGGATAAACCCGCTCCGCTTAATATCATTACATTTTTCATCACTAAACCTTGAATTTTTCAAAGTCTAGCACAAAATACTTTAAGAAAATAAATATTTTTGCAAGATTTTTTCTTTTTCTTAGAAATATTTTACCGATAATTATAATCTTACAACCTTAGCGCCAAAGCCGCCTTGATTGATCGGAGCATCACTAAAGCTTTTTACGCTTTTGTGAGTTTTTAAAAACTCTCTTACTGCAAAAGCGAGTTTTCCTGTGCCTATACCATGATAAACAATCACCTCATCAAAACCAGCTATCAAAGCATCTGAAATGAATTTATCTAGCCTTGAAATCGCTTCATCGCTTCTAAGCCCGTGCAAATCCAAACTCACGCCCAAATTACTAGGTTTTGTAATATTTATACTTGTTTTTGGGCTAGGTTTAGGGATGGCACCGCTTTTTTTAAGAAGTTTTAAGGGCACACGAAGTTTTATCCCTTCACTTTCCACTAAAGCATCATTTTTAGAAATGCCTACAATTTTACCTTTAATCTTTTCATATTTTACAAAATCCCCAACCCTTAACTCTTCATTTTGCTCCATACTCGGCAAAACGATATTTTTCTTAAGCTCATTGGCCTTGTTTAAACTTCTTTGTTTTTCCTTAGTGTCTTTTAAACGTATGGTTTTTTTAGCTTCTTCTATGGCTTGATAAAATTTAAGTTCTAAATCTCTAAGTTTTTGACGAAATTCATTTTCATTTTTTTCTTTTTGATCTTTTAAAGAAAGTAAGATTTCATCAATCTTTTGTTCTTTTTTATCCACTTCATTTAATTTTAGCTTTAAATCAAGCTCAAGATTGATATTTTTACTCACCATTTCTTCTAAATTTTGCTTATCTTCTCCATAAAGTTCTTTGGCTTTTTTAACTAAATTTGGCGGAATTTGATAACGCAAAGCCGTTTCAAAAGCATAAGATTTTCCTATGGTGCCTTTTAAAAACTCGTATTTTGGTCTTGAAAATTCCTCATCATATAAAGCCGCTATCAATTCAACTTGTTCATTTTCAGCTAAAAGCATAGCAAGGCGTTTATGGTGCGTGGTGATGATAATTTTTAATTTATTAAAAATTAAATGAGAGATCAAAGTGCTATACAAGCAAGCCGCTTCTTCAAAATCCGTTCCAAGCTCTATTTCATCTATACCTAAAAGTAAATTTTTCTTTGTAAAAAGCTTAGAAAAGTGAAGCATTCTTCCAGCAAAAGTAGAAATATCATTTTTTACATTTTGAGGATCTTCAATGATCGCATCAAATTCTTTAAAAGCTCCTATTTTACTTTCATCAGCTTTAATGTGCATCGGTAAAAGATGCTTGGCTAAAAAACAAGCACTTAAAATGCTTTTTAAAAGCATCGATTTTCCACCAGCATTTACCCCAGTGATGATTAAAACTTGCTTTTTAAATTCAAGTGAAACGCTTTTAGGATTTTTTAAAGCCGGATGAGCAAAATTTTTTAAAACAATCTCATCTGAATTCTCGCATAAAACAAATTCATAATCCTTCTTTTTAGCCATCAAAACCCTAGCACTATAATGATCAAACAGATCAAAAGCACTATTGATAAATTTTAAAAACAATAAATTTTTAGCTAGAAAAGTGGAAAAATTTTTAGCATACTCATAATAAATTTCTTCTTTTTGATTTTGCAATTTTTCTAAATCATTTTGCAATTTTTCAACACTTTCAGGAACGATATAAAAACCACCTCCGGTGCTTCTCCCTATAATCTTTGCTTTTATGGCGTGATTAAAACCTCCTCTAACAAGTAAAGATTCTAAATTATTAATAAGATGAATTTGCGTATCTATAAGATAAGGAGTTAAGGATTTGCTATAGCAGTGTTTTTTAAATTCAGCTTGTATAGCTTCATTTTTCATTTTAAATGCTGTATTAAGATTAATCAATCTTTCATCTAGGCTTTCTTTTAACTCACCCTTATCATCAAATTTTTCGCAAAGCTCTAAAATTCCATTTGGAAATTCGATTTTTTCAAGCCAAGAGTTTAGATTGGATCCAAAATTTATTTTTTTTACTTTATCAAAATAAAGAAAAATTTTAACAAATTCATAAATTTCTTCTAAATGTAAAATTCCTTGTTTGCTTAAATGCGTCAAAGCTTTATCTAGGTTAATTAATGCCGGTATAGTAGGAAATTCTACTTCGCAAAGCTCACAAATTCGTTTAAAATGAAGGTGAGAATCCCCTTGCAAAAATATATCCTTATCTCTTGAAAAAAGTGCTTTTAATTCAGTTAAATAATTATTAAGATCAAGTTTTGAAACTAATTCATCTTTTAAATCATTCATCGTTTAACCTGCAATCTTTGATATCTATAATCAAAGACTTTAAACTTTCATTATTATCTTTTGAAATAAAGCTTTCTGTGCCAAATTCATAATTAAAATAAGTGTTAGAAACATTGATATCTTTACATAAGATATTTTTACCTTGATTAAAGGCCACGATAATATCATTTCTTAAATAACTTTTTTGAGTATTTTTAAATTCAAAAAATACAGATAAAGCGATAAAAAATACAAGTAAAAAACCAAAAAAAGGCTTTGTTTTATTTCCCAATTTTTCACGTAGAAAATAAACTATTAAAGCTAAAATAAAAATAACAAGAATGTAAAATAAAATTCTACTCATTATTTTGCCTTAGTTTATTGCTAATATCTCCTGCCCCAAATCCTATAATAAGTCCTTTATCAAAAACTCTTCCTTTATCGCTTACTAAAAATTTACCTTCTCTTTTGATATCTTCTACAAATAAAGCATTTGGGAAATATTGTTTTAAATCAATTTCAACTTTTTCTTCTCCAGCTGCATAAATAGGCAAAATTACAAGCTCATCTACTCCATCAAAAGCTTGGATAAATTCTTGCAAATTTGCTAACAAACGTGTATAACGGTGTGGTTCAAAAATAGCCGTAATCTTAGGATAACCGCTTAGCTTGGCATACTCTTTAGCAGCCTTTAAAGTTGCTTTGATCTCTGTTGGATGATGACCATAATCATCAATTAAAGCCAAACTCTCATCTGCGTGTAAAATATCAAATCTTTTTTTAATGCCTTGATAGTTTTTTAACCTAGTTCTTATAGTCTCTATATCTAAAAAATTTAGAGCTGCTAAAATCGCCAAAGAAGCATCAATGGCCAAATGATACCCCATACCAAAAACACTAAATTTTCCTAAATCTTTCAATTCGAAACTTGTAAAAGGTTTAAAATTCTCAACTTTCATGGTGCAATTTTTAATATCTTTACTAGGATAAAATTTAACCGCATTATTTTTATAATCTTTCAAAAAATCATCTTCTACGTTAATTACGCGAATTTTAGCAATGTCTAAAAATTGAGTATAGGCTTGATGCAATTTTAAAACCTGATTTTCATAATGATCTAAATGCTCTGCTTCCGCATTGGTAACAATGGCTAAGTAAGGATTGGAATTTAAAAAAGAACTATCGCTTTCATCTGCTTCAAAAATAAGATTTTCACTTTCTTTATAAATCATATTAGAGCCAAATTCTTTTAAAATCGCACCAATAATAACCGAGCTATCATTTATCAAAGATGCTAAAATACTAGAAGTTGTGCTTTTTCCGTGTGCTCCAGCAACCGCAAAAACTCGCTTATCTTGCAAGATAAGCGGCAGGGCTTCTTTTCTTGAAAGGCATTTCATACCTAGTTCTTTAGCGTATTTAAATTCAGGGTTTTCTTCTTTAATCGCAGCTGAATAAATCACCAAGTCTTTATTTAAAACATTGTCCTTATGATGGGGAATAGTAATACTAACTCCCTCTTTTTCAAGCTCTTTAGTAATCTTACTTTCTTTAAGATCACTCCCGCTAATCTCATAGCCCTTTTCTTTTAAAAATCTTGCTAGTGCAGAAATTCCTATACCACCTATACCAATAAAATGAATCTTTTGCATATTTTTAGCCTTTATTTTAAAGGCTAAATTTTAACACTTATTTACTAAAAAGAAAATATAAAAACTTTACTTCACTACCCCTAAACGTTGTCCGAGTTGATAAAAATTTAACTCATTATAAAATTTAGCGAAATTTTTATGGTATTCATCGAGATCAAAAGCTTTATTGGTATCTTTTAAAGTGTCATTGTTTTCAAAAAAATATCCTTTATCTCCTATGTAAATTCCATTTTTATCCGCCCATACCACGTCATTAAAAGCAAATTCTAATTTTTCATCGGTGGGTTTTGCTAACATATTTCTTCCGCCAACACTTAAATAACGAACATTACTTAGACTTAAAGCATAAAGAGTAGGAAAAATATCTTTATGAGAACCCAAGCGATTTTTATCGTAATAAATATCATTTTGTAAAACTTTAGGGATGTAAAGATAAAAAGGCACACTATAAGCAAAAGCTTTTTGAGATTTTAAATCAATCTCCATTTCACGAACCCTATGATCTCCAGTAGCTGCTATAATAACGCTATCTTTAAATGAGCTTTGTTTGACTTTGTCTAAAAATTTTCCAAATTCGTTATTAGCGTAGGTGTAAGCTTTGATGATATCATCTTGTTTGCTCTTTTTATAAGGAAGTAAATCAAACAAAGCTTTTGGGATATTTTCAAGCTTAGGTAAACCTTCTTGTGGGATTTTATAAGGAGGATGATTGGAAATTGTTAAACCTATGATTAAAGTATTGTGTGGATTTTCTTGCAATAACTCATAAACTTTTTTATATAAAAACTCATCAGCGATTCCGTAACCATTTTCACTTTTTTTAGCTTCACTATATGTTTGCATTAAAACATTTTCATCTATAATTTCATCAACACCTAAAACACTTAAATAATTTTTAACATTTTGCCATGAACCATTTCCAGCACTTACAAAAATAATCTTATATCCAGCTTTTTTATAAACTGCAATAGGAGTTAAATCTAAATAGGTTTTTTGAAATTTACTCGTAGAAATATTTTGAAATGGGCTTATAAAAAATAAATTAGCAAAACTTGGTATCGTGCCATTGTGAGTACTTAAAAACCTTTTAAAAACAAAATCTTTTTCAAAATGTGGTTGTAAAGCACCTAAGAAATTATGCTCTTTATTTGAAAAATCTTCTAAGTTAAGTCCAAAACTTTCCATTAAATTCACAAAAACACTAGGATGAATTTTTTCAGCTTGTATATTTTTAGGACTAGTATATAAATCATCAAAAAGTTTGCTCTTAAGCTCTTGTGCTTGTGAAGAAGTGATGGTTTTAAAATTTTCTTCTTGGCGATATTGTTTAAAAGCCCAAGAAAAAGCCATTATAGGATTTAACATAGTATCATTTAAAACACTAAATTCGCTAAAAGAATAATTTTGAACATTGATAGCTACATGCTTAAAAGGACCTCTTAAGGCTATAATATAACTTCCAATCAATATGAAAATTAATAATACAGATACAGGAAATTTTAAACTAATTGGCTTTAGCTCTAATCTTAAAATTTTCAAATTAACAAAAACGCAAAAAATTCCAAAAACGAGCATTAAAATAAGAATTTTTAAAACAGGATAATCACTATAAACGATATTTAAAATCGCTTGAGTATTATCATCTTTTAAACCAAATATAAAAATATCAATTTTACTTTTATAAATTTCATAATAATAATATTTTAAATAAGAAAAACCTATACAAAGAAAAGAAATAAAAGCTATGTAGAAACTAGAAGCAATACGGTAAGCCTTTAATACCCCCCCCCAATTGCTAAATTTCGTTTTTTTTTAGAAAAAAACAACACTATAAAACCACAAAGCAAAAAAGGTAAAAATGCAACACTTAAAAATCTTATATCGTGATAAGCTCCCAAAAGATACATCTTAACAAACTCGCTTTTATCGCTTACTAAATCACTAGGGATAAAATTAACTTGCATTAGTGCTCTATTAATAGTAAAAACGACCATAAACAATACGCTAAAAACAACAATTTGTAGCAAAACCTTTCTCATTTAAATCCTTTCATGGAGTAAATATTTATAAAAACATCAAATTTTTAACCAAGTTCTATTAATTTTGCAAAATCTTCTTTTTTGCGGTAAGATGAAAATCTTTTAGATTTTTTATCAAACTCTATTGATTATCAAAACCCTTTATCATTTTTTCAAAACACCAGAGTTTCCTTGCTTCATCGGCTTTTTTAGGCTCTACTATCAACATTTCTTCTTCACTGCCCAGTCTTTCTTGAATTTCTCCAAAAGCATCGATAAACATAGTATCGCCGTAAAAATTCCATTCTTCTTTTAGTTTTCCTATACGATTAACTCTTAATATACTCGTAGAATTTAAAAAAGCTCTCATTTTTAAAAGCTCTTCCCATCTTTTTTGACTTTCAAAAGTTGAAGCTGTAGGAATAATAACCAAATCAATCTTTTTTTGCATAATCATTTTCCAAAAGCCATCAAAATGCACCTCAAAACCAAAAAGCAAAGCACATTTTAACCCAGCATAAGAAAAAGTGAAAAGTTTATATTTATCGCACTTATTACTAAAAAAGCTTTTTTCATTCCAGTGATTATAAGGCATTAAAATTTGCTGTTCATAACTTTTTATTCCATTTGGAGAAACTTTTAAACAAAGTTTTTTATAACCTTTATTTTCTACACTAACAAATGGAGCTATAATTTCCAATTCATATTTTTTTGAAAGACGTATAAGACTCTCTTTTTTTACTTCACTTTGCTCTTTTATCATAGATTTTGGCATCGAAAGCAATTCAATAAAAAAACTATTAACGACATATTCACCTAAAACAACAAGATCTGCTCCGCTATCTTTTGAAGCCTTTAAGTAATAATCCAACCTTGACTCGCTTAAAGCTAAAGTAGGAAATTGTAAGGCTGAAATTTTACTCATCTATATTCTCCACTTCTAATTTTGCCTTTTCTAATTCTTCTCTAGCTTTTTTGATATTTTCTAAGCCAGCTTTATAAATTTTTACACTTTCATTTAATGTTAATTCATCATTATTTAGCTTATCTAAAGCCTCATTAGCCTTTTTTAATTTTTCCTCAAAACTCATTGATTTACCTTATAATTTGGCGCTTCATGAGTTATGGTTACATCATGAACGTGACTTTCTTTAAGACCTGCACTTGTGATTTCCACAAATTCAGCTCTAGCTTGAAAATCTTGTATATCTTTAGCACCTACATAACCCATAGAAGAACGAAGACCTCCTAAAAGTTGATGCACTACACTTTTAATGCTACCCACGTAAGGTACACGCCCTTCTATACCTTCTGGAACTAATTTATCTTGAGCTGTTCCTTCTTGAAAATAACGATCAGAGCTGCCCTTTTGCATCGCTCCAAGCGATCCCATTCCGCGGTAAGATTTGTATTGTCTTCCCTGATAAGTAAAAAGCTCTCCTGGGCTTTCATCAGTTCCTGCCAAAAGAGATCCTATCATAACAGAGCTAGCACCCGCTGCTAAAGCCTTAGCTATATCACCTGAATATTTAATCCCACCATCAGCGATCACCGGAATTCCGTATTTTTTAGCTTCGATAGCGCACTCATCTATGGCTGAAATTTGAGGAACGCCTACGCCAGAAACTATACGAGTAGTGCAAATACTTCCTGGCCCTATTCCCACTTTTACAGCATCAGCACCTGCTTCGCAAAGAGCCTTTGCAGCTGCTGCGGTAGCAATATTGCCCGCGATCAAATCTAAATTTGGATACTTTTGTTTTATAGCTTTTATAGTATCAATAATACCTTTAGAATGCCCGTGTGCAGAATCAAGCACTACAACATCAACCCCAGCTTCTACCAAAGCATCAACTCGTTCCATTTGCCCTACGCCTATAGCAGCACCAACGCGAAGTCTTCCAAAGCTGTCTTTATTAGCATCGGGATATTCTTTACGTTTTTTAAGATCTTTAATTGTTATCAATCCCTCTAAGTGGCCTTCATCATCTACAATAGGCAATTTTTCAACTTTATTTTTACTAAAAATTTTTTCGGCATCATCTAAGGTACAACCTTTTGGAGCAGTAATTAAAGGAGTTTTTGTCATAACATTTTCAACTAAATTAGAATAATCACTTTCAAATCTTAAATCGCGATTGGTTAAAATTCCAATAAGTTTTTTACTATCATCAACCACAGGAATGCCTGAAATTCTATATTCTGCCATTATTTCTAAAGCTTGAGCTATGCTTGATTTTGGACTGATAAAAATAGGATCTATAATCACCCCACTTTCACTTTTTTTTACCCTTTTAACCTCTCTTACTTGAGAAGCGATATCCATATTTTTATGAATAACCCCAAGTCCACCAAGTCTTGCCATCATAATGGCGGCTCTATGTTCAGTTACTGTATCCATTGCAGCAGAAATTAAGGGCATGTTTAAGAAAATATTTTTTGTAAGTTGAGTATGAATTTGAACTTGTTTTGGGAGTATCTCAGAATAACAAGGGCGTAAGAGCACATCTTCGAAGGTTAAAGCACGTTTGACTATATTCATTTATTTCCCCTATTTATAATTTTTTCAAGACTCAAAGCTCCATCAAGTAAAGTTTGCTCTTCAAATGCTTTGCAAACAAGCTGGGCTGAAATATTAAGTCCATCTTTATCTTTACCTACAGGCACGCTAATACCTCCAAGACCGGCTAAATTTAAAGAAATAGTATAAATATCTTCTAAATAAACCTCCATAGGACTTTTTTTGGCGTTAAAATCAAAAGCAGTTGTTGGAGTTACAGGCATAAAAATCAAATCACAATCTTTTAAAATTTCTTCGTATTTGGCTTTTATAAAAGCTCTAGCCTTTTGTGCTTTAATATAATACGCATCATAATAACCACTGCTTAGCACAAAAGTTCCAAGTAAAATCCTTCTTTTTACTTCTTCTCCAAAACCTTCACTACGAGTATTGATATACATATCTTTAAGATTTTCTATATTTTCAGAACGCCTTCCATAGCGCACACCATCATAACGACTTAAATTCGCACTGGCTTCAGCCGTTGCGATAATATAATACGCCGCTATATCATACTTGCAATCAAGCATTTGTTTATAAATGATTTCGTGTCCGTGTGATTTTAACATATCTATAGTTTTTAAAAGTGCTTTTTTAACCTCTTCACTTGCATCATTGATATAGTTTTCAATCACTGCAATTTTTAATTTTTTATCTGCATTTAAATTAGGTGCTGTTTTGATAAACTCGATATTTGCACTCGTACTATCCATTTTATCATATCCTGCAATAGCATCATATAAAATCGCAGCATCTTCGACATTTTGTGTTAAAACACCTATTTGATCAAGACTTGAAGAATAAGAAGCTAGGCCATAACGACTAACCCTGCCATAACTTGGTTTAAAACCAACGCAACCGCAAAAAGCAGCAGGTTGACGTACCGATCCTCCTGTATCACTTCCTAAACTTGCCAAAGCTAAACCGCTTGCTACAGCCGCAGCACTACCGCCACTTGATCCTCCTGGAACTTTATTTAAATTTAAAGGATTTAAAGTTTTTCCATAATAAGAAGTTGCTGTTGAACTTCCCATAGCAAACTCATCCATATTAGTTCGTCCATAAGGAGCGAAACCATTTTTTTTCAAATTAACAATAGCAGTAGCATCATAAGGCGCTATATAACCTTGTAAAATTTTACTGGCACAAGTTAATTCCCACCCCTTAACACTAATATTATCTTTAATAGCAATAGGAATTCCTTCACAACTTTGGCTTAAATCTCTACCTAAAAACTGCTCTATATAAGCTCCTAATTTACTTTCTTTTTTAGCTCTTTCGTTTAATTCTTTTTTTAAATTTTGAATTTCTTCTTGAGATAATTTCAAGGCTTCTTTTAAAGTTATCATTTTCCTTCCTTGTATTTTTTTGCATATTTTTTAATCAAAACAATCGATACACCACAAAAAAAAGCGATCACAAAAATAGTTGCAATCACTACACTATTTGACATAGGATGTTCAAACATTTTTCAAAACCTCACTACAACGCACACAAGGTTCGTTTTCTTTCTGGCTTTCTAGTTTCCAACATCTAGGGCATTTATGTGATATAGCTTTAGCAACTTTAAATTTTTCACCTTCAATTTCAAATTCGCACAAAATTTCACCAAAGCCATCTTTGGCATCACTTACCATAAACCAATCATTTAACTCATCTTTTGGTATAAAATTAAAACACTTAGAATCTGTGATAAGATTTAGTTCTAAAGTTGATTTTATCAATTTATCTTTTTTAAGTACATCAATTTTTTCAAAAAATTTCTCACGCACATTGAGTAAAAATTTATCATCTATGCCAAAATCATATTCAAATTTCTCTTTCAAGCTAAGATCAAAAACATCAACTATATCATCTTTAATTAAAACATTAGCGTGTTCTAAAGCTTCATCAACACTATAAGTTAAAGTTGGAGCAAGTAAATTTAAAAGCTCTTTAGTTATTAGAGCCATTGCCACTTGAGCTGATTTTCTACGATCGCCATTTTTAGCATCACAGTACAATCTATCTTTACTGATATCAAGATATATTCCACTTAAATCCGCACTTAAAAAATTTAAAAGCATGTTAAAGCCTTTGGCAAATTCATAAGCTAGGAAATTTTCTTTAACATTTTTAAACACACGGGTTGCGCGTGTGAGTATCCATTTATCTATAAAACTAAATTCATTAATTTGTAAATTTTGTAAATCATTAATGTTTGCAAGTAAAAATCTTATAGTATTTCTTATTTTTCGGTATTGCTCACTTACTTGCTTTAAGATATTATCAGAAATTTTTAAATCACTTGAATAATCACTTAAGAGTATCCAAAGTCTTAAAATTTCAACCCCGTAAGTTTTAGCTACATATTCAGGTGCTATCACATTACCTTTGGATTTGGACATTTTTTGCCCTTTTTCATCTGTGGTAAATCCATGGGTTAAAATGTTTTCATAAGGAGCTATTTTGTTAATTGCAGTTCCTATAAGCAAAGAACTTTGAAACCAACCTCTATGCTGATCGCTTCCTTCTAAATACATATTCGCTCTTTTTTCTCCAGCGTCATAAATTCCACTATTTAAAACCGCATTCCAAGTGCTTCCGCTATCAAACCAAACATCTAAAATATCATAAACTTTTTCTAAATTTTCTGGATTATATTTTGAATTTTTAGGAATTAAATCTTTAATTTCAAATTCCCACCACGCATCAGCTCCATGTTTTTCAAAAATATTGGCCACAAAATCAAAAAGTTCAGAATCTAAAATCACTTCTTTAGTATTTTTATCTCTAAAAAAGGCTATAGGTGTTCCCCAATCTCTTTGGCGTGAAATACACCAATCAGGACGATTTTCAACCATAGATCCAATTCTTTTTATGCCGCTTTGCGGATAGAATTTTGTTTTTAGAATTTGTTCTTTTGCGCATTCTCTTAAAGTTTTACTTTCTAAAAGTGCTTCATCCATTAAAATAAACCATTGTTTAGTTGCCCTATAAATGACAGGTTTATGAGTTCTCCAGCAAAACGGATAAGAGTGTATAAATTTGGAAGAATGCAATAAAGAATCACCCAAAAGTTCTAAAATTCTTTCATTAGCCTTAAAAATATGAAGTCCTATAAATTCATTTAGCAAATTTTCTGGCAAAAGTTTTTTAGTCCTTAAAGTTTCATCATAACACCCTCCATCATCCACAGGCATTAAAACTTCAATATTATATTTCAAACAAGCATAATAATCATCCTCACCATGACCTGGAGCAGTATGCACGAGTCCGCTTCCACCATCCATCAAAACATGATCACCCATAATCAAAGTGGATTTTCTAAAATTTAAAGGATTAATCGCTTCTAATCTTTCAAATTCTTTTGCATTAAGCTCTTTTTGCACCTCTCCTTTTGTTAAACCTTTTTCTACCATACTTTTAAGCAAAGCACTTGCAAAAATAAAGCCTTCTTTGGTGATCACATAATTTTCATTAGGGTTTAAAGCAATGGCTTGATTTGCTACTAAAGTCCAAGGTGTAGTTGTCCAAATAACCGCACTAGCTTTTAAAACTCCTATTTTTTTACAAGCATTTTCATCTAAATCAAAGGCTACAAAGATAGAATAATCTTCTTTATCTTCGTATTCTACTTCAGCTTCAGCCAAAGCTGATTTTGCTGCCCAGCTCCAAAAAACAGGTTTGGAACGTTCGCATAATAACCCTTTTTTAGTAATCTCACACAAAGTTCTATAAATAGCCGCCTCAAATTCAAATTTCATTGTAAGATAAGGCTTGTCCCAATCTGCTATAATGCCAAGTTTTTTAAATTCTTCTCTTTGGACATCAACAAATTCACTAGCATGTTTTCTACAAAATTCTCGGATTTCTTTTTTGCTTAGGTTTTTTTTCTTCTCACCAAGCTTAATTTCAACTTGCTGCTCTATAGGCAAGCCGTGACAATCCCAACCTGGGGTAAAACGAATTTTTTCTCCATTAAAATAATGCAATTTGATAATCGTTTCTTTTAAAATTTTATTTAAAGCATGACCGATATGAATATGGCCATTTGCATAAGGAGGACCATCGTGTAGAGTAAAGGTATCGCAAGTATCTTTACGCTTTTGTTTCATTTTCTCATAAGCATAATTTTGATTAAACCATTTTTCAAATCTTTGAGGTTCAAACTCGGCCAAATTTGCACGCATAGAAAAAGTAGTATTGGGCAAAAGTAAGGTATCTTTGTAATCCATTTTTCCACCTAAATTTTTTATAATCCCAAATTTTACTAAAATTAGTTTAAAATTTAGCTATAATTACACAAAAAAGGGAAATTTTATGAAACATTTACTTTTTCTTATTGGCGATGAACTAGAAATGAATGATGATTTTAGAGATTATATCTACCGTTGCTATAAAAAAAAATTTAAAGAAATTTGCGAAATTCGTTTTCAAAATAAAACCGATAAAGAATTACCTTTTTTACTAGAAAAACTTTTAACAGAATATGATTTTATAACCCTTTTTACCACATCTAATCATTATGCAACCATAGCTAAAATTCTTGCAACACTCAATGAAGATGCTTTGGTTTTAAAAGAGAATAATTTAGTTCCTGATAAAGCTTATTTTTCTAAAGATAGCTTTGTATGTGATTTTATCCATTCAAAAATCAATGTTATAAAAGCTACTATAGGACAAAAACTTCCTGAAATTCTTGGAGACATAAAACCAAATTTTACCTATTTTTGCCTTTTTGGTATAGATGATGAAAGTGCTGTAGTACTTCTAGATGCCTTAACAAAATCTTATGAAGTTAAAATCAAAACAAGTAAAATACTAGATAATCTCACACTTATTAAAGCCACTTGTCCTAATTTTGGAAAATTAGATGGATTTCTAATCAGTATTAAAAATCTTTTTGGGCAAAAAGTATTTTTAGGAAAAAATCCTTTGGATTTTATTATTTCAAAACTTCTAGAAAAAAACTTAAAAATTTCCTTTGCTGAAAGCTGCACAGGTGGGCTTTGTGCTAGCATGCTTACTAAATTTAATGGGGTGAGTCAAATTTTTGAAGGATCGATTGTAAGCTATTCTAATCGCTTAAAACATGAATGGCTAGGTATTGCGGAAGAAAATTTGCAAAACAAAAGAGAATATAGTGAACGTTGTGTGTACTTTATGTTGAAAGGAATTTTTAAAACAGCAAAACCTGATTTTGCCTTAGCTATCAGTGGAGTAACCGGAGAAAATGATGAAGGCGCGATAAAATCAGGTACTGTTTATATAGGAGCGATGTTTAAAGATGGAACATTTGTACAAGAAATTCTTCATTTAGATGGAGATAGGGAATTCATGCAAAAACAAGCTGCGATGGCAACTTTTTGTTTATTATTAAAACTCAAGCCAGAAATTTTTGAATTTTAATTTTATAAATGATTAAACTTCTATAGCCTATAATTAATTTAGCTTAAATTACATTAAAGGAGTTAATTTATGAATTTTAAAGATCTTATTTTAAAACGCCATGCTTGTAAATTATTTAGTGATAAAAAGATCAATGAAAATGACTTAAATTTTATCCTAGAAAGCGGAATTTTAACTCCAAGTTCTTACGGCCTTGAACCTTGGAAATTCATTGTTTTTGAAAAGCAAGAAGATAATTTAGAACTTTCTAAATTGTGTTTTAATCAACAAAATGTCGCAAGTGCAAGTCATAATATCGTTATTTTAGCTAGAAAAGATTTGCAAAGCAAAGATGCTTTTATTCAAAAGCAAGTGCGTCGATTCTCTGATTGCAATGAAGAAAAATTCCAAAAAATTCTACAAATTTATACCCAAAAAACCGATACTATGAATGATAGAGAACTTTATCATTATGCCCAACTTCAATGCTATCTTGCGATGATGCAAATGTCTTTAGCAGCAATTAGTTTAGGGATAGATTCTTGCATGATAGGCGGATTTGACAAAGATAAAATAGATCATTTTTTAAAATTAAACCACCCTTTTGAAACAGCTGTTGTCTTATCGCTTGGATATAGAGCACAAGAACCAAAACATACAACCAAACGTCTAAATTTTGATGAAGTAGTTGAATTTTACAAGGAAAAATAATGAAAGAACTTGAAATTTTTTACAATAGATATTCTTGTAGGAATTTTAAAAAAAATGAAAAATTAGATCTACAAACTTTACAAACTATATTAGAAATTGCCCGTCTTAGTCCTAGTTCTTTAGGCTTAGAACCTTGGAGATTTTTAGTAGTACAAGATCAAAATAAAAAAGAAGAATTAGTAGAAATTTGCAATCATCAAAATCATGTTAAAGATTGCTCTACTTTAATTATCATTGTTTCAAGATTTGATTTTTTAAATTATTTTGAAGAAAAACTTAGAAAAAGAGATATGAGCGAAGAAGAAATTCAAAAACGTTTAAACACTTATATGCCCTTTTTAAAATCTCTTAATAATGAACAAAAAATTGCCTATGCGAGAGAACAAGCTCACATAGCGCTTGCAGGTATACTTTATAGTGCCAATGCTTTAAATATAGCGAGTTGTCCTATAGGTGGCTTTAACAAAGAAAGGCTTGACTCTTACTTATCTCTTAATGCTGAAATTGAAGGAACTACTTTAGTAGTAGCTTTAGGCTATTCCAATGATGAAAAAATTCCTCAAAAAAATCGTTTTAAGTTTGATGAAGTGGTTCAATTTTTATAGTTTTTTCTAAAATAAACTGAATTTTTATAAATAAAAATATTTACTTGGTAAGGATTGATCTTTACCAAGACTTTACTACAATTTTATATAATTTCCAAAACTTTATAATTTTTATAAGGCTATAAATGAATTTTCCAAATATTTTGGCGTTTTTAAGGATTATTTTAGCGCCTTTATTGTTTTTTTTATTAACACACTCTTTTAAAGAAATACATCAAAGCTGGATCAATTATTTTGCAGCTTTAACTTTTTCTTTAGCAGCAATCAGCGATTTTTTTGATGGTTATATTGCAAGAACTTGGAATCAAACAACAAAGTTAGGAGGGATTTTAGATCCTTTAGCTGATAAAATGCTTATTTTAGCAGCTTTTTTAGGCTTATTGATGATAGGAAGAGCAAATGAATGGATTGTTTATCTTATACTCGTTCGTGAATTTTTTATCACTGGATTTCGCGTTGTAATGGTTAGCGAAAATTTAAATGTCAATGCCTCATTTACAGGAAAGCTTAAAACGACTTTTCAAATGATAGCTATAGGATTTTTAACAATGGAGTGGATAGGAGGAGAAATTCTGCTTTATATCGCCTTCTTTTTAACTCTTTATTCTGGCTTAGAATACGTTTTAAGCTATATAAAACAAAATAAAGGAAAACTTCAATGAAATCTTTATTTTTTTTAATTTTAATACTCATACTTGGATTTAAATTTTATTCTATAGAATTTTTAGCAACAATTTTAGTCATTTCTTTTTTGATTTTTTTCCATGAATTGGGACATTTTTTAGCAGCAAAATCTTTAGGAGTGAAAGTCGAAGTTTTTAGTATAGGTTTTGGAAAAAGTCTTTTAGAATATAAATTTAAAAACACCATTTATCGTTTAAGCGCTTTACCTTTTGGTGGCTATGTTAAACTTAAAGGACAAGACGATATGCGTCCAGGTTTTGAAAATTTTGATCCAGATAGTTATAGTGTTTTAAATCCTTTTAAAAAAATTTATATTCTTTTTGCAGGACCTTTTTTTAATCTTCTTTTAGCTTTTATACTTTATATAATTATAGGAAATTTGGGAATACAAAAATTATCAACGCAAATAGGTTCTATTATGCCAAATTCAGCTGCACAAATAGCAGGTATAAAGCCTGATGATACAATTTTAGCTATCGATGGAGTTAAAATTAAAAGTTTTGATGAAATTTCTGAACATTTAAAATTGAAACCTTTAAAACTTCTTATAGATAGAAATGGAGAAAAGTTAGAACTTAATCTTACTCCAAAAATAGGACAAGGTTATAATGATTTTGGTCAATTGATTCCAAAAGCACAACTTGGAGTAAGTCCGAAAGGCACTAGTGTATTGGTTTTTCATAGTGGTTTGCAAAGTTTAAATTATGCCTTACATGAAAGTATCAAAGCCTCGACGCTTATCATTAAAGGTATAGTAAAACTTGCAAATGGAGAAGTAGAAGCTAAAAATTTAGGTGGTATTATTACTATGGCTAATATCACCTCAAAAGCGGCACAAACGAGTTTTACACTTCTTTTACTTATTGCCGCTTTAATTTCTATCAATCTAGGAATTTTAAATCTCTTGCCTATTCCTATGCTTGATGGAGGACATATATTGTTTAATATTTATGAAATTATTTTCAGACGTAAAGTTCCACAAAAAGCTTTTGAATATCTAAGCTATGGAGGAATGGCTATACTTTTAAGCTTAATGCTTTTTGCTACTTTTAATGATATCTTAAGAGCTTTACAATGAGTCAAAATTTCACCTATCCTTTACCCAATTTTTCAGATTCAAAAAAGAGTGTTACTTTTTGGCGTTATTCACGTTTTTGGGCTAGAAAACTCTTGTATTTTTCTCAAATAAATTTTTTCATTAAAACACTCAATGAAGAAAAAAATAATCATTTAAAATACTTTTTTCAAGAAAGATCTTATGCTTGTTATAATGTTATCAGGAGATTTTGCGATAAAAGTTTTAGCGCCAATGATAGGGTTAAAACTTTGCTTTATGATGTCGATAAAGGATTGAAAACATTTACTTTTTTTCCAGAAAAGAAAAATATTTTTACGCTTAAAGATGAAGAAAATACTTTTGAAATTGTTCTTGATCAAAATCATCATGTTTGCGAGGAAGGTTTTTGGGCTATCAAGCTTAAATTTAACACTCAAGTCATCTTACAAGCAAGTTTTTGCTTTACTCTTGAAAATAACATTTTAATTGCTTGTATACAAGGTTATAAACATGAAAATTTAGACTCTTTAAAAATCAATAAAATTTGCACCAAAAAATTTTTTGGACTAAGACCTGCAGATTTAATCATAGAATGCATTAAAATTTTAACTAAAGTTTTAAATTGCAATGCCACACTTGGTGTTTATGAAAAAAATCAAATTCGATCTAAAAAAGGACAAAGTAAAGGTTATTATGTAAATTATCAAAAAATTTGGCTCGAAAATGGCGGAAAACTTATAAAAATTAGTAAATACAAATATTATAAACTCTCACACTCTCGAAAAAAAATGGAAGAAATTCCAAGCCAAAAACGCTCTATGTATAAAAAGCGTTTTGCAATACTTAATGAAATTGAAACAAACTTAAATCAAATTTTTCTAAATAATGCTTCTTAGATACCTAACGCTCTTTTCGCAACCCTCTTTCTGAAGTTGCAAAAGCTTTTCTAATAGCTCATTGGAAACTTCTTGAGGATAATAATACTGCATAGCTTTTAAGCCTTCAAACAAAGGTTTTTCTAACTTAAATGCTCCTTCTCCAAGCTCACTAACCCCACCAGTTCCTTTTTCTCTTTTAAAAGTTGCACAATAAGGAAAACATTGCTCTATATTGATACGATCCAAACCTTCATTTTTTAAAATTTCTACACAAGCTTTAATATCAATATTTCCTTCTCCCAAAGGCACACCGCAAACATAATCTACTCCATCTTCATTAAAAATAATATGATCTTTACAATGAGTGCTAAAAGTATATTTCGCCATATCTTTACAAGCTTTAATAGGATCTTCATAAGCCATCATCGAATTTCCAAAATCATACAAAAATCCTATTCTAGGATGATTGATTAGAGCTAATAATTCAAGCAAATCGCCTGAAGTTTGATATTCATGATTTTCTATAGCAAGTTTTAAATCATATTTTTCTAAAATCTCGATTAAAGCCTTAATTTCATTATGTGAATTTAAAAAATCTTCTTTATTAAAGACTGCTGTTATTTTAGAATCATCAAAACTGCCATCACTCGCATTTTTAACTTTTTTATTTTTATCGGTTAAAGGAACATAAGATCTTATGATTTTGGCATTTAAGGTTTGTGCCACTTTAGCAATTTTTTCAAATTTATTTTTATCAAAACCCTTAGCATCAATTTCACAATACATATTATATTCATCAAGTTTTGCTTTAATTTTTTTAAGATGATGCTCGTCATTGCTTCCTAAACATCCCCATTCTTCATCCAAACCAAAATCTTTAATGATATTAATCATCACTCCATCACAGCCTAGTTCTTTTGCAAAATCTATATAAGAAAATATATCCATTCTGCCATTTTGAAACCATAAATGCATACTTTCTGTTTCTAAACCAATTTTCATTTCTTCTCCTAATTATTTTTTTTCTTAGCTATCATTTTTAATAAAATAGTCGTTACTATAACTCCACAAATTGCAAAAAATCCCATCAATGCAAAAACAATTCTATAACCTGTTAAACTCTGATGAAAATAATCGATAATAAACCCATAAAGTGCGAAACAAAAAAGCTGAGGGGAATACCCAAAGATACAAGCAATACTCATAGCTGCTCCACTAATCTCTCTAGGAATTTCTATCTCGTCCACAGGAGCAAAAAATGTCGCACGCATAGTAAATACTATGGCTCCAAAACCTAAAGTTAAACACATTCCAAAATAAATATTAAGCTTTTCATGAGGCATAAAAATAAAAATTAAAATAGCAAAAGCTGCTAAAATTAAAGCAAACCTCAAATATCTAGTTGATGATTGGAATTTTTTGTCTGCCAAATATCCACCTATAGGACCGCCGACTAATTTTAAAGTGTATTGATTGATAATTCCATACGCACCCACCAAAGCCGCTGGCATACCATAAATATCTTTTAAAAAGGGGATAAATGAAGTTAAACCGCAATATATAGAATAAATAGTAAAAATAGTTAAAGAAACTACCCAAATTTCAGGAGTTTTTATAGCTCTTATAACTCCATTCCAAGCTGCTTGATTTTTGCTGATTTCAATTCCTTGTTCGTTGATTGTATTTATTTTGTCATCTTCGAGAAAAAAATAAGCCAAAACACCTGCTACTATCACACAAATGCTATAAAAAAGTATGGCTGCTTTTAAACCACCTGCTCCTGATCCTAAAAGTAAAAAAATTCCTAAAGCACTAAAAGCAACAATAGTATCTACAACTCCTCTTCCTGCTTCTAAAAAACCAAAAAGTCTTCCTTGTTGAGTAGAATCTCCAAGCAAACGAATAGCTTTTAAAAGAACAGGCCAATAAATTACCTCACCAAATAAAGCTAACAATCCCCAAGCGATTAAAATACCATAAAACGATGGAAAAGTTGAAATATAAAATCCAATCAAGCCAATACATATTAAAGAAAGTGGGATAAGAATTCTTTTAGAAAACCTATCTGCTATATAAATTGAAGCGAAATTTCCGATTGTTTGAACGATACCGTAAACTGAAAGCGCAAGACCTATTTGGGTGTTACTAAGACCCATAAAATCTTGCATAGGAACGTAAAAAGCATCTTTTAAACCAGAAAGTTTAAAGACAGTCCCCCCTCCTATAACCAAAATAATGAAAGTAAACCAACGAATAGGCTTTTTCTCCATAATTTTTACCCCTTCTTGTGTTATTTAAAAATTTTAAATTTAGCAGTAATCCTAACATAAAAAATATTTTGTTTTATTTAAATTTATCATTAATTAATACTTTTGTAAATATTTAATAATATTATGTTACTTTTGGTAATAAAATTACAAAGTCAAGTATAAATTAAGTATATTTTGCTATAATTTAAAGTTTGCAATAATAAAAATTTGCAAAATCCTTGCTCATCGTAAAATGGGCTTAATATCCACAAGGAGAATGTATGAAACATTATGAGGTTTTATTTATCTTAAAGCCGACTCTTACAGAGGAAGAAGTCAATGCTAAGTTGGAATTCGTAAAAGAAATCCTTACAAAAAATGGTGCAGAAATTGAAACAGTTGTTCCAATGGGCACTAGAAAACTCGCTTATAAAATCAAAAAATATGAGCGCGGGACTTATTTTGTAATCTATTTTAAAGCTCCTCCTAAACTCATTGCTGAATTAGAAAGGATTTTAAGAATTACAGAAGAAGTCATTAGATTCTTAATTGTAAAATATGAAAATAAAAAAGAAATTGCGGCTTGGGAAAAGCTAAGCCACGGTATCAAGCAATCTAAAAAAGAAATTAAACCTTTAGATACCCCTGAAATTCAATAAGGAATAAAATGTTTAACAAAGTTGTTTTGGTTGGTAATCTTACACGCAACATAGAAATGCGTTACGGACAAAATGGTAATGCTATAGGTGCTTCAGCCATTGCCGTAACGAGACGTTTTACAACAAATGGAGAAAAAAGAGAAGAGACTTGCTTTATTGATATCAGCTTTTACGGCCGAACTGCAGAAGTTGCTAATCAATATCTTACAAAAGGATCAAAAGTTCTCATAGAAGGACGTTTAAGGTTTGAACAATGGAGTGATCAAAATGGTCAAAATCGTTCTAAACATAGCGTTCAAGTTGAAAATATGGAAATGCTAGGAGGGAATAATCCTACGCAAGGTGGAAATTTTGGCAATTCAAATTATGAAAATCAAAGTTATGATCCTTATGCAAATCAAAATAATTTCGAAAAAACTCCACAAAGAATGCAAAATTCTAACCAAAATCAAGAAAAAATTAAAGAAATCGATGTCGATGCTTATGATAGCGACGATACTGATTTACCATTTTAAAAGGATTAATTATGGCAGAAAAAAGAAAATACTCACGCAAATATTGCAAATATACTGAGGCAAAAGTTGAATTCATTGACTACAAAGATACAGCTATGTTAAAACACGCTTTATCCGAAAGATTTAAAATTATGCCTCGCCGTTTAACAGGTACAAGTAAAAAATATCAAGAAATGGTAGAGGTAGCAATCAAACGTGCTAGACACGTTGCACTTATCCCTTATATAGTTGATAGAAAAGAAGTAATCAATAATCCTTTCGAAGGATTATAAGAAAAAAGCAAAGGTTGTTCTTAACCTTTGCTTGATTATTTATTTTACCAAAGCGTATTTTAAAACTTCATCAAAACTTTCTACAGGAATAATTTTCATATTATCTTTCACTTCATCGGGAATATCTTTTAAATCTCTTTTGTAGTTTTTCTTTGGAATTAAAGCAATTTTTATATCTGCTTTATACGCAGCGATAAGCTTTTCCTTTAGCCCACCTATAGGCAATACATTTCCAGCCAAATCAATCTCTCCGGTCATAGCCACATCAGCGCAGACTTTTTTATCACTAAATACCGAAGCAATTGCGGTGCTTATAGTGATACCTGCACTTGGTCCATCTTTAGGTGTAGCTCCATCTGGAACGTGAATGTGTAAATCATAGCTATCATAAACATTTACCTTAGGATCTAAAATAAATTTTTTAGGAATTTTTATTTTTCCTTGATCAATTAAGACTTTAATCACACTAAAAGCAATCTTCGCTGACTCTTTCATTACATCCCCTAAGCTTCCTGTAAGGGTTAAATTTCCCTTGCCTTTAATCTTAATTGCTTCAACTTTTAATACATCACCACCTACACTTGTCCAAGCTAAGCCATTAACCTGACCTATACGGTTTTCTCCATCATTTTTTTCAATCTCAAAAACTTTTTTATCTAAAAATTCTCCTAAATTTTTGGTATTAATATTAACTTTTTTTATATTTTCTAAAAGTAGTTTTTTTGCACTTTTTCGACAAATTTCAGCAACTTTTCTTCTTAAATTTCTAACACCTGACTCTCTTGTATATTCACTAATAATAAGCTCTATGGTTTCATCATTTATATTTAATTCGCTAGCTTTTAATCCGTGTTTTTTAAGTTCATCTGGAATGAGATATTTTTTAGCAATATGAAATTTTTCATTAGGAGTATAAGAACTAAGCTCTATAAATTCCATCCTATCTCTTAAAGGTGCGGGAATATTGCTTATATCATTAGCTGTTGCTATGAAAATAATTTTACTTAGATCAAGATTAAAATTAAGATAATAATCTCTAAATTTAGAATTTTGTTCTGGATCAAGAATTTCTAAAAGAACAGCACTTGGATCCCCTCTAAAGCTTCTGTTTAATTTATCAATTTCATCTAATACAATTACAGGATTAATCTGCTTTGCTTCTATAAGTCCTTGAGTAATACGTCCTGGCATAGCTCCTATATAAGTTCGGCGATGGCCACGAAGTTCATTTACATCTTCAAGTCCACCCAAAGCTATACGTATAAGCTCTCTTTTTAAAGCTTTAGCCACTGAATTAGCTAAAGAGGTTTTTCCTACTCCTGGAGGTCCATAAAGACAAAGTATAACTTTGGCACCATCTTTATCTGCGATGGCACGTTTTTCTAAAAGTTCTCTCACTGCAAAATATTCTTCTATGCGTTCTTTTGGCTTATTTAAAGCATAATGATCATTATTTAAATATTTAGAAACTTCTTTAATGTCAAGCTTCTTTTTTGCTACCTTCTCAAATGGAACATCTAAAGCCGTTTCAATATAAGTTTGTATCATAGAAGCTTCAGAATTATCCTGATGAATACGATCGAATTTTTCAATTTGTTTTTTAATTTCCTTGTAAGCATCTTCGTGCATAAATTTCTTCTTACTTTCTAGCTTCTTATAATAATCTTTAATTTCATCTTCTTTTTGAGTATCACTTCCTAATTCTTTTTGAATTTGTCTAAGTTGTTCTTTTAAAAAATACTCTTTATTAACTTTATCAATACGAGAATGAACTTTATTTTTAATTTCTTTTTGAATTTTATTTGCTTCAATTTCTTGAGCTATCAAATCAATTAATTTTAAAAGTTTTTCTTCTAAACTAGTTAAAATAAAAAAATTATAAGCATCTTGTTTTTTTATGCGTATAATATTTAAAACCAAATCACAAATTCTAGAAGCATCCATTCCTTCATCTATAGTTCTAAGTAAATCAGGAGAAAAATAATGACTTATATTAGCCAAAACTTTAATTTTTTCTTTTAAAACATCAAGCAAGGCTTCTTTTTTAGTATTATCCAAAGGTTCTTCTTCGATTAAATTTACAGTTGCCTCTAGAGGTTTATTTGAAATTGGTTTTATAATCCTAGCTTTAGCATAACCTTGAAACAATATCTTAACTCTTCCATCGGGCAAGGGCACTTTTCTCATAATAGTACCCACAACCCCACAATCATAAATTTCATCAAAAGTCCTTCCGTTTTCAAACTTAGAAGGAGCAACAAAAAGCATAGAGTCTTTTTTAATTGCAAGATCTAAGGCTTTCATATTTTCAGAATCATTGATAAAAATAGGCGTGATCATAAAAGGATATAAAAATAATTCATCTTCTACCAAAACAGGCAAATCAGCTGGATATTTTTGTATGTCTTCTATTTGCATTATTTTCCTTTAAAATTAAAATTTTTCAAATATACTTCTATACCAAGGGAGCTCTGGTTTAATAATACTTTGTTTGTAAAATTCGTTTTCTTGCAATCTTTGTTGATAAATTTCTGCACTCTGCATACGTCCGGTTCGCTTATATAAATCTTGTATTGTATCATTAAGATAAAAAACCGCTAAGTTAAATTTAGTCAGCATAGTTTGCACTAAAGGATTATACTCTGTATCAGGATAATCTTGCAAAAATGAACCGATCTCTTTTTGGCTTTCAAGCATTAAAGCTTGATTACGATTTGGAACACCAAAAGCATCAAATTTGGCCTTAATTTTTAAATAACGAATATAATCAACATTGCGAGAGCTGCCAAATTTTTTATTATACTCATCTAAATAAAATTCAGCCAATTGATATTCTTCTTCATCAATGTGTGCTTGTGCCAAAATAATTAAAGTGGTCTCTAAAAGAGGATCGGATATATGTTCGCTTGCCATACCATTATAATGTTCATCAGCCTTTTCTAAATCTTTATCTTGTAAATCTTTAATGATTTGTCGATACCACTCACTCGCAGTTAGATTATATAATCCCTCGTTGTTTTTTGTACTACAAGAGCTTAATAAAATTCCCAATAAAATAAGAAAAAAAAGATTTTTTTTCATAGATTTTTACCTTTAATTTGACTTAATATCCTAATCTTAAATGATTATTTTTTATAAATTATAATAAATTTAGATAAATAAATTTAAAACTTGGAACTAATATTGCTTATTTTATGATACAATAATAGTAGAATTTTAAGAGGAGAGAAAATGACCCTAGCTGTTAAATGCCCAATTTTAGGTTTTGAAGAAACCAAAAATATGGAATTTTCAACTATAGATGAAGTGTTTGTAAGATTAAAAAGTCTTGATGGAAAAGATTTTTCTTTTGTTCTTATTAATCCATATCTTATAAGACCTGATTACGAATTTGATATACCTACTTATTATCAAGAATTACTTTCTTTAACACCGGATTCTAATATGAAAATTTATAATATAGTAGCCATTGCCAAAAGTATAGAAGAATCTACTGTTAATTTTTTAGCCCCTGTAGTAATCAACCTTGATAACAATACTATGGTACAAGTTATTCTTGATACGGTAAATTATCCTGATTTTTTTCAAGCTGATCAAATTTCAAACTATATCAAAAAGAATGGAAATTAAATAAAAAATATATTGTTTATTTGTCTTTAAGAAAGACTGATTAGCTTCTGTAGTATTTTAGATCGAAAGAATTTGCTAAAAACTAAGAAGCTAAAAAATTTAAAAGGTAAATATTCAATGAAAAATGCTTTTTCACTTTTAGAATTGGTTATCTCTATGATCATTTTAGGTATTATTTTCATAGGTATTTCAAAACTATTTTTATATTTTTACAAAAATTACAACAATCTCGATCTTTTTAAGCAATTATATCAATTGCAAAATGAACTCTACATTCACCCTAAAGAAAAAGATATAATCCTTTATACTCAACTCCTAAAACCTATAAATATAAAAGAAGTTTATGTGAGCGACGGATTATTTGAGTTTAAAAAGCTTTATATTCAAGATCAAAGTTATAATATATATTTTTATGAACAAAGCTTTTAGTCTTTTTGAATTTATTATTGTGCTTATTTTATCTGGAATGATACTTGCCATACTTTCTAAACCTTTATGGGAATTTTACCATTTTAATCATCAGTATTTAACAACAAATAAACTTATACTTAAAACTCATTTAACACTTTTAAGAATAGAAAAATTGCTTCAATCTTGCACAAGCATAAATTTAAAAAGCCACTCAATAAATTGTTTTCTAAAAGATGATTTACTAACTCTTGATGACAGAAAAGCACATTTGCTTAATTCTACTTTAATTTTGGAAAATAATGATACTTTGTATTCTCCAAAAAGCGATATACAAGCTCAATTACAAAACAGAAAAGCACTTTATAAAGATGAAAAAAATATTCTTTATGCTTTAGTTAATAATCAAATTCAAAAAATTTTTGTTTTGTCAGAAAATAATTTATCTAGTTCTTTTAAAGGAAGTTTTATACCTGTAAGCGCTCAATTAAATCTTATATTTAAAAATAACCAACTTTATTATGAAATAAAACCAAGATTTAGTGATGAGTTAAAACAAAATGCTATTTTAGCTGAAAATATAAGTTTTTTCAAAATGCAAAATTCCAAATTAAAAATATGTATCAAAGAAAAAAATCAAGAATATTGTCTTGAAAAAAAGCTATTTTTATGAAAAAAGCTTATATTTTAATAACACTTGTATTTTTAATATCTTTTTTAGGATTTTGGTTGAGCTTAAATACCACGATTTCAAGTTATACGCCACGTTTTATTAGGGATAGCTATTATTATTTGCAAGCACAAATACTCATCGATGAAAAACTCGCTAAATATTTATTATACAAAGCTAAATTAGAAAATAAAGAATGTTTAAATTCTATCACTTTAAATTATCCAAATCCAAATGATAAAATAAAAATAGATTATTATTACCCTATTGCTCAGTGTCAAAATTTCAAACTCGTATCTATCAATCAAGATGCAAACTTAAGTAAAGATGGTGTAATTATTGTACATATTAGTGTAGCTTTAAATTCACAAAAAGGAGTTAATGATGAAATTTTAATCAACAAAACTTTTATTCTGCAAGCAAAAGAAAGTTTTTGGCTTAAAAAATAAATTTACCATCGTTTGATAAAATTTTTTAAATTATAAAAAATATAAGGAGTGAGAAATGTCTTTTAAAGCTATTAGTCAAAATTTTCTCACTTGGCATATACCCTTTATGCAAATTGCACTCATTTGATTTAACGTAATTTTCTTAATTTATTTTCAAAAAATACTTAATTAATTTTTATAAGGATATTTATGTTTAAATCAAAAATCACAAAATTATTTTTTAAATACGCTTTACCTAATATGATAAGTTCTGGATTCTTTTCACTTTATATTATCATAAATGGTATTTTTGTAGGTCAATTTTTAGGTGCAAAATCCTTAGCGGCAATGGGTATAGCAATGCCTTTTATCTTTGTGCTTTTTACTTTGAGTGATTTAATAGCCATAGGCTCATCTGTACAAATTTCTTTAAAACTTGGATCAAAAAAACAAAATTTAGCTAGAGGATTTTTTTCTTTTTGTATCATATTTATATTATTAGCATATATTATTATAGGTATATTTGGTTATTTTTTATCTCCTTTTATCGTCTCTTTTTTTAGTGATGATATTGAACTAATTAATTTATCAAGTCAATATATAAAAATTTTTATGCTCTTTGCCCCGCTACTATGTTTATCTTTTGCTATGGATAATTACCTAAGAGCTTGTGGAAAAAATGCGTATTCTATGTATATGGGCATTGGTTCAGTTCTTGTTAATATTATTTTAGATTATCTATTTATAGCTTATTTCGATCTTGGTATCACAGGTGCAGCACTCGCTACAAGCATAAGTTTTAGTCTAGGAAGTTTTATAGGAATTTTGCCCTTTTTAAGCAAACAATTACCCCTTTATTTTACTAAACCAAAAATGAATTTTAAACTTTTTAAAAATATTTTATTGAATGGAAGTTCCGAAAGTCTTATGAATATATCTTTAAGCATACTTGGAATTTTTATTAATTATATTTTATTATTAAACGGAGGAGAAATTGCAGTAGCTATTTTTTCAGCAATTTTATATCTTGATAGTATCATTATGGCTTTGGTAAATGCTATGTATGATGGCGTTATGCCTTTATTGAGCTTTAACGTTGGAAGTAAAAATATAAATAAAAACAAAGCTTTACTAAAAACAATGGCTTTTTATGGCTGCATATTTAGTTTGATTATCTTTGTAGTTAATATAGTTTTTGCCAAAGAATTAATGCAAATGTTCAATCAAGAAAAACAATTTTTACAACTTGCTTATTTTGCTTTAATGCTTTATAGTTTTAATTATCTCTTTGCTTGGTTTAATTCTTTAGTTGCAACTTATCTTACAGCTATAAATCAAGTCAAACGATCTTTAATTTTTACTCTTATACAAGGTCTTTTATTTCCTATGCTTTGTTTATTGATTTTTGCATTGTTATTTGGCTTTAATGGGATTTTTGTAAGTTTTGCAGTAGCTGAATTTTTAAGCATTTTTATAGCTTATAAATTTTTAAAAATTTGCTTTAAGAGATAATTTTTTAGCCAAAATAACACATTCTTTGATACTTTGCTTTTCACACACAAAAAGATTTTTAAAATTTAAAAGTTTTTTTGCTGTGCTTTTTCCAATACTAATAGCAATATCATCTTCATACAAAGTATAATTTTTTAAAAAATTTTCCACACTTAAAGCCGAAGTAAAAATAAATATAGAAGGATGAATTAATTTTTCATTGCTTGATTTAAAAACATTTTCATAAACGATCAGCTCATCTAAATCAATACCGCTATTTTTTAAGTCCAAATTTAAAGTTGAAGCTATAGTTTTTGCCCTTAAATAAAGACATTTTTTGTTTTTCAATTCTTCTTTAAATTCTTTAAAAAATTCGTTTGCATAAGATTTTTTAGCGATTTTAATATTCTTAAATCCTAGCTTTTTAGCCAAACAAGCTGCACTCTCGCCTATAGTATAAATTTCTATATCTAAATTTAAAGGAACTTTACTTTTTTCTAAAGCCAATAAAGCATTTTTAGAAGTGCAAATTAAAGCATTATATTGATGCAAATTAATGTCAATATCAAAAAAAACAATCTCGTTCAAAATAAGATTTTTTACTCCTTCAAAAGGAGTTTTATTTAGAAGATAAATTTGCACAAAAAGCTTCCTTAAGTTCTTTTGCGACTAAATAAGGATTATTAGCATCCATAATCGCTCTAACAACAGCAACTCCGGCCAAATCAATGGATTTTAACTCAAATATCACTTCTTTATCAATCCCGCCTATAGCCACTACAGGTATAGGGCTTTTTTTGCAAATTTGATCCAAGGTTTTTAAATTTATAAGAGAGCTTTCTTTGGTTGGAGTTGTCTTAATCGCACCACAACCTAAATAATCAGCACTTTCTATAAAATCAAGTTGTTCTAAAGTTTTTAAACTTAAACCTATGATTTTTTTTTCTCCCAAAAGCCTTCTTGCTATACTGATTTCTAAGTCTTCTTGTCCCAAATGCACACCATCTGCATCTAAAGCTAAAGCTATATCGATTCTATCATTAATTAAAAAAGGTATTTTATAAATTTTACAAAGTTTTTGCACTTTTTTACCCAACTCATAAAACTCACGAGAATTTAGTTCTTTTTCACGCAATTGAATTATACTAACTCCGCCTTTAATAGCTTCTTCAAGTATATTTAAAAATATCTCATCACTTCTTTTTCCCCTACTCGCAACAAGATATAATTTTAAATCAAGATCATTTCTCATTTAAAAACCTATAAAAATGATTGGTTGGTCCACAACCTTTGCCTAAATTTAAAGAATAATAGATTGCATTTTTAACATATTCTTTAGCTTCACTTACAGCTTTTACTAAATCATATCCTTTAGCCAAATTACTTGCAATAGCTGAAGAAAGTGTGCAACCCGTTCCGTGAGTATTTTTAGTTTCTATACGCTCACCTTTTAAAATATGAATTTCTTTACCATCAAAGAGTATATCATTGGCATTACTTTCACTATGTCCACCTTTAAGTAAAACGGCCTTAGTGCCCAAAGTGCATAAATATTTTGCTGCCTTTATCATATCTTCTTCATTTGTAATTTTAAAACCACAAAGAAATTCTGCTTCTGGTATATTTGGAGTAAGTAAGTCAGCAAAAGCAACAATAGTCTTTTTAAAAAAATCACAATTTTCTTCAGGCATTAAAGCATAGCCATTTTTAGCAAACATTACAGGATCAATAACTAAATTTTCAGGCTTATAAAGTTCTAAATTTTTCGCAACACAACTCATAAGATCGCGACTTCCTATCATTCCTATCTTAGTTGCTTTTGGCACTATATCTTCAAAAACAGCCAACATTTGCTCATCAACACTTGAAGTTGATATATCATAAACTGAAATAACCCTTGCTGTATTTTCAGCCACAACGCTTAAAATCACACTCATACCAAAAAGTCCATGGGCGCTAAAAGTTTTTAGATCTGCTTGAATTCCAGCTCCTCCACTACAATCACTTCCTGCTATTGTTAAAACAGGAATTAAATCACTCCCTTTTGCCTTCATTATTCTTCCTTTAAAATTTGAATTAATTTTTCTCCTTCAAAACTTAATTTTTTGCCCTTAAAAGCAATTTTTCCAAAAGCTATAATCAAAGCATGAAAAATTTGATAAAGTTCATAAAGCTGACAGGATTTATTTAAAATTTTACATAAATTATCTTGTTCGCTTTCTATACCACTCTCAAAAAATTCCCTCAATTCTTCATAAGACTCAAATTCATATCCTAAAAATAAAGCAAGTCTGTGAGTATAACTATCTACGACTAGAATTTCTCTTTTGCAAAGATAATTTAAAATACTATCAACACTTTCAAAGCCTAAACCTTTAATCTTTAAAAGCCACTCGCGAGAAACATTTTCTTTGAAATTTTCTAAATCATTATATTTATTTAAAATTGCCTCAACTAAATCTTTTAAACGTTTTGCTTTGGTATTATAAAATCCACTTGGTTTTATAAGCAATGCAAGATCTTGACTTTGCATTTTATTGATTTGTTCTAAAGAGCTAATTTTAGAATTTCGAAGATTATTTAAAGCTTTTAAGACATTATTCCAATTTGTATTTTGAGTCAAAACAACCGAAATTAACAATTCAAAATCACTTAAATCCTGATTCTCAAGCCAATCAAATTCCTTAAAATCCAAATTTAAAGCTAATAATTTTCTAAAAATTCCTGCTCCATCCATCTAATATCCTTTAAGATGTTTATTTTTCATCAATTTTTCTTAAATGTGTTAAAATAGCCTCGATAACATCATCATCGTCTTTGCTTCTTGCTTTGATGAATTCTTTTTCATCGTTAAAATTAACAAATTGGATATTTTGCTCAAAATTGCTAATTATTTTAAATTTACCTAAAGCCAAAATTTTAATCATCATTAAAGATAAAAATTGCTTAGTATAAACATCTAACTTTCCAAAACGATCCTCAATTTCTCCTTCTATTTCATAGATTTCATTGATTTTTTTGCATTTGCTCAAACGACGATAAAGTTCAAGTCTTAAACGATCTTCAGCAATTAATTCCGAATTTAAAAAAGCATTAATATTTAATTTTAAATCAATTTTTTTCTCTTCAAAACTTTCCTTTTTGGTTAAAGAATTAAGTTCATCTTCTAACATTTTCAAATACAAACTAAGTCCTATTTGTTCTATATGTCCGCTTTGATCAACTCCTAATAAATTTCCACCACCTCTAATTTCAAGATCGTGATAAGCCAAAACAGATCCTGCGCCTAAAAATGAATTACTCTCTAAGGAAATCAAACGCTTTAAAGCATCTTGGGTGATATTGTCTTTATTTTCAACTAAAAAATAACAATATCCTTGTTTATTGCTTCTACCAACCCTTCCACGCAATTGATGCAAATCGGCCATTCCAAAACGATCGCTTTTTTCCACAATAATAGTATTTGCATTAGCTAAATCAATTCCATTTTCAACTATAGAAGTGCTTAAAAGCAAATCGTATTCTTTATTTTCAAATTTAAGCATTTCTTCTTCTTGCATTTTTGCATCAATTTTAGAATGTAAAATCAAAATCCTTAAATCTTTAAAAAGCTTAAGCAAATGTCTTTTGCACTGCTCAATACTTGCTATATGATTATGAATATAAAAAATTTGACCTCCACGTCTTAATTCTCTAGCTATGGCTTCCTTTAAAATCACATCGTCACTCTCTTTAACAAAAGTTCTAACATCCATTCTATCTTCTGGTGGAGTTTGTAAAACGCTATAAGATTTTATAGAACTCAAAGCCTGATTTAGACTTCTTGGAATAGGAGTTGCAGACATAGATAAAAGATGCGAATTTTGAGTTATTTCTTTTAATTTTTCTTTTTGCTTAACTCCAAATTTGTGCTCTTCATCTATAACGACAAGAGCCAAATTTTTACATTCTAAATTTAAAAGTGCGTGAGTGCCGACAACAACACAAGGTTTTTCTTGATCTAAATATTGTAAAAGTATTTTTTTATCTTTAGAATTTGTAAAACGATCAAGCTTAAAAATAGGAATTTCAAAATTTTCAAAACGTTTTTTTAAAGTCTTAAAATGCTGATGTGATAAAAGTGTCGTTGGCGCAAAGAAAAAAACACTAAAACCACTTTTAACCACTGGATAAATAGCATTCATAGCAACTTCGGTTTTGCCAAAACCCACATCTCCGCTTAAAAGCCTGTCCATAACCTTACCGCTTCGAAAATCTTGTAAAATTTCCTCACATACTTTAACTTGATCTTCTGTATAAGAAAATCCTGCCTTTGAAACAAAATATGCCTGATCAGCATAATCAACTTGAATAAATTTTGGTTTAAGTAATGATCTCTTTGCTGCCATAATAACAATTTGTGATGCAATGGTTAAAAGTTTTGTTTTTAATTTTTCTTTTAATTTAATAAAGGTAGTTTTTCCTAAGCGATCTAAAAGTGGAATAGAACCACTTGCACCTAAATATTTATCAATAAGATATAAATTTTCAACGGGTAAAAGAAGTTTATCACTATTTTGATATTCAATAGATACAAATTCCTTTTTGGCTCCTGCTACACTAATTATTTCAAGCCCTAAAAATTTACCTACACCATAATCCTCATGAACAATAAAATCACCTTGCTTTAATTCATCTATGATTAAATTTGCTCTACGCTTTTGTTTTTGTTTTTCTTTTTTATTGAGTGAGGCAATAAGCTCTTTGTCGCTAATTAAATTTACAATAAACTCACTTTTTTCAAAATAAATATTCTTAAATTCAGTAAGCTCTAAAGCTTTAAAAAGAGCCTCATTTTTGGCCAATATTGTAATTTTTTTATTTTGATGAAAATTAAAAAAATCTTTATTATAAAAACTTTCTAAATCTTTATATTGTTTCGCCTCGGGAATAATTTTAGCGTTGATCTTGGCTAAATCTTTTTGCCATTCTTTTTCATCAAATTTTTTAATGCTGACAAAATCAAGTTCTAAATAATCATAAAAATCATCTATACACCAAAAACCTAAAGAATTGATATCATTAATTAAAACATCACTTTTAAAATTTTCTAAATTGGTTTTAAAATTTTCATAATTTTGATCAGAAAAATAAGTCAAAAATGGACAAATTTCTAAATTTTCATATTCTATCGGTATTGATTTTTGAGTTACAAGATCAAATTTTCTAATACTTTCTATTTCTTCATTAAAAAGCAAAATTCTTGTTGGAAGATCTTCATTGATACAAAATATATCAATTATTTCTCCTCTAATACTTACTTCACCCTTATCTTGCACCATATCTACAAATTCATAACCCAATCTTGAAATTTCATCACAAAATTGATCAAGTTTAAATACATTATTTTTAGAAAGTATATAATTTTTCAGGTGAGATTTAGCTGGAAGTTTTTTAAGCACAGTAGAAAGTGGAGAAATTAAAATCTTATTTTTCTCTTCTTTATGGTAGGCGTTTAAAACCTTACAAAGATCAAAAAGCTCTTTAGAAAAAGCTCTTAGATCATCTCCAAATTCAGCCCTAAAATCAGGTAAAACAAAAGTTTTAAAACCTTTAAAAAGAGAAACTTGAGCTAATAAAAAAGCTTCTTTATCATCTTCGCAAAGTATTAATTGTGCAACATCTGAACCTTGCAAGTATTCAAAAAAACTTGCTTGCATTATTCTTCTGGTGTATTTTCTATCAATCTTACAGGATCATCTTGCCTGATTTTGCTTACCCCATTAAAGCGTCCACCATTTTCTATAGCTAATTCTTTAATGTTAATATCCCCATTAACCATACCACCATTTAGAATTTCCAAACTATTTGCCTCTAATTCGCCTTCAAAATAACCATTGACTACTATCTTATCAGCCTTAAGCTCGCCTTTTAAATTTCCATTTTTTCCAATCACAACTATACTTTCAGAATGGATTACTCCACTTAACTCTCCATCTACATGAAGCATAGATGCAAAATAAAATTTACCCTCTATTCTAGCACCAGAAGAGATTACTGTTGTTTCTGAGTTTGTGCTAGATGTTGTGCCGTTACTGCCTTTACTAAAGATTGCCATGGAACTCTCCTTTCTTGATTAAAAAAATTATTCATATTTTTTCTTTGCAAATTTAAAAAATACAATGGTTCTAAGGTTTTATTAATAAATCTCACCTCATAATGCAAATGCGGTCCTGTCGAAAGACCGGTATTTCCACTATATCCAATCAATTGTCCTTTAGTCACAAATTGTCCAGCCTTAACTACATCTTTTCGCATCATATGAGCAAAAACAGTTTTAAAACCAAAATTATGAAGTAAAATTACATTATAACCATATCCATTATCACTATATCCTGCAAATTCTACAACTCCACTAGCCGAAGCATGAACCGGAGTACCAATTTCTGCCCTTAAATCGATACCTGGATGAAATTCTTTTCTTTTTAAAAGAGGATGCTCTCTCCAGCCAAAATTTCCAGTAATTCCTTTATTTTCTATAGGCCACCCATTTGGAATTTGTCTTAGAATTTCAACCTGTTGCTCATTAGTAAGTTTAAGATTTTCTAATCTATCTGTAATTGTAAGATTATTTTCAGCTTCTAAGCCCAAAGCTTCTTCAAAAGAAGCTATTTTATCCTCAATAGCTGCATATTCTTTTGCCTTGTCTTCAACTTTTTTTTGCATTTGAATATTAGATAATTCTAATTCTTTGCTTTTTTTCAAAAGCTCTTCTCTTTTTTTACTTACATCAGTAATCTTACTATCAAGATATTGAATATAAAAACCGCTAAAAATTAAAAACAAAAGCACAAAAGTAATGATATAAATAAAAATTTTTTTAATAATCTGATTTAAATAAAAATGCTTTGAACCATTAATGTCTGTAATGGTGATTGTAAATTTATTTTTTATCACTCCATTCCTTTAAAAAATTTTCAACTAAAGCAAAAGATCCAAAAACTAAAGCTTTTTTTTGCTTCTCCAAAGAAGTAAATTCTTCACACTTAATTCCTAAAATATCAGCTATTTTATAAATTTCATCATTAGCTAATTTTCTCTCTAAGCTAATATATTTATATATTTTAATTGTATCAATAATAGGCTTTAATGTTTTTAAAATTTCAAAAATATCTTTATCTTGATAAGAATTATAAACTAAAATCAATTTTTCGCCCATAAATTGTTCACATAAAGCAGATGCTGCCATTACGTTATGTCCTACATCGATATATAAATTAGGTGTCAATTGCTCACAACGTCCTCTTAAATTCAGTCTTTCTAATTTTAATAAAGCTAATTTTAATTTTTCTTTTGAAATTAACATCTCAAACGCATTTAAAGCAAGATAAAAATTATGTTTTAAATAGTTAGACAATTTGTATTTTTGAATATAAATTTCAGCTTGTTTTAATTCTTCGTTTTTTAATTTCCAAGAAATTTTTAAATCAGTTTTTTTTAAAAATGCAATTTTTTTTGCCATTTCTAAAATTATTGTATCTTGCTCAGATGAAATTAAAGCTTTTTTGGACATAACTTTAAGTTTTGTTCTTGCAATTTGTTCTAAAGAATTACCTAAAATTTGCATATGATCAAAGCTTATTTTTGTAAAAATACTCATTTTTTTTTCAAAAACAGAAGTAGCATCATATTCTCCACCTAATCCTGCTTCAAAAATTACATAATCGCAGTCTTTAAAAAGCACAGCCGCAAGAAAAGTAGCGTATTCAAAATAACTTAGTTTGTTTAAATCTTTTCGAAAAATTTTTTCTAACTCTTCATGCCCTTGTTCTAATTCTTCATTACTAAGAATATCTTTATTTTTATAAAAACGCTCTTTAAATTCAAAAATATGAGGACTAGTATAATGCCCAACCGTATAACCTATACTTTCTAGAAGTTGAGCTAAAAAACGTCCCGTACTACCCTTTCCATTAGTTCCAATGATTTGAATTATAGGTTTAGCTAAAAGTTGTTCTTTATATTTTTCATACATTTTAAACATTAAAAAACGATCAATTTTATCATAATAAATACTTTTTAAAGTAAGAAAATCATTAACTTTGCTGCTCATCATCTTTGTTTGTATTATTTGCTTGATTTAAACCCTCGATCTGACTAATTAGTTTTTCTAAAATATTTGCATCTGGATTACTTTGTTTATCTAGATAAGCAGTATTAATTTTTGGAGTTATTGTATCTTGTTTATAAATAAAGCGAAAATTTTCAATAGAATTTAGATTTTCTTTGACAAGTCGTGCAACTTCTTCTTTGCTTTTACCAGGAGAAATAATCAAATAGCTTTTCTCATCTATCATCCAAAGCTCATCAAGCTCAGCGCAACTATCTTTTAAAATCTTTTTAAAACGAACAAAAATTTCATTCAAACTACCCACTCCATATTTTTCCATAATAAAACGATAATTTTGAATGGAAAATAATGCTAATGAGTAATTTACTTTATATTTATTGAAATTTTCATCTAATTTCTCAAGTTCTTTCACAACCGTCCAAGCTTCTCTTTCTTCTAAATTTTGAGCAAATTCAATTTGAGTATTTAAAGAATTAATTTTTTCATTAAGTTGTTCAAGTCTTTTCTTTAAAAATTCAAAACTGATTTTAATCTCTCCTTTTTCATCTGGAATGAGAGTATTAAAAAAACTCATATTTTTTTGATTAGTTTTACTAAGCAATGCAAAAAGTTCATAAATTTTTTTCAAATTCTCATTAAAAAAATTTAAATTTTTTTGCACATATCTGTTATCAACCATAATTCTACGATTTATAATTTCCAAAAGTTCCTCTTTAAAAATATCCTCAATTATCATAAAAGGCTGTTGAATTAAATTTTGAGAAAAACTTTGAATCTTTAAATCTTCAACTAAAGAAGGATTTAAACAGAATGCTAGAAGTTCGCAAAAATATTCTAAGCTTCTTTCCTCAAGTTTACTTAAAAGCTTTTTAATTATCATATCAAAATCATCATATTTTCCAACACCATATTTTCGAATTTCGCTATCTAATTCACTTTCTTCATATTTTTTTTCAAATTCTTTCCATTTTTTAGAAAGTAAATAAATACTCTCACTATCCATAGTTTTAGAAATTCTTACAGAAGTAATCTTAGCCAAATCTCTAATTTTTTTATCTTTGCTAATTTGCAAAGCTTTACATAAAGTAGATAAAAAATCAAAAAATTCATTAAATTGTTTTCCACTTTGTCTATTAAGCATAGAAATTAAAAAACTTACAAATTCTTCAATAGTATGAATAGATTTTGAAGCAAGATCTTGTTGATAATTTGGCAAAAGCAAAGTCTTATATTTATCTAATTTTGCTTTATTAGAAGTTATAAGTCCATATTTTTGGGCAAATTCTTCAAAGACTTCAGTGTAATTTTCGGGAGTTGGACGAAGTTTTCTTTCCTGAAGAGCAACTAAGGTTTTTTTTGCAATCTCGTTAATATTAGATATCACGTTTATATCCCTTAATAGCTATTGCTGAAATAAACTCATCAAAAGCTTCACTTGAAGCTGCACGAATGGCATCATAACGTGCAGAATCACTTATAATACTATTAGGCGAAATATCGAAATTATAACTACCACTTGTCTTAAAATGTTCCTTGGTTCCATTTTTAAATACTACATAAAATTCTAAATTTAATTTAGCTTTATAGTTTACAACATAGCCATTTTTATCATAAATTAAAGGGATAAAATCAAGATTGCTCATCCTAACATTAATTATATCATCAGCTTCATCTTTTAAAGCGAGTTTGCGTCCGAGCTTAGAAATCACCATTTCTTTAAGAGTGTCGGCCACAAAAATACTATTTTTAGGATCTTGAAGGTTTAACTCTACATTAACATAAACCTTATCGTTAAAAATATTATTAGCTATTTTTGAAGTAGGAGTATAACCACAAGCTGAAAAAAACAATATTAAAAAACAAACAAAAAAATTCTTCATTTTATCACCAAATTGACCAATTTTTTTTCTACATAGATTTCTTTAATTATATCTTTATCTTGAATCCATTTTAAAACATTTTCTTTGGCTGTTTTTAAAATTTCATCTTTAGTAGCAGAGCTTGAAATTTCAAATTCTGCACGTTTTTTTCCATTAACACTCACTGCTAAATTTAATGTATCTTTGATAAAAACTTCATCTTTAGGTCTTAAAATTTTAAAATTTTCGCATCCAAAGAGTCGTTCGCTTAACTCAAAACATACATGAGGAATAATTGGTTCTAAAATATTTAAAATAATATAAAAAGCTTCTTGCTCTAAGGCTTGATTTTTGCAAGATCCAAGCGCATTTAAAGCTTCCATACAAGATGCAATCAAAGTGTTAAATGCAAAGGTTTGAGTATACACTTCTTCAGATTTTTTCAAAGCTTCATAAACTTTCAATCTTGCATATTTTTCTTCTTTATTTAAATTTTCTTGCTTAAGCTCTAAAAGTTCCCCTTTACGAACATTTTGTGCTTTATCATAAAGTCTGCAAATAAACCTATAAGCTCCTTCGAGTGCATCATTATTCCATTCCAATTCTTTAGCAGGTGGAGCTGCAAATAAAATAAACAATCTTGCAGTATCCGCTCCATATTTTTTAATAATATCATCAGGATCTACAACATTGCCTTTAGATTTTGACATTTTAGCTCCATCTTTTAAAACCATACCTTGAGTTAAAAGCCTATCAAAAGGCTCATTATCATTTAAATAACCCAAATCTCTTAAAGCTTTTTGAAAAAATCTTGCATAAAGCAAATGTAAAATTGCATGCTCTATTCCGCCTATATATTGATCCACATTCATCCAATATTTCATACTTTTTTCATCCAAAGCTTTTTCTTGCCAAGTTGTTTCATCACTTGCAAAACGTGCAAAATACCACGAACTTTCAAAAAAAGTATCTAAAGTATCTGTTTCTTTAAAGGCTTTAAGACCACATTTTGGACAAATGCATTCTTTCCAGCTAGGATGATTTTCCAAAGGATTTCCCTCTCCTGTAATCTCAACGTCTTCAGGCAAAACAACAGGAAGATTTTCTACTTTTTGTGGTACTACGCCACATTTTGTACATTTTATCATGGGGATAGGAGCACCCCAGTATCTTTGACGCGAAACTCCCCAGTCTCGAATTTTGAAATTAATCGTTCTTTTTCCTAAACCCTCTTTCTCAAATTTAAAAATAATTTTTTCCTTTGCTTCATTACACTCAATTCCACTAAATTCACCGCTCTGTATTAATTTTCCCGACTTTTGAACATAAGGAAGTTCCGTATCACACTCGATAACCTTTTTTATTCCAAGTCCATATTTATTAGCAAATTCAAAATCTCTCTCATCGTGTGCTGGGACAGCCATAACTGCACCACTTCCATAATCAGATAAAACAAAATTAGCAACCCATACAGGAATTTTTTCTTTAGTTAGAGGATGAATAACATAAATATCTAAAAAATAACCCTCTTTTTCACTGCTTTGTCTTTCTCTTTGAGTTTGATTTTGTATTTGTTTTATTTTTTCTATTACTATATGATCCAAATAAGAATTACTGATGAGATTTTGAACGATTTGATGATCGACTGATAAAGCAATATAGCTGACTCCATATATTGTATCTGCACGTGTAGTAAAAACATCTACATAACTTTCTTGGCTTTTTTCTTGGCTTTTTTCATCTAATATAAACTTAAATTCAAGACCTTCGCTTTTACCAATCCAATTTTCTTGCATAGTTAAAACTTGATTTGGCCATTTGTCTTTTAATTGTTTGAGCTCTCTTAAAAGTTCTTCAGCATAAGCTGTAATTTTTACATAATAACCTGGCATCTTTTTTTGGACAACTTCATGCCCACAACGCCAACATTTTCCATCTTCTACTTGCTCGTTTGCTAAAACCGTTTGATCTTGTTCGCACCAATTTACATTAGCTTCTTTAGTATAGATCAAGCCTTTTTCATACATTTTGATAAAAAATTCTTGCTCAAATTTTGTATAAAGTGGATCAGAAGTTGCTAAAATTCTTTTCTTTGAAAAAGAAAAACCTAAAGAAAAAAGTTCTTTTTTCATATAATCTATGTTTTCATAAGTCCAAGATTTTGGATGCACTTTATGCTTGATCGCTGCATTTTCAGCAGGCATACCAAAACTGTCAAAACCAATAGGATGTAAAACATTATAACCTATCTTTCTATAATACCTTGCTATAGCATCTCCTATGCTGTAATTTCTTACATGGCCCATATGAATTCGTCCGCTAGGATAAGGAAACATTGATAAAATATATTTTTTAGACAAAGAAAAATCATTTTTTGGCTCAAAATAATTATTTTTATCCCAGATCTCTTGCCATTTTTTCTCTATTATTTTTGCTTCATAAGCCATAAATAATTCTCCTTAAACAATTCCTTTTTCATACATAGCACGATTTCTTTCTTTTTCTTGTTTTCTTTTTAACTTCTCAAGCTCTTTGTTTCTAAAGTCAAGAACATTAAATTTAAACCAAAGCAAAGTTGGACTTGCTACAAAAATAGAACTTAAAGTTCCTGCGATAATACCTACTATAAGAGCTAAAGAAAATCCCTGTATCATTTCTCCACCAAAAAAATAAAGTATAACCACTGTAGCTAAAGTAAGTCCTGATGTTAAAATAGTTCTTGATAAAGTCGCCGAAACGCTTTCGTTAATAATAGGTGCAAGCTCTGTTTTTTTACTTGTCTTAATACCCTCTCTAATTCTATCAAAAATAATAATCGTATCATTAAGCGAATATCCAAGAACAGTTAAAACCGCAGCTAGCGTATCTAAATTAACATCGATTTTAAAAAGAGAAATCGCTCCTAAAGTAATAACCACATCGTGAATTTCACTAATAATTGCAGCCATAGCAAAACGCCATTCAAAACGAATTGCTATATAAATTAATATAGCAACTAAAGATATGGCAACCGCAGTAATACCTTTATTTCTAAGTTCATCTCCTACTTTTGGGCCTACTACATCTGCTCGACGCACTTCAAATTTTCCAGTATCTTTTAAAAGTGTGCTTATATAAGAGCTAATATCATTACCTAAATTATCACTACTTCCCAAAAAACGTATCGTTACTTCATCCTTGCTTCCAAATTCTGTTACAGATAAGCTTTGAAATTTACCTTTTTGCTCTAGAATTTCTCGGATCTTAGGTATAGGTGCGACTTGTTCATATTTAAGCTGAATTAAAGTCCCACCACTAAAATCAATACCATACTGCAAACCCCTATCCCAAAGCAAATAAATAGATCCAAAAAATAGAAAAAAAGAAAGAGAAATTGCAGCAAAACGCATTCTCATAAAATCATAAATTTTCTTTTCGCTAAAAAACTGCATTATTTTCTCCTATATCCAAACCAAAATCTTGTATTATTACTTTTTTCAATACGATGCATAAAACAATCAAACATTCCATGAGTTCCCAAAATAGCGGTAATCATAGAAACAACTATACCTATACCCAAAGTTACCGCAAAACCTTTAACCGAACCTGTTCCATAAACATAAAGAACTACCGAAGTAACCAACGAAGTTATGTTTGAATCTATAATTGCACTCATAGCATTTTTATAACCTTGTTCTATGCTTAATTTTATTTTTGCTCCATCACGTAAAAGCTCTCGAATACGCTCATTAATGATAACATTTGCATCTACAGCCATACCCACGGTTAAAACAAGTCCTGCCATACCTGGTAAGGTTAAAGTCGCACCAAACATTGCCATTATAGCAACAACAACTAAAATATTAGCAATCATAGCGATATTAGCAAAAATTCCAGCCATACCATAATAAAATATCATAAACACAATGATAAATATTGAAGCTCCAGTAAGTGCTATCATACTCATTCTAATACTGTCGGCTCCTAAAGATGGTCCGATACTTCTTTGCTCTAAAAGCTTAACAGGCGCTAACAAAGCACCGCTTCTTAAAGCTACTGCCACATCTCGTGCTTCTTCTTGTGTGAATGCACCGCTAATTTGTCCACTTCCTCCACCTATTCTTTCATTAATAGATGGAGCAGAATAAACTTTATTATCAAGCACAATAGCTAAACGTTTTCCAACATTTGCCCCTGTATAATCTGCAAATTTTTTAGATCCTTCGGCATTTAAAGTAAAATTAATAACTGGATAATTGCTTTTATCACTTAACCCTACTCTAGCATCTGTTAGCATAGATCCATCTAGTATGGGAATATTTTTTAGTGCATATTTTAAATTAGGATTTCTAGAATCAGGCACTAAAACAAGACCATAGCTTGCTGCTTCAGCATCACTCATAGTTGAAGCTTGATTCATTTTAGAATCATCCACTTCCATAAGTTGCAAATGTGCTGCTTTTGTAATTCGCTCTTTAGCTCTTAGCTCATCTGCTTTTGTTTTTATTCCTGCAAGCTCAACTAAAATCTTATCTTCACCTTGCTTGGCCACGGTAGGTTCGGCGAGTCCAAATTGATCTAAACGATTTCTTATAGTTTCTACAGCTTGAGAAAGTGCAAAATTTTCTATATTTTTTATTTCTTGCTCTGTAAAAGAAATCTGATAATGCAAATTTTCATTTCGAATATTAAGCCCATTAATTTCTTTAAGTAGTTTTTCGACTTTAGGTATATCTGCATTATCCAATAAAGTAAATTCTAATTTGTCACCATAAGTACTCAAACCATCGTTTAGAATATTTTCTTTTTCAAAAGAATAATTCAAAGAAGAAGCAATTGATTTGATTTTAGATTTTACAGCTTCTTCGTTATCAACACCTAAAAGCATATAAAGTCCACCTTGCAAATCAAGACCTAAATTGATTTTAGCACCATACTCAGATTGCAAAAAAGTTGGAAGTGAAAAAATCACCCCAAAAATAAAAACAATTGCAAAGATAGTCAATCTATAGGTAACTTTAAAATTACGCATCAATTTTCTTTGCTATAAATTCTCTGGAAATTTTTGCGCTAACATTGTCATCATTAAGCTTAACTTTGATAAAATCTTCCTCTGGCTTTACGACTTCACAAATAAGTCCGCCACTGGTAATAATTTTATCGCCTTTTTGCAAAGAATCAAGCATTTGTTTATGATCTTTTGCTTGTTTTTGCTGTGGTCTTATTACCAAAAAATAAAAAATTGCAAATAAAACAATAAGAGGTAACAATGAAGTTAAAATTGAATTTTCTGCCATATTTTTCCTTTGTTCCAAAAAAATTAAATACTAATTCTACCATTTTTAAAATAATAAAAGTCTTTTGTATTGCAATTTTACTCTCAAATTCTATCTATTTATCTTTTTTTGAGAATATTTTTACTCAAACCTTAAGCCCTTTTTTAGCAATTTTAGGATTAGTTTTACTTTTAAAACGTAAAAAAGCAAAAGAATATTTTTTAGTAGGATTTTTTGTAGGAATACTTTGGTTTTGGTGGATAGGACTTTCTTCGATTTATTTTAATCTTAATTATTTAGTCCCTATAATAATTCTCATGATAGGTATATTTTATGGTATATTGTTTAGTTTGTGCCATTTGTTTAAATTTGATTTTTTAAGGCTTTGCGGAATTTTTTGCTTAAGTTTTATTCATCCGCTTGGATTTGACTGGTTTAATTGGGGAATATTGACAGTTTATGGTTTTTTTGATGCAAGTTATAAAGGTATTATATGTTTATTCTTAATAGCTTATTTTATCTATGAGGGCTATATTTCAAGATATTATAAAATTGCTATAGTTTTAATTTTATTTTTTATAGGTTGTCAATATGAAGAAAAAAAAGCACAAACTCTTAATCTTACTTATAAACTTATCAATACCAATATTTCGCAAGATCAAAAATTTCTCCAAACAAATTTAAAAACAAATTCAAATAATCTCGTTCAAGAAATTCTCAAAGCTATTGAAGAAAAAAAAGAGCTTGTTGTTTTACCAGAAACAGCTTTTGCTTTCAATTTAAAAAATACTCCTTATGAAAATTTACTTAAAAGCTTATCTCATAAAATTACCATTATCACAGGAGCTTTTAATATAGATCAAAATTTTATTTATAATAGTACCTATATTTTTAAAGGAGGAAATGTCTATATCTTAAATAAACATTTTTTAGTACCTTTTGGCGAAGAAATTCCGATTTTTAAAAACTTGGTTCAAAAGTATTTTTTACCAAATATGCAAGAATTTTCTAAAGGTCCTTTACAAAGCAAATATAAGCTTGATAACCAAATCATTACCAATGCTATTTGTTATGAAGCAACTAAAGAGCAAAATTACAAAAATTCTAACATAATCATAGCTATAAGCAATAATGCTTGGTTTAATCATTCTACCGAATATAAACTGCAACAGCTTTTAATGAAATTTTACGCGAGTAAATATGGAGTAAGCGTTTATCATGCCGTTAATGGGAAGGAAAACACTTTCATAGAGCCTAAAAAAATGTTAAGCAAAGAATGGATGAAATTATTTAAAAAAATAAGCAAAACTTAACCATCTAGCTCTTTGCACATTTTTTCAAATTCTTGATAGTACTTCCAAGGAGCTACTTATTTAGGTAATAATTTTTTACATAAATAAATGATCTTCATTAAATACGGTTTGCTAAATTTTTATTAAAAATTGATTTTACTGCGATATTACAACATCTGATTACTTTCAGATATCTTAATCAGACAAATTAATATTTTTAAACAGAATACATAATGTCTAATTTTAGAATTTACTAGTTGATTAAAATGGTTACGATTTATAAACCTAATTGACCGCGGGTTCGAGTCCTGCTAAATATGCTATTGCTAACTAAAAATTTCATCTTAACGCTTTGAAATACTAATAAATATTCTTTCAAACCAAACTCTAATAACAATTTACATTAAAGAAAATTATTAATATTTTTAGTTTTGGTAGTAGAAATTAATACAAAGGTTGAAAACTCACTTGCAATGATAAAAAATAAAAAATTGCAAAACTTAAATCACTATATATAATGAAAATTACAAATTTTAAAAATTAAAAACTTAGATTTAATGGCTAAAAAAGATGTAGTAGCTGATAGTAGGGACGCCCACACCCCCTACACTCAAGCCCAAAGTCTTGACGGGCGACTGGTTTAAAAGAACATTTCATCAGCTGTTAATAAAATTATACTACAAGAAAATAAAATTTACCCAAGCCTTAGAGTTTATTTTTTATAAGAAAAGATAATAAATTTACCTTTGCTCTAAGAATAAGTTTCTTAAAATAAATGACATTTTCAAAAACAAAAGAATTTTTTATTTTATCCTTGAAATTCCGTGCTTTCAAATTTTGGCTTATCCACAAAGCACGATTTTTCTTTTAAAAATAAAACTTCGACAGTTCCTACAGGACCATTTCTATTTTTTCCGATTAAAATTTCAGCATTTTCCTGCATAGGATTTGGAATAAAAAGCCTTCTATAATCTTTACCTTCGGCTTTAGCCTTATTTTCACGCTCTTTTTCTTCTTGCTCACGATAAACTTCATCACGATATACAAACAAGATTGTGTCTGCATCTTGTTCTATTGCCCCACTCTCGCGTAAATCACTCATCATCGGACGCTTATTTGCACGTTGTTCTAAAGATCGGTTTAATTGTGAAAGTGCAATAATAGGCATATTTAACTCTCTAGCTAATAGCTTTAATCCTCTTGAAATTTCACTCACTTGTAAATGTCTATCGTTAAAATTTGAATTACTCATCATAAGTCCAATATAATCAATTACACAAAGTTTTATACTCTCTTCTTGTGCTTTTAGACGTCTTAATATAGCTCTAACATCGGTTATTGTTGCATAACCGCTATCATATATAAAAAGCTTTTTTTTAGAATACATATTACAAGCATCGCCTACACGATCCCATTCATCATCGTTAAGATCAGCAGTAAGAATTTTTTGCAATGGAATGGAAGTTTTTGCAGATAAAAGCCTTTGCATAATCTGAGTAGCAGGCATTTCTAAAGAAAACATAACCACACCTTGATCTTGTTTTAGCACTTGATCAATAAAATTTAAACATAAAGTTGTTTTTCCCATACCTGGACGCGCAGCGATGATGATAAGCTCACCATCTTTAAAACCCTTAGTCATATAGTTTAAATCTTCAAATCCGGTGTCTAAACCGATAATAGATTTATTTTCAAGAGTTTTTTGTTTTTTAAATTCTTCTAAAAGTTCGTTTAAGACAAGTTCCACATCTTTAATATCATTTGTATTGATACGATTTGTTAGATTAAAAATTTCTTTGCTTATTTCATCTGAAATTTCACTTACAGCACGATTTTCATTGATGCGAGTTGGTAGAAGATGTGCAAAACTTAAAAGCTGTCTTTTGATTGATTTTTCGCGAAGTTCATTAACATAAGCGGCTAAATCAATCATTGAGGGCGTAGCAATGACTTCATTTAAAATTTGTTCGTCTAATTTTTTGTGTTTTTTAAAAAAACTTATAGATATAGGCTCTCCAGAATTTGCACAAGCAATAATGGCCTTAAAGATATCTTGATGAGCTTTAAGACTAAAATCTTTAGGTTCGATATCTCCTGCTATACTTGAATAAGCATCTTCACTCATAATACAACTGCTTAAAATCGCACGCTCTAGATCCAGATCAAAATGTTCTTGCAATTTTTTTCCTTATAAAATTTTTTAAAATTCTAGCAAAAAGAGCTTAAAAAGCGAATTTATTTCGATACATTGAAACTTTTTTTCAATAAAACAACAGCCAAAATCACCACACAAAATTCCGCAAATAAAGGAGTAAGCCAAACTCCTTTTAAGCCTATAAAATAAGACAAAAGAAAAAGGAAAAATAAAGGAACAAATAAATTTTGACTCAAACTTAAAATCAAAGAAAAACTAGGTTTATTAAAAGCAGTTAAAAAAGAATTGCTTAATACATTAAACCAAGCAAAAATATAATTTAAAGAAAAAAGAATCAAGGCTAAATAAACAAAATTTAAAAAATCTTGATCATGATCTTTTATAAAAAATCCTATTAAATTTTCACCTGATATATAGATAAAAAATAAAACAAAAATTGAAAAAACAAATCCAGATAAAAACATAATTTTTAAAAAAGATTTAATACGATGAAAATCTTTTTTAGCGTAATTATAGCTTAAAGCCGGTTGCATGGCATCCGCCATAGCGATAATAAGCATCATAATAAAAGTATCAATATAAACTATAATAGAAAATCCAGCCACAGCTTTAACATCAGCTATTTTAAGCAAAACAAAATTTGCAAAAACACCATAAAGAGAGCCTGAAACATTGTTGAAAAATTCACTGCTGCCATTGTAAAGAATATTTTTAAAAATTTTAAAATTAATATAAGGAAAAGAAAATCTGAGCTCTAAATTTTGAAATAAAAAAGGGAAAATTCCAAAAATTCCACCCAAAGTCAAACCTAAACAAGTAGCAAGAGCAGCTGAAAACAATCCCAAGTCTAAAATAACTATAAAAATATAATCAAATAAAATATTACTCAAAGCAATGATAATATTAATGATCATACTATAAGTGGTTTTGCCACAAATTCTTAAATAATTATCCAAAGCAAAAGAAAGCATGGTAATGGGTGCAAATAAAGCGAAAACCATCATGCATTCTTTTGCCATGGTTTTAATCTCTAAGCTAACATTTAAAAAATCGATAAAAATAGGCGCTAAAAGATATTCTAAAATTCCAATCAAACAAGAAAATATAAAAATAATCACTATACTAGAGCTAAAAATTTTCTTGGCTAATTTTTTCTTACCAAGCCCTAATTTTATAGAAATTTGAACAGCAGAGCCAATCGCTATAGTATCAGATAAAGCAAAGGACATCATAATAAAAGGGATGATTAAAGCTAAAGCAGCTAAAGCTTCGTTTCCTAGATATTTGCCTACAAAAATTCCATCTACAATATAATAAAGTGAAAGAAATGCCATGCTGATCATATTAGGCATAGCACACTTTATAAAAAGCCTAAAAGGGCTTAAAGTGCTAAAAAGATCTGACATAATTTATCCTTAAAAAATATTTCAAATAAAAATACTTTTTAAGTCCGCTAATAAAATGCTAAACATCCTAAAGTATAAGAATTTAAGTAGAAAATTTTAATTGTAAGTTTATTTAATTCCATTCTATTTTGCATAAAAAATCTCTAAATTTTAGTATAGAACCTAGCGGTATTCTAGCACTATACTTTTAATAAGTCAAAATTTAGCCAAAGGCTAAATTTTATAAGATAGAAAGAATTTTTGCAGCGTCATTAAGTCCTACAATGATACTTGCGCCATTTTTTGTAGCAATATCTCCTGCCACAAATATGCCTTTGACATTGCTTTGTTTATTTTCGTCCATTAAAGGAACACCTTTATCATCAACTTCAATACCGCATTTTTGCAAGAAATCCACCGGAGTTGATCCACCAATAGCATAAATAATTCTATCGTAAGTTTCGCTTGTTGAGTCATTGAAATTAACTTTAGCTTTACCATTTTCATCCTCAATAGCTTCGATATCAATACCAAGTTTTAGATTGACTTTTCCACTATTTCCAGCTTCGGTTATGTCTTTAAGATTGATATCGTTTAATCTTGTAAATTCTTTTTTACGATAGCAAAGACTTACATTATTTGTTTTTGCTAAATCTACAGCATATTCAGCAGCAGAATTTCCACCACCCACAACAAGAATTTTTTCATTTCCTAAAACCGAATTTGCATTGAAATTGATAATTTTAGTTAAAGTCATAGGGAGTTTATAATCTGGCTTGTTTGGTTTACCCATTCTACCAATTGCTACGATGATATTTTTGCATTCATAAGTTTCTTTGGCTGTGCTTACTAAAAAAAGATTATTTTCATTTTTTACACTTTCGACTTCTGAACCAAATTCTATTTCTATATTGTATTGTTTTAAAATATTTTCAAATAATTCTATAGTGCTTTCTTTCGTGCCATCTTCAAAAGGAATATGACCGTAATTTGTACCTTCACATCCCTTATAAACTTTATCCACCCTTTTACCTTCTTTGTAAAATTGCATCAGAGTTTGACAAACATTGTTTGTTTTTTCTAGGATTAAAACTTCTTTATTTTTTAATTTTGCTTCAACAGCACAAGCTATACCAGTCGGCCCTGCACCAATAACAATTAAATCTATTTTTTTCATTTTTCCACCTTTTTTAATGTTTTATTTTTTATATTTTATTAATTTTTTTTAAATAAAAAATAAAAATTATGATAAAAAAATAATTAATTTATAAAAAATACTCTACTTCTAGTTAAAAATTTTTCTAAAAAAGATATTTTTAAGGAAAAAACCACCTTTACTTTAATTCTACATCCAAGGCAAGTAAAGCAAAACTTCCAAGCCAATGAGATCCAAGATAATCTTCTTCTATATGTGCTATTGCTTCATCAAAGTGTTTTATAGCATTTTCTCTTAGAATATTCTTCAATTCTTCATCACAAAAATTAGATAAAATTTTCAAACACCAAGAGCGACTCAAATTAAGCCCATCTAAATGTGCAATTTTTCCATCACTTCTATCGCTTACCCTTACAGGATTAAATAAAGTTCGAGGCTCTTTTTTATCTAAATTTGGTAAATACTGCACGAAAAAACTTTTAAATTCATCCTTAGGCAAAACAGCACTTAAAAGCACAGCTTCCATTAAAACTGGTGACAAAAACTCATCTCCGCAAGGCTCTAAGGTTTGCATATTTTTATCATTCAAGAACCATCTTTTAGCACTTTCAATAATACATTGTTCCAACTCTACATCTTTCTTAAATCTTGCAAACTCCAAAGCAAAATACAATGCAAAAGAACTATTAAAATGAGTCCCTACTCGGATTGGATAATCCATTTTTGGTAAGAATTCTTTAAATTCTTTAACGAAAAAATCCGCAATGCCTTCTAAATTTTTAGCCCATGCTTGTGCATCTTTATTTTCTTTAGCAAGTAAATTAATTTCCAAAGCTAACTTTAAAAACCACCCCCATCCATAAGGTCTTTCAAAACCTTTATGATCTGGATTTTCTAAATATCTTAATTCCCCATTTGCCTTTTCTTTGCTAAATTGAGAATTTAAAGCCTTTGTAATCTCATCAACCGGAGCAAATTTGGAAAAATTCCTTAAGATTTTCACTAAAAGCCAGTGAGAATGCACACTAGAATGCCAATCATAAGATCCATAAAATATAGGATACATTTGCTTAGGTATTTTTATGTCATTAAGATCATTAAAAGAATGAGTGATTTTGTTTGGTAACTCTCTAAAAATATTTTCTAAAGCTATAGAACTAAATTGTTTGATAAATTCTTTCATTACTTTCTCCTTAAAAATTAAAAGCTAAAAAATACATTAAAAAAATATTGGCCACCAATAAAAGCAATCCTGACATAAATTGTGCTTTGATAACACCATTTTTATCATCTAAATTTAAAAGAGCTGCTGGAACGGTATTAAAATTAGCCGCCATAGGCGTCATTAAAGTGCCACAAAATCCGCTAAGCATACCTATAGCTCCTACTATAGCAGGATTTGCATGCATATTTACGATTAAAACAGGTAAGGCAATAGCAGCACTAATCACAGGAAAAGCAGCAAAAGCATTTCCCATAATCATGGTTAAAAGAGCCATACATATACAATAAACAGCTACAGCTATAAAACTATTGCTTAAAGAAATATAATTTGATAATAACTTTTCAACTTCATTACCCATACCGGTAGAAACAAAAATAACTCCAAGCGTTGCTAAAATTTGAGGCAATAAAGCAGCCCAACTTATATGATCCATAGTGTGTGTTGCATCTTTTATTGCCTTTTTGGGAGAAGCTTTAAACATAAAACACGCCAAGATAAAAGAGAATATAATAGCTAAAATTAAAGAAATTAAAGTAGCATTTTTAGCTTCAAAAAAACTACAATAAGGAAGTAAAAAAGTTCCTGTAAGAGTTATAAAAGGCACCAACAAAGCTGGAATAAAAAGTTTATGTCTATAGATATTAGCACTTTGAATTTCATATTCTTTTTCTTTAGGTGTAATCTCAATTTTTTCAGGTTTTAACCAATTTAATCCTGCAATAATAGCAAGCAAGATTACAATACAACCCATAATAAAATCGGATAAAATATTTGCAAGCAAAAAAGTCGCACTATAACTTGTCCAAAATATCCCTCCACTTAATCTAGCTTTTATTTTTTTATTTTTATTTAAAAAATTAAGAATTCCGAAAATCAAAAATAAAAATCCAACTATATAATATAACAAATCAAGAGTGAGCATCATCAACTCCATATGTCTTTTTTAGCCTTTTATCAAGTAAATATAATCTAAAACAATGAATAATTAAAGCTAAAATCCCGCTTGGTATTGCCCAAATGGACAAATCTATAGGACTAACTGAAATGTTATTATTTGCAAAAAAAGCTTGTATAAATAAAATAGAATGTACTGCTATAAAGATATCTTCACCAAAAAAAACAGCAACATTATCTGTAGCTGCAGAATAAGCTTTTATTTTTTGACTATCTTTGCGAGTGAGATTTTTAAATTTAAGTTTTGCAGCCGCTTCAGCCATCGGCGCTATTAAAGGTTTTATCATTTGTGCATGACCACCCAAGGATAAAAGTCCAAGTGCCGCAGTTACTTGTCTAAAAATAAAATATCCCATTAAAATTTTTCCTGTACTAGCAGTTTTAATTTTTGAAATTAAATTTTTCGCTTGCTCTTTTAAACCTTTACGTTCTAAAACAGCAAGCAAAGGTAATATTAACCATATGATTGCTACATAGCGATTATTTACAAAAGATTGTCCTATATCGCTAATTATTTTAAAAAAATCAAATTTGGCTATAATTCCAGCATAAATTCCTACAAAAGTCACAACCAAAAAAGGATTTAATCTAATTATAAAACCTAAAATAATTAAAGGAATGCAAGCAAGCAATAGCCAATTCATATTTTCTCCAAGGTTAAAATTTAAAAAGAAGTTAGAAAACTTACAATAAGTGATATTAGATTTGTGTAATAACCTAAACTCAAAGAGTCCTTAATCAACACTCTTTGAGTTTATTTATTTGCTTTTTCTATATATTCACCACGCACTGTATCTACGCGAATCACCTCTCCTTCTAAAACGTGAAAAGGAATTTGCACTACAGCACCTGTTTCAAGTGTAGCAGGTTTTTTATTTGAGCCCTGTGTATCTCCTTTAAAGTTAGGAGCAGTCTCAATTATCTTAAGTTCTACAACTTGAGGAACTTCTACACCAATAGCTTTGCCATTATGAAAAAGTACATCTACCATCATACCATCGAGCATCCACTTCTTAGCTTCACCTACATCCTCTTCGCTAATAGCTACTTGCTCATAAGTTTCTGTATCCATAAATTGACAATTTTCTCCATCGTCATAAAGATATTGCATTTTTTTATCTTCCAAGTTAGGAGCTTCGCATTTATCTCCTGCATGGAAAGTTTTTTCAAGAACTTTTCCGTCAATAAAAGATTTAATTTTAATACGGACAAAAGCAGGACCTTTTCCTGGTTTTACGTGCTGATATTCCACTATTTTAAAAGGAATTCCATCAATTTCTATCTTTAGTCCCTTTTTTAAATCACCCATTGAATAAGATGCCATAATGTTCCTTTTTATATTAAAATAAAACACAATTCTAGCAAAAATTACTTGATATCGCAATTAAATTTAAGTATTTTTGCGTTAGAATTTAAGACAAAGCATAGCAAATGCTCGCTTCCGTAACTTGGAAGAGGAAAGTCCGAGCTGCAAAAGACAAACATTCCATCTAACGGATGGCTAGGGAAACCTAAGGGACAGTGCAACAGAAAGCAAACTACCATAAAATATTATGGAAAAGGTGAAACGGCGGGGTAAGAGCCCACCAGCGATTTTGGCAACAATTTCGGCTATGTAAACCCAATGTGCAGCAAGAAGGGATGGTTTTAGTCTTTAATTTTACCCTTCGCTTGATTTTGTTTGCAAAAACAAAACTAGATAAATGAGCATTCTAGACAGAACTCGGCTTATCGCTATGCTTTTTTATAAATTTTAATTATTATTTAATTTATTAATTTCATGACTTCTTTAAAAGTGAAAAAAGAAACCAATTAAAAACTCTTAAAAAAGAGATTAATAAATCAATTTTCAAAGCAAAAAGAAATTTTTTATTGCACTTCAAGATGCTAAAAATACTTGGAAAAAAGATATAAAAATAAAAAACTTACCATTAGTAATTATTATAGGAAATGAAGGTGCAGGTAAAAGTACTTTTATTAATTATTCCAATATTGAATACCCATTAAGTGATAGTTTAGAATCTTATAAAAACTCCATAAATCAACTCGAAATTTCGCCCTTTATATTTCAAAAAATGGGGGCTTTATTGGATACAGAAGGCAACTATTTTTCTCAGGAAGAATTTTTTAAACCTACTAGTAGTGATGAATTACCAGAAGATGATTTAAATAAAAATAGAGATTTTTTAATAAAAAAATATATATGGAAAAATTTTTTAGCTTTTTTAAATAAAAATTTTTTTCATAGCAAACTTAATGGTATTGTTTTAATAATTGATACTATTCTTTTTTTAAATAGTCCAAAAGAATATTCTCAAAATCTCATTAGATACTTAACTAAAAGAGTGAATGAATGCGAAAATTCTTTAAATTTAAAATTACCTATTTATATAGTATTTTCTAAACTTGATTTAATCGAAGGAATGAAAGAATATTTTGATATTTTTAATGAGAAAATAGCTAATAAAGTTTTAGGTTTATCCTTTAGTCAAATATTAAGCGAAGAATATTTGGATCTCGAATTTAAAGATCTTAGCAACTCATTAACGCAATCTTTTATGAATAAAAATAATTTTATTTATAATTAATTTAGAAGATAAAAACAAAAGCTATCTTTTTCTGAAACAACTTGATAATTTATTTGCTTTAGTAAAAATCTTTATATTGGATATACAAAAAGAAAATAAACTTAAAAATAACTCATATATTAGAGGAGTTTATTTTGTAAGTGCTTACCAAGAAAATATTCCTAGAAATTTTTTACTCGACTCTATATGTGATAAATATAATTGCAAGAAAAATCTAGCTAAAACTAATTCGACTTACAATAAACAAAGTTATTTCGTTAAATCATTTGAAGATATTATTTTCAAAGATTATTCTCTAAGCACAATAAGAACTTATATAAAGAATTTATCTCTTCTAATTTTAGTTTTAATAATAACCATAGGAACTTATACTTTATCTCTCTATCTCATTTCTAAAAACAATTTCGAATTTCAAAAAAAGCAATAAAACTTTAGATCTGCTACACTCGCTGTTTAAAAATCAAAACTACAATGAACTAAATATTGAAGAAAAAGCAGAGTTTCTTATTAAATTAAAAAATATTTTAATATATATCCACAACTTTGGGAAAATGAAAGTATTTTGCAATATTTTAATTTAAATATATTCTAATAAAGGATTTGAAAAAGCTAAAAGTTTTATTATGAACTTAATGAAAATGTTTTAAAAAACACTCTACCAAAAGAAATGGAAAATATACTTCAAACAAGTCAAGATAAAGAAAATTTAATCAAAACTTTATATATGTATAAATCTTTGTTTGAACAAAAATATCTCAATAAAAATTTGCTAAAATTGTGGATTAATGACAATTGGGATCATTTGGAAAAATACAAAATTTCAAAAGAAAACTTTATGTCAGGCATTAATGAGCTTAAACAAATCAATTTAGAAAGCTTCAAAGAAGATGTAAAAGTGTAAAATTAGCAACAAATAAACTTGAAATGATTAGTAGGATTCAAAGAATTTATATCCTTCTTAATTTTTTTAAATAGTGATAAGCCTAAAGAAAAATATATTATAAAAGAAGAATTAGGTTTTAATGCTAATAGTATTTTTTCAAACAATTCTCAAATAAACTTGATTGATAAAATTTATACCAAATCTGGCATGATGGATTTTTTAAATACTCTAAATCAGCAAATCGATTAATACTATTAAGATTGAATCTTGGATGCTAAAAAATACTTCGAAAGAAAATAAAAATCATATTACTATGGGAATATTAAAATTATATTTAAACGCGTATCAAAGTTGGCAAAATATTCTTTTTTATTTAAGTCCTGTTCGGTACAACACAAAAGAAGCTATGCTTAACGAACTTAATATTTTATCGAAGAAAGAAAATCCTCTATATTCTTTACTCAAAATTATTAGCTCAAATACAAATCTAAATGATGCAACATTGCTTACACAAGCGTATAATTTAGGTCTTAATGCTGCAGAAGTTAAATCTAGTTTTATAAATATCTCCAATAAATTTGCACCGTATCATAAACTTTTAAATAAAAATGCGATTTTAAGTGTTGGGAGATATCGAAATTGGAAAAAATTCTAATGAGGAGCAATTTTAAATTCCTTAAATGTAAATACAAACAATCTTGCAAATAAGATAATAGATTTTAATTCAAATAATAATCAAAGCATTGAAGAAAATTTCATACGCTTTAGGAAATAACAAAGATACTAATGATGCCTTTGTTATGTTTAACACTTACACCAAAAAATTGCTTAACGATTTAGAAAGATACTACAATGAACTTTCTAACTATTCTTGGAATTTAATAGAAAATTATGGGATCTCTTTATTTAACAATGCTTGGATTAATGAAGTTTATACTCCATTTATAAATGATATTGCACTATTTTATCCTTTTAATAAAGAAAGTACAACAGATCTGAGTATGGATAGTTTTAAAACATTTTTTGGAAAAAATGGTATTTTAAGTAATTTTTACAAGAGATATCTCAAAAATGTCTTAATAAAAAGAAGAACACCTATCTTATTAATTCTAAATTCTCTTCTAAATTAAATTTTTCTAAAGAATTTATAAATTTTATTACTGATGCAACTAATCTTTCAAACTTAATGCTTAATGCGAATGATAATTTAAAAATCATATTCACCTTACAAAGTCTTGATTTAAGTGGTGATTTTTCTTTCATAGACTTAAATTATCAAAATAAAAATATAAGATATGACCATACTTTTAATCCAACTTTGCAAATTGTTGCCGAGGAATTTAATAATGGGACAAATTTAACTTTAATTGCTCATAGCTATTCTAACACGAATTTAAATTATGAAAAATCCTATAAAGGCAATGGGCTTGGTATAAATTTATAAAAGAAAGAAAGTAAGAATGATATGGGAAATTATAGTATATTTTTCAACAATAATAAAAATCTTTATTTTGATTTTAAAATTATTAATGGAATTGATGAACTAAATCAAGTGCTTCAAATTTTCAATGATTTTAAAATTATAGAAAATACAACAAAAACCAAAAGCGAGTAGATTAATGGAAAAAATACAAATTGGAATTATTATAGAAAATTCTGAAGAATGCGAAAGCCATTTTAAATCTTGTATATTTGAAACAGAAGATGGATTAATAGGAAGTAGGAGGATTGTAAATTTTATGTTCGAGACAAATTACAACAAATAAAAAAAATACACGCTAAAATATCCTACGAAGAAGATTCCTTTACAATAACCCCTATTGAAGATGCTGAAATTTATTACAATGGCTCATTTTCAAAAATGTCTAGTAGTTATGATACTATGATCAACAAAGGAGATACCTTTAAAATTGGCAATATAGAATTTCGCTTTGTTGATGCAAAAAACATTGAGAAAAATTTTCAAGAAAATAAAAATAAATTAGATATTGAAAAAAAATGAAGAATTTGATAGAATTGAAATCAAACCTAGAGGTAAAACTGATCTTGATTTTAACGAAAAAGAAGAATTAAAAAATACTATAAAATCAAATGATTATGATTTTATAGAAGAAAAAACAGAGAGTGATTTAAAAAAATGCACAAAAAGATTTAAATTCTCTTGAGTATGATAATATTTTAACAAGTTTGACAAAAGTCTTTAAAAATTTAAAAACTCAACAAAAAAGTTCAAAATTAAATATGAAACATCCTAGTCTTAATATAAAAGAATTAGAAAGCATTATAGATAATATTCCCTTAATAAAATCTACAAAATTGCTTAACATTTTTAGAATTATAAAAGAGTTATATAGTCCTATATTTGAAGAAATGGAAGAGAATATATTTATTAAATATCTAGAATCTGCTTTACAAAATAATATCAAAGAAGATAAAATCCTTTTTGAAAACTTAACCATAAAAGCATTGGAAAAATATATTAAAGAATTTAAAAAATAACTTTGTCTAAGAATTATAAAATTTGCGAAGGATTTTATTTGCTGTATAATATCCACCTAAAATAGTGCCTGTAAAGCCTCCACCTGGAAAAGTAAAGGCTGAAGCAAAAAATAAATTTTTAACACTTTTAGAAACATAATTTAAACGATAAGATCTTCCTTCATTATCTTGAGAAAATCCATATGCAGCACCTTCCTTTGCTCGAGTATATCTTAAAATACTCTTAGGTGTAGCTAGTTCCGAATGTATCATATAAGAACTTAAATTTGGAAAATATTCATCTAGTTTAGAAATAATAGATTGCAAAATCTCTTCTTTTTTAGCTTTATATTTTTCTTTATCTAAATCCCACTCCTTAAAATGAGAGGAAATAGCTACAACACCTAAAAATCTATCGTTTTTTTGACTCAATCCGTTATCTATTTTTGAATAATTTACAAAAGCTAAAGTTCTTTTTGAAATTTCAAAATCCAATGTATTGCTATTACTAGAATTAAAAAATTCTTTATCAAGAATAAAATTTGCATAGTCCATATTTGGATAAATTTCAGAAATATTTCGATCATAAATAAGATAAGCGCTGATTAAAGAACAAGCCCTATTTTTATTTTTTATTTCTTTAATATCTAAAGACAAATCTAAATTTTGATTTTTTAAAAGTTCATTATAAACAATTTCTGGATCGCAATTTGCTATAATATTATCAGCATGTACTTCAAAAAATTTTCCATTTTGTTTATAGCGCACTCCAGTTGCTTTAGAATTTGAAGTTAAAATCTCTACTACCTCACACTTTGATTTTACCTCTCCATTATTTTCGCAAATAATCTCCTCAAAAGCTTTACTTAAAGCACCCGAACCTCCTTTAACATAGACAGATCCATCATAGTAATGTTTTTGTGCAATTGCATGAAAACTCCAAATAAATTTTTTAGGATCGTGATGATAATAACCTATATTTATATTTAAAATTTTTTTTAATTTGTCATCATTGATAATCGAATCTAAAACATCACTCACCTTTAAATTTAACAATTTATTTTTTAAAAAAATCCATCCTGTAGTAAAAGGAAATAGAAACAATTCAAGTTTATTCATATCCCAAGAAAACCTACGTGCAGAATAAGCTTGAAGCTTAATGGCTTTAAAATATTTTTTAATTCCTTTTTCTTCATGAGGAAAAGATTGAATTAAGGTTTTTTTAACTTCTCCTCCATGTGGAATTTGTAAATGAAAATCTTTAGATAAGATACTCCAAACACTAGGCAAAGAAACAAGCTCGATTTTTTCCATTAAGCCTAATTTCTTAAAAACCATCTTTTTCATATCGGTTTTTGGATCTCCCCAATCCATTTCATGGAGTCCTGCATCAATTAACATATCTTTCCGTTTAAAGCAAGTTGCGCATCCTCCAATTAAAGAATGTTGTTCTAAAACTAAAACTTTTTTACCATTTTTAGCCAAATACGAAGCCGCACTCAATCCACCTAACCCCGATCCTATAACAATTACATCAAATTTATTCATTAAAATCTTTCTTGATATTTTCCAAAATTAATTTTCTATCAGGTTTAATAAAATTATATTTTTTAAATTCTTCATCTAAAATTTTATACCATTTTAAAGTAGGCCCAAAAAGAACTTTTATTTTTATTTTTATTTTTAAACTATTACCTTCTTCTTTGGCTGCAATATCATAAATTTTATTATTTTTAATGTTTAATATTTTTCCTTTATCAAAATTATACTCATCAACTTTTTCCAAACCCCACATAAAAATTTGATTTTTATTTTCGCTTTTGTGAAAACTTTTATCACTATACCCTAATGCATAAGCATAATATTTATGATTATATTCAAGAATTTCTACAACAGCTTGTTTATTATTTTCATCTTTTTCTAAAATATAATAACCACTTATATTCGCATAAGTAAAACTAACAATAAAACACAATAATAAATTTCTCATTACATCCACTCTAGAACTTGACTTAATTCTTTAGCCACAAAACATTTCAAACCTACATCTTCAATAGGTTTTGAAGGAATAATAGCATTTTTAAATTTTTGCATTTTTGCTTCTTTTAAACGAGTATCAAGACTAAAAACTTCTCTAATTTCACCATTTAAACTAAGCTCTCCGATAAAAACACTATCCTTACTTAAAGGACGATTTTTAAAACTCGAAATTATAGCCGCTACCACAGCCAAATCAGCTGCAGTTTCACTTACTCTAACGCCACCGCTGATATTTACAAACACATCATAATGCCCTAATGGAATTTCAAGCTTTCTTTCAAGCAATGCCAAAAGCATATCGAGACGATTTTTTTCATAGCCTGTAGCACTGCGTTTTGGATAAGCACTTTCACAAACCAAAGCTTGCACCTCTAAAACCAAAGCACGAGAACCCTCCATAACAACACCTAAAGCACTCCCTGAAATGGCTCTTCCACGAGTAAAAAAGCGATTGGCCAAATCTTTTGCACTCATTAAACCCTTAGAAGTCATTTCAAAAATTCCTACTTCGCTCGTCCCGCCAAAACGATTTTTAAAGCCTCTTAAAAGCCTGATTTCTTTTGTTGCATCACCTTCAAAATAAAGCACTACATCTACCATATGTTCCAAAACTCTAGGTCCTGCTATAGACCCTTCTTTGGTGATATGTCCTATAATGAAAGTGCTTATATTAAAAGCTTTACTTACTCTCATAAGCTCAAAAGTAATCTCGCGCACCTGCGTAATACTTCCTGCTGCGGAAGAAATTTTATTAGAATATAAAGTTTGTATAGAATCAACGATTAAAATTTCATAATCTTTTTTGTGCAATTCTTCTAAAATATTTTCAAGACATAATTCGATCAATAAAAATAAATTTGGAGCATTTGCTTCAAGTCTATCCGCCCTTAATTTGATTTGCGCTTTGCTTTCTTCACCGCTGACATAAAGAACTTTTTTGCCTTTTTTGGCTAAATTTGAAGCAATTTTTAATAAAAGCGTTGATTTACCAACACCAGGACTTCCGCCAATAAGTACTAAAGAGCCCTCAACCAATCCTCCGCCTAAAACCAAATCAAGCTCATCATCCCCTGTGCTTGATCTTGAAAAATGTTCAAGCTCTACATCTTCGATACATACAGCTTCACTGGCTTTTGAACTTGCCTTTGCAATCTCTTTTAAAACTTTAATTTGCTCGGATTTTAACTCTATAAAACTATCCCAAGCACCGCATTCTGGACATTTTCCTAACCATTTGCTTTGTTGATTTCCGCAAGCTTGACATTCAAAAAGAATTCTATTTTTGGCCATTTACTCAAAAACGCCCTCTAATAAAATATCTAAAAAATTATCCGGATTAAATTCTATCAAATCTTCCATCTTTTCACCCACTCCTATATATAAAATAGGAAGTTCAAGTTCTCTTGCTATACCAAAAAGAGCTCCTCCTTTGGCTGTGCCATCAAGTTTAGTAATAATCACTCCATCAAGTTTAACAATTTCATTAAAAGCTTTAGCTTGTAAAATTCCTGCATTTCCTTGAGTGCCATCAAGTACTAGAATTTTTCTATGTGGAGCTCCTTCTAAGGCTTTATTTGAAATTCTTACGATTTTTTCAAGCTCATGAGCTAAATTTTTTTGATTTTGCAAACGACCTGCTGTATCTATGATAACTTGATCAAAATTTTTAGCCTTAGCCTTGCTGATCGTATCAAATGCAACTGCTGAAGGATCATGCCCTTGACTTGTAAGCACAATATCCACTCCAATTTTTTCAGACCAAAGGCGTAATTGTTCGATCGCACCTGCTCTAAAGGTATCACAAGCACCTAGCATCACTTTTTGTTGTCTGTTTTTATAAAAATGAGCAAGTTTAGCAATCGTCGTTGTTTTTCCTGCCCCATTAACTCCTAAAATCAATTCCACAAAAGGCTTAGAATTTACAATTTCAGATTTATCATAAAGAAAATAAGAACTCATTACTCGCTTCAAATCTTCTTTTTTGACTTCACTGCTAGGCGGTAAATAATAAATAATTTCCTCGACAATTTCATAACTTACATCAGATTCTAATAAAATTTCCTCAAGTAAATCTTTTGTTATTTTCTTATTCTCACCCTTAATGCCAACAATACTCTCAAGAGTTTTTGAAAGTCCTTTTTGCAAAAAGCCAAGCATTTATGATATTGCCTTTTGTATATCAATTTCTAACATTTCTTCAGGTATAAGACCTAAATATTCATTGATTAATTGGGAGTTTTTATCATATAAAAACATAGTAGGAATTCCATCAACTCCACCTAAAATTTTTGCCAAGAGATAATTATTTTCTCCATTTGCTATTTCATATATAATTTTATTTTTTTCTTTAAAAGCCTTAATTTCTTCATCGCTTTTATCTTCAAGTAAAACTCCTACTATATTAAAATCGTCTTTATATTTTTCTTGAAGTTTATTAAGATGTGGAATTTCCGCTATACATGGAGTACACCAAGTTGTAAAAAAAACAAATAAAGTGGCTTTATCATTATCAAAAGTTATTTTTCCATCATTTTTTTTAACAAAAATAGAATTTCCATCAATCAATTGGATATTAAAATCAACATCATCACCCTGTTCCAAATTAGCCTGTGAATCAATACTTGCATTATCATCACTATCTTGCTTGTTATCGCTACAAGCTATAAAAAAGCAAATTATAAAACTCAATAAAAATATTTTTTTCATAAAAACCAATCCATATCTTCAATTATTATTTAAAAGTGGTAAAATTATAACACAACTAAGATAATAAGTTTTTAAAAGGTACATAATGCAAAAAACTCATTTTAGAGAATTGCAAAAACTTCGACTCAAGCAACATAAAAAATTTTATTTTAAACAAGATTTTAAAATATTTAAAGAATGTTTTAAATTAATCAAAAAATTTAAAACAAAAAAGGTTTTAATTTTTATTCCTTTAAGTTATGAGCCAAATCTAATAAAATTTCGTCATTTATTTAGTAAAAAATGCATACTTTTTGCTCCATTTATGCAAGATAAAAGTTTAAAAATTGTAAAATTAAGATTACCTTTTATTAAAAAAAGGTTTGGAGTATTAGAACCTATGAACTCTTTTTTAGAAATTAAAATTGATCTAGCTATTGTGCCTGTTATAGGCATAGATAGAGATCTAAAAAGAATAGGACATGGGCAAGGGTTTTATGATAGATTTTTTGAAAATTTAAGTTATAAACCTTATATAATTTTCACTCAAAGTATCGATGCTTTTAGTGAAAAAAATATCACTGAAAAACACGATATTATGGGTGAATTTTATATCAATCCTTATAAAAAATATTTTAGGAAAGAAAACAAAAATGATAGAGTTAGTAATCGCACTTATAACCGCTTTAATCGGTCTTGGAATAGGATATTTAGTTGCCAAAAAAATCAACGATGCCAAGCATGAAATTTTTGTTGAGCAAGCAAAAGCAAGAGCAAAAGCTATAGAATATGAAGCAGAACTTATTTTAAAAGATGCTAAAAATTCTATTTTAAATGCTGAGCTCGAGGCTAAAAAAAAATATGAAGATAAAATTCACAAATTTCAAAGAGATTTTAGTCAAAAATTTGATGAATTATCCAAAAAAGAACAAAAACTTCAACTCCAAGAAGAAAATTTAAAAGAAAATCAAGAAAAACTAATTCATTCAAGAAAAGAAATTCAAGAATTGCATCTAGACGCTGATAAATTAAAAAATCAATATCAAACTAAACTCAGTGAAGTTCTTGGTATTTTAGAATGTTCTTCGGGATTAACCCAAAACGAAGCACGGGAATTTATTTTAAAAAAAGTTGAAGAAACCTCACGCGATCAAATTGCACATATAGTAAGAAAATATGAAGAAGAAGCTAAAAATGAAGCCAAAAGAAGAGCTAATTATATCATAGCTCAGGCTACTTCACGTTTTGCAGGTGAATTTGCTGCTGAAAGGCTTATTAATGTTATCAATATAAAAAATGATGAACTTAAGGGTAGAATTATAGGAAAAGAGGGGCGTAATGTTAAAACTCTAGAAATGGTTTTGGGGGTTGATATCATTATCGATGATACACCTGGAGCTATTATAGTCAGTTGCTTTAATCTTTATCGCCGTGCTATTGCTACAAAAGTAATAGAATTACTTGTAGAAGATGGAAGAATTCAGCCTGCGCGTATAGAAGAAGTTCATGAAAAAGTATGCCAAGAATTTGATAGTGCTATTTTAGAAGAAGGCGAAACTATAGTTATGGATTTAGGTTTGAGTAAAATTCACCCAGAAATTGTAAAACTCATTGGCAAACTTAAATATCGTGCAAGCTATGGGCAAAACGCCTTAGCGCATTCTTTAGAAGTAGCTCACTTAGCAGGGATTATTGCTGCTGAATGCGGAGGTGATGAAAATCTAGCAAGACGAGCTGGAATTTTACACGACATCGGAAAAGCCTTAACTCATGATTATGAAGGTTCACATGTAGATTTAGGTGCTGAACTTTGCAGACGCTATCAAGAACACCCAGTAGTAATTAACGCTATTTATGCTCATCACGGACACGAAGAAGCAACGAGTATTGAATCTGCTGCTGTGTGTGCTGCTGATACCTTAAGTGCTGCAAGACCTGGAGCGAGACGTGAAGTTTTAGAAGCCTTCTTGAAAAGAGTTACAGAGCTTGAAGAAATTGCAAAAAGCAAAGAAGGAATTAAAAACGCTTACGCTATTAATGCAGGTAGAGAAATTCGTGTCATTGCTAATGCAAGATTAATCAATGATAATGAAAGTGTTTTGTTGGCTAAAGAAATTGCTAATGAAATTCAAGAAAAAATGCAATATCCTGGAGAAATTAAAGTTAATGTCATACGGGAATTAAGATCTATAGAATACGCTAAATAAGGACTTATAATGCAAGATATGGTTGATACCTTAATCCAATATGGCTATATAGTCCTGTTTTTTTATTCTTTAGGTGGTGGCATGGTTGGAATTTTAGCTGCTGGAATACTTTGCTCTCAAGGAAAAATGGAAATTGGCCTATGTATTTTTCTAGCTTTTTTAGGAAATACTTTAGGCTCTACTTTGTTATTTATACTTGGAAAATATTACAAAAAAGACATCATGCCCTATTTTAAAAATCATCGGCGCAAACTTGCACTAGCAACAATGAAAATCAAACAATACGGCACGATTTTACTTATTGTGCAAAAATTTATTTATGGATTAAAAACTTTCATACCTATAGCGGCTGGAATAGCAAAATATAATTTTACAAAATTTGCTATGATTAACACCTTAGCAAGTTTAATATGGTCAATTATTTTAGGTTTTGGTGCTTATAGCTTTGGATATATTATAGAAACAATTTTTAACAAGCTTAGTTCTTATCCTTACATTGCACCTCTTTTTTTACTAATACTTGCTGGAATTATTTGGTTTTATTTGGCTAAATTTTCTAAAAAATAATGTTTTGGCGGAATTCTTTTTTTAATAGTTTAAAAGAATTTCGTTATATATTTTTATTTGGAATAATAATTTTTATTTTTAATCTATCTTTAGAATATTATGATTTTTTATCATTTAAAAAAAATAAACATTATTTAGTAGAAAATGCCACTTTAATGCAAAACTATATAAAATACAATAAAAAAAAATAAAAAATATTGGGTTTTGAAAATACAAACAAAAGATTTTACTTTTTACACGACAAGTTTTAAAGATTTAAATTTAAGCGATAATCAACTTTTAAATTTAAGAATCATTACTGAAAATATCAATTTCAAAGATTATCTTAGCCAAACTTTTTACGTGCCTAGTTATGATCTTGAAAAGCTAAAAATAAAAGAACAAAATGCCGTTGTTTCTTATTTTTTAAACCAACATGAAAACAAAAAAATTCGCGAATTTTATGGTGCTTTGTTTTTTGCATTACCTATATCTAAAGATTTAAGAAATGATGTTAATTATTATGGAATTGCTCATTTAATCGCTATTAGTGGGTATCATATCGGTCTTATTTTTAGTTTGATATTTTTTATCCTAATTCCAATTTATAGCTTTTTTCAAAAAAAATATTTTCCTTATAGAAATCTGCGTTTTGATTTAAGTATTTTAATTTTTATTTTGCTTTTTTCTTATACCTATCTTATAGGCTTTGTTCCTTCTTATGTGCGTTCTTTAACTATGGCTATTTTTGGATTTTATCTTATTTGTAAAAATATCAAAGTGCTTAATTTTTTCACACTTTTTACCAGTGTTTTTATTTGTATTTGTTGCTATCCTAAGCTTTTATTTAGCGTGGGATTTTTATTTTCCATCATGGGAGTTTTTTATATTTTTTTATATTTACATCATTTTTCAAAATCTTTTAACGCTTTTTTCAATGTACTTTTTTTAAATATATGGACTTTTTTTGCTATGACTTTACCCGTTATTTATTTCTTTCCATTGATTAGTTATCAACAAATTTTATCCATATTTTTAAGTGCTATCTTTGTAATATTTTATCCCTTAAGTTTGATTTTACATTTTATTGGAATTGGAGATCTATTTGATTTTGCATTGAAAGAATTTTTTGATTTTAAATTTTATGCAAGCAATGTTCAAATTCCATTTTGGATTTTTATCAGTTATATTGGAGTTTCACTTTTGTCGATTCGTTTTAAATTATTAGCTCTTTTTTGTATTTTTTCTAACCTTCTTCCCTTCATTATCATTGTGATTTAGAAAAAAATAAACCTTAAGTCCAAAAAGGTAAATTATCCAAGAAATATAAATCCAAATAAAGAAAAAAAGTATAGTGGAAAAAGATCCATAAACACTTGCATAGGTTTTATTATAAACTATATAATAAACAAATAAATTCTTTCCGATATACCAAATAGCACTTGCACTAAAGGACACAAGAAATAAACTTTTTAAAGAACTTTTATGCACAGAACTTGAATAAGATATAAAAAACAAACCCCAAACAATCACAAAAGGTAGAATTTCAAAAAAATTAAATCCTATTTTATAATCATCCAAAGTTTGCTGAATAAAGCCAGAAATATAAAAACTAAGCCCGAGTCCCAAAGGAACGAGAGTCAATAAAGTCCAATAAGAACTAATGCTTTGCCAAATTCCTTTAGGTTCGCTTTTAGTGATACGATTGATAACAAAATCATAACCAGAAAAAAACGCTAAGGAAGTAAAAGTCATCGCTATAAGACCCACTATACCTAAATTTACGCTATTTTTTAAAAAAGTATCTAAATAAGTAGCCACTATATCTTGTTGAGCAGGAATTAAAAAAGCAAAAATAACACGCTTAGCTTTTTCATAATATATCTTAAAGCTTGAAATTTGAGTAAAAACAGAAAAGCATATAAATAAAATCGGAATTAAAGATAAAATTGTATAAAAACTAAGCGCAGCAGCATAATTTAAAATTTCTTTATCGCGAATACTCCATAAAATATTAAAAATCCTTTTCAAATTTTCATTCCTTTAAAGTCCCATTTTAAAAGGGTTAAGTATGTTATTTGGATCAAAGGCTTTTTTTATATTTCTCATCAAATTCATTTCAGCATCAGAAAAAGCTAAATTCATAAAAGATGCTTTTGAAATTCCTATACCATGTTCTCCGCTTAAAGTCCCACCTAGTTTAATCGTGAGCTTAAAAACCTCTTCTACAGCTAAATGTCCTTTTTTAACCTGTTCTTGATCATTTTTATCTTCAATCATAATATTAGTATGAACATTACCATCTCCTGTGTGACCAAAACAAGGAATTTTAAAACCATATTTTTTTGAAATTTCAGCAATTCCTTCTAGTAAATCAGGAAGTTTTGATCTAGGGACAGTTATATCCTCATTTAACTTTAAACTTCCATACACAGTAATGCTTTGAGAACAACTTTTACGAGCAAACCATATATCTTTGGCTTCTTTTTCATCTTTAGCAATTTTAAATTCACTTGCATTTTCTTCTAAAAAATAATGTTTTATGGTTTTTAAATCTTCATCAATTACCTCTTGAATATTTCCATCAACCTCGACAATTAAAATTGCTCCTGCATCTTTAGGAAGTCCTATATTAAATTTATTTTCCACTGCACAAATGCTAAGATTATCTAAAAATTCCATCGAAACAGGAGTAACACCACTTGCTAAAGTCTTAAAAACAGCATTCATAGCACTTTTTACGCTTGGAAAAACTCCCATGGCTGTTTTTTTAAATTTAGGCAGAGCAATCAATTTTAATGTTAGCTCACTAAAAACAGCCAAAGAACCTTCGCTAGCAATTAAAATTCCAGCTAAATTATAACCCGCGACATCTTTTATAGTTCGTTTCCCAGCAGAAATTATTTCTCCATTAGGTAAAACTGCCCTTAAGGCCATTACATAATCCTTTGTAATCCCATACTTAGTCGCACGCATTCCACCAGCATTTTCACTCACATTTCCACCCAAACTAGAATGTTCCATACTTGCAGGATCAGGGGGATAAAAAAGTCCGTATTTAGTCACTTCTTTTTGTAAATGCATATTGATAACACCAGGTTGCACTACAGCAACCAAATTACCTAAATCAATTTCTAAAATTTTATTCATATGTTTTTCAAAAGCTAAAACCAAACCTCCATTTACAGCCAAAGCACCACCACTAAAGCCAGATCCTGCACCACGAGGAATTATGATAATACCTTTATCATTGCAAAATTTTAAAATCTTAGAAATATCCTCTTCATCTCTTGGAAAGAGAACTCCATCTGGTAAGTAATGTTTTTTGGTTGCATCGTAGCTATAAACACGCCTATGGGCTTCATCAAAATAAACATTCTCTTCACCTAAAAGCTGTTTAAAATATTGTTCAAATTCTACTTTCATTGAAAAGCTATTAAACCTTAGAAAAATCAATTAAAGCATTATAATATCTATAATAATTACCTATTTCTTGAGAATTTAAATCAAAAAAATTACTTCTATATCCCCCTATGCGAGAAAAAAATGGTATCTGTATATTAGAAGACTTAAAAATAGGTATTTCAAAAAGTTCTTTAAAATTTTGACAATCAACAACTTTCGCTTTATCTTCCAATGCAAAAACCAAAATCCCCACTGCATTGTCTGCACAAAATTTTCTAAAATCACTTCGTTTTGGGGCTAAAGTCGAAGTTCTAATCAATTGTGCTCCAAAAACATCTATATGGGTAAAATAAATTTGAGGAAAATCTAATACAAGTTCATTATAAGTTTTTTCATCTGGAGCAATAACCACACCTCTATCATAAAGAAAATTTAAAATAACTTCATCACCACCTTTAGGCAAAACATCAGGTAAAGGCAAAGCCTTTTGTTCTAGATCTGAAAAAACACTGAATTCTAATTTTGCAAAACCATTTTCTTTTGCAATCACACTTGCTCTTGCAACAATACTTTTAGAAGTTTTAAATTGTTGCACAACAATACCGCTAGAATTAACCTTAATCTTCGGATCATCTTTAATATAACCATAAATATCATCCACTCTTAAAAGTTCAGTTTTGATAGGTTTTAAATTAAAATCTACAGCAAATACACTGATACTTAATGCCAAAAAAAATACTATAATCTTAAGCAAATGTTACTCCTTAAAAAATTATTTACAAAATTATATTCTTTTTTTATTAAGTAATTGTAAGGAAAATAAAGTAAAATATAGCTTTTATTTTTTTAAAATTTTTTCAAAATAAGGTTTTTTATGAGAAAAATTTTGCTTTTGTTTGTATTTGTTATTCAAAGCTTTGCTGCTTTAAGTATAGAAGAATCAACTTGGGATAACGGAGATACTTTGCTTAAATTTTTACAACGAAACTCCATTCCTATGTCACTTTATTATGAACTTGATAAAGAAGACCAAGAACTTGCTTCTGATATAGCCTATAACGTAAAATATCAAATTTTAAAAGATGAAAACAACAATATAGAACAAGTTCTAATCCCTATCAGTGATGATTTACAAATTCATATTTATAAAGACAAAAACAATCAATATACTCTTACTTTCACTCCAGTTTCTTATCAAAAAGATGATAGAATTTTACATTTAACAGTTAAAAACTCAGCTTATCAAGATGTATATGAAGAAAGCGGTAGCAGTACCTTAGCTCGTGCTATGGTTCGAGCTTTTAAAAGAAGTGTTAATTTTAGAAATATTCAAAAAGGAGATGAAATAACTCTTTATTATGAACAAAAACGTCGTATGGGGAGGCTTTGGGGAGATATTACAATTAAAATGGCATCGGTAGAAATCAATAAAAATATTCAAGAAGTTTTTTCTTATAATGATATTTTTTATGATAGAAATGGTAAAGAATTAGAGAATTTTTTACTCATCAAACCAGTTAATTATACAAGAATTTCCTCTCCTTTTAGCACTGCAAGATACCATCCTATACTTAAAAGATATCGTGCTCATCTTGGTATTGATTATGCAGCCCCTACTGGCACACCTGTTAAAAGTGCGGGTAAGGGAACAATTATTTTTGTAGGAACAAAAGGCGGATATGGAAATGTCGTTCAAATAAAGCATGATGCAGGTTATACCACTTTATATGCACATTTAAGTCGCTTTGCTAAAATTAAAAGCGGTCAAAAAGTAAATCAGGGACAAATCATTGCCTATGTGGGCTCAACAGGTATGAGCACAGGACCTCATTTGCATTTTGGAGTTTATCTTAATAATAAAGCTATCAATCCAACATCAGTAGTAAAAATTGCTAAATCTGAATTAAAAGGAAAACAAAAAAAAGAATTTGAAAACACTATAGTCCAATATGAAAAAACTGTTCAAGAAGCTTTAGAAACTCATCAACCAAATCCACCTAGAGAAGAAGAATTTGAAAACTATATAGAATTTTAATTGCTAAGCAGTGCTTTATCTTTTACCTCGATTAAAGAATTTAAAAGAGCGATGAGCTCTTCTTTTTCTTTAAAATCAATCTCATTAAAGGTAGAATTTACAAGTTGATTGACTAAAATTTCATTACATAGATCTAAATCACCAAATTCTCTAGCTTTTTGAATGATTTTTAAAACCCTTAAATCTTTTTTTTCATACATTTTAACCCTTTAAATAAATCACACTCACAAAACGTTTTTGTGTTTTATCTCGACGATAAGAAAAAAAATCTTTATTTTCAAAGCTACAAATTTCAGAGTCTAAAATATTATTTATATTTAAATTTTTGGCTTGGAATTTTACCAAAGACTTTAAGTCTAACTGATTACCTAATAAAAAATCTTTAAAATTTTCCTTGGCAAAATCTAAAACCTCTCCGCTAATTTCATAATTTTTCCAACAAATACTTGGCATAATAAAAAGATGAAATTTACTCCCATCCAAATTAGGACTTTCTAAACTAATCTTCTCTATACACTCTTTTAAAATATTTTTAAAACTTCCTTTTCTGCCAGAATGTAAAGCTGCTACAATGCCATCTTCGTGATATAGTAGCAAAGGCAAGCAATCCGCACTCAAAACACAAAGCGCAACATTTTTTTTCTTGGTAATCAAACCATCACAAGTAAGATCTTTTAAATTTGTATCATAAATTTGCACAAAACTAGAATGAATTTGATCCATAAAAACACATTCTGAAATACCCTCAAAACCCAAATGAGAAAATAAATTTTTCTTAAAAGAATTTGCTCTAAAAACACCATAATCTTGATCATAGGCACAAAAAATACTTACTTTTTCATTATCTAATAAAGATAAGAAATTTTTTCTATCTCTTTCCATGACATTTCCTTAGTATCTTTTAATTGCGCATATATATATCTAGCAAGCAAATCAGTTTCAATATTAATTTTTCTACCTATTTTATACTCTTTAAAAAGAGTTTCTTTAAAAGTGATGGGTATAATGGTTAATCTAATTTGATTCTCAAAAACCTCATTGATAGTTAAACTAACCCCATCGATCCCTATACTACCCTTAGAAGCGACAAATTTCATCGCATCTTTAGGCAATAAAATAAAAAAATCTACTCCATTTTCATCTTTATGAATTTGTTCAAGTGTTCCAATAAAATCAATATGTCCTTGCATCAAATGCCCATCAATTCTATCGCCAAACCTTAAAGCTGGCTCTATATGAACACTCTCTTTTAAATTTTGCACCGCTATATGCAAACGACTTTCATGAGAAAGCTCAACTTCAAAACCATCGTGATAAATTTTTGTCACACTCAAACAAGCTCCATTAACAGCTATGCTATCTCCTAAATTAGGCTTATATTGTGCTTTTAATCTTAAAATGTTATTCTGATAAGATACAACTTGTGCAATTTCTCTTATAAGACCATTAAACATTAATTTCCTTAAAATATCTTGTTTAATAGCTTATTAATTGCTTTATCAACTTTTTTATTTTTATCTGTATCTTTAGCATCATTATTTTTAACACCAAGTATATTTTTCACAGAATCAACAACACTGCCCACATCTAATTTTATCTTAGGATTATCAGTCGTTCCTGCAATATTTCCTTTAAAGTCAGCTTTGTCAATTTTAGCACTAAAAGGAAGATTTAAAGAACCACTTTTTGAATTAAGCTCTCCTGAATTTATAACAATACTAGCATTATCAGCTTGCATATTTAAATTTAATTTTATATTTTCCTTATTAATCAATGCTTTTGCATTTGCTGTATGAAAAACTTCTTGGGTAAAATCTTTTAAAGTTAAAGCTTTTAAAGCCTTGGTAATAGAATTTGGCTTAAGTTTTCCCTGCTTGACATCTAAATTCACTTCGCCTTGTTCATTTAAAATATTATAATTTGCTTTTACATTAGCCTTACCTTGATAAACATCCATTATATCTATTCCTTGAGCTAAAGTATCCAAATCTACATTGTTTAAATCAGCGTTAATAATATTATTTTTTAAAATTGCATTTAAAGTTCCATTGAATAAATTTTTACTCATGATATTAAAATTTAACGTTTTATCATAATTGATATCGCCATTAAAACTAGCCGAACCTTTAAGTTTTCTATCTAGTAAAAATCCTAGTTTTGAAAAATCATTGACATCTAAATTAAAATTAGATTTTAAATTTATTTTATTAATATCAAAACTACCTTTTAAATGTGAAAGATTAGCTAAAGTAGAATTTAAAACACTATCAAACTCAGCAATACTATTTTTTAAAACTACGTTAGATTTTAAATCATAGTTTATATTGCTTGGAAATTTTTTATTTAAAATTTTACCTAAAACTACAGAATTTAAAATACCCTTTGCATTTAAATTTATATTTCCATTAAGATTTTTCAAATCAACACTATCTAAATGCGCTTTTGCATTAATATCTCCACTTGCATAATTTGGCATACCTGCAATAACTAAAATTTTTGAAAGATCGAGTTTATTGATATTTAAATCCAGCTTTTCTCCATCAGAGCTCGCTTTTATAATTCCATCAGCAATATTTGCATCTGCGCTTAAATTTTGTATCTTTGAACCTATGATATGAGCTTTTGCATTTAATTGCACATTACCTTGTAGCTTTTGTCCTGCAATGGCACTAAATTGTGATAAATCATCGATAAAAGAATTTAAATCTGTATTTAATTCTCCATTTTTTAAATTATAATTTCCAGATAATTTTTTGATATTTAATAAATTAGAAGCCAAAATTGCATTATAAGTGATATTATTATTTTTAGCAAGAGCTTTTGCATCGAAACTAAAAGTTGTACTTGGAAGTTCTATGTGGGCATTTTTTTTAAGTTCTTGGGTGTTTATTTTTGCATTATCGATTTTTGCTTCGGCATTAAAATTAGCAAAATCAAGACCTGTGCTGCTTAAATTAGCATTCAAATTACCGTTAATCAAACTACCATATCCGGCAATAGCTAAAATTTTTCCTAAATCTGCACTATCAATCTGAGCAAGTAATTGATTATTTTTTAAACTAGCTTTTATTTCACCACCTAATCCTATAATATTAGCATTTAAAGCTTGTAAGGCATTATTAGCCAAACTTAAATCTCCTATAGTTTGTAAATCACCATTTAGTTTTGTTTTTGTCAGTTTTTCAAGTTTAGCTAGACTAGGAATTTTTAAATCAAAATCTGTAAAAAGAGTGTTGTTGGATAAATTATATAAAGTTTTTTGAGTTTGTAAATTTAAATAACCATTATAAATTTTACTCACAATATAAACCTTATCTTCTTTTATATTTGCCAAAATTTGAGCTTTTAAATTAGAATTTTCAGGCAAATCTATCCCGAATTCTTTTTTAAACTTTTCATAGTTTATATAAGTATTATCAAGTTTTATTATAATATTCCCATCAGGTTTTAAATCTTTGGCAGTAATTTTACTCGCTATATCTAAAGTTCCTTTTGCCAAATTTGTCTTACCAAGAAGTCCTAATAGTTCCGAAATTTGCATACTTTGAGCACTTAAATTTAAAGCAATAGGAGAATAATCATAAATGCGAGTATCTAGCAAGACATCAGATCCAAATAAATAACCTTTTCCATCGGCGATAAAATCACTCGCTTTGCCTTGAATTTTTCCTCCAAAGACTAAATTTTCTTTTAAATTTAAACCTAAATTTTGAGCATAACTTTTATCAAATTTAATAGCATAATTAAGATCAAAGCCTAATTTAAAAAGATTTAATTTTCCATACAAATCAAGATTAACCATATTTTCCAAATTAAGCTGGAGATTGATACTTGAAAAGCGTAGATCAAAGCGTGTAATATTCACATCAAGCCCAGAGCTTTCTTTAATCTTGCTTTGAGCTATATTGGCAACAAAACTATTACCAAAACTTGTAAATAAGATTCCATATAGAACCATTATAAACACCGCAATTAAAATAAAAACCGCATAAAAAAATTTTTTCATTCGTTTATCCTTGATATATTTTTTATAAAAAAAATTTAGTCTATTTAACTAAAGTTATATAAATATTTTTACTAAAACTATTGACAAAATTCATTTTTTATTGTATGATTTTATCACTCAAAATTAAAGAGTGCTAAAATTATTTTTTAAGGATGGACAAAATGAATTTTCAACCTTTAGGAAAACGTGTTCTAGTTAAACGCGTAGAAGAAACTAAAACAACATCTTCGGGTATAATTATACCAGATAATGCTAAAGAAAAACCACTAATCGGAGAAGTAATTGCAGTAAGTAAAGAAATAAGTGATATATCAAACGGTGATAAAATTATATTTGCCAAATATGGCGGAACCGAAATCAAACTTGATGAAAATGAATATTTAGTGTTAAACATTGATGATGTTTTAGGAATTTTAAAATAATTTTTTAAGGAGTAAGAAATGGCAAAAGAAATATTTTTTTCAGATGAAGCAAGAAATAAACTCTATGAGGGTGTTAAAAAATTAAATGATGCTGTAAAAGTAACTATGGGACCAAGAGGTCGCAATGTTTTAATTCAAAAAAGTTTTGGTGCACCAAGTATCACAAAAGATGGTGTAAGTGTTGCTAAAGAAGTTGAATTAAAAGATTCTTTAGAAAATATGGGTGCTTCTTTAGTGAGAGAAGTAGCAAGTAAAACAGCTGATCAAGCAGGTGATGGAACAACGACTGCGACCGTTTTAGCTCATGCAATTTTTAAAGAAGGTTTAAGAAATATTACAGCAGGGGCTAATCCTATCGAAGTTAAACGCGGTATGGATAAAGCTTGTGAAGCTATCATAGCTGAACTTAAAAAACTTTCTCGTGAAGTTAAAGATAAAAAAGAAATAGCTCAAGTTGCTACTATTTCAGCAAATTCTGATGAAAAAATCGGAAATTTAATTGCTGATGCAATGGAAAAAGTTGGAAAAGATGGTGTGATCACTGTTGAAGAGGCTAAATCAATCAATGATGAATTAAATGTTGTTGAAGGTATGCAATTTGATAGAGGATATTTAAGCCCTTATTTTATCACAAATGCTGATAAAATGTTAGTGGAACTTTCAAATCCTTATATTTTACTTTATGATAAAAAAATATCGAATTTAAAAGATTTATTACCAATTTTAGAACAAATTCAAAAAACAGGAAAACCACTTTTAATTATTGCTGAAGACATTGAGGGTGAAGCACTTGCGACTTTAGTGGTTAATAAATTAAGAGGTGTTTTAAATATTTCAGCTGTAAAAGCGCCTGGTTTTGGAGATAGAAGAAAAGCCATGCTTGAAGATATCGCTATTTTAACTGGCGGGGAAGTGATTTCTGAAGAACTTGGAAGAACTTTAGAAAGTGCAACCTTACAGGATTTAGGACAAGCTTCAAGTGTGATTATCGACAAAGATAATACTACAATTGTAAATGGTGTTGGTGAAAAAGCAAATATTGATGCAAGAATTAATCAAATCAAAGCACAAATTGCTGAAACAACAAGTGATTATGATAAAGAAAAATTACAAGAAAGACTTGCAAAGTTAAGCGGTGGCGTAGCTTTAATCAAAGTTGGAGCCGCAACTGAAACCGAAATGAAAGAGAAAAAAGATCGCGTTGATGATGCTTTAAGCGCAACAAAAGCTGCTGTTGAAGAAGGTATAGTGATCGGTGGTGGTGCCGCACTTATCAAAGCAAAATCAAAAATCAAACTAGATCTTAAAGGTGATGAAGCTATTGGAGCTGCAATAGTAGAAAGAGCTTTAAGAGCGCCTTTAAGACAAATTGCTGAGAATGCTGGTTTTGATGCAGGTGTTGTTGTTAATACTGTAGAAAACACAAAAGAAGAAAATACAGGTTTTGATGCTGCTAAAGGCGAATATGTAGATATGTTTGCTTCTGGCATTATCGATCCTGTTAAAGTAGAAAGAGTTGCTTTACTTAATGCAGTATCTGTAGCAAGTATGCTTTTAACAACTGAAGCAACTATTAGTGAAATTAAAGAAGACAAACCTGCTATGCCTGATATGAGTGGTATGGGTGGAATGGGAGGCATGGGTGGAATGATGTAATTTCCATCTAAGCTAAAATCAAGTCAGCTTTCTGGCTTGATTTTCACCAACTTAGCTTAAACACGCTCCCTTGATTTTCCGCTGATTCACAAATAATTTTTATATTATTATCATCACAAATCTTTTTTACCAAGGATAATCCAATACCAAATCCTCCTTGATCTTTATTAAATCTTGCGTAACGATCAAAAATAAATTTCAAATTTTCTTTTGATATACCACAACCTGTATCAGTAATACTTAAAAAATTTTCTTTTAGTTCTATAGAAATAGCTCCATTTTTTTTATTATATTTAATTGCATTGCTCAAAAGATTATCCAAGAGTTTTGAAATTTGATTTTTAATAGCAAAAATCTTTACTTTATCTAATCGAAGTTCTAGTTTTATCTTCTTTTGTTCAAAAAATAATTTAAAATATTCTATTCTTTCTTCTAATAAAATTTTTAAATCAAATTCTTGTTTTTCGCTTTCTAAAGTACTTGGAAAATTGTAAAAAACTAAATCAGAATACACTTGAGATAAGCTTTTTGCTGCTAATTTAATGCGCTTAAATTTATGATTATATTTCAAATTTTGTTGTTCAAGCTGTTCTATGCTCATCAAAATAACACTTAAAGGAGTGTTTAGTTCGTGTGTAGAATCTTTTATAAACCTATTTAAAATACTGATTCTTTCTTCTAGAGGTTTCAAGGCAATTTTTACCAATAAATAAGCTATTAAACCGAGTGCAAAAAAAGCTGCTATAGCAAAACCAAAAACCCTTACTCTAATATAAAAAAGTTCTTTGCTAACATCTTCTCCTTGAATTAAAATTTTCAATCCATTTTCATTGTCTAAATTTTCATCTTTAATATATTGCAAAAAATATAAATCTGTGCTCATTGGAGCGATTAAAAAAACTTTTCCGTCATAAATTCCCCTGCCCTTAAATTCAATTTTTGCTTTTCTAAAATTAAAATCTAAATTATCAAAAATAGTTTTATTATTATCAAAAATAGCAAAATTAAGCCGGGAACTTTGTGCAATATTTTTAGCACTTACATTCATAGGAGTAAAACGGGAATTTATAATACCTATAACAATATTTCTATGGATCTCTCTTAAAGATGTGCTTTTTAAAATTATCAATTCTTCATGCAGTTTTTGATACCAAAGTACAAAAAAGAAGGTTATAAAAAATCCCGTAGTCGTAAGATAAAGCAATAAAATTTGTCTAATGACTTTCTTGCTCATAACGATATCCCCTGCCTCTTTGATTAATAATCTTCTCTTTGCCTAATAATTTTCTTAAATTTTTAACATAAGCCCTTAAGCTAAGTTCGCTAGGTTCTTCATTATATTCCCAAACTTCTTCAAAAATCCTTTCTGGGCTTAAAAAAATATTTTTATTTTTTAATAGCAATGATAAAAGTTTGATTTCCTTACTTGGCAAAGTCAAAGCTTTATCAAAATGATAAAGAATTTGAGAAGTAAAACTAAATTTAAAACCATTCCCTAAATCTTCATAATCTTCATTTTTATGAGAGAATGCTCTTTTAAGCAAAGCTTGTATTCGAATAGAAAGTTCCGTAAGTTCAAAAGGTTTTCGTATATAATCATCACAACCGACTTTAAAGCCTTCTTTTAAGTCATCAACTGTGTTTAAAGAAGTCATAAAAATAGCAGGAGTTTGTTTTCCATATTCTCTTAACTCTTTTAATAGAGAAAAACCATCTCCTAATGGAACTTTAACGTCTAAAATCCATAAATCAAAATGTTTTTCATAAGCTAATTCTAAAGCTTCTTGAGCATTATTGCAAACATCAAGTTTATATCCTTGCTCTATTAAATATTCTTCTATAATCTCGCTTAAACTTAAATCGTCTTCTAAAAGTAAAATTTTTGTCGCCATTATTTCCCTTAAGAATTATAATTTTTATATAATTGTAACAAAAAAATCAAACTACAAATCTAAATTTAACCAAAATAAAAATATTGAGAAATAAGAAAGATTTGAAAAAGAAGTAAAAATGGCTCCGGATGTAGGATTCGAACCTACGACCAATCGGTTAACAGCCGACTACTCTACCGCTGAGCTAATCCGGAATAAAATTAAAAATGCAATTATATTGAAAATTAATACATTTGTCAAGATTTTTTTAAAAGATATTAAATCATTCCTTGACAATAATATTCTTCAAATCAACAAAATAAAATAAATTCATTCCATCTTTGTAGCTATAATCAAGCTTCATTTCATGTGTTTGCAAAATAGTATTTACTATATAAAGCCCTAGTCCGAAGCTAGATTTTTGCTTTGTTCCTTGTGTAAAAGCTTGAGTATAATATTCTAAAGTATTATTAAGTTCAGGACCACAATTTTTAAAACAAATAAAATCTTGTGTTATATTTATTTGCACAAAACCATCTTTAGAGTGCTTAATACCATTATCTATCATATTTTTAATCGCTGTAGTAAAAAGTTTAAAATCAACATTTACGAAAAAACTTTCTTTCATAAAAATTCTTATATTATTATCATCACGCATCGCTATTTCTTTAGCCTCATCTAAAACATCTAAAATATTATATTTTTTTCTATTAATAAAAGCGGCCCCCGAGGTTATTTGTTCTATAGCGGCAAATTCATTGATTAGAATTTCAAGTCTATTGAAAATATTTTCTAATCTTTCTTTATATTTATTATCTTCCAACATTTCAAGAGTGATAAGTCCTTTTGTAATTGGAGTTTTTAACTCATGCATAATATTTCTTAAAAAAAATTGACGCGATTGATTTAGTTTTCGAATTTGTAAAATAGCTTGATAAAAAGCTTCACTCACTTGAGAAATTTCATCTGCTCCGGTACTGACATCTTCTATATCATTAAGCTTTCCTTGTGCAAATTTATCAATTTGTTTTTTAAGAGTTTTAAGAGGTTTTAATTTTTTAAATATAAAAATATAAAGCAAAACAAGTATACAAATTACAGCTACAGCGATCACTTTTATAATAAAATATCTATAAGTTTGATAATCTTGATCTTTATAAAGATTTACTTTACCATCATAAATTATATTTAGATAAACTTGATTATTATAAGAAATGATTTCTATTAAACCATTTCTAACTTCAACTCTATCTAAAATATCGCCATTAAAAAGAATTTTTCGAATTCGTCTAGCTTCTATTATTTGTTCCATTTTATTATAGTTTTTAGTTTGCTCTTCAAATTCTCTTTCACTGATAACTCCTGCAAAATACAAAAGTCTAGCATTGGCAATTAAAGAATATTTAGTATTGAGCTCTCTAGTATAATTTTGCTGGTCGTATTCAATAAGCCATAAAAAACCTAAAACAACACTTATACCAGCAAAAATAAAAATAAAGGTAATGGTATAAAAAACTGAAGATTTATTCATTGAGTTAATTTATACCCTATACCTCTAATAGAATGGATATATTTTGGCGTCTTTGGATCATCGCCCATTTTTTGACGAATTCTACTAATAATAACATCTATACTTTTATTACTAGAATCTTCACTTATAGATGAGCAATTATAAACAAGCTCTTCTCTGCTCACAACTCCACCTTCTTTTTTGATCAAATAACTTAAGATATCAAATTCAGCATTCGTTAAAAGAAGCTCTTGTCCTTTCATTGAAATTGTATGCTTGTATTGATCATACACAAGATCTTTTACGCTCTTAGCAAGAACACTTTTAGTATTTGAAATACGTCTTAAATGACTTTTTATACGTGCTTGAAGTTCTTTAGGATTATAAGGTTTTGGCAAATAATCATCTGCGCCAAGCTCTAAAGCATTTACTTTATCTGTAATATCGTGTCTTGCACTTGAAATAATTATAGGAGTATCATATTTTTTACGAATTTCTTCACAAACTTCAAGCCCATCAAGCCCTGGCAAAGAAAGATCTAGAATGATCAGCTGATATTCCTTCAAAGCAAGTTTTGAAAGACCTATATAAGGTTCATGTGCTATATCCACTTTCATTTCAAATTTTTCCAAATACTCAGCAGTAATTTCAGCCAATTCTAAATCATCTTCTATCATAAGAATATTAGTCATTATACTCCTTTAATTTGTTCTTTAATTTTAATTTTAAACTAAAATTTATAACAAAAAGAAAACCTTTTTTGCCATAAATTATTTTAACACCAATAAAGTAGCAAAACCATTACGATATACCCAAATTTTGGTAAATTCTTTTTTATTGATATGTTTTAACGCCTGATCTAAGTCTTTTAAATTTTTAATCTCATCTTGACCAATACCTATAATCACATCTCCTTCTTTAAATCCAGCTTCATCGGCCTTGCTTTTACTCTTAACCTTCTCTACTAAAACCCCATTCACATCTCTTGGAAGTCGCAAACGATCTTTTAATCTAGAATCTAAATTTCTTAAACTTAAACCATCAATTAGATTTTTTTGCACTCCTGTTAAATTCTCTTTTTCTCCCTTAAGAATAAAGCTAGTCTGCTTATTGTCTCCATCTCTTTCATAATCAATTACTACTTTTTCTCCAATCTCAAGTGTGCCTATATAATTTTTTAAATCCATTGGATTTTTAATGACTTTATTATTTACCCTTGTAACTAAATCTCCACGTTTTAATCCGGCTTCATCGGCACTAGATCCTTTTTGAACATCGGTAATCAAAGCACCTTCTTGATTTTTATAAGCTTTTTTAGTTTCTCCTTGTAAAGCTGATATAGTTACTCCTAAGAAACCTCTTTCAATTTTTCCTTTTTCGATAAGTTTTTTAGCTATATCTTTGACCATATTTGAAGGAATGGCAAATCCTATGCCATTGTTACCACCACCACGAGAAAGTATTGCTGAATTAATACCCACTAAAAAACCACGACTATCAACTAAAGCACCGCCTGAATTTCCTGGATTAATAGAGGCATCAGTTTGTATAAAATTTTCATATTGATTAAGACCAATATTATCTTTATTTAACGCTGAAATAATTCCGCTTGTAACACTAAAGCCAACCCCGAAAGGATTTCCTAAAGCAAATACAACATCGCCTTCCATTAAATCATCTGAATTAGCAAAAGTAACAGCTGAAAGATCTTTAGCTTCTATTTTAATCACAGCCAAATCAGTTTTTGGATCTTTGCCTATTAACTTAGCTTTATATTCTGTATCACTGCCTGGTAAATTTACAGTAATTGTATCCGCATCATCAACTACGTGATTGTTAGTAACAATGTAACCGTCCTTTGAAATAATCACTCCTGATCCCAAAGAACTGATCACTTCTTTGTTGTTTTTGCTTTTTCTTTGAGGAAGATCAAAATCAAAAAATTGCTTAAAATAAGGATCATTAAAAAAATCATCTAAAGGGCTAAAATGATTTGCCTGTGCTATAGTTTTTGAAGTTGAAATATTAACAACTGATTTTTTGACATCTTTAATAGAATCATGATAACTTAATATAACTCCACCATCTGCTGGATTAACACGATTAGCAGACGTATTTGATTCATTGAAATTAACACTCGCTGCAAATAATGCACTTGCTAAACCTATTGACAAAACAATCTTTTTCATATTTTTTCCTTTCTATATAGAAAATTTATAAATCCTAATATGGTTTTATTTGTAAAAAAATATTTTTTACATAAGACATAGTATAAAATCAAAAATTTACGAAATTGTAAATAAAAAAACTTGAGTGGTAAAAATTGATAAAACTTGATTGACTTAGACTAAAGTTTATGTTATAATAACAATAATATAAAAAACTAATTTTTTTAAGGAAAAAAATAAGCAATGAATAGTTTATATGAAACACTTGGAGTATCAAAAAATGCAAGCTCTGATGAAATAAAAAAAGCTTATCGTCGCTTAGCAAGACAATATCATCCTGACATCAATAAAGAAAAAGGAGCTGAAGAAAAATTTAAAGAAATCAATGCTGCTTATGAAATTCTAAGTGATGAAAAAAAACGTACTCAATATGATCAATATGGTGATTCTATATTTGGAGGACAAAGTTTTCACGATTTTTCAAGAAATACCGGAGGAATTAATTTAGACGATATCTTGAAAGATTTATTTGGCGGAGGGTTTGGTGGATCTTCACGCCATCATCGTTTTAATGGATTTTCTTCTAAAGGTTTTGGTGGGTTTGGAAATTTTGAAGAAGAAGATTTAGACTTAACCATAGAACTAACCATTCCTTTTGAAAAATCTGTTGTTGGGGGAGAACATACTTTTACCTTTCAAGGAGAAAATATTAAATTTAAAATTCCACACGGTATTAAAGAAGGAGAAAAACTTAGAATTCGCGGAAAAGGAAAGAATGCTTACAATAAAACCCGTGGAGATCTCATTATTATAGTAAAAATTGAAGAAAGTAAAATATATCAAAGAGACGATGATGATTTATATCAAAAAGTTGATATTTCACTTAAAACGGCTCTTTTTGGCGGTAAAATTACAATTAAAACTTTTAAAGAAAACAAGAAAGAAGCTACAATTTCTATAGCTCCAAATTCAAAAAATGGACAAAAGATACGTTTAAAAGGTTATGGGGTGCAAAATAGAAAAAATAATATTTATGGAGATATGTATTTGATTTTAAATATTATATTGCCAAATACAGAAACATTAGATGAAAAACTTATCACACTTTTAAAAGAAAAACTTCCATAGAAAGGAGAAAATAATGGATCATCACTACGACGAACCTGTATACCTAATAAGCGTTGTTGCTAAAGTCTTAAGCATACACCCACAAACCTTAAGACAATATGAAAGAGAAGGACTAGTAGAGCCAAGTAGAACTGATGGTAAAATAAGACTATACTCTCAAAGAGATATCGATCGCATCAAATTAATACTTCGCTTAACTCGTGATATGGGTGTAAATTTAGCAGGAGTTGATGTTATATTAAAATTAAAAAATCAAATTCACGAATTTGAAAATTTAATCGATGAGTTACGTTTGGAACTTAGCAAACAGAAAAATCCTAATGCAACCTCAAAAGCTGTTGTTAAACATAAAAACAGCTTTGATTTAATCTTCTATGAGAAAAAATAACAAAAAATGGATAATTTTTTAGAAATTTTTCTCATTGCGGCGGCTATTGCTATTATCTTAAATGTTATTTTAAAAAAATTCGAAATTCCAACTATTATCGGTTATATAGCAGCTGGAGAAATCATTTCTGAAATTTATCATTTAAGCGGGAAAGGCGAAATAACTCATATTGCTGAATTTGGTATCGTTTTTTTAATGTTTACAATTGGACTTGAATTTTCTTTTAAGCATTTAATGGCTATGAAACAAGAGGTTTTTTTAAACGGATCTTTGCAAATGCTTACTTGCGGATTTGTATTTACTTTAATTACTATGGGAATTTTAGGTCTTGGAGATAAAAGTGCAACCATAGCAGGTTTTGCTTTAGCACTCTCTTCTACTGCTGTTGTACTTAAGATGCTAAATGACAATGGAGATATTAATGAACAATACGGCAGAAAAGCTTTAGGAATACTACTTTTTCAAGATATTGCGGTTATTCCTTTACTGCTACTTGTAGATATATTTTCATCTAACAATCAAGACATAGGACAGCTATTACTCACTTCTCTTATTTCAGCAATTATTTTAATTGCTTTGCTTTTTTTTATAGGAAAATATTTAGTAGATAGGGTTTTTAGGCTTATTATTCGTGCTTCTTCTCAAGAAATTTTTATAGCTACAATTTTATTTATGGTAATAGGTGCAAGTTTTTTAGCAAACTATTTTGGCTTTTCCTATTCTCTGGGTGCCTTTATAGCAGGAGCATTGATAGCAGAAACCAAATATAAACATAAAATTGAAGCCGATTTAATTCCTTTTAGAGACTTACTCCTGGGGCTTTTTTTTATGACAGTAGGAATGCAAATTCAACTCGATATTATCACAGAAAATTGGTTTTTAATTTGTATTTTAACCCTGCTAATTATGTCTATGAAATTTGGTATAATATTTGGATTTTTATTTCTTTATACAAAAAAAAGAGTAGCTCTAAAAACTGCTTTTTCTATTGCCCAAATTGGAGAATTTGCTCTAGCAATTTTTTCTCTTTTGCAAGCTAAAGGTATGCTTGATATTAAAACTTCACAAATTCTAATTGTGGTTTCAATTATAACAATGATTATTACTCCTTTTATACTTAATAACATACGCAAAATTGCAAATGTCGTTGAAGATATGACTTTAAATAAAAACACTATACAAAACAATACTCAACAATACAAATTAAAAAATCATCTTGTCATTTTTGGTTATGGACGCTTAGGGCAAGAAATGGTGCAAAGGATTAAAAATACTGGTGTACCTTATTTAGTACTAGAAAGTGATTTAAATTTGGTTGAATTAGGAAATAGTCGTGGGGAAAATGTGATTTTTGCAAATGCTGCCCAAGAAGAAACTTTAAAAATTGCCAATATAGAAGAATGTGCTGTTGCAGTCATTACTATAACCAATGAAGCAAAACTTGAAATGCTTTGCCAACTTTTATCATCTTACCCAAAGCCTATTGATACTATTATCCACGTTAGCGGAAATCTTGAAAAAATGTTGTTTTCAAGCATAGATGAAAATATTCGCGTTATAAATTCTGAAAAAATTTTAGCTAGAAATTTAGTTCAAGAAGCTTTAGAATGTAGAATTCATAAAAACACCTAAGGTATAGTTTTGACAAAAATTAACGAAAAAAACTTAAGAGTAAAATATTTAAGAGCATTAGAAAAATTCTCTAATATAGCAAGATCCTGTTTAAAAAGAGAAGATTTTGAATTGGAAAAATTTCAAGAAAGAATGCAAAAAAATAAAAAAGTTGTAGAAAAATGTCAAGCGGTTATTTTAAACTCAACCTATAGTAAAAAATTAGAAAATTTTGTCAATGCTTGTCTTGATTTTTCTAAAGAAAAAGAAGAACTTTTAAATCTTGCCAACGCTTTAGATAAACTAAAAAACCAAAACCACAAAGAAAAACATAAAAACTATTTAAAGGAATACGAATGATTAATGTATTTTTTGATATGGATGGAACGCTTATAGATAGTGCAAATGCAATTACTTGTGCTGTTAATGAAATTCGTGCTGATTTAAATTTAAATCCTCTTCCTAAAGAAAAAATAATTACAATTATCAATACACCCAATGTAGATTGGGCTAAAGAGCTTTACAACATTGACAATTTTCATCATTCTGGTTTTAAAGATGGCTTTGAAAAATATTTTATTAAGCATTATAAACAAAGTGTGATTTTATTTGATGGAGTAATAGAGCTTTTGCAATTTTTAAAAAGTAAAAATTGTTTTTTAGCAATTGCGACAAATGCTCCACAAAGTTCTCTTTCTAGCATACTTAAAAAACATAATATCATTCCATATTTTGATAAAATTTTAGGAGTGAGCGTTGGTATAGAACCAAAACCTAATCCTCAAATGCTTAATCTTCTTATTAACGAAGCACCTTATCCAACAAGTATTTTTATAGGCGACAGCCAAAAAGACAGAGAATGTGCTAAAAATGCAAAAATTCCATATTACCACGCTAAATGGTATCAAACAGAGAATTTAAAAGAAAATGAATTTGATAGCGTACAAACTCTAAAAGAATACTTATTAAAATATTTATGAGTTTTTTAATGAAAATATCATAAAATAATACAAATTGTATTCAAAGAAAGTTTAAAAAATGAGTGAATTATTGATCGAAATTGGCGTAGAAGAATTACCCGCTATACCTTTATTGAAAGAACTTCCAAATATAGAAAAAAAATGGCAAAATATTTTAGATGAATATCGCTTAATGAGTGAATTTATATTTTATTACACTCCTCGTCGTTTGGTATTTTTTCATAAAAATTTTCACAATAAACAAGAAGATACTACCGCTGAATTTATAGGAGCACCTAAAAATATAGCTTTTAAAGATGGACAATTAACTTCTGCGGGTCAAGCATTTTTAGAAAAAGCGGGTATAAAAGAAAACGAACTTGAATTTAAAGAAATTAAAGGAAAGGAAGTCTTATATCATCAAAAAACTCTTCGGGGTAAAAATAGTACCGAAATTTTAGGAGAAATGATAGATAAATTCCTAAAAAGTTTGAGTTTTGGTAAAAGTATGCGCTGGGGAAGTAATTCTTTTGAATTTATCCGTCCTATAAAAAGCATAGCTTGTATTTTAAATGATCACCTTGTTGAATTTGAAATTTTTGGAGTAAAGAGTTCCAAAAAAACTTTTGTCCATAGAAGTGTCAGTTATAACTATTTTGATTTTAAAAGCGCTAAAGAATATTTCCAAATTTTAGAAGATAATTATATTATTCTTGATCCAAAAAAACGCCAAGAAAAAATTTTAAGTGAATTTGTAAGACTTGAAAATGAGTATAAAATTTCTATTGCACAAGATGAAGAACTTTTAACTGAAGTTGTAGCAATTACAGAATACCCTAAGGCCCTTTTTGGAACTTTTGAAGAAGCTTTTTTGGAAATTCCAAACGAAGTTATCATCACTTCAATGCGAGAAAATCAACGCTATTTTGCTGTTTTTGATCAAAAAGGCTTGAGTAATCATTTTATAGTTGTTAGCAATGCGGTTTGCGAGGATTATTCTAAAATTATACACGGTAATGAAAGAGTTTTAAGAGCAAGATTAAGTGATGCAATGTTTTTTTATCAAAATGATTTACAAAAAGGCTTAGAACCTGAAAAACTTAAAAAAATAGTCTATCTTGAAAATTTAGGAACTATTGGCGATAAAAGCTTAAGAGAGATTGAACTTGCAAAAATTTTATGCGATTTTTTTCAAAATGATAAGATTGAAAATATTTCTAAAGCTATTTATTATGCAAAAGCGGATTTAGCAACTCAAATGGTTTATGAATTTACAGATTTGCAAGGAATTATAGGAAGTTATTATGCCTCAAAAATGGGTTTTGATTATGAAATTTGTTTAGCTATAAAAGAACAATATTTGCCAAATTCTGAAAAATCAGATCTTCCAAGTACCGAATTTTCAAGTATAGTTGCCCTAGCTAATAAATTTGACACACTTTTGGGACTTTTTAGTATAGGAAAAATTCCAAGCGGGACAAAAGATCCTTATGCTTTAAGACGTGCCGCTAATGGAATTTTAAAAATACTTTTAAATTTAAATAAAAATTTTGATATCAATATATTTTTAGAAAAAGCCTCAAAAAACTATCAAAATTTTGATTTGCAAATTTTAAAAGATTTTATTTTTGAAAGACTTTATACTTTTTATGATCTAAATCCTAGCTTTATCAAAGCAGTTCTTGCTTCAAAAAATTCTGATATTATTTCCATCGATGAAAGCATTAAAGCTTTGGCAAAAATCAGTCAAAAAAGCAATTTTAGTGATTATTTTAGCACTTTTAAACGCCTTGCAAATATAGCTGAAAAAACTACAAACAATATTGATGAAAATTTATTTATAGAAACAGAAAAAAAACTTTATATCGCATTTCAAAAAAGCTTAGAAGCACATACTATTAAAGAAAGATTGAACAATTTATTCGCTTTAAAACCAGAAATTGATGCTTTTTTTGAAGCTGTTATGATCAACGATAAAGATGAAAAACTTAAAAATAACCGCCAAGCTTTGGTATATAATATCTATCAAGAATTTCTAAAAATTGCAGACATCAAGGAGCTTAGCTTATGAAAAAAATATTGACTTTAATTTTTTGTTTCTTTACTTGTGTTTTTGGAGCTCAAGAAATAAAACTTATCAAAGGACAAGCTATATTTTTGGAACTTGAAAAAAATAATTTTATAGAATTAAAAAACCAAAATAAAACAATTCCAACCTTTAATCATCCAAAAAATAAAAATAAAATCCTTGCCATTTTTGCCCTACCCTATAAAAATCCTCCAAAAAGCACAAAATTAATCGCTATTTATAAAAATAAACAGCAAGAATTCATCATCAACGCATTAGAAGGAAATTACAAAAGCGAAAAAATACAGGTGGCAAAAAATAAAATTTTTCCACCTAAAAATGTGCAAGAACGTATCAAAAAAGAATTGCAAGAAGCTAATGCTATCTACACTTCTTATACGCCAAAAGCTTTATATGATGGGACTTTTACAATACCCCTTACAAGTTTTATCACAAGTGATTTTGGAAAAGCTAGGGTATTTAATAATCAAGTTGCAAGCTATCATAGCGGAACAGATTTTAGGGCTGCAAGTGGAACTCCAATTTATGCTGCAAATTCTGGTATAGTCAAAATTGCCAAAAATAGATATTATTCTGGAAATTCTGTAGTCATCGATCATGGATTTGGAATTTATTCTCAATATTATCATCTTTCAAAGATTAATGTAAAAAAAGGACAAAAAGTTAAAAAAGGAAAACTTATAGGTCTAAGCGGAGCTACTGGAAGAGTGAGTGGACCACACTTGCACTTTGGAATATTTGCCGCACAAAAACAAGTAGATCCTTTAGATTTTGTAAAAAAATTTAATGCACTCTTTAATGAAATTTAGTGATTTTTTTAATAATTGGCTTCACGAAAACTACTATAAAAATGTTGCTCAAATAGGTAAAAAAGGGGATTTTTTTACCGCCGTAAGTGTAGGAAATCTTTTTGGAACTTTACTAGCAAAACATTTTTTAAAACTGATTGATGATGGTATTATAAAACCTCCTTTAGAAATTGTTGAAATTGGGGCAAATGAGGGTTATTTAAGCCGTGATTTTTTATCTGCTTTGCTTGAATTTAGGCCTGAAATTTTTTCTCAAATTTCTTTTTTTATTGTTGAGCCTCATGAAAAATTAAGAATTTTACAACAAAAAACCCTAGAAAGTATTGATTTTACTCACAAAAACAATTTAGAAGAATGTCATTTTAAAAATGCCTTTTTCTTCTGTAATGAACTTTTTGATAGCTTTACTTGCGAACTTATAGATGATAATAAAATGGCTTATGTACAAGATTATCAAATCATTTTTAAACCTATAGATAAAGCTTTGAAGGAAAAATGCGAAAAGCTTAATTTAAAAAAAGGAGAATTAAGTCTAGAACTTGAAAATTTTCTTAAAAAACTCGATCAAGTCAGTGAAAAATTTATCTTTGCAGGTTTTGATTATGGGACTCTTGACAATGATCGTTTTAGTATAAGAATTTATCAAAAACACGAAGTTTTTAACCTTTTTGAAGTTCCTTTAAAAGATTTTTTTGGAAAAAGCGATATAACCTATAATGTGAATTTTAATCATTTAAAGATTGTTATTGAAAATTTAAATTTCAAGCTTTTGCATTTTAAAAAACAAAGTCAAGCTTTAATCGATTTTGGCTTTGAAGAATTGTTAGAATATACCAAAAATAAAAATATGAAAAGTTATGAAAATTTACTCTCTCAAGGCAAAATTTTATTTTTTAATTTTGATGAAAAATTTCATTTTTTTGAATTTGCAAAACTATAAATTCGCTATACAAAGACCTTCTCTTAAACCTTCATCAATAACTATAAATTCTTCTTCATCAAAAATAGCAAAAAATAAAAAACAACCCGCAGTTAAATATTTTTTACGTGTTTTTCCAAGATAAAAATTTGCCTCTTCTTCACTCATATTCCAAATTTTAAATGCGTATTTAAAAAAATCTTGAGTGTGTAAAATTTTTCCATTGATCTTTTTAGCGTCATATCTTTCATAATCTAAACCGCATTTTAAAGCAGCCAAAGCTGTAGGAACACCTGAATTTAAAACCACTTTTTTAATTTTGCTTTTTTTAAAAACTTTTTTAAGCTCTTTAACCTCATCAAAAGCTTTAAGTGCTATATTTTTTAATTTTTTATCTTGAATTAATAAGTGAATTTTTAATTTTTTATCTTTTAATTTGTAGGGAAATTTAGGATATTTTTTCAATATTTTTCTAAAAGAAAAAGTAAAATAATCATTTTTAAAATTACATTTTTCATAAAAACTTATAATGCCAAAATCAAAACTTTGAAAATGCTCATCAAAAGATAACTCACAAGAAGCACCTCCTAAATCACAATAAGCAAAATGCCCTTTTATGCCCAAATTATCAAGAGCATTTTTCATTCCCAAAACGCTAATTTTGGCTTCTGTTTTAGCATCAATAACTTTAAAATTAATCCCAAATTGCTCCTTTAAATCTTTAAAAATTTCATCCGTATTGCTTGCCTTTCTAAAAGCTGCAGTTGCAACAGCTTTTGCTTTATGTAAATTTTGTTCTTTAGATAAAACACTCAAAGCCTCTTTTATTTTTTCTATAGCTTCGGCTGAAATTTGCCCACTTTTAGATAAATTTTTTGCTGCACCTATAATGAATTCATATTCTTTTATTTTTTTAAATTTTTCATCCATTTCGACCGCTCTTAAAGTGTTTGATCCCAAATCAATACCAAGCATTACTTTTCCTTGCAATTTTTGGAGTATAATAACAAAAACTTATTAAAGGAATCATTATGCTTTTGGGTGTAAATATCGATCATATTGCTATCTTAAGACAAGCAAGAATGGTTAATGATCCTGATCTTTTAGAGGCAGCGTTCATTGTGGCAAAATTTGGAGATCAAATCACTTTACATATAAGAGAAGATCGTCGCCACGCTCAAGATTTTGATTTAAAAAATCTTATTCATTTTTGCAAAAGTCCTATCAATTTAGAGTGTGCTATCAATGAAGAAATTTTAAATTTAGCCCTTAAGCTAAAGCCTTCACGCGTTACTTTAGTTCCAGAAAAAAGAGAGGAACTCACCACAGAAGGAGGCCTAAATTTAAACCACCCTGATCTAAAAAAAAGCATCCAAAGACTCAAAAATGAAAATATAGAAGTTTCTCTTTTTATTAATCCAAAACTAAATGATGTTGAAAAATCTTATGAATTAAATGCTGATTTTGTAGAACTTCATACCGGACTTTATGCAAATTTACACAATGCTCTTTTTACCAATATCTCTCATACAGCTTTTGCACTTAAAGAATTGCAGATAGATAGAAAAAAACTCCAAATACATTTAGAAGAAGAATTAGAAGAATTAAAACTTTGTGCTAAAAAAGGTGTAGAGCTTGGCTTAAAAGTCGCTGCCGGACATGGGCTTAATTATAAAAATGTTCAAGAAATAGCAAAAATTAATGAAATTTGTGAATTAAACATAGGACAAAGCATTATAGCAAGATCTGTGTTTGTAGGACTTAAAAAAGCTATTTTAGAAATGAAAGCTCTTGTTCAATGAAAACGAAAATTGCAATTAGTGTCGGCGATCTTAATGGGATAGGTCCTGAAATTTTAATACGTTCTCACGAAAGCTTATGTGAAATTTGCGAACCTTATTATTTTATCCATGAAAAATTATTATACCAAGTATTACAAATCTTAAATTTAAATATTTCAAATGCCCATATTGTTTATTTCAAAGATGATCAAGATTTTAATTTTAAATTGATTAAAAATCAAAATGGATTAAAAATTCACTGCTTTTCTTTACCTTTAGGTTTTAAAGTTGATGAAAATTTTACAATAAATCCTGGAATAATTGATGATAAAAGCGGGCTATACTCTTTTTTAAGTTTTAAAGCCGCAAGTTATTTTGTGTTTAAAAAATATGCCCACACTCTACTAACTCTACCCATACATAAAAAAGCTTGGGAATTGGCAAAAATAAATTATAAAGGACATACAGACGCTCTAAGGCATTTTTTTAAAAAAGATGCCATTATGATGTTAGGTTGCAATAAACTCTTTGTTGGATTATTTACCGAACACATCCCGTTAGCAAAAGTGAGTAAAAAAATCACTTTTAAAAAATTAAGTATTTTTTTAAAGAATTTTTACGAACAAACCCATTTTAAAAAAATAGGAATTTTAGGCTTTAATCCTCACGCTGGGGATTATGGGGTAATAGGTGGAAAAGAAGAAGAAATTATTATTAAAGCGATCAGTTTTATCAATGCTTATTTACAATCGAAAAAAGATAAAAAAATTTTCCATCAAGCTTTAAAGGATGAAAATTTGCAAAAAGAATTAATCCGAAATTTCAAAGAAAAAAAAATATACCTACCCTATCCTTTAGTTGCCGATACAGCTTTTACTAAAGCAAGCCTAAAAAATTGTAATCGCTTAGTGGCTATGTATCACGATCTTGCTTTAGCTCCTTTAAAAGCTTTATATTTTGAAAAAAGTATCAATGTGAGCTTAAATTTACCTATTATTCGTGTAAGTGTTGATCACGGAACCGCATTTGATAAGGCTTATAAAAATATGAAAATTAATATGCAAAGCTATCTTGAAGCCGCAAAATTTAGCATACAACATTATAGAAAACTCAATTAAGAAAATATAATGCAAAATCATAAAAAAGCTTTATTTGCTTTAGCCCTAAGTGCTTTTTGTATGGGTGTTACTGAATTCGTTATGGCAGGAGTTTTGATTGATGTGCAGCATTATTTTCAAATTGATGCAAAAACTGCTGGTTATCTCACAACTTTATATGCAATAGGCGTTGTTATAGGTGCTCCTATTATTAGCATTATTTTAAGTCATTTTTACAGACATACCCAACTTTTAATTAATCTTGGAGTTTTTGCTTTAGCTAATTTAATAATCTTTTTCAGTAACAATTTTTATCTCACAGCTCTAGCTCGTTTTATTGCAGGAACTCAACACGGCGTATTTTTTGTCATTGCTACACTTGCAATTTCCACTATTGTTCCAAATGAAAAAAAATCAAGTGCTTTAGCCATCATGGTAACAGGACTTACCGTTGCCCTTGTTACAGGCGTTCCTTTAGGAACTTTTGTGGGGCATTATTTTGGTTTTAAATTTATCTTTTTGCTTATATTTTGTATCACAATGTTTGCTTTTGCTGGAGTTTGGCATATGATGCCTAAAAATTTAATTCCAAATCCTACAAGTCTTAAAAACCTTGCTCCAGCATTCTCTCACCGCAATTTGCTTAAAACCTACACTATTACTCTTTGTAGTTGTGGGGCACAATTTGTTCTTTATACTTATTTGCAAAAATTACTTGTCGATGTCAGTGGTTTTAAAATACAAAGCACAGCTTATATCTTACTTTTATATGGAATATGTGCGATTTGTGGAAATTTATGGGGTGGAAAAATGGTTGATAAAAAGGGTGCAATTTTTTCATTAAGATTAATTTTAAGCATACAAATTTTAGTGTTTTTGAGTTTTTTACTGACTATGCATATTCAAGTTTTAATTATCCTAAATATAGCCTTAATGGGATTTTTCTCTTTTTCAACTATACCGGCTTTAAAAATGCTAAGCATTACAAAAGCCAAACGACATACTTATAAGATCATAGATAGTACTATTAGTGTTAATGAAGCAGCTTTTAACGTTGGTATAGCCTTAGCAAGTTTTATAGGAGGCTTTGTTTTGGCAAATATAGGTATAGAATTTAACGCACTTTTTTCATCGCTTTTTGTATTACCCGCATTGATTTTCTCACTTATGTTTGCAAAAGATAAAATAAACTTTGAACATTTTAAAAAAATTAAAAAATAAAAGTGGAACGAAAATTGCTTTTTTGTTTTAAAAATCAAACAAAGGAAATGCAATGACTATAGAAAATCAAAAAACATCTAACTTTACTTTTAGTTCAAGTACTAAAATTAAAGAAAAAACATCTTCAGTAGATGAATTTCAAGCTAATCTAAATGAAGTGAAGAACAAAGAAAAAAAAGAAGATAAAGAAAAATCAAATTCAAGCGAATTAAACAATAAAGATTTAGATCTTGGAGCAATTAGAGAAGATTTTAGATCTTATGCATGGCAAAAAATGAGAGAGGATCAATACAAAAAAAATGAAGAAACTTTACTCAACAAACTTTTTGCAACTATAGATGCGGGAAATGTCGCGAGTAAAAATATTTAAATATGAAAATAAATTCAAATTATACAAGCGAGAATTATTACAATTCTCGCAAAAATTCCAAAATTTATAACTTTTTTTTAAAAAGTTTTATTTAAAACTTCGCTTAAAGAGATAAAGAATTTGTTAAATCTAAAATGAAATAATAATTTAATTTTTCAATAATTTTTGTTATAATTTTCCAAAAATAAAGGAAAATTATGATTTTCATTGATGCTTGTTTTAAAAAATCAACGCCTTACACTCCTATTTGGATGATGCGTCAAGCTGGACGCTATTTGCCCGAATATATGCAAGTTCGCAAACAAGCTGGAGATTTTCTTTCCTTATGTAAAGATTATAAAAAAGCATCTGAAGTAAGCTTACAACCCGTAGAAATTTTAGGCGTAGATGCAGCAATCATTTTTTCGGATATTTTGGTTGTTCCTCTTGAAATGGGAATGCATTTACGTTTTGAAAAAGGAGAAGGACCTGTATTTAAAGATCCGATTTCTAGCATAGAGGATCTAAAAAAACTAGATACTCAAAACGCTCATAAAAAATTAAATTATGTTTATGACGCCTTAAAACTTACTCGAGAAAAACTTCCAAAAGATAAAGCACTTATAGGATTTTGTGGAAGCCCTTGGACTATAGCCACTTATATGATAGAAGGTGGCGGAAGTAAAAACTATGCAAAATGCAAAAAAATGCTTTATCAAAACCCAGAACTTTTACATTTGATTTTATCAAGTCTTACAGAAGTTTTAAAACTATATCTAGAAGAACAAATTAAAGCAGGAGCTAATGCTATTCAAATTTTTGATAGCTGGGCAAGTGCTTTAGAATGCAATGAATTTTTTAATTTCTCTTTTAATTATATGCTTGAAATTTCTAATTTTATAAAAAACAAATATCCTAATATACCTGTCATTTTATTTCCTAAAGGAATCAGTGGTTATTTGGATAAAATTAAAGGAAATTTCGATGTTTTTGGAGTTGATTGGAGCACTCCTTTAGAATTAGCACGTGATAAATTATCACACAAATATACTCTTCAAGGCAATATGGAACCTTGTAGATTATACGATAAAAACTCCATCAAAGAAAGCGTAGATCAAATTTTACAAATTATGAAAAATAAAGCACATATTTTCAATTTAGGACACGGAATTTTACCGGATATCCCTGTTGAAAATGCTAAATATTTTATCAAGCTTGTTCAAGAAAGTTCGGCTAAGTGAAAATTGTTTTTGGACCTGTAAGCTCTAGACGCTTTGGAAGATCTTTAGGGGTGGATTTAAGCCCAAGCAAAAAACAATGCAATTTTGATTGCATCTATTGCGAACTTGAAGCTAAAAAAGCACAAGAGAAACAAGATGAAATCGTAGAAGTTACACAAATCATTTCGGAAGTTCAAACGATTATTGATAAAGGAATTAAATTTGATTTTCTTACACTAACCGCTAATGGCGAACCAAGTCTTTACCCTCATTTGGATGAATTAATCAAATCTTTACGCCAAATTGCTAAAAATAAAAAACTTCTTATCTTAAGCAATGGTACAGCCGTACTTGATCAAAATAAATTTCAAAGTTTGTTAAAACTTGATGTAGTTAAATTCAGTTTAGATAGTGTTATTTCTAAAACTTTTTATCGCATTGATAGAGCTTTAAAAAACATTGATTTAGAATTAATGATTCAAAAAATGGCAGAATTTAAAACAAAATTTCAAGGCGATCTTATTATGGAAATTTTGGTGGTTAAAGATCTAAATGATAATGAAGAAGAATTTATAGCTCTTAATAAAGCTTTAGCTAAAATATCTCCAACAAGAATAGATCTAAGTAGCATCGATCGACCTCCAGCTTACGCAGTCAAACCAATAGATGAAAAAAAACTTCACGAACTTTCAAAATTAATCACTTGTGCACCCGTTTTTCTAGCAAGAAGAAACTATAAAGAACAAAAACTTGAATTAAATAAAGAAGAATTGCTAAAATTCCTTCATTTAAGAGCACAAAGTGAAATTGATGTAGAACATACTTTTAGCGAAAAATCTAAAATTCTTTTACAAGAATTAATCCAAAAAAATGAAGTAAAAATCATTAATCTTGCGGGTGTCCAATTTTACAAAGCTTAATACAGAGTAATATTTAAAAATTTTGATAAATTTACTAAAAGGAGAAACCCAAATAACTAACGAAAAAATCATCTCTTATGAAGAATTTAAAGCTAATCCTATGCTTAAATGGTTTTTTGATACAGAAATCAAGCATAGTGTTAAAGATAGGTATTATCAAGAATGGCAAGAATTTATCAACAAAGAAGGTATTGTGGTTTGCATCATAAGAGATCCTAAAGGTGAGGATATTCTTAAGTTGGATCCATTGTTTGGCAGAGTAGCAATGCTAGATGTATTATTTCGTAATGATTGGTGTTATGATTATGAATTTTTTGAATTTGTTTTACAATTTGTCAAAGATCAAAGATGGTTGAATTTTTTACTTGCGTGCAATACAATTGGTTGGAATGATGATGAACTCGATTTAGAAAAAACAAAAAAATTATCAAGCTTTTAACAGATAAAGGAGTTAATATCAATGCTTACTTTTATGATAGTGATGGAGAATATAAATCTTTAATCTTTCAAACTTGTCCTCTAGATTCCGCTAGTAAAATAGAAAGAGCCAATAAATTAGAACTTTTATCTTTTTTATTGGAACTAGGAGCAGATCCTAATCTTAAAAACTCAGAGGGTGAAAATTTTTTACACAAGCTTCTTGTTTTTGAAGAGCAAAAATTTGCCAATGCCTTAATTGATAGTGGTAAACAATGAAATTACAGATAAAGGAGCGATTTCTTATGGAGAAAGTGCTTTGATAGCAGCGGTAAGAAATTGCTATTCTAGCACAGTTAAAAAACTCATTGAAGCAGGAGCTAATGTCAATGTTTTTGATAATTTTGGAGATTCAGCTCTTGATCTTATAGGCAATAAAAGTGAAACCATAAAAAAATACCTTCTTAAAGCAGGAGCTAAAAGTTCTTTAGAGCTTTTAGGTAGTAAAGAAAAACTTGAAGAATTTGAAAATGAAATGCGAAGCAAAGGAAAAATACAAGATAAAATACAAAAAGAACACGAAAAACAACTTGAGGAAAATTATCTTGCTATCTTAGAAAAAACTCCTTTAGTTTTTCATAGAAACATAGAAGTTATCAAGGCATAAAATGATCACTATACATACAGGAGAGATTGAATTAATGCTATGTGATAAGGAATTAAAATATAAAAACTATGGTTATAGCAGTGCTTTAAACAAAACACGCTCTAGTTACTTAAATATCTTGAGTTTTTGAGCCATAGTTTTACCTACAAGGGCGCAAAGCTCATCAAAGTTTGCCTTATAAATAGATTCAAAATTTCCATAATAAGCTAAAAGTTTCTGTATAGAACCAGCACTTAAACCCAATTTGATAAGCTTAGAGCTTTCCAAATCTTGTTTTTTCTTTGTTTTCTGATGAAAACTTATAGCAAAACGATGGGCTTCATCTCTTAGTTTTTGCAAAAATTGCAATTTTTTATCATCTACATTTAAAGAAAATTCACCTTTTAAAGAATGAATTTTATCTTTAGCACCTCCTTTGGCTCTGTGTGCTTTTGCATCGATTTTCTCTTTAGAAATAGCTAAAATATCTATATTTGCACCACTACTTAGAACAATATCTTTTGCTAGTTCTAGTAAAGTTTTTCCACCATCTATAAGCCATAAATCAGGCGGAGTATTGTCTTGAAAATCTAAAGCCCTACGCGTTAAAACTTCACGCATTTGATCATAATCATTTTTATATTTAAGATGGAATTTTCTATATAAATTTTTATCCCATACTCCAAATTTATAAACTACCATAGCTCCAACATTTGCAACTCCTTGTAAATGAGAGTTATCGAAAATTTCAATATGATTTGGAAAATTTTCAAGCTCAAAATAATCTTGAATTTCTTTTTGTATTTTAAAGTTGCTATCTTTTTGTTCTTTTTCTATATTTAAAAGTGCATTTTCAAAAGCAAGATCACAAATTTTTCTTTTTTCTCCTATTTTTGGCATTTTAATATTGATTTTTTTCTCAAAACGCTTACTTAAAATTTCCTCTAAAAGCTCTCTATCATCAAATTCTTCATAAATATAAATAGTATGGGCAACTAAAGGGGTATCGGTGCTAAAATTCTCTAAAATGAGTTGTTTATAAATTTCATTTTTTTCAAAATTTAGAGTATTCTTTAAAAACGTCGTTTTAGAATTTACACTGATAATCTTTCCATTTTGCACCACAAAACGAATAGTCGAAAGTATGGAATCTTTAAAAACAATAGCAAAGATCTCAAAATCTTCTAATTTAGCAATATCGATTTGAATTTTTACCTCTAAATCTTTAATAGTGTTAATTTGATCTCTTACCTTAGCTGCCTCTTCATAATTTTCATTTTGAGCTAGACTAAGCATTTGTTTTTCTAAATTTTTAATTAAAATACTAGGATTTAAAAGTGCATTAACAGCATTATTTAAAATTTTTTTATATTCTTCTTGGCTTACTCTATTATCGCAAGGCGCTAAACAACGATGGATTTGATAAAAAATGCAAGGGCTTTTGCAATTTGCTTTTTGCTTCAAAGGATAATACAAATAAAGGGCGTTTAAAAGCTCTTTAGCTCCTTTAAAAAAGGGGCCAAAATATCTAATTTTAGTTTTTTTTATAAGTTTTCTTGTAGTTTGAAAACGTGGAAAATCTTCATTAAAATCTATATAAATATAAGGATAAGTTTTATCATCTCTTAAGAGTATATTGTATTTTGGATGCAATTGTTTGATAAAAGAATTTTCTAAAATCAAAGCATCTGCCTCTGAATTAGTCGTAATAAATTCTAAATGTGCAGTTTCTTCTATCATTTTTTGTATCCTTAAAGAATTTCTACTATTTGCACATAATCTAGGATGAAAAGTAAAATAACTTCTAACTCTATTTTTTAAATTTTTAGCCTTGCCCACATATAAAAGTTTTCCATTTTGATCAAAATACTGATATACTCCTGATTTTTGGGGTAAAGTTCGGAGTTCTTTTTCTAAAATATTTTTGGATGATTTTTCAAGCATTTTTTATAATTTGCCTTAATTCTTCAAATTTATGTGCTAACACTTTATTTTCTAAAGTATTTTTAAAACAGCCCAAACTTAATTCTATGTATGGATTTTTTTTGATATTTTCTTCATTTTTAACACTAAAGCTATATTTTTGCGTCATCACTCTGATATCTTTTATGTTTGAAAAACCACTTAAAGGATACACTTGGGCGTATTTTTTTATGAGAATTTTAATATAAATTTTGCTATTATCATGATTTAATTCTTGAAAGCCTGCAGGATGTGAAGTAATAATATTTAAAATATCATTTTTTATATAAATCCTAGCTATTAAACGTTGCTTTGCGGGTGGTAAAGAATTTAAAAAATCCTTACAAAAAAACAAGGTTTTTAAAGGTTTATAATGAGATTTACTCATCAAATCATTAACAATAGCACTAACATTTTTAATCGTTTTTTGATTTTGAATTTTTACCATAAAATAATTTTATCATTTTTTTTCTTAATTTTTTTGTGCTCTTGTGGATATAAAGGCGATCCACAATACACGACTTATGAACAAAATGGCTCTATAAAAAGCATTAAAAAATATGAACAACTCAATAGGTGGTGATATAATGAAAAAAGCAGATATTTTAGTTTTAGATTTTGGCTCTCAATACACACAATTAATCGCTAGAAGATTAAGAGAACAAGGGGTTTATGCGGAAATTTTACCCTTTAATGTAAGCTTAGCTGATATTAAGGCAAAAGAACCTAAAGGCATTATATTAAGCGGCGGCCCAGCAAGTGTTTATGCAAGAGATGCTTATTTTTGCGACAAAGGCGTTTTTGATTTAGGTTTGCCTATTCTTGGAATTTGTTATGGTATGCAACTGATGGCGCATCATTTTAGTGCTAGTGTTGCTCCAGCAGGACATAAAGAATATGGAAAAGCAACCATAGAAATTCAAAAAGATAGCGCATTGTTTAAAAATTTACCTAAAAAACAAACTGTGTGGATGAGTCATTCTGATAAAGTAGAAAATTTACCTCAAGGCTTTGAAGTTTTAGCAACGAGTGAAAATAGTCCTTTTTGTGTCTTTGCTAATGAAGAAAAGAAATTCTTTGCTTTGCAATTTCACCCAGAAGTTCAGCACAGCGAATTTGGTAAAAATATTTTGAAAAATTTTGCTAAATACGCCTGCAATTGCGAAAGTGTTTGGAATATGGGCTCTTTTGCTAAAACTCAAACAGAAAAAATTCGTGAAGAAGTTGGAAATGATAAAGTTTTATGTGCTGTGAGTGGCGGGGTTGATAGTAGCGTTGTGGCAGCGCTTTTATCAAGTGCAATTAAAAAACAAGTAATTGTTGTTTTTGTAGATAATGGCTTGTTGCGTGCTAATGAACGTGAGCAAGTAGAATTTATGTTTAAAAACACACTAAAAACAGATCTTATAAGCATTGATGCGAGTGAAATTTTTCTAAGTCGCTTAGCTGGAGTGATCGATCCTGAACAAAAAAGAAAAATCATAGGAAACACCTTTATAGAAGTTTTTGAACAAGAAGCAAAAAAGCATAGCGACGTTAAATATCTCGCCCAAGGCACTCTTTATACTGATATTATTGAAAGTTCAGTTATCGGTGCTAGTAAGACTATTAAAAGTCATCACAATGTCGGAGGTTTGCCTGAAAAAATGAATCTAAAACTCATCGAACCTTTAAAAGAAATCTTTAAAGATGAAGTAAGGGCTTTAGGTTTGGAACTAGGCTTAAGTAAAGAAGTTGTTTATCGTCATCCTTTTCCTGGACCTGGTCTTGCTATACGTATTATGGGTGAAGTTAATCGTCCTAGTTTAGAATTACTCAGACAAGCAGATGTTATTTTACTTGAAGAATTAAAAAGCACAGGTTGGTATGATAAAACATGGCAAGCATTTTGTGTACTCTTAAATGTAAAAAGCGTCGGTGTTATGGGGGATAATCGCACTTACGATAATGCCGTTTGTGTACGCATTGTAGATGCGAGCGATGGAATGACTGCAACCTTTTCTCATTTACCTTATGAAATTTTAGAAAATATCAGTCGTCGTATTATCAATGAAGTAAAAGGGATCAATCGCGTAGTATATGATATATCGAGCAAACCGCCTGCAACAATTGAGTGGGAATGATTATTTTTTACAATAATACACTACAGCTGGTGGAACGTTTTGCCAAACTATTTTTGAAATTTTTACTTCGCTAAAAAGTTTAAAAATTTTTGAACGAAAAGCTTTACTAGATGGACTTGGAAGTATATAAGCAAAGGTTGTAAAATATCCACCTTTGGACAAATTTCTATAAATCACATTTAAAAGTTTCTCTTGCTCATCATCTTTAAGTAAAGCCCAAGGAATTCCAGAGACTACAATATCAACATTTTGCATATCCCTTTCGTATAAAAAATGCTCTAAATTTTCAGCATTTCCTATTTGCAAATCTAAATTTTCATATTTTTTAGAAAGTTTTTTTGCCATTTTATCATTGATTTCTACAGCAAAAAATTTAGCATCTTTATGTTTTTTCTTAAGTATAGTTTCTGTAAATGCTCCCGTTCCTGGTCCTATTTCAACTATATTTCTAACACTTTCTAAACCTATATTTTGCGTTATTACCTTTCTTAACTTTTTAGAACTAGGACATAAGGCACCTACTTGTTTAGGATTTTTTAAATAATAATAAAAAAACATAATTACCCTTAAAAAATAAAATATCCTAAAAAATAATTATAAAAAAATAGAATGAAATTAATGTGAAATTTAATAATAAAAATCTTAAATCTATTATTAAAATTTTATAAAAATAAAGTTAAAATTATGTTTTACAACACTTCAAGGATGAAATATGCACGGGAAAATAGCTATTTATATGGATTCTACCGGACGAGGAACTGTTACAAATTCGGCAAATACTTTTTTTGATTTTAATCGTCAAATTTGGAATGATAAGAAGAGTATGCCAACCGTTGGAATGCTAGTAGAGTTCAGAACTCTTTCTGTAGAAACAAAAAACGAGGATGGAAGTCAGGCTCCTGTTAGTAAAACTATTACTGGAATAAAGCCTTCTAAATTTCAAGAATTTAAAGAAGGAGATTTTATCACAGAAAATGATTTTTGGAAAACAGATAATGATGATGAATTAGAAGATTTGCAAAATTCAAGAAGAAGTGCTTATGTTGCAGAACTTTATAGAACTATAGATTTTGATTCTATAGAAAAAATACCCTTATCTCTTACTATTCCTCAAGCCATACAAAAATATTTTGCCCATGAAATTTTATCTGTGGAAACTTTACAATCTAATTTAGAAGATGAAAAAGATATTCCATGCGTTTTAGATTATGTTATTGTTAAAAGATTTTTATTTAAGGCCTATGATACTTTAATTTTTATGGATAATAGTATTGATCAAACTCAATTTAATGCCTTAAAAAGTATTATGATGCACTTAGAAAATTCATATAAACAAATAATTGCGGATCGTAAACCTAATATAGCTAAAATTTTTAACGAAACTTTTTTATCTTTGCAATGTCACTACCAAGCCCTTTTAGCAACTATAGACACGAGAAAAAATAGACTCGCTTCTATTGAAGCACAAATGAAAACTTTACAATCTGAAATCAATCTTAAGTCTAATGCAGCCAATGCGGATCCAGAAAAAATTAAAGCCAAGCAAGAAAAACTAGAAAAACTACAAAAAGAAACAGAAAATTATAAAACTACTCTTAAAAGGCTTGGGGCTTTACAAGAAGATTTTTATAAGAAAAACTACAATATTTTTGAAAATGCTTTCAAACTTTCACGGGAAAAACTTTTTAAAAAAATTGTAACAGGACTTAATTTATGTGCAACCATTATGGATACTAAAATTTGGCATTTATCCTTAAAATCTTCAGGTGTTAAGAATTCTTATTTTACAATGAGCAATATAGAAAATTCTTTTTGCTCCCTTTCATTTGCAGAACATTATTTAAGTAGGTTAAACAAATCCGCTCTAAATCCTTTTGATCAGAAACTCTCTGTTTATATTCAAAAAATCGCTAAGGATCAAAGAAGAAAATTTTTAGTTGTAACTTCTGATTTGGATTTGCTTTGTAAATTGAAAATTGAAAATTTCTCTCAAAATCCATATTATATTGTAAAATACGCTCCTAAAAAAGTTAATTATCAATCTTTAATGCGTGATAATACTTTTGATATAGTATATATTGACGAAAAGCATGTTTGGGAAAGTGTAGCAGATATAATCTTACAAGGAAAACATTTTGATAAAACGGGAAAAACCAAATTTAAACTCATTTAAAACATAGAATTTTAAGCTAAATAAGGCTATAATTACTCGCCTAAGCGGTGCGTATATTTAAAGTGATCCAACACATTTTTATTTACTGTGATGTGCGATTTACCGTGTCTGTGGCGTCGTTTGAATTTCGAAAGAAGTGAGAAGTTGCAGCCTTTAAAAATTGCCTAGCGGTTTTATTGACTTTTTGGGGTCAACTTTCACAAACGGCTGCTTGGGTTTATGAGGAGAATAAATGAAAATAATGATTTTAGGTAGCGGTGCTCGCGAATATTCTATAGCCTTAGCCTTAAAAAAAGTAAATGAGAATTTAAAATTCTATTTTTCACCTGGAAATGGTGCTACTCAAAATCTTGGAATCAATATAAATCTTAAAAAGCCTTTAGAATTAGCAAAATACGCAAAAGAAAATGAAATCGATCTTTGTATAGTGGGTAGTGAAAATTTTTTAGCCGAAGGGATTGTAGATATTTTTAAACAACACAATCTTTCTATATTTGGACCAAGCAAAGCCGCAGCTATGCTTGAAACTTCAAAATCCTTTATGAAAAATTTTCTTCAAAAATATAATATTAAAACGGCTAAATTTTTAAATACTAATAATCTAGAAAAAGCCAAAGAATTTATTTTAAATTTAACACCGCCTATAGTCGTAAAAGCAGATGGATTGTGTGCTGGAAAAGGTGTGATTATCGCACAAACCCACAATCAAGCTGTGGAAGCAGCCTCTAAAATGCTTAGTGGAGAAAGTTTTGGAGATGCAGGAAAATTTATAGTTGTAGAAGAATTTTTAGATGGCTTCGAACTAAGTATTTTTGCTGTGTGTGATGGAGATGATTTTGTATTATTGCCCGCAGCACAAGATCATAAAAAACTCCTAGATCAAGATAAAGGACCAAATACTGGTGGTATGGGAGCTTATGCGCCCAGCTCTTTAGCAAATGAAACTCTGCTTGAAAAAATCAAAAAAGACATTATCATCCCTACTTTATCTGGAATGAAAAAAGAAGGCAGTGAATTTAGTGGAGTCTTATTTATAGGAATTATGGTTGTAAATCAAGAACCTTATGTTTTAGAATTTAATGTGCGTTTTGGAGATCCAGAATGCGAAGTTTTAATGCCTTTAATTGAAAATCCTTTAGAGCTTATTTTAGCAGCCACTCAAAAACGCTTAAAAAATATAAAAATTAATATAAAAAGAGCTTATGCCGTAGGAGTTGTTTGCGCTAGTGAAAATTACCCTTATAAAAGCTCTGAAAAAACAGAAATTTCTATAAAAAATATTCCAGAAAACACGCATATTTCTTATGCTGGAGTTAGCTTAGATAATGGTAAATTAATGGCTGATGGGGGACGTGTATTAGTATGTGTTGGTGTAGGTAAAGACATAAAAGAGGCTCAAAAAAAAGCTTATGAGCTTTGTGAAAATGTTCAATTTAAAGGAAAACAATTTAGAAAAGATATTGCTTATCAGGTTGCTCCATGAAAGAAGATTTAATAACTCGTTTAGAACGTGAAAATTTAAGCATTGCTAGTTTTGGAAAAAGAATATTAGCTTATTTTATAGATAATTTTATACTTTCCTTAATCGTTTGTGTAATTTTTTATGATCAATTGCTTCAAACAAAAAATTTATTAGAAACAACTCAAATATTAGGTAATTTTTATTTAGGCTTTATTTTGCTTCATTTTACATATCAAGCAATTTTTACTTATTTATATGGGGCAAGTCTCGGAAAAATAGCGTGCAAAATTATCATTTTAGATGAAGATCTTCTAGATAAACCAAATTTAATGCAAAGCTGCATAAGATCAGCTACTAGGCAATTGAGCGATATGGCATTTATGTTAGGTTTTGCTTGGGCTTTAGGTAATGATTTGCGTAAAACATGGGAAGATTATTTATCAAGGACGATAGTAGTTAATGTGGCATAAAATTCTACTATCTTTATTTTTCACAAGTATTTTTTTAAATGCAACTCAAGTTGATATTTATGCGCTTGATGCAAAAAAAGAAGGGGATATTCTTACCGCAAACAATGACGTTATTGTATTTTCAGATTTTTATTTTATTACCGCAAATAGGGCAATATATAATCAAAAAAGCGGAGATATAGAGCTTTTCGGTGATGTCAATATCTTAAGAGGGCAAAATGAGCGCTCACACTCAAATTATGCAAAAATAAACTTAAATTCCAATGAAGCATATTTTAATAATTTTTTCTTTTCTAATAACAATTTAGAAGTTTGGTTTCAAAGTAAAAAAAGTTATTTAAATGACAACTTTTTCGAAAGTAAAATTTCTGCCGTTTCTAGTTGCAATGTTGAAGATCCAGATTGGGAAATCCGATTTTCTAAAGGTTGGCTTAATAGAAAAAATAATTTTGTTCATTTATATAATGCAAGATTATATGTCAAAAATTTTCCAATATTTTATCTTCCTTATTTTGGATTTAGCGCAGATACACATCGACAAAGCGGACTTTTAGTCCCTAAATTTTTTTTAAAAAGGAATGAAGGTTTTTATTATGAACAACCTATTTATATAGCAACCGATGAAAATTGGGATTTGCAATTAAACCCCCAAATTAGAACTGATAGAGGTTTTGGACTTTATTCTACTTTGAGATTTGTAGATTCTCTTTATTCTACGGGCGAATTAAATTTTGGTGGTTTTAAAGAAAAATCTTCTTATTATTATAAAGAAAATTTAAAAAATAAAATTCACTCTGGAATTGAATTAAAATATGCTAGAAATAATTTAATGAAGGCTTTATTGGGAGATAATGTCCAAGAAGGCTTATGGATAGATGCAACTTATCTTAACGATATAGATTATCTCAATCTTAGCTCAAATAATACTTATGATCTTGCTTCATTAGTCACCTCTAAGATTAATTATTTTTTAGCAGATGAAAATAATTATTATGGAGCTTACGCAAAATATTACATCGATACATCTAAATTAAGTAATAAAACAACCTTGCAAGAATATCCGAGTTTTCAATATCACCGATTTTTAAATAATCTATTTGATGAACGCTTACGTTATTCTTTTGACGCAACTTTTCATAATTTTTATCGCCCTGTTGATCCTTATGCAAATCAAATTAATTTAGAACTCCCTATTTCCTATCATAATACTTTTTTTGAAGATTTATTGCATTTTACCTTTACAGAAAGCTTATTTGCTTCTTTTATAAATTATTCTAAAATTCCAGAAAAAAAGCATGAGTATTATTTTCAAAATACCCATAGCTTTAATTTTTATACTGATCTTTCTAAGAATTATGGTGATTTTTTTCACACCTTGAACTTTGGCTTAGAATATTTATTTATTGGGGCAAAATCTGGAAGCATTAGTGAAAATTATCTTGAAGAATCTGCTCAAAAAGATGATCAAATCAATTTTTATACAGTCCAATATTTTTACAATGAACTAGGTCAAAAAAAATTAAAGCATAAATTTAACCTTGAGTATTTAAACAAAAAGCAACATTTTGATGAGTTAAAAAATTTATTGACTTATTATTACAATGACTATATTAATTTTAACAATGAAACATTTTATTCTTATGAGAAACAAAAATTTACAAATGTAATCAATCAAATCGAATTTAGCACCAATTTTGATTTTAACTGGAATTTTTCACATGCCTATCAAAATAATGAATATGGCAAATACAATTTTATAGGAACACGCGCAAATTATATTGTCACGCCAAATTATAATCTATTTGGAGGAATTTGGCTAGATACTCAAAGAGCACATGCAAATATGTGGGAATTGGGTTATACTTTTCAGCGTAAATGCTGGAATTATTCTTTAATGTATAGAGAAAGAATTGATCCACAGCTCACAAGTGCTGGGATCACCGCTAAAAATCAAAGTGGGGTTTATTTTGTATTTAATTTTTATCCAATAGGTGGGATCAAATACGATTTTTCACTAGCTGAAACTGAAAGTAAAATTTAAAGGAAGGATACTTTGCTTAATATTTTTAAAAATCTAACTAATTTAATATCTGGAAAAAAAGGACAAACTATGCAATACGAAATTCAAATTAACAAAAATATAGAAATTTTTGATATAGATAAAGTGGCAAGACAAGCTTCAGGTGCTGTTCTGATGAGACAAGGAAAAAGCGTTATTTTGGCAACTGTTGCAAGAGAAGAAAAGCCAGTTGAAGAAGACTTTCTACCTTTAACTGTACAATATATAGAAAAAGCTTATGCTGCAGGTAAAATTCCAGGGGGTTATGTCAAAAGAGAAACTAAACCAACCGATGCTGAAACCCTTACAGCTAGAATTATAGATAGATCTTTACGTCCGCTCTTTCCAAAGGGGTATGCTTATCCTACTCAAATCGTTGTCATAGTTCTTTCAGTAGATTCTCAAACAGATTTACAAGTAATGAGTCTAAATGCAGCCAGTGTAGCTCTTTATTTAAGCGATATTCCTATAAAAGCTCCAGTTTGCGGTGTCCGTATAGGGCGTATAGATGATAACTTTATCTTAAATCCTAGCAATGAAGAACTCAAAAAAAGCACTTTAGATCTTTATGTTTCTGGAGTGAAAGATGAACTTTTAATGATAGAAATGAGAGCTTTACCTAGTGATGAATTTGCAATGATAAAAACTGATCGAACACCTATACCAGAAAATCAAATTATGAATGAGTTAAGCGAAGATGAGACTTTAGAAGCCTTAAGTATAGCTCAAAAAGCCATTTTAGAAGGATCGGGTATTTATGAAAAAACTTTCATAAAACACAAAAAAAATAATCCTATAGAATTAAAAGATGAAATTGAATATCCAGAAATTTTCACTTTTTTGGAAAATAATTTTTATAACGATATTAAGCAAGCTATTAATCAAATGGCAAAAAGTGAGAGAGCTAGCGAATTAAATAAAATCGCTAAAGAAATTATGAAACTAGAAATCGCTAAAGAATGGGATGAAGAAAGCATACTCAACACTTTAAATAAGGTTAAACGCACTATTGTACGATCTCAAATCCTAAATGAAGGAAAAAGGGCAGATGGTAGAGGATTAAAAGAAGTAAGACCTATTAGCATAGAAACAAATATACTCCCTAATGCTCACGGATCTTGTCTTTTTACACGTGGTCAAACTCAAGCTTTGGTAGTGGCAACTTTGGGTGGGGATAATGATGCTCAAATGATAGATTTACTCAATGAAAAAAATCCTATAAGCGAACGCTTTATGGTTAATTACAATTTTCCAGGTTTTTCAGTCGGTGAAGCTAGTCCGATTAAAGCACCAAGTAGAAGAGAGTTAGGGCATGGAAATTTAGGAAAAAGAGCTTTATATCCAAGTGTGCCACAAGATTATCCTTATGTTATTCGTTTAGTCAGTGAAATTCTAGAAAGCAATGGATCAAGTTCTATGGCTACAGTTTGTGGTGGATCTTTAGCCTTACGTGCTGCTGGAGTTCCTAGCTTAGATCTTATTGCTGGGGTTGCAATGGGTTTAATTTTTGAAAATGATCAATTTGCAGTTTTAACCGATATTATGGGACTTGAAGATCACGACGGAGATATGGATTTTAAAGTTGCTGGAAACAAAAATGGTATCACTGCCTTGCAAATGGATATCAAACTTGGCGGAATCGATCAAGAAAAGCTAAAAATCGCTCTTTATCAAGCCAAAGAAGGAAGATTGCATATTTTAGATATTATGGAAAAAGCAGCAAAAGAAATTGTTGTCAATGAAGAAATATTACCTAAAATAGAACTATTTAGTATTGAACCATCTAAAATCGTTGATATTATAGGTCAAGGGGGTAAAACCATCAAAGAAATTATAGAGAAATTTAATGTATCCATTGATCTTGACCGAGATAAAGGTGAGGTAAAAATTTCAGGCTGCGATAATGAACAAATTATGGCTGCTAAAAATTACATTATCAATATCACAACATCTCACAAGTCTCATAAAAAATCATTCAAGGAAAAGAAAATATCAGATTTTGAAATTGGTCAAGAATTTGAGGGAGTGGTTAAAAAAATCACTCAATTTGGAGCCTTTGTAGAACTTAAAGATGATATAGATGGCTTGATACATCATTCTAAAATCAAACATTTAAATATTAAAGAGCAAGATATTTTAAGAGTAAAAGTAAGTGAAATTAAAAATGGAAAAATTTCTGTGGATTTATGTGAATGAGTGAGTTTATCACTCATCCTTTAAAACCTTTTTTTGATAAAAATTCTAAAATTTTAATCCTAGGATCTTTTCCTTCAATCCAATCTAGAAAAGATGGTTTTTATTATCAACATCCAAGAAATAGGTTTTGGCCTATTTTTGAAATTTTATTCTCTGTAAAATTATCAAACATTAAAGAACAAAAAAAATTTCTAAAAAATCAAAAAATAGCCCTTTGGGATATACTTCAAAGTTGTAAAATAAAAAATTCCGATGATAAAACCATAAGTTATGCTAAGGCTAATGATTTAAATATTATTTTTAATCATGCCAAAATAGAACACATCTTTACCACAGGACAAAGTGCTTATCGCTTTTTTAAAAAATTTTATCCTGATTTAGATGTTATCGCTCTACCATCAACTTCTCCAGCAAATTTGAATTTTTCCCTTGATCGACTCTTATGTGAATATAGTAAAATTAAAAATTTTTCACAAAACTAAAAAAGCTTTTTTCTAAATCATAAACCCATGTTTGAAAAAATATATTTTTTTTCAAATACTAAAAAAATTAAAGCATTGATTATAAAAACAAAGCATACAAAAGCAAAAACAAATTCTATCTTAAAATAAGCTGCTATAATTCCTCCTCCAAAGGCTCCACAAAAATTGCCTAAAAATTGACAAGTTTGATTTAAGCCAAATACAACACTCAAATTCTTTGCATCAACGCTTTTTTTAAGTAAAGCATTAACACAAGGTAAAAGACCGCCAAGTCCCACTCCTATGAGTAAGCGAACAATAATTAGCATATAAACATTTGTGGTCAAAGACTGCAAATAAAAGCAAATTCCGCAAAACAATAAAGAAACAAAAATAATTTTACTAGGCCCTATTTTATCTGCAAATTTTCCTATTTTTGGTGCAAAAAAAAGGTTACTAATTCCACTTGAGGCTACAACAATCCCAGACCAAAGGGCTAAATTTCCATATTGATGAATTTGTTCTACAAAAATACTTAAAATTGGCATCACCCCAAAAGTTCCAAATTGAATTACAAAAGTTGTCGCAAAAAGAACTATAATAAGAATTTTATTTTCTTTTTTCTTATCAGTGTATTGCTGAACTTCTTTATTTTTTTTATCTTCGTGAATAAAAAAATAAATTGTCACAAAAGAACAAGCTATTAAAAACGCTACAAAATCAAATACAGTACTAATTTTAAAAAATTCTGCTACAAATCCACCAAATAAAGGACCAATTAAACTACCACTTACTGAGGCTGTAGAAAGAGTTCCTAAAGCGTAAGCTACTCTTTCTTTGGGTGCAATTACTGCTATAAAAACAACAGCCGCTGAAGTGAAACCAGAAACTATACCTGTTAAAGCACGAATTAAAACAACTTCAGTTGCACTATGAGCAAAGCTAAGCCATAAGGTTAAAATTGACATTCCTAAACTAGCACGAAGTAACATATTTTTATAGCCATATTTTGCACCCAAAAAAGCCCAAATAGGTGAAAAAATAGCCATTCCAAGAGGAGTAACTCCAAATGCAAGTCCAGAATAAAATGCAATTTCATTTAAATTAACATGCCCTAATTCTTTTATATATAAAGGCAAAATAGGAGCAATTTGACTAAGTCCCATACTTGTAGTAAAAACTCCAAACCAGCATATCCATAAAGTTTTATTGAATTTTTCCATAATTTTATTGTATGATACTTTTTATAATTTTTGATTAAAAAGTTAAGGAAATGCTGTGAAAAAAATAACCTTTGTATGTTTAGGAAATATATGTCGTTCCCCTATGGCTGAATTTGTAATGAAAGATTTGATTAAAAAGAAAAATTTACAAAATAAATTTATCATTACAAGTGCAGGAACTTCTGGAGAACATGACGGAGAAGGAATGCATTTTGGTACAAAAAATAAACTCACAAATCTGAATATAGAACATCAAAATTTCGTAAGTAAAAAACTCACTCAAAAACTTTGCGACGAAAGTGATTTCATAATCACTATGGATAATTCTAATTTTAACAATGTCTTAAAAAATTTTAAAAATACCCAAAATAAACTTTTAAAAATGACAGATTTTGCCTCTGAGCTAGGATATAATGAAGTTCCAGATCCTTGGTATAGTGGAAATTTTGATGAAACTTATAAAATCATTTCTTTAGCTTGCAACAATCTTTTAGACTATATTCTTAAAGAATCTAAAACTATTTAAAACCTTTAAAAGCATACCTTTGCAACATAGAAACATTACCTAAAATACCTCCTTGATGTATATAAAGCAAAGGTTTTTCCCATTTTCTTTGTAAAACAATGTTTAAACCTATCATATCATAAAGCAAATCAAATTCTATATTACATTCTTGTTTTAACTCTTTATAAAGTTGATAAATTTCTCTGTAAGGTTTTCCAAAATGATATTTTTTATTGCTTTTTAAAATTTCTAAATTTGAAAAATCATAATCTTGTATTAATTCTAAAATTTGCTTTTTTAAATAACTTTCATCGCCTATGCAAGAACAAGTAAAAATTTTAAATTTAGAATGTTTAGCTAAAAAAGCAGCAGAAGTTCCAGTTCCAGATGGTAAAAAAATATCAAATTCTAAATTTAAATCAATACTTTGTTCTTTAATTTCATTTGCTAATTCTTTATAACCCAATTCCGCGTTTAAATTTGCTATACCTTGTTCAATAAAAATATCCTCTTTATTGCATAAAGAAAGTGCATATTTTTTCAGGTTAATATTATTAGTTTCTATAATTTCAACTTTATTTTTTAAGGCTAAAGCATAATTTCCACAAGGATTTTCTTTTAAGAAATTTGGAATTTTTCTACAAACAAAAATTAATTTGATGTTTCTTTTCAAACAAAAAATACTAAGCGTAGCCAATGCATTACTTTGAATACCACCATAACTGATAAAACGTTGATTTTTAGAATAAACTTGAGAAAAATAAAAAGCAAGCTTTCTAGCTTTATTGCCATTAATTTCTCCTAACAAATCATCACGTTTTATATAAAATTCAAATCCCTTAAAACAAATCTTATCTATGGTAGATTGTAACATTTATAAAATTTAATGGAATTCAAAAAAATTTTCCACATCTTTTAAAGCATTATCATTCTTAATGCTAAATTTTATTTCTATACGACGACTTTTATTTTTATCTTCTATACCATTTACAAGTATTGGATCAGAAAAAGAACGTCCGCTAGCCATCAAAAGCTTTTGAAGTCTCACATCTTTATAGAAACTATAAATGAAATTCATAACCTCATAAGCTCTCTTTTGAGATAAATCCAAATTATAAATATAAGATCCATCACTATCGGTGTGACCTTCGATAACAATATTTTCAATATTTGATAAAATTTTAGGATCATTCATTATTGCATCAAAATATTCACTTAAAATTTTTCTCAAACTTGCTTTTGCTTCATTTTTTAAGACATAAGAATCTTTATCAAACAAAACTTCAGCAGGTAAAGAAATAGCACCTGTTTTATCGTCTATAGTTATATTGCTATCAAGCTTTCCTTGAAGCTCTTGGCTTAAATTTTGACGAATTAAACCCAAACTTTGAACTTTCTTTTTAGCTTCTTCAAAATTATCTTGTAGATCTTTCAATTCTTTATCTTTTTTTTCGAGCTGTCCAAGTAAAATAAGAATTTGTTTATCTTTGCTATCAAGAGTTAAATTAAGATCTTTACTTAATTGCTTATAGTTAGTTATATTTGCCTCAAGTTCTGCTTTTTGTAAGTTTGCAAGATTTAGAGCACTTGAAGCATTGCTTAAATCAGAACTTAGTTTAAAAACTATTGCTTCTTTATTTTTTAATTCTTCTTTACTTTCTTGCAAGCGCGCCTCTTGTTTATTAAGATTATCTTTAATCTCTCTTAAATCGCTTTGCGTTAAAACATATTTAACCACAATAGCACCGATAAGTAAAATAAAAACAAAAAGCAAACCTGCCATTAAATCAGCATAAGCTATCCAAAAATTATTATCTTCTTTAAAATCATTTTTCATGATTTATTTTCTTCATTTGTTTTTTCTAATTCTAATTCTTTTTCTGACTCATCTTTTCTCACAAGTTCTAATTGTTTTATATTTTCATTTTCTTCAACATTGGTTTCTTGCTCTTCTATCTCTTTGCCAATTTTTTTCATCATCTTATTAGTTTCTTCATTTAAGTCTTTAATTTCCTGTTTTAAATCATCCATCATTTTAATTTTCGCATCGATATTTTTTTCTTCTTCATAAACTTCTTTAAATTTATGCATTCCTTCAAAAAGACTCGCTTTAAAACCTTCAAATATCTTTTCTTGATTCTCAAGCATTGCCTTTTCGTAAAGTTCAAAATTTTGACCAAAACGCTCTACTTCCTCACTAAAGGCATTTAAGGTCTTATCAAAATGTTGAATTTTTTCATTGCTAATATCCAGTAAACGATTATATTGCTCTGACATACGCGTATTAACTTCTTTTAAGCTTTGATTTAACACGCCTATACCATTTAACATTTCGCCATACATTTTACCAAGATCGCGATGATCCCTTTGAGCTCTACTTAATTCTCCCATAGTTTGCTTTATATGTTCTCCGCTTAATCTTATAGCCTTTTCTTCAACATTAAGCATATCTTGAAACATCTGAAATTTCCTATCAATTGCATGGTCAAGCTCTGCAAAAAAATCTTGATTGCTTACCTGCTTAAAAATTGCACCAATTTTTTCAAAATGCTGCAAACTTTCGCTTAAATATCTTTGATCGAGCTCCTCTTTTGTCCAAAAAAAACCACTTGTAGAATTTTTCTGACGATTTAGCAAACGCTCTATCTTACTCTTACCAAATTTTTCAAAAAAAATCCACCAAAGAGCAAGAAAAATACCATAAATTGAAACATAAAACGCAGTTGCAACCCCGTTCAATAAATTTGCAATTTCTTGTTCTAAAGCTACTGTATTGCTAGAGCTAAAATTTGGCATAGAAATTGCAATACTAACAAAGGTTCCTAAAATCCCCATCATAGGAAAAATAGATGAACCAATACTAGCAAAATTTTCATTTCTTGTTTCTTTAATATAACTATAAGCAAAATCATCAAAATTAGCATTAGATTTTGTATCTTTTCCTATTGCAAGAAAGTGTTTCATGATATATCTTTTTAGAGCTTGTTTAAATTCATCTTTTTGTTGCTCAAAAATACTATAAGCATATTCAGAATTATGGCGTGCAAAAATAAGTGCGGTAAAAAAAATAATACCTGTCATAATCACAGTATGTAACTCAACTTCAAAATTTATAATATGAAAATAACCTAGCAAAATCAAAACATAAAGCAAAGCTGGGATAAAAATAATTTTTAAATAAACTAAATAGCCTTTTCTTTCCTTACTCTCTGGCAAAATAAGTTCTGCAATTTCTTCTGATTTTACTTCCATATGAACAATTTCCTAGATAAAAATTTCACTTTAAAAATTATTAACAAAAATAATCTTTAAAGTGAAATAAAAACTAAGCACAAAGCTTAGTTTTTATTAATACAGTTTAAATCTTCAAAAGCAATTTCTAAGCGTTTAATCATACTTTCTTCTCCGGCTCTTAACCATACGCGCGGATCATAATATTTTTTATTTGGCTTATCATCTCCTTCTGGATTTCCAATTTGACCTTGCAAATAAGCACGATTTTTCGCTTCATATCCACGAACTCCATCCCAAAATGCCCACTGAGTATCTGTATCAATGTTCATTTTAATTACACCATAGCTTACTGCATCTTTAATGTCTTTCAATTCGCTTCCGCTTCCACCATGAAAAACAAAATTTATAGGCTTATCACTACTTAATCCAAATTTTTCTTTTACAAATTTTTGAGAATTCTTTAAAATCTCAGGTTGTAAACTCACATTGCCAGGCTTATAAACCCCATGTACATTACCAAAACTTGCTGCAATAGAAAATTTATCACTGATTTTTCCAAGTCTTTCATAAGCAAGAGCTACATCTTCAGGCTGAGTATAAAGCTTAGCATTATCAATACCTGTATTATCAACTCCATCTTCTTCCCCACCTGTACAACCAAGTTCTAATTCAAGACAAATTCCTAATTCATCAAGTTTTTTAAGATATTCTTCGCAAGTACTTAAATTCTCTTCTAAACTTTCTTCACTAAGATCAAGCATATGAGAGCTAAATAAAGCTCGTCCATGACTTTTTTTAAACTCAGCATTTGCAGCAATTAAACCATCTATCCAAGGCAAAAGCTTTCTAGCAGCATGATCAGTATGTAAGATCACAGGAACTCCATAAGCTTGAGCAAGTAAATGTACATGTTGAGCTCCACTAACAGCTCCTAAAACATCACCATTGGGACAATTTTTACCAGCATAAAATTTAGCACCTCCGTTGGAAAACTGAATTATTACAGGCGAATTTATTTTTTTAGCAACTTCTAAAACAGCGTTAATAGAATTTGTTCCTACAACATTTACAGCAGGAATTGCAAATCCCTCTGTTTTAGCATACTCATAAATCTTATTAAGTTCATTACCGCTTATAACTCCTGGTTCAACGATATTTAAAATACCCATTATTTATACTCCACTTTAGCATTTTTTAATAACTCTTGTCCTTTTTGATTGATAATTTTCTTAAATTCTTCAAATTTAAGCCCATTTTCAATACCTTTTTTAACGTCACTAAATTTAATTTGCTCTCTTGCACGAGAATTTTCTTTTAAGATAATATGGTAACCAAAATTTGTTTTTACTGGAGTAGTTGTAATGGTACCATTTTTAAGAGCAAAAGCCGCATCTGTAAAAGGTTTTACCATAGTTGATTGATCAAACCAACCAAGCTCTCCCCCTTGATTTCTTGAACCTGGATCAATAGATCTTGCTTTAGCAATTTCACTAAATTTGTTATCTAAAGCCTTACCTTTTAAATTTTTTAATTCATTAATAATTTCTTTAGCTTCTTTTTCACTAGAAACTAAAATATGTTTAGCTTGAACTGATGCAGGTCTTACATATTTATCTTTATTTTGATCATAAAAAGCTTTTACTTTAGCTGAATCAACTTTAATTGAGTTTAAAATTTTTTCTTGATATACATTCACTAATATATTATCTTTTGCACGCTCAAGCTCTTTTATGTAAAGCGGATCTTTTTCTAAATTCTGCTTTTTAGCATCTTGTAAAATTAAATCTTGAATGATATATTGTTGCGTAAGTGCCTTTTTTTGATTTTCTGGTAAAGTTTTAAAATCTTGTCCTCTAAGCATAGGAGCAAAAAAATCGCCTACCTCTGTATCACTGATGTTTTTGCCATTTACTGTGGCTACCGTAACCGCATTTACATTTAAGGCTACACCGAAAACTAAAACTGCTGCAACTAAAGAAATTTTTTTCATCTGGTTTTCCTTTATTATTGAAATATTTTTAATGTAAATTAATTATATCTCAACTTGGTTTAAAGCAAATTAACTAAAATAAAAAAATGAAAAGAAATTTAAAAATCAAAGAATTATTTTTAAAAAATTTTGAAAAACCTACAACGGAATTAAAATTTAAAAATCTTTATGAACTTATAGTTTGCGTAATGCTTTCGGCTCAATGCACCGACAAAAGAGTTAATCTTATCACCCCTGAACTTTTCAAAGCGTATCCTGATATAAAAAGTCTTTCTAAGGCCAATTTATCAAGTTTAAAAAGCTATATACAAACTTGTTCTTTTTTTAATAATAAGGCCCAAAATCTTATCAAAATGGCAAAGGCTGTATGTGAAAATTTTAATGGTGAAATTCCTTTAAATGAGAAAGATTTAAAATCTTTAGCTGGCGTTGGACAAAAAACTGCTCATGTTGTGTTAATAGAATGGTGTGGAGCGAATTTTATGGCAGTAGATACTCACGTTTTTAGAGTTTCCCATCGCCTTAATCTAAGCAAAGCAAAAACTCCAGAAGCTACAGAAGAAGATTTAACGCATATTTTTAAAGACAATCTTAACTTTCTTCACCAAGCTATGGTGCTTTTTGGAAGATACACCTGTAAAGCCAAAAAACCTTTGTGTAAAGAATGTTTTTTAAATCATCTTTGCACAAGTGCAGATAAGGAAATTTGATGAAATTTTTAACCTTTTTACTATTATTCTCTTTAAATGTATTTGCCTTAGAAGCCTATAAACCTAATAAAAATTTTTCATCTTATTTTAACGCTTTCAATTGTTCTCAAGTTTTAAATAAATTTTTTTATATTAATTGTTATGATTACAGCTTAAAAGGTACAAAAGCGGTTGCTTATAAAGTTGAAAGCTCAAATTTGAAATCAAAGCAAATAAAAAAACGTGCTCGTTTTGAAGATGATACAAATATTCCTAAAAAATATCGCACCACTTGGAGTGATTACAAACACAGTGGATATACTCGTGGACATACAGCGTCCAATGCTTCATTTCGTTTTAGCAAAGCTGCTCAAAATTCAGTTTTTTTAATGAGCAATATCACTCCACAAAATGAGCAAATTAATGCTAAAGTTTGGAATGAAATCGAACAAAGAGAAAGAAAATTGGCTTTAAAATTTCAAAGCGTAGAAGTTCTCAATCTTATTCTTTACGACAAAAATCCAAGACGTATTAAAAATAATATTGCAATACCGAGCTTTTATATTAAAATCATTCAAACACCTCAATTTAAAGAATGCTATCAAGTACCAAATCACGAAGTTGATGATGAAAAAATCACAAATTATAAAATTTCTTGTGAGCAATTTTAAAGGGTTATTATGGATCTTAACGAATTGACTATTACTGTGCTTTATATTGTAGGTATTTCAGCAGAAGGTATGACTGGAGCTTTAGCAGCAGGAAGACATAAAATGGATCTTTTTGGAGTGATATTTATCGCTTTAGTTACTGCCATTGGTGGAGGAAGTATACGCGATGTAGTTTTAGGACATTATCCCCTTACTTGGGTAAAGCACCCAGAGTATGTTCTCTTGATTTGTTTTTGTGCTCTTATGGCTACTAAAATTCCAAGAATTGTCACAAGATTGGAACATTTGTTTTTAACTCTTGATGCTATAGGACTTGTTGTATTTAGCATACTTGGAGCACAAGTTGCTATGAAATTAAACTATGGTTTTATTATCGCCGTTTCAGCAGCTGTAATTACAGGAGTTTTTGGTGGAATTTTAAGAGACATTTTGTGTATGAGAATTCCACTTGTATTTCAAAAAGAAATCTATGCAGGTGTTGCAATTATAGCAGGTGCAATTTATTATACTGCAGTAGTTTGGCTGGAAATTAATACTCTAATTTGCACTTTAATTACCTTATTTATCGGTGTTTTAATGAGACTTCTAGCTATAAAATTCCAATGGGCTTTACCTATATTCTCTTATAATGAAAATGAAATGAAATGAATTTTTTATTTAAAAAATAAAAAATTTTAGCTTTATTTTTATATAATAGATGTAAAAATATCATACAAATTAATGACATTTGGACAAATAAACGATGAAATTTTTTAAACAAATAATATTTTTATTTATCATAACTATAATTTTAACAGCTTGCGAGCAGACCAAAAGCGTGGAATATTACAAAACTCATCCACAAGAAGCCAAAGAAAGAAGTGATGAGTGCAGACTCAAATCCATCATCAGTCAAGATTGCGTTAATGCTTTTAGTGTAGCTATTCCTAAGGAGGATTGGGAAGAAAATGAAAGTAGCGAAAACTAATTTTATTTAAAAGCTATAAAACTTTCAAAATTTGCCCATTTGAAAATACTTTCTATTTTTTTAAATCCGGCACTTTCAAGCATAGAAATGTTTTCTTTTTCGCTATAAGGAATTAAAACATTTTCTAAAGCTTCTCTTTTAGTAGCAATTTCAAATTTAGAATATCCTTGACTTTGCTTGTAATCAGCATAAATTTCAATAATATTTTTAGACAAAAAAGCATCTTCAAAAAGAATTTTTTCACTCATTATAAAAATACCATTTTTATTCAAATTTTTATAAATTTGATTTACAAGCTCTTGTCTTTTTGGAGGTCTTATAAATTGGAAAGTGTAATTTGCAATAAAAACATCACTATCAAAAAAGTTAAATTCGCACAAATTTCCTGCAATAAATTCTATATTTAAACCATACGCATTGGCTTTTGATTTCGCTATCTCAAGCATAGGTAAAGAATTATCTATCCCAAAAAGCTGAAAATCTTTTCTTAAACTAGCTAAAAAAATTAAAAAATTAGCACTTGAACAGCCCAAATCACAAACTTTAGCACCATTACTTACAATCTTAGCAATCAACTGAGCACAAAGCTCTAAATTTTCTTTATAAAAAGGCACAGAACGATTAATCATATCGTCAAAAACACTAGCTACATTTTTATCGAATTCAAACTGTTTTTTTTGACTTTCTTTAAAAATTTCATCTTTCATTTCAAATCCTTCAAACGATCTTGAGCCAATTGTATATCTTTAGCTATTTGTTTTTTTAATTGTATTAAATCTTGAAATTTTTGATTTTCTCTTAAAAAAGATATGAATTGAATTTCTATGATTTCACCACAATTTATATCTTGATCAAATTTTTCTAAAATATGACTTTCAATAGCAAAATTTCCATCACTAGAACGTATTCCTAAAAAACTTATACTCTTATAAATCCTATTTTTTATTTGGGTTAAAGTAACATAAACACCCTCTTTTGGTAAAACATAATCATCACATTTTAAATTCAAAGTTGCAAAAAGCTCTCTTGAACCAAGTCCTTGTCCTTGGATATGCTCACCTTTTATAGAATAATTTCTTCCTAAAAGAAGATTTGCTTTCTCAATATCACCTTTAACTAAAAATTCCTTAATCAAGCTTGTATGCACACTAAATCCATTTATGCAAAACTCATCTACTATAACTGTTTTTATTCCACTTAAGTTTTCTATATCTTTGGCCTTGTATGCTTTATTTTTACCAAAACAAAAATCATAACCCACTACAATATATTCTAAAGAAGTAAATTCTTTTTTTAAAAAGTCTAAGAATTCTTTACCGTCTAAATTTTTAATACTTTCAAAATCAATTTCTATAATCTGTTTATTTGCTAAACACCCCTTTTCTTTGTTAGTACAAAGCTTTCTACCTTGAAATTTATCTACAATTAAAAGCGCACCAAAATCATCTAACAAATCTACAAGCTTTTGATGTCCTAAATGCAAACCATCAAAAGAACCGATGGCTAAAGATTTTATTTTATTTTTTGCAGTAGTGGTAAAAATATTCAACATTCCCCTCTTTTCCTTTTATCTTAGATTCTTCACAATTTTTTAAAACCCAGCCTAAACGCATACAAGCTTTTTCAAATTCTTTTCTTACCTTTTGAATTTCCTTTTCATCTTGAACAACACCTTTTTTATTTCTTTTTACATTTTTTCCAACTTCAAACTGAGGTTTAAAAAGCAAGATTATATCTTTTAAAGCTAAGCTATCAATATAGAACATTAAATGGTGTAAAGAAATAAAACTAACATCGCAAGTGATAATATCAAATTTTTCTTTACTTTCAAAGGCTCTTAAGTCTGTATTTTCAACGATTTTAATTTTAGCATTATCTCGCAAACTAGAATGGAGTTGATTATCTCCCACATCTAGAGCAACGACTTTTAAAGCTTGATTTTCTAATAAAATCTGCACAAACCCTCCTGTACTAGAACCTATATCAAGACAAATTTTATCCCTAATATCAATATCTTTATCTTGTAAAAAATTCTTTAGTTTTAAAGCTGCTCTTGAAACATAAGTTTTACTCAAAGGCTCTAAATTTAATTCCTTAGAAGATAAAATTTCTTCTTCGCTCAAAGTATTGTTTTTAAATAAATTTTTTATATTAAAAGAAGACTTAAAAATTTTAGAATTAAGCAAAATTTCTTCATTTTCTATCAATTCCAAAGCCTTATTTCTACTGATATTTAATCGTTTGGCTACAAAAAGATCATATCTCATTTTAGGCTTTCGTTGAGAGATTTTTGCAAATCTTCTTTTTCTTTAGAAAACCACCATATTCCAATTTCAAAAGCATTTTTATTTAAAATTTCCCTTACTTGTCTTAAATTTTTATCCAATTTATCTTTATCTTCTTTTAAAGTGCTTAAATTCTGTTCTTTTAAGAAAGAAAGATTATTTACCATAAAAAATATTTCCTTATGATATGTTTTAACACTTTCATTTTTAGTTTCTCTAGAAAAAAATAAGGTAATGGCTATTAAAAAAGAAAATATAAAAATATAAATTTTATTTTTTTTAAATGCAAAATTATAAAGATAAGATATAAAAGAAGAAAGTATAAAAAAATTTAAAAAATCAAAAATAAAATTAAAAATCTTAAACCAAATAATACCAAAAGAAAACAAAAAATACTCTTTTAGGCCATTCAATATAGCTAAACATTGAGAAATAAAATCAAAAATAAAAAAGCTAGAATTTTTATAATAAATCATATTTTGATAAAAGTCATTCAAGTTAAAATCAACCTGTTTGACAAAAAATAAATTAAAAAGACTATAAATAAAAGCAGTAAAAAAACTTGTTATAACGATAATTCTAAAATCATTATACGCATTATCTATAAATTGCAAATGAAACTTTTTTTTAAAAAAAAGTAAAAATAAAGGTAAAAAAATAAACAAAAATAAAAAATCTTGTTTTTGGGATGTAATTAAATTTGAAAATAAAGAAAAAGTAGCAAATAAAGCCATAAAAAAACTTATAATATAAAGATAAAAATCTCCGGAAGTAATTCGATAAATCAAACTGTTTTTAACTATTGTAGCTTCTTTTAAAACATTTTTTCTAAATTTTAAAAAAATCAAAAATTCTCTCATAAAAGCATAAAAAATAAAAATCAAAAAAATAAAAGCATAATTAAAAAATTGCCACGTTAAAATAAAAGCGAACAAGGCTAATAAAGCGATCATTTTATCAGCTCTTGAAAATCACTTTCATTAATGCATTTTACGCCAAGTTCTTTTGCTTTACTTAGTTTAGATCCCGCTTCTTCTCCAAAGAGTACAAAATCTGTTTTTTTAGAAACCGACCCGCTGACTTTTCCTCCTAATTTTTCTATCAAAGCCTTAAACTCATCTCTTGGTTTAGAAAGTGTTCCAGTGATTACAAAAGTTTTTCCTAAAATAGAGCTGTCGTCTTTAATCTCTAATCGTTCGACTTTTAATTTTAAAATATTATAAAATTCACAAATTCGACTTTGATTGACACGAGTAAAATCACACAAGCTTATTGCCATTTGCTCACCAAAACCTTCTAAATTTGCATAAGCTTCAAAATTTTGCTTATGCCAGTCTAAGCCAAAACTCAAACTTAATTTTTTAGCCGCTACTTCTCCTATATGCTCAATCCCTAAAGCTGTAATAAAACGGAATAACTCACATTCTTTCGCATTTTCTATAGCGTTTAAAATATTATTGATTTTTTTTTCTTTAAATCCTTCCAGACCTTCAAAATCATCATATTTTAAAGAAAAAATACTCTCAATTGTGCTGATTTTTTTATTTTTATATAAAAGTTCAACTATATTTTCTCCAAGCCCGTCTATATTTAAACACTTCTTAGAAACAAAATGTATGATCGAATTTAAAAGTCTATCAGGACAATCAATATTTTGACATTTTATAAGCGTTCCTTCATCTAAAAGCTCACTTTGACAAGTAGGACAAAATTTAGGACGAGAAATATCGCACTCTAAACCATTTCTTCTTTCTTGAAAAACCTTAGTAATTTTAGGTATAACATCCCCACTTCTTATAACGCTAACAAAATCATTGATTTTTACATCCAATCTTTCAATTTCATCAAAATTATGCAAAGTAGCAGATTTAACCACAACTCCATCTAAATTTACAGGTTCTAAAACAGCAACAGGAGTGATCACTCCACTTCTTCCTACTTGCAAATTAACCCCAATTAAACGCGTAGTTTTCTCAAGAGCTGGAAATTTAAAAGCTGCCATAAATTTTGGGAATTTAACCGTATAGCCAAGTTCTTCACAAAGTGCTAAATCATCAACTCTAACTACCATACCATCCATCATCATAGGTTTTTGATCTCTTAAGGATAAAAGCTCCTTATAAGATAATAAAACCTCATCTAAATCCTTGCAAAGTTTAACAAAATCATCTTTTAAAAAACCGAGTTCTCTAATAAAATTCATCACTTCACTATGTTTTTTAAAACTTAAAGAATTTTCTCCAACTCCCCAAGGATAAAATTTTAAATTTCTTTCTTTGGTGATTCTTGTATCAAGCTGTCTTAAACTTCCACTTGCTGCATTTCTTGGATTGGCAAATAAACTTTGATTTAACTGAGCTCTTTTTTCGTTGATTTTTTCAAAATCATCTTTTAAAATCACAACTTCGCCACGGATCTCTATTTTTTCTTTATAAGAAATCGTTTTTGGAATATTATCAATCTCAAAAACATTTAATGTAATATCCTCGCCAACTTCTCCATCACCTCTTGTAGCACCGCTAATAAGCTGACCATTTTCATAGAGTAAATTTAAACTTGCTCCATCAAATTTTGGCTCTATAAAAAAATTATTTTCACACCTTGCACGCTTTGCCCAAGCCCTTAATTCTTCTTCATCAAAAACATCTTCCATCGACCACATACGACTTAAATGAGCAAGCTTTTTAAATTCGCTTTGTATAACAGGAGCTATTTTCTGTGTCGGAGAATCTGGCGAAATATCGTTTTTATTTTGAATTTCAAACTCTCTTAATTCCCTAATTAAAACATCATATTCTTCATCACTTGCCAAAGGCTCATCTTTTTCATAATAAGCCCTCATCCATTCATTAGCTAAAGCTACTTTGCTTAAATATTCTTCTTTAGTCATTTTAAATCCCTATATTTCTCATTGCATTTGCTAAGGCAAAAAGCTGTTGATGTTCATACAGATCATGCACTCTTATAATACTTGCTCCATTTTCAAAAGCTTTTAAATGCAAATACAAAGTTCCGGCTAAACGATCTTTAACTTCACTTGAAAAATAAGCATTAATTACACTTTTGCGACTTGCACCTACAAGCAAAGGCTTACCAAACTGCAAAAAATGCTCCAAATGTTTAATTAAAATCATATTATGCTCCGCACTTTTTCCAAAACCAATTCCGACATCTAAAATACTTTCTTTTACTCCATATTTGTCTAAAATTTCAAGTTTTTCCTTAAAAAATAAACTGATTTCATCAAGTATATCTTCATAATAAGGATTATCCTGCATGGTACTTGGATCCTTTTGTATATGCATCAAACAATATTTTGCCTTATATTCATTTGCAAGTTTGGCTAAATTTTCATTTTTTAAACCTGTGATATCATTGATCAATTTAAAACCTTTACTTAAAGCATATTCTAAACAATACTCATCAAAACTATCCAAGCTAAAAATACTTTTTTCATAATATTTTTTTGCATAAATTAAATCAAGAATATTTTTAAGTCTTTTAAATTCTTCCTCTTTACCACAATAACAACTCCCCGGTCTTGAACTCACTGCGCCAATATCTATATAATCAGGATTTAAAGCTAAAATTTCATTGAGTTTTTTTTCAAACTCGTTTTCACTAACGCGGCTATTGGCATTAAAGCTATCTTCGTTGATATTCATAACCGCCATAAGTTCTACTTTTTTAGGCTTTAAAAAATCTTTTTCCAAAAAAAGAGCTAACTTTTTAAGTCCAAAATCTTGCAGTTTTTCTTTTGATATTATTTTTTGAATTTGTTCTTTTGTTGCCATTAAAAGTGCATTAGAATGATCTATTTTAGCAGTAATAACTTCTTTATGAGTTACCAATTCAGCCCCCACTCTTAAAGCATCTTGTTTTAAAATATTAGCAGCTGCTGCATTTAAATTTTTAATCAATATAAAATGAATTTGTGTTTTTTGACTCATAATTTTTTGCCCAAACCTATGAGGACTTATAAAAGAGCAAATCATATTAAAATCTATATCAGGGTTGATTTTATAAAATTTCATTTTACTTCTTTGTATAAAAATTAAGCAAAAGTGTAGACAAGATCAAAGAACTTTTAGAATTAAGCTTTGCTAACTCATAACTTTCATAAAAATTTTCAAGTTCTTTAGCATTAAAATCTTTAATTTTGACCATTTGTTCAGTTAAAAGAGTGATTTTTTCCATAAGTTCATTTTTGTCTAAATTCTCATTTTCTTGTAAAAATTCAAACAATGTTTTTAAATCCATTTTATCTAATTTCAAATTTAAGCTATTTTTAGATTTTTGTATATTACGTTTTTCACATATAAGACGTGATTTTATCGTAGGTAAAAGTAAATTTTTAGAAGGGACAACTATAAGAAATTTGACATTTTGTGGCGGCTCTTCAAGAAGTTTTAATAAAAAATTTTGTGCTTCTATTCTAAAATTATGCGCCATTAAAACTATAATTTTTTCATCAATTTCTGCTATATAACTTTCTTTTTCAACCAATCTTGCATCATCAAGCAAAAAATCATTTGCAGGGGTTTTAGGAATCAATCTTAAACGATTATATCCGTATTTTTCAATCATTTCTTCTTTGATACGCTCAAAATCTTCACTGATTATAATTTTACTTGTAAACACAAAAATTATCCCAAACTAACCTTAGAAAACAAAATCGCATCTAAACTTAAATCCAAAAGTTTATAAAGACTTATAAGCTTAACATCAAGATCTTTATCTTTAGAGTTAAGAAAAAAGCTATTTTGTAATTGTTCATCAAAAAGCCACAACAAACTATCGTTTTTAGATTTAGCTATAAGAGATTTTTCATCCATAGTAGAGCCTATGTAAAAATAAATATATCCATTAGGAAAAGTAACATCTAGCAAATCATTAAGCAAAGCTATTTCTTCAGATTTTTGTATCTTTTTTTTGCACAAAGCGTTTAAGGATACAAAAGGCAACATAGGACGATTAGTTTTTGTATTAATATTTTTTAAAAAGTATTCTTCATACCAAGATCTTTGCTCATCACACATCAAAATAAAAGTGCGTCCCTCAAGTAAATATTTAAGTTTTACTTGCATTAAAGGAGCCCATTCTAAACGACGTGACTCCATCCAAGCCATAAAAGTTCCGCCATTACGGATATTCTCAAGTGTAAAACTCAAAAAATCACTCATTTGTCAAGTCCATAACACTCGTGAAGTGCTCTTACAGCAAGTTCTCCATACTTCTCATGCACTATCATAGAAATTTTTATTTCGCTTGTAGAAATCATTCCTATATTGATATTTTCATCTGCTAAAGCTTTAAAAGCTTTACTTGCAACCCCAGAATGCGACTTCATTCCAACACCCACTATAGATACTTTTACCACAGCACTATCGCTTTCCACTATGGTATCGGTATGTAAAATTTTTTTCATAGCATTTTTAGCCAATTCTAATTCATTTTGAGGCACAGTAAAACCTAAATTTGTAGCTCCATCTACACCTACATTTTGAATAATCATATCCACATTAATATTTTCATTTGCTAAAACTGAAAAAATTTCAGCTGCAATTCCTGGTTTATCTTCTACATTTCTTAAAGTTATTCTTGCTTGATTTTTATCTAAAGCAATACCGCTCACTAAAGCTTGTTCCATTTTATCCTCTTCTGTAATTATTGTTCCTTGATTATTATTAAAGCTACTTCTAGTAACCAAATTCACATTTAATTTTTTAGCAAGTTCAACTGAACGATTTTGCAAAACTTTAGCTCCCAAACTTGCAAGTTCAAGCATTTCTTCATAAGAAATTTTATCTAACTTCTTAGCCTTGGGTTCTATACGTGGATCAGTTGTATATACTCCATCAACATCGGTATAAATTTCGCATAAATCAGCTTTTAATGCTCCAGCAACAGCAACTGCACTTAAATCACTTCCACCGCGTCCTAAAGTGGTTACATTTCCTTCTTCATCAACTCCTTGAAAACCTGCTATAACAACGATTTTTCCTTCATTTAAGGCATTTTCAATGGCTCCTGTATCAATATAAGAAATTCTAGCCTTTGTAAAAACATTATCTGTAATAATCCCTGCTTTTCTTCCTGAAAAAGCAATAGAATCAAATCCTTTTTCGTTTAAAGCAATGGATAATAAAGCACTTGTAACACGCTCACCACTACTTAAAAGCATATCCATATCTTTTCCATTGGGATTTTTACTAAAATATTGTGCTTGTTCTATAAGTGTATTGGTGACTCCACTCATTGCGGAAACTATAACAACGAGCCGATTTCCTTGTTTTACACTCTCTATAACTCGATTTGCAACTGCTTCAATGCGTTCTAAGCTGCCAACACTCGTTCCGCCATATTTTTGAACTATAAGCATTAGATATAACCTTTCTCTTTAAAATATTTAATTACTTTAATATAAATATTTCTTTTAAAATGATGGATCATTTCAAAAATTTGTTTTACTTTAACAAATTGATAAGCACTAAATTCAGGATGTTTAGTCTTAATATTAATTTTTGATTCAGATTTTAAGCGAACCAGAAAATATTTTTGAATTTGCCCATCATAAGGATACATTTTTTTAGCAACTCTTTCTGGAAAATCATAGCTCAACCATTCTGGATATTCAGCAATGATTTCAATCTCATCTGTACCAATTTCTTCTTTAAGTTCTCTTAATAAAGCACTTTTGGCGTCTTCACCTTCATCAATACCACCTTGTGGAAATTGCCAAATATTATCCATGTCGCTTCTTTTTGCTATAAAAATTTTACACTCTAATGGATAAGTGCTTGATAAAATAATAGCCGCGACATTAGGTCTATATTTTTTTTCTTTTTCCAATTGCTTTACCTCAAACCTATACTAAGCATTATCATTTTAACCAAAGTCAAATCAATTTTTGATTAAAATTAACAAATTTAATTAAAATTATTAGGTTGTTTATGCATTTTTATATCCATATTCCATTTTGTGAAAGCAAATGCAATTATTGTGCTTTTACAAGTTTAAAAAAAGATAATTATGAAAAATCTTACTTTCAAGCTTTAAATAAAGATATTAATTTTCAGTTGGAAAAATTTAATATAAAATATAATCAAATAAAAACATTTTTTATAGGCGGAGGTACACCAAGCTGTATTGATGCAAAATATTATGAGTCTATTTTTAAAACTCTACATCCCTATTTGTCTCAAAACGTAGAAATTTCATGCGAAGCTAATCCCAATTCAGCAACGTTAAACTGGATTAAAGCAATGAAAAATTTAGGAATAAATCGCATTTCTTTTGGGGCGCAGAGTTTTCATCCTAAAAAGCTAAAATTTCTTGGAAGAATTCACAATCAAGATACAATTTTCAAAGCTTTAGAAAATGCAGATAAAGCAGGATTAAAAAATATCAATTTAGATCTCATATACGACACTAAAATGGACGATAAAAAAATGCTTGAATTTGAACTTTCAAATTTAGAAAAAATAAAACCTTTAATCACTCATTTAAGCGCTTATAATCTTACTATAGAGCCAAAAACTGCTTTTGCTAAAAAAGAAAACTTTAAGAAAAACGCTCCTAATTTAATGAAATTTTTTATTCAAAAATTAACTCATCTTGGTTTTTTTCAATATGAAATCAGTAATTTTTCTAAAAATAAAAACACAATGTGTAAGCATAATCTTAGTTATTGGAAAGGCAATAATTATATAGGTTGTGGTTTGAGTGCTGTAGGATTTTATAAAAATCAACGTTTTTACACTGCTAATAATTTAAAATCTTATATAGAAAACCCCGCTTTTAGAAATGTAGAAAAATTAAATTCTAAAAATTTAGAACTAGAGCACTTATTTTTAGGGCTTAGAAGCATAGTAGGTATTCAAGAAAAAAAATTAGATTTCAAACAAAAAGAAAAGGCTTTATTATTACTTAAAGAAAAAAAACTTAAATATGAAAAAAAAAGATATTTTAATCCCAATTTTTTACTCAGCGACGAACTTGCTTTGTATCTCTCATCTTAAATTTAAGTTTTTTAAGTAAAATAACCATCTAAAATATTTCTAAGATAAAGTATTAATGAATGAGTTTTGGTGAAATTATAATTATTTTAATTGTAGCAATTTTAGTTTTAGGTCCTGATAAACTTCCTGAAGCCATCGTGCAAATAGCTAAAATTTTAAAAGCCTTAAAAAAAAATATAGACGATGCGAAATCAAGTATAGAAAAAGAAATTCGCATCAATGAACTTAAAGAAGAGGCTAAAAAATATAAAGATGAATTCTCAGCTAGCAATGAAAATATACGCAAAAAACTTAGTTTTGAGGAATTTGATGATCTAAAAAAAGACATTTTAGAAAAAACTAAAGTGGATTTAACTTTTGATAGTAGAGAAAATCCATCAAGTAATCTTAGTGGGCAAAATTTAAATTCTGATGAAAAACCTAAACTTACCTCATTAGAAGAAAAAGCGGAAAAATAAATGTTTGAAGAATTAAAACCTCATTTAATAGAACTTAGAAAACGTCTCTTTATAAGCGTAATTTCTATTATAGTACTATTTTTAGTATGTTTCGGCTTTCGTAATTATATTTTAGAAATTTTAAAAACTCCTCTTGTGGAAGTTTTACCAGAATTTTCAAAACACATCAATGTTATAGAAATGCAAGAAGGTTTATTTACAACTATCAAAGTAAGTTTTTTTGCTGCTTTTGTTTTTGGTATTCCTATTATCTTTTGGCAATTTTGGAAATTTGTTGCGCCTGGGCTTTATGATAATGAAAAACGCCTTGTTATCCCTTTTGTAAGTTTTGCAAGTGTTATGTTTGCTTTGGGTGCTTGTTTTTGTTATTTTATTGTTGTACCTTTAGCTTTTAAATTTTTGATTAACTTTAGTCTCAATGAAGGTTTCAACCCAGTCATCACTCTAGGAACTTATGTTGATTTTTTTATTAAGGTCATTATTGCCTTTGGTTTAGCTTTTGAAATGCCAGTTATTGCATTTTTCTTTGCAAAAATAGGCCTAATTGATGATGCTTTTTTAAAACGTCATTTTCGTATATCTGTTTTAATTATTTTTATTTTTTCTGCTTTTATGACTCCACCTGATTTTTTATCTCAATTTTTGATGGCAGGACCACTTTGCGGACTTTACGGACTTTCTATTTTGATCGTTCAAAAAGTCAATCCAGCTCCAAAAGAAGATGAAAAGTGATAAATGAAGATCTTATTCTCTCACATTACAACTACAATTTACCACAAGAGCTTATAGCAAATTATCCAGCAGTTCCTAAAGAAAACGCCAAGCTTTTAATTTATAAAAGAAAAAATCAAGAAATTTATCATACAACTTTTGCAAATTTAAAAGACTTTTTACCAAATTGTACTATATTTTTTAATGATACTAAGGTGATTAAAGCAAGAATTTATGGAAGAAAAGAAAGCGGTGGCAAAATAGAACTTTTTTTACATCAACCCTTTTTAAATTCAAAAAAACCAAGCTTTATAGTTCAAATTAAAGGGCGTGTAAAAATCAATGAAATTTTACATTTCGAAAAAAACTTAATAGCAGAAGTTATTGAAATTCTAGAAGATGGAATGCGTAAAGTTTGTTTTTATCAAAATGATAAAATCTTAAACACAAATGAACTCTATAAACTTCTTGATAAAATAGGACATATTCCCCTACCTCCTTATATCAAAAGAGCAGATAATGCTAAGGATATTGAAGATTATCAGAGTATATTTGCTAAAAATTTAGGCGCAGTAGCCGCTCCTACAGCAAGTTTACATTTTAGCGAAGATATGATTAATGATCTAAATAAAAAGCATGAAATTTATCATCTGACTTTGCATGTAGGCGCAGGCACTTTTAAAAATGTAGAATGCGAAAACATACAAGAGCATAAAATGCATAGCGAGTTTTTTAGCATTCCAAAACAAGCTTGTGAAATTATTGATTCAAAAAAACCTATTTTAGGTATTGGAACCACGGTAACAAGAAGTATAGAATATTACGCAAGAACACATAAAGAAAATGGATTTTGTGATTTATTTTTACACCCAAATAATCCGCCCATAAGACAAAATTATCTTTTAACTAATTTTCACCTGCCTAAATCAACTCTTATCATGCTTGTTTCATCTTTTATAGGTAGGGAGCGATGCTTAAAACTTTATGAATTAGCCATAAAAGAAAAATATCGATTTTACTCTTATGGCGATGCTATGCTTATTTTATAATCATTCTTTAAATTTTATAGCAATTTTGGCTTGAAGCTTAAGCCAATCTTTTTGAAGCATGATAGGAAAACCTCCATAAACTCTACCTCCTTCAAGGCTTTTGCTCACTCCACCTCGTGCGGCTATTGTACTAAAATCTCCTATTTTCAAATGTCCACTTGTAGCACTTTGACCACCCATAACCACATTTCTTCCTAATTGACTTGAACCTGAAATACCTGTTTGTGCCACAATAATACAATTTTGTCCAATATCACAATTATGCCCTATTTGAACAAGATTATCTACTTTAGTTCCTGCTTTAATAATTGTACTATCAAATACGGCTCTATCAATTGTCGTGCAAGCTCCAATTTCTACGAAATCTTCTAAAATAACATTACCATTGTGATAGATTTTATAATGCTCTCCATTTTTATTGTGTGCATAACCAAAACCATCACTTCCTATAACGCAATTTGCTAAAAGATGGCATTTTTTTCCAATTTTGCTATCATTATAAATCACTACATTAGGATGGATCACGCTTTCATCTCCAATGCTAACATTATCGCCAATGAAAGCTCCTGCCATAATAACTACATTTTCTCCAATATCAACATTATTGCCTATATAAACATTAGGCATAATTTTAGCACTCTTAGCAATATTTTGTTTTTTTTCTTTAACTTGCTCAAACAAAGGTTTTGCAAAAAGTTTACTTAAAAAAGCAAAACTTAAATGTGGATTTTGAGTGATCAATACTTTCGTATCTTTTGGAACTAAATTTTCATATTCTTTGGTTACCAATATAGCAGCGGCTCCAGTATTGGGAATATCTTTAGCATTTTTTTCTCCATCACAATATGTTAGCTCTGTAAAATTTGCCCTTAATAGAGAATTTAAAGCAGTGATTTCAATATCTTCTCCGTTATATTCTAAGCTTAAAAATTCTGCTATTTCTTTTAATTTCATTTTAAACCTCGCTAAAATAAATGTTTAATTATTTTAAAATGATATCATCATAAACTTTCTAGTTGGCATCAAATTTAAAAATTAACAATAATATTTTATTTTACAAAATATAAAATTTTTTTATAAAATCATTTTTAATAGTCTTTTTTTGTACCAAAAATATCAAAATCACCAATGATATTTAATCAGCTTAAAATTTCTCTTAATATCATATTTGCTCTTTTTCCATCTACCTTGGCTCCAAATTGAACTTTTACCTCTTTCATGACAAGCCCTTGATCTTTCAAAGAGCTTACTCCTAGTTTTTCAATTAAATCTTTTAACACTCTCTTTAATTCTTCGTCGCTTAATTGTTTTGGTAAATAAATTTCAAGAATTAAAATTTCATTTTTCTCTTTTTGAGCTAAATCTTCCCTCCCTCCTTTAGAATATAGTTCAATTGCATCTTTGCGTTTTTTTATTTCACTTGATATAATTTTATAAATTCTTTCATCATCAAGTGTTATTCTTTCATCAACTTCAACCTGTTTTAATGCTGCATTTAAAGTTCTCAAAACATCTCGTTTAAAATCTTCCTTTTGCTTCATCGCTTCTTTAATATCGTTTAAAATTTGTTCTTTAAGTGCCATGTTTTTCCTTTTTAATTAAAATTACAAGCTTTAAGATTTAATCCAAAGCCCTGTAAACCTATATAATCTTTATCACAACTTTGAGATAAAAGTTTGATTTCTTCTATTTTGAAATATCTTAAAATTTGCGCCCCTATGCCATAATTTTTAAATTGAGTTGCACTTGATTTTTCTCCTTGCATGAAAACAATCACCCCGCTATTTTCATGCAAAAATTTAATCTGTTCTAAAAGTTTTGAAAATTTATCCGACGTTAAAAGCTCAAAATCCCTTCCACTGATATGAAATTTTACGTTGGTGCATTTTTGAATTTCTCCAAAAGCAAATACAACATGCTGTATATTATTATGATCAACAAAAACAAATTTTTTAGCCTTAAGACCTGCTAAAAAACTATCGCTTTTTTCTTTTAAAGTAATGAGACTTTCATGCTTTAATCTATATTCTATAATATCAGAAACTGCAATCATATTGAGATTATGTTTTTCGCAAAATTTCTCTAAATCTTCTCTACGAGCCATATCACCATCATCTTTGACTATTTCGCAAATCACACAAGCTTCTTTTAAACCAGCCAAACGACAAAGATCGACAGTTCCTTCTGTATGTCCTGTTCGTTCTAATACTCCTCCACTTTTAGCTATTAATGGATTTATATGACCAGGCCGGACAAAATCATCTGCCTTGGCATCATCATCTGCAAAAATTTTTATAGTCATATTACGTTCGTAAGCACTCACTCCAGTAGTAGCATTTTTTGCATCAACAGTTATAGTAAAAGCGGTTTCGTGATTGGAGGTATTTTTTGGCACCATTAAAGGAAGCTCAAATTTTCTTGCAAGCTCTTCTCCAAGTGCTACACAAACAACACCTCTTGCTTCTTTAATCATAAAATTAACATTTTCTTTTGTACTAAATTGAGCTGGAAAAATTAAATCTCCTTCATTTTCTCTATCTTCTGCATCTACCATTACAAGCATCTTACCTTGCTTTATTTCTTCAATAGCTTGCTCGATGTTTATAAATTTCATATTTTCTCCACATTAAAATTTATAAAAATTATAACCTTATTTGCTTGACAAATAAATTAAATTTTAATATAATCTCCTTTCTTAAAATCTTTTAATACACTCAAAACACTGGGGTATCGCCAAGCGGTAAGGCAACAGGTTTTGGTCCTGTCATTCAGGGGTTCGAATCCCTTTACCCCATCCATAATTTACTTATCGCGAAGTAGAGCAGTGGTTAGCTCGTCGGGCTCATAACCCGAAGGTCGGGAGTTCAAATCTCCCCTTCGCAACCAGTTGTTTATTTTTTCATTTCTTTTAACTTTTTTTATTTGTTTTTGTCTTGCCGCAAAATAACATTTTGACAAACATTATATTACTTTAGATTATCTTTAATTTATTTTAATTTATTATACTTTACAAAAATTTTTTATTGACTTTATTATTGACCTAGTTAAATTTTCTTATTGACTCTATT
>NZ_NXLZ01000003.1 GCF_005406205.1 Campylobacter estrildidarum
TAATTCATATAGATTTTGTAAAGCAGCGGTTCCACCTAATGATAAATTTTTTACATTCATTCCCTTATTTTTTAAACCTTGCGTAATTCCATTTTTAAACGCAAAATTACTTTCGCCAAGTAAAACTACATTTTTCATAGAGATTTCCTGAAGTTTTTGTTATAATTTTAAAGAGCTTATTTTATCAAAAAATAAAATAAAAAAATAAAAATTAATATAATATTTATAAAAAAATATTAATAAATTATAAATTCACCTCAGAACTAAGCTCCCATATAGGCAAAAAAATACCAAGAGCCAAAAATAAAACTAACATCGCTACAAACAAAGTCATCAAAGGTTCAAGCAAGATTAAAAACCTATCCATAAGATTTTCCATTTTATTTTCATAGTATTTTGAAATTTCTTCACTTAAAAACTCGAGTTTTGAACTTTTCATCGCGATATTTAACATAGAAAGTACTAAAGGATCAAAGATATCTATCTTTTTAAAGGCACTACCAATTTCAAGCCCAGAATCTATAAAAGATAGAAGTTCTTTATATTTTGAAATGATTTGTTTATTTTGAAGTCCTAAAATTGATAAATTAAAAGCCTTAGAAAGCGAAATTCCATTTTTTAAAAGTAAGGAAAAAACCATAAAAAAATAATAATTTTGACTATAAACGATAAAATTTGAAAATAAGGGTATTTTTAAAAAAATAAAATCGCAAATATAAGCAAAGGAATAAGATTTTTTATACATAAGAAAAACAAGGATAAAAATAAATACCAATAGAAAAGCAAATATTAAAATATAATCTTGCAAAAAATTATAAATTTGAAGTATTATTATCGTTATTAAGGGCAAATTGACATTTAAATTTTCAAATAAATCTTTGAAATTAGGTATTACAAAAAGCATTAAAAAAATAAAAGCTACACAAACGCTAATAAAAACAAATAAAGGATATCTTATAGCCTTTTTAAATCTCTTTTGATTTTCTAAGTTTTTTTCTCTAAGTTTGGCAATTTGTAAGAAATTTTCACTTAATTTTCCAGTATTTTCCGCCGTTTTAATCAAAGCTAATTCTGCGTAATTTAATCCAAAATCAGCATTTTCAAAAGCAAGGCTTAAATTTTGTCCTAAAAGTAAATTATCAAGAACTCTGCTTATGCTTTTAAAAGAATGAATTTTCATAAGTTCCTTAAAAGCCTCTTGTATGCTTAATCCTGCCTCACAAAGCAAAGATAATTCTTTAAAAAAGAGTATAAGATACTCACTATTTATTTTTCTAAAATAGTTTTTTTTCTTCTCTTTAATATTGATAATTTTCCAATTTTTATTTAAAGCTTTAGCTTGTGCAATATTTAAATTTTCAGCTCTCATAAGCCTTTTATATCTTTTTTCGTCTTTAATGATTTCAAGTTCATAAAGTTTCATTTAGAACCCTTAAAAGCTCATCAATACTTGTTATACCTTCTCTTGCTTTTTGCAAACCTTGTTCAAACATAGTTTGAAAGCCTTTATCTTTTGCAAGTTTTAAAATTTCATTCTTGCTTTTATTTTCTCTAATGGCTTGTGCTATATCATCATCTATATTTAAGCTCTCTACAACCAATTCTCTACCCATAAATCCACTTTGATGACAATATTCACACCCCTTAGCCTCAAAAAATTCTCCTTGAAATTGCTCATATTTATTGCTTTTTTGTTTGCATCTTGGACAAAGCTTTCTTACTAAACGCTGTGCGATAATCAAGCTAAGCGAAGAAGCAATCAAATAAGGCTTTGCTTTCATATCCAAAAGCCTATCTATTGTAGAAAGTGCATCATTTGTATGCAAAGTACTTAAAAGCAAATGTCCGGTTAAAGAAGCTTTTAAAGCAATATCTAGACTTTCCTCATCACGAATTTCTCCTATCATAATAATATCTGGATCTTGCCTTAAAATTGCTCTTAAAACATTATTAAATTCAAATCCTACTTTAGAATTAAGCAAAATTTGCTGAATCAAAGGCATTTTATATTCTATAGGATCTTCCGCTGTAATAATTTTCTTTTCTATACTCTTTAATGCATTCAAACAAGCGTATAAAGTAGTACTTTTACCACTTCCTGTTGGTCCTGTTAATAAAATCATTCCGTTTGGGGCATATAAATTCTTTTTTAAAATTTCGATATTTATTTTTCCCAAATTTAGTTTTTCAAGCTCTAAAATTTCTTTATCGTGTTTTAAAATCCTTATAACTACACTTTCACCATTTAATAAAGGTAAAGATGAAATTCTAAAATCATATTTTTTATCTTTAAATGTAAACTCAAAACTACCATCTTGTGCTTTTCTTGATTCTGCAACATTTAAATGGGCTAAAAATTTGATATAAAAAACCAATGCTTCATAAATATCTTTTTCAAGATCAACAAATTTTAGCAAAACGCCATCAACTCTAAATCTTATCAAAGCATCATTAACCTTAGATTCTATGTGAATATCACTGGTATTTATTTTAAGTGCTTCTTCAAGTATAAAATAAAAAATTTGACTGATACAAGTTTGGCTTTCTTTTACGCCTTCTTGCCATTCAAGTCTAAGTTTAACACTTAATTTTTTTAACTCATCTTTTATGCGAAGATTATTTAAAATTTTTAAAATCTTAAATTCATCAGTAAGCACAACTTCAATTTTTTCAATATCTGTAAAAATTTTTATTTGCTCTAAAAGTTCTAAAGAACAAGGTTTAGCGCTGACCACATACAAAATATTTGCATTTTTTATAGGTAAAATTTGAAATTTAAAAAGAATGTTAAAAGGAAAACTTTCGCAAAATTTTTCATCCAAATCATTTAACTCAATATATTTCATATTTAAAAAAGAGGCTAAATTCTTTAAGAAATCTTCACTTTTAATGCCAAAATTTTGATAAATTTGCTCAAGATTTATTTTTTGATTTAAATAATTCTCAAATAAGCTTTTATCAATCATTTTCCAACTCTTTATCCAATTCAATAAATCCATAAGAATCTAAATATACATTTAAAGCTTTTTCAGCTTGATTTTTATTACCCAAAGCTATTTGAGCCTTAGCAAATATTAGCCAAGAATCCTCAGTTTTTTTATCGATATCATTAGCCTTTAAAGCCCAAAAAATAGATTTTTTATAATCTTTAATCCTATAATATTCACGAGCTAAAATTAAAGCTCTTTCATAACTAGGATTTTTATAAAAATTATTTTTTAATTTAGCGATGCTAAACACTTTAGAATCAATTTGCATCTTAGAGATGGTGTGATTATTTTCTTGTATGAGTTTTGCTCTTGTTATTTTATTTTTTTCCTGTAAGATCTTAGCTTTTATAATGTTTTGTTCTAACTCTTTTTTATAATTTAAAGCTTCTAAAGATATTGATTTTTGTTTATAATGATTTTGCACGATTAAAAAAATAAAATAAATCAATAAACCAATAAAAACTAGATAAAACAAATTTTTTAAAAATTTTTTAAATAAATATTTTTTATAAGCATTCTCAAGTTCGCGCACTCTTTCTTGCATATTCATTTTAAAAATCCATTCTCCAAAGCACAAAGTTTTAATACATAATCTTGACTTTTTGTATTTTTAAAATAAACATTGAGTTCGCAAAAACTTTTAAGCATTTTATCAACGTGTCTTAAATTTCCTTTATAAAATTTCATTATTATTTTCATTGCTTTATTGGAAAAATTAATATTAAATTTTAATTGGATATACTGATGAAGTTCTCTAGTATTAAGTTTTTCAAGCCAAAAAATCGTCTCAAAACGACTTTTAAAATAATCTTTTTCAAAAAGATCTATTTTTTTATGAGAACTCAAAACAAAACTCATTTGATCACTATAAATTCTAATCAGTTCTAGTATTTTTATCTCATACATACCCACTTCATCGAGTATCAAAACATCCTTTTTTCTTTTTTTAACGATGTCTTTAAATTCTTTCTCATCTGAAAAAATTTCATCGATATAATCAATATCATGATATTTTGCTAATCTTTGCAATAAAACGCTCTTACCACTCCCACTTAAGCCACAAATTAAGATCAAGGTTTTATGTTTTAAACTCTCATTTATCCTTGAAAAAATTTCTTCCCTTAAATTCACAATTTTATTCATAATATTTAAATCCTAAATCCCTAAGACTTGGAAAATTAGCATTATCAACTATAGTAGGTGTTATGATAAAAACAATTTCTGTCACATCCGATATCTCCTCATCAGATTTAAATAAAGCTCCTATTAAGGGAATATTGGACAAAAAATTAACAGAATGCTTATTTTCACCATTATTTCTTGAAATAAGCCCACCTAAAATAAGAGTTTGATTGTTTTCAACCTGAACAACGCTTGATAGCTTTTTTTGGATCGTATCTGGAGCGATGGTGCGTGGCTCTTTTTGTCTTTTCTTATCTTCTGGATATTTAAAGTCACTCAAACTTGGGTTGATTCTAAGCATTATTTTACCATCATCAGAAATTTCTGGCAAAATATTAAGCAAAATTCCTATAAAAATAGAATAATTGCTATAACTTTCACTCACTGTTGTCCCATTTTCAGTTCCTTTGGAGCTTTCTTTCACTTGATAGTTAATCGTATCGCCAACTGAAATAATCGCTTGTTGGTTATTTAAAGCCATGAGCTTAGGATTGGAAAGTACATAAGTTTTTCCATTTTGAGAAAGAAAGTTGATAATAGAATCAAAATTTAAATTTGCCCTAAAACCTAAATTTTTCACAAAACCTTGTCCATTTTGAAAATGGATAAAAGAATTTTCGCCACTTTTTGTTTTGGAATTAAAATCCAAATTAAAATTTTGCCAATTGATGCCGCTAGAATGGCTTTTATTTAGATTTACAGCGATAATACTAACATCAATAATCACTTGCTTTTTTAAACGATTTTCAAGTTTTTGCAAATATTCTCTAACGCGTTCTAATTGAGAATGAGTGCCTGTAACTATTATAATTCCAGCATTTGAATTAACTATAGGTGCTTTTATTTCGTAGCTTTCATGAGAAGAATTAAGCAACATAGTGATTTCTTTTTCTATATTTTGCCAAAAATCAAATTTTTCCATACTTTTAATCATATTATCTTCATTATCTTCAAACGAAGTTTTAAATTCACTTTGCCTTGGTTTTGCATCTACTGAAGCTTTAGTGATACTTTGACCTTCTCTAACTGAAGTGATATAACTTATTTTAAAAATCTTTGTTTTTAAGGCTGAAATTTTCAAAACCTTGCCATTAAATTCATAAAATAAATCATGCTCTTTGATAAAAAGATTAAAAATCTCATCTAAACTCATCTGATGTATATTGATATCATTTTGAATGGTTTTTAATTTTTCTTTAGCGATCTTATCTTTTACGATAATACTAAATGAGCAATAATTTGCAAGTTCTCTAAGACTTTCCTCTAAACTTGTATTTTCATGGATATTGATATCAAATAAACGTTTTTGACAATCTAAAGCATAAAGGATTTGAGTAAAAAATAAAATCTTAATAAATATTAATCTTATCATTGGTTTTAAAATTGATTTTAAAATTTAAAGTATCGTATTGTAATACTATATCTTTTTTATTGACTTCAACAATTAAAGCACCGTCAATTCTATCACCTTTTTTATACCAATGATTATTGATTTTTACTTGATCTAGCATGATAGCTGCTATATTAAGTTTTTTGATTTTTTCAAGAGTGGGGTTTAAAAAAGGATTTTGAAGATTTTCAAGATCCACATCACTCTTAGTATTTAAAGATCTAAAATACTCTTCAAAATCGTCTTGTGCCATTGAGAAAGTGAAACACAAACAAATGGCACAAAAAAATCTTTGCATTGCAAATTTTAGTTTTCTAATTCGTTACTAAAATCAGCCATAGCAATACGTTTTAATTGTCTATAACGACGTTGCGCATCTTTTTTGTTTCTTTCGAACAATTCTTTTGCGTGATCTGGATTTGATTTTTTCAAAGCATTGTAACGAACTTCATTCATTAAAAAGCTTTCATAAAGATCCCATTCAGGCTCTTTTCCAGCTAAGGTTAATGGATTTTTTCCTTGCTCTTGCAAACGAGGATCGAAAGTATAAAGTGGCCAATAACCGCATTTTGTAGCAAGCTCACTTTGTTCTCCAGAATAACCAAGACCACCTTTAATACCATGTGCTATACAAGGAGAATAACAAATAACTAAAGAAGGACCATCATAAGCTTCAGCTGCAACCAATGCCTTAACCAAATGACTATAGTTTGCAGCAGAATTTACTTGAGCTACATAAATATAACCGTAAGTCATTGCAATTTGACCTAAATCTTTTTTCTGGACAGGCTTACCCGCAGCAGCAAATTGTGCTACGGCACCGGTGCGAGATGATTTAGAGCTTTGACCTCCAGTATTAGAATAAACTTCAGTATCAAGAACCAAAACATTTACATTCTCACCACTTGCTAAAACATGATCAAGACCACCATATCCAATATCATAAGCCCAGCCATCACCACCGAAGATCCAGTGAGATTTTTTGCTTAAATATTGTTTTAAATCTAAAATTTCCTGAACTGCTTTAATATCTTTATTTTGTTCTAAAATTGGAACTAATTTATTTCTAATTTCAACTGAAGCAGTGCTATCATTTTTATTTGCAATCCATTCTTTGAAAAGTGCTGCTAAAGCATTTGGAACTTGCTGCATATTTTCATTCATAATAGCTTCAATACGATGTCTTGTAGTTTCAGTAGCAACTTTCATCCCTAAACCAAATTCCGCATTGTCTTCAAATAAAGAATTACCCCAAGCAGGACCATGTCCATTTTTAACACTTTTTCTATAAGGAGTAGAAGGAGCTGAAGCACCATAAATTGAACTACAACCTGTTGCATTAGCAATGATCATTCTTTCTCCAAATAATCTTGTAATCAAAGTAATATAAGGAGTTTCACCACAACCTGGGCATGCACCATGGAATTCAAACAATGGTTGTGCAAATTGTGCACCTTTTGTGCTTTCTTTATTTAAAATTTCATCTTTGTAAGTGATTTCTTTAAATAAATAATCAGCATTTTCTTGCTCTCCAAAATCCATTTCTTCTTGAAGTGGAACCATAACTAATGATTTTTCTTTAGTTGGACACTCATGAACACAAAGCTCACAACCTGTACAATCAAGAGGAGAAACTTGAATTTTAAAGCTTAATTTTTCACCTTTAGTTCCTTTAGCTTCTAAAGCGTGTTCTTTAACTCCACGTGGAGCTTTTGACATTTCTTCATCATTGATTAAGAATGGTCTAATAACTGCATGTGGGCACACAGACGCACATTGGTTACATTGGATACAATTTGCCTCAATCCATCTTGGAACCATAACGCCTACACCACGTTTTTCATACTCAGTAGTACCGTGTTCAAAACTTCCATCTTCGTGGCCTAAAAATGCTGAAACAGGTAAATCATCGCCTTTAGCGGCATTCATAGGTTTAACGATTTTTTCAACAAATTCAGTACCTTTGTAAGCATTAGTTTGTTCTTTTTCTTTAATTTCTAGATTTTTCCAGCTAGGATCTACTTCTACTTTTACAAGTCCATCCGCACCCACATCAATAGCTTTATAGTTCATTTCTACAATAGCATCGCCTTTTTTGCTATAAGATTTGTAAGCAAATTCTTTCATATATTTTTGTGCATCTTCATAAGGAATGATTTTTGCAAGTTTAAAGAATGCTGATTGCATAATAGTATTTGTACGATTACCAAGTCCTATTTCACGTGCTAGTTTTGTCGCATTGATAATATAGAAATTAATTTCTTTCTCTGCCAAAGTTTTCTTAACAGAATCAGGGATTTGTCTGATAGTTTCTTCAGCACTCCAAATACTATTTAAAAGGAAGGTTCCACCCTTTCTAATTCCTGCTAATACATCATAAAGCTCTAGATAAGCTGCTACTGAACAGGCTATGAAGTGAGGTGTTGATACAAGATAAGTTGAACGAATTGGTTTTTTAGAGAAACGCAAATGACTTCTTGTATAACCCCCTGATTTTTTAGAATCATATGCAAAATAAGCTTGTGCATAAAAATCAGTTTTATCCCCGATAATTTTAATAGAGTTTTTATTAGCACCTACTGTTCCATCAGCACCCAAACCATAGAATAAACATTCTATTGTACTTTCATCTCCAAGAGAAATTTTTTCTCCGGTTGGTAAAGATGTGTTGGTTACATCATCAACTATACCTACTGTAAAGCCATTTTTTGGATTATCAAGTTTTAAATTTTCAAATACAGCAATCATTTGTGCAGGATCAACATCTTTAGAAGAAAGTCCATATCTTCCACCTACAATAATTGGGGTATTTTCTCTTCCATAGAAAGCTGATTTTACATCAAGATAAAGTGGTTCTCCTAAGCTACCTGGCTCTTTAGTTCTATCAAGTACTGCAATTTTTTTAACTGATTTTGGCATTACATCAAAGAAATATTTTAAACTGAATGGTCTATAAAGATAAACTTTGAAAACACCAACTTTTTCACCTTTTGCATTTAAATAATCCACAACTTCTTCAAGAGCTTGAGTCACAGAACCCATAGCAATAATAATGCGATCAGGCTCTTTATGTCCATAATAAGTAAATGGTTTATATTCTCTACCAGTAATTTTTGAAATTTCTTGCATATATTCATTAACAACATCTGGTAGAGCATCATAAAAGCGATTTGCTAACTCTCTAGTTTGGAAGTATATATCGTCATTTTGGGCTGTTCCACGTGTTTTTGGATGCTCTGGATTTAAAGCACCATTTCTAAATTCTAATAGAGCTTTTCTATCCAATAATCTATCAAAATGCTCATAATCCATCACTTCGACTTTTTGAATTTCATGACTTGTTCTAAAACCATCAAAGAAATGTAAAAATGGAACTCTACCTTTAATAGCAGCTAAATGTGCCACTCCAGCTAAATCCATAGTTTCTTGAACAGAATGAGAACAAAGCATTGCAAAACCAATTTGTCTTGCCGCATAAATATCTTGATGATCCCCAAAAATAGACAAAGCTTGAGATGCTAAAGAACGTGCTGCAACGTGTATAACACAAGGTAAAAGTTGTCCTGCAATTTTATACATATTTGGAATTTTTAATAATAAACCTTGAGATGCGGTATAAGTTGTTGTTAAAGCACCCGCTTGCAAAGATCCGTGAACACTACCCGCTGCACCTGCTTCACTTTGCATTTCAACAATTTTTACAGGCACTCCAAATAAATTTTTCTTTCCCGCGGCAGCCCATATATCAGTATAATCTGCCATAGGAGAACTTGGAGTAATAGGATAAATACCAGCTACCTCTGTAAAAGCATATGCTGCATATGCTGCAGCTTCATTTCCATCCATAGTTTTCATTACTTTACTCATTAAGACCTTCCTTAATCAATATTTTTATCAATAAGACTATACTACGAATTCTCTTAAAAGGTGTTTAACAAAAACTTGAAATTTGTTTAATATTTTAGTATATAACAAATTGCTTCATGTGCATTTGGAAAAATTTGGCAATATTTTTTTAATTCACTCTCATCACCAAAACCACAACTTAAAGCTATAGGAGTAATATTCGCGGCTAAAGAAGCTTGTATATCTAAAATAGTATCACCTATCATATAAGCATTTTCTTGAGTTTTATTTAATTTTTTTAACGCTAAAAGTATAGGTTCGGGATCTGGCTTTGGGTTTTTAACATCATCAAGCGTAATTAAAGTTTTAAAAAAATGTTTAATCCCTAAATGCTCAAGCAAAATAGGAGTTAATGTTCCGCCCTTAGTTGTTACTATACCTAAATCAGCAAAAGTATAAGCAAGAGATAAAGCTTGATCGACTTTTGGAAATAAAGTTGTCTGTTCTAAATAAATTTTAGAATAACACTCACGATAAATTTTCGTAAATTCATCAATCAAATTAGAATTACTAGAATAAAGCATTGAGAACATATTTTTCAAAGGATGGCCTATAAGCTCTTTAATTTTTTTATCTTCTTTTACATCCAAATTAAGAAATCTTAAGGCATCTTTGAATGAATTTAAGATGGCATTTGTAGAATCTATCAAAGTGCCATCTAAATCAAATAAAATAGTATATTTCATTGTCTTTGCTTGAGTATAAATTTAGCCTCTACTCTTCTATTATCAGCTCTTCCTTCTTTGGTAGCATTACTTGATCTAGGATATTTATCACCATATCCTACTGTTTTTATGCGAATTTTTTCAACTCCATATTTTTCAAGCTCTTTAGCGACACTTTGAGCACGTTTCTCTGAAAGTTTTTTATTGTAAGCTTTTGAACCTACATTATCAGTATGTCCTTCAAGAATGGTATTGTAATTTTTATTTTCATCTAAAATTTTAGCAATTTCTTTGATTTTTTGACTAAAAATTGGATTGATATTAGTTTTATCAAAGCCAAAATGTCCTTCCAAAGAAATCACTTTTTCTTTTCCATTCTCATCAAGAATAAATGTTTTTACTTGTGTATTTTTTCCAGTTTGTTTAGCTAAAGGTTGTTGAGATTTATTTTTTAAATTTTGCTTTTTTTCTCCACCAAAACCAAAACTAATGCCTAAAGTTGCAATCCAATTATGATTTGCGTTATTAAAATCAATTTGATCTCTTGTTTCAAGTCTTAAAGCCAAAGAATCACTTAAATTAAATTTAATTCCTGCTCCATATTGTCCAAATCCGCCACTTTTATTATCATAAGCGGCATTGGAAAAATTCTCATAACCACCTCCAGCTAGACCATAAAAATAAAATCTTTTATTTAAATCAAATCCTTTAATTGCGTTTAAATAAGTCCTAGATATATCTGTAGTTTCATGAGTATTAGCATATTTTACGTTTGAATAATATTCAAAACCTAATTCCACTTGATCTAGCCAAAAATCATCAAAATGATAACCAAGTCTAATACCAGGAGTGTAACGATTTTTCATGTCTAAATTACCCTCAAAATAATTATAATTAAAATTCGGAGTGACTTCAAATTTAATATTTTGATCAGCACCAAATAAAATACTCGCTAAACCTAAACCCAATAATAACTTTTTCATAAGAAAATCCTTATTGACAATAAATTTTAAACAAAAAATTATAACATAAAAATAGAAAAAAAGAGAAATAATTCAAAGTATAAAAATAAGTAGCGAGAAAATTCTCGCTGTAAAAGATTAACGTTTAGAAAATTGAGGGCTTCTTCTTGCTTTGCGACGACCGTATTTTTTACGCTCTACAGTTCTACTGTCTCTTGTTAGAAGTCCTTTTGGTTTTAATAAGGCTCTAAAATCTGCATCCATAGCCGCTAAAGCTCTTGCAATACCATGCCTTAAAGCTTCAGCTTGAGCACTATAACCACCACCTAAAGTAGTCGCTTTAATATCCATAGAAGTTTCTTGCTTAGTAGCAAGTAAAGGTTGAACCACTTTAAGCTTAATAGCTTCATGTCCGCCAAGCCAAGTATTTAAATCAACACCATTAACGCTGATTTTACCACTACCTGGTTTTACCCAAACTTTTGCAATAGCGGTTTTTCTTTTACCTGTTGCATATGTTGTTGCCATATTATTTTCCTTCTTTAGCAATTTGTGCTGTATGTGGATGCTCACTGCCAGCATATATTTTTAGTTTTTTAAGCATTGCTCTACCCAAATTTGTTTTAGGAAGCATACCTCTAACTGCTAATTTATATAATTTAGCAGGATTTTTTTGAAGTAAATCTCCAAATTTTTCACTTTTTACACTTCCAAAATATCCAGAATGCCTATGATAAAGCTTATCTTCAGCCTTATTAGCACCTGTAAATACAGCTTTTGATGCATTGATAATGACTACATAATCTCCACAATCAACATTAGGTGTAAAACAAGGTTTATTTTTACCTCTTAAAATTGTCGCTACTTCGGTTAAAAGACGACCAAATCTTTTTCCTTCTGCGTCTAAAACAATCCATTCTCGCTTTACTTCGTTTGGCTTTGTTATCTGTGTCATATTTTTTACCTTTGCCAAAAATTTAAAATGTGATTGTATAAAAAATAATCTTAATATTTACTTAATTTAAGTTTAAATAAAGAAATAATAAGCTTAAATATTTTGCTTAAGTTAAAAATATAAAATCAATTTAAAGAGCTATTAATTTTTCAATAAATTTTAATTTTAAAACATTGGTATTTTATTTTTTGGCAAACTCTTTAATTAGGATTTTATTCTCTAAACAATAAACAACAAAAGCTCTTGAACTTTTTTTCAAAATTTCATCCACGGCAAGTTTATATTCACAAACTTGTTCCTTATGCTTCTCTTGCATTGCAAGGCTTGTTTTATAATCTATAATTATCGCTTCTTCATCGTCTAAAGCGAGTAAATCTAGTCGTTTGATTTCTCCTTGAAAACTCAATGTTTGTTCTTTGAAAAGTTGTTTATTTTGAAGAAGGGTTTGAAATTCTTTATTCTCAAGTAAATTTTTAATTCTTATAAACAATGCTTTAAATTCTTCATCATCTAAAAAGCATCTAAATTTACTCTTGGTATTTTGATAAGCTAAGTCGATATTTTCACCGCTTGGTAGTTTTAAATTTTGCATAAAAAAATGAAAAGCGTTTCCAAAATAAATTTCTTTAGAATCTAATTTTTCATTGGAATCAATTTCTTGCAAACCAACCTTTTCGAATTCTTTCAAAGCAGGAGGTAAAATTTCCTCTTTTTGCTCGTAAAAATCTTGAAATTCTAATGTTCCAATTTCTTGCTCATTAATTTCAAGCATTGAATTTAAATAACTAGGATAACTCCCGTGCTTAAAATCTTTATTTCTTTTAATGATAATCAAAGAGTCTCTAGCTCGAGTAAAAGCCACATAAAGCTTATTCATATCATCTTCATAATCGGCCTTGGTTATATTGTCTATAAAAGCTTGATAGTTATGTTCTTTGGTTAATTTGCGTATATTGTCTCTTAAATGGAGTTGCCAACCTTGATTAATATCATATTCTAGCATGATATTATCATTATTTGTATTATTTTTTGAAAGACTGTCTATCAAAATCACGTGCTTAAATTCCAAGCCTTTAGATTTATGCACAGTCATAATGCTTATCCCCATATTTTGTTCGTTGATAATTTTTAAAGGACAAGATTCAAATAAAAGTTTTAAAAAATCCTCTTTTTCTCTAGCATACTCTATAAATTGGATTAAAGCAATATCACTAAGATCAAGTTTTAAATTTTTAATCAAATAAAGTAAATTTTCTATAGCACTTCTTGCTAAGTCAAGATTTAATCTCAAAGGTTCAAATCCTAAAAATTCTTTTAAAAAATGTAAATAAAACTCATCTCCAAAAATACAATATTTTGCATATTCTAAAACAACCTTCACGCTGGCTTTATTTTCAAGTAAAATATTGCTTTGCGTGAATGCTTGAATTTTATGCTCTTGTAAAAATTCTAAAATCATATCTGCATCATCATTTTTCCAACATAAAATACAAATATCATCTAAAGAAATATTTCTATCTTTTAAAAAATAAATTTGTTCTAGCAATGCTTCAAGTGCTTTTTCTTTTATCTCTTCAGCTTTTGTTTCTTTTGTTTCAATAACACGTATAAAGCCTCCTTTTTTATCTTCTAAAGAAAGTTGTGACGTATAATCTTTTATTTTATTTTTAAACACTTCATTAATAAAATGAACTAAATTTTCTTTAGAACGATAATTGACTTTGAGTTGATCTTTTTTGATTTGCTTAAAATCAAGCTGCAATAAATCAAAAAGTTCTTTTTTACCTTTTCTAAAACGATAAATACTTTGTTTTTTATCTCCAACATAAAAAAAAGTTCTATTTTTTTTCACGCCTTCACCCGAAACAAGCTCAGCAATTAAAGGATATAAAATCTTATATTGAATAACGCTTGTATCTTGAAATTCATCGATGAGTAAATGAGAAATATATCCATCCAAGCGAAAATAAATCATATCCTTAAAATCGCTCGTAATTAAATCAAAAACTCTTCGACTAATATCACTAAAACTTAAAACATTTTTTTCTTTTTGTATAGAATTTTTTGCTCTACTATAATAATTTAAAAGATTCATTAAATTAGCAATTTTATATTGCTCAAGCTCAATAGCATAATCATTTAAAGCATTGATAAATTCTTCTCTTTTTAAGTTAAAATTCGCATCCTCATCGTTTAATTTTTGCAAATACTTTGTTTCTTCAAATTTTGACATAAAACTTGTTTTGATAAATTCATTTAAATCCAAAGTTTCATTTTCAAAATTTCGCTCTAAATATTTATTTTTTAAACTTAAACAATACGTTCTTAGTTCATTATAAGCTTTATTGATTTTTGCTTTTGATGGATTTGGAATTTTTACACATTCTTTATAGTAAGCATTTTCATAAAATCTTTCTAATTCATTATAAAAATCTTGACTTTCTTCTATATTGACCAAATAATAGGCTAAATCTTTTAATTCTTCCCTATTTAAAAGCTTTAAAAAAACAGCCTTGATATCGAGTTTTTCTTCGCTAATATTAAAATCACTACTAAGTCCCAAATTTAAAGCAAAAGCTCTAACAATCTTGCTAAAAAAAGCATCAAAGGTGCTGATTTTTAACTCTTGTCTTAAAAATTCTTGCTTTTTAGCATCTCTTAAAGCTATGAGTTTCTTTTTTTCTATACCTAAAAGTTTGCATAATTCTTGAGATTCACTCTCTTTTTCTTCGCTTTCTAAATTTAAAAAAGTATCAATGATTCTTTTTTGCATTTCATTAGCAGCTTTTTTAGTAAAGGTTAAAGCTAAAATTTCATTTATTTTTGCGTTTTTTAAAATAAGAGCTATAAAACGAACACTCAAAGCAAAGGTTTTACCGCTACCAGCACTTGCCTCTAGGGCTAAAAAAGGCTCAAAAGTCATTTCACTTCCTTTTTATAAATCAACTTATAAGGGCAATAATTATCTTTTTTGTTTTCAAACTCCATTTCTTCTTTACTTTCATCTAGTAAATTTTTTAAACTTTCCTTCAAATCAATCAAACTTTTAGCTTTTTCTTTTGTAAATTTCATACGTTTTAAATCATAAAAAAAAGCTTGAGCATTCTCATCATAAAGAGCTTGATAAAAAGCTAACTGATAAGAATCTATAGGAATTTTTCCACTTTTATAATCGATAATAAAATTTTCGCCCTCACGATAATCGATTCTATCGATAACTCCTATTAATCTTATTGACTCTTTTCCAAAACGTAAAACTTTAGGAGGAAGTTTAAGATCAGCAGGAGGCCACTCTAATTTATCAACCTTATATCCTTCATCAAAATGCTTTTGTTCATTTTTGTAAAAATTTTCAAATCGTATTTTTAAAATTTCTAATTCCAAATCACTAATGCCATATTTTGAACTTTCTCTTTGTAATAATTTATTAAAAATACTGCAATCAAAATAATTTTTTGAATTTTCTTTATAATAAATTTCTAAAATCTTATGGATAAAATTACCCTCGTTTTTAAAATTGCTTTCATAGCTTAAAGCTCTAGCTTCTTTTAAATTTAAAATATAACGATAATAATAAGTTCTTTTTTGATTTAGAAGCAAGCTAAAACGAGTAAAAGATAAGGGTTTTTCAAATGGATCGTGTTTTAAAACAGGAGCTTTAATAGGCTCTAAATTTAATCTTGTGCTCTGATAATCAAGCTTTAATGCATCTAAATAAGTCTTAGAATTTGGTTTTTCATAAAAATATTTTATATCAAGATCATCTAAAAAACGTGATTTTCTTTGCTCTTCATTTTCAACATAAGAAATACTTACTTTTTTAGCATTTTTGATTAAGTTTTCATAATAAAATCTTTGCAAATTCTCTCTTCGTTCGTAGCTGATTAACCCTGCTTTTTTACGAATTTCATTATTTAAAAAAAGTTCATTAATACTTCTTTTAGGAATCACATCTTCATTAAAATCAACGATTACAACTCCGTCAAAATGAAGTCCTCTACTTTCTAAAAGCCCCATAACAGTAACTTTTCCGCCGCCAACATAACTTAAATTTAAATTTGAAATGTGTATAAAAAAAAGCTGGAGTAATTCTTTAACTTTCAAAGACTGATTTTTTAACAACTCCTTGATAAAATACAATTCTTTTTGGATGATACTGATAAGTTCTTGTTTTTCATTTTCTAAAAATTGAATTATTAAATTTTCAAACTGCTCAAAATTAAATTGTTGATCAAATTGACTCTTAAAATTTTCAAAATCAAGATTTAAATAATGCAAAAAAGTATTATGATAATCAAAAATTGTATCTTCATTTAAAAAATAATCTTCTTGCTTTTGATAATAAAATGATTCAGAATTTGCAGAATCATAAAGTATTTTTAGTTTTTGATAAAATAAACTCTCTTTGATATTAATACCACTAGCAAAATTAAACATATTGTTTTTATCAAACAATCTTAAAAGATCACAAAAACTTTCATCTGGCGTTATAATAACTATATTTTCAGGCTTTAATCCTTCTCTTAAAAAATGAGAAACTTCATCCATTGCAAAGGCACATTGCAAACTTCTAATTTCAAATGATTTGACTTTAATTTGCGAGTTTTGAGTATAAATTTTTTCTTTTTTAAGAATTTTTCCTTCATTTAAACTCACTTCATAGTAAAATTCTGTTTCAAGTTCCATATCTTTTAGAAAATCAAATTTGGAAAAATACTCATAATTAAATCGACTTACCCTAAAACATAAAATCACTTCTTTATAGTCGGCAATTTGCAAAAACAAATCTTCTTCAAATTTACTTAAAAAACCCTCTAAATTATAAATAATAACATCATATTCATCTATAAAATCAAAATTAATCAAGTAATCTTTCACCAAAGATAAATCATCATGAAGATGATTCTTTTTAAGCAAGGCAAGATAATGATCAAATACTTCTTTTAAAATTTCTAAATGTTCATTATAACTTGCATAATAATCATTATTTTTAAGATCATTAATACTTTTTTTCTCTAAGCTTAGTTCTTTAAAGAAAGAGAATAAATATTCATTGTTTTTTAAAAAAGTAAAAAAATCAGCACTAATTCCCAATTCTTTCTCTAAATTTTTACTTTTTAAACACGCTTCTTGCATCAAAAGCAAACTCTCATAAGAACTTGCCTTGTGAGAATTAACTAAACATACTCTCTCTAAAAAATCTTGTATGCTTATAGCATTATCAAGCAAAACATTTAAAGTTTTGCTTTGATCGTAATATTCTTTAATCTTTCTAGTGGAGCCAAATATTCTAAGTTTCATTTAGCATATAATTCATAGTTAAAAAAGCCTATTGTTTGAGGATTTTCAATCAGCTTAAATTTTAATTGCCATCTACCTTCTTCGATTTTAGAAGGAAAAGCGATGCTTAAAATTCCTTGTTTTATTTGTCCTTGTAATTTTTGATCATCTTTTTTTATATGAGGCCTAGTAAGTAAAATTTCATACTTTAAATTTTGAACATCTGCTTTTCCTAAAGATTCTATTTTAAAATTAGCTACATAAGAATTTGAATTAATTGTATAGATGGGAACTTTTCTTGCTCCTACTAACTTGAAATTGGCATTTTCAAATTCAACTTTAAAAAGTTTATTAAAATTTTCTTGTTGTTTTTGAATTTCATTATAGTTATTTTCTACATTTTGATAAGAATCGAAATAAAAATCATCTTCATATACAGGATTATCGCTTGCTATCACAACTGTTGCAATAGAGGCTCCTATAATCAATAAAAAAGCAATTAACAAACCATAAGGCCAAAAAGTTTTTTTATTTTTATACATTTTTCTTCCTTTTCATTCTTCTTTGCGTATAATAAAGTAATGCAAAACAAACAAAACCATAAATTAAAATTCTCAAAATATTAATTGTATCTCGATTGGCATTGCCTATAGAATTTTCTAGTTTTATTCCTCTAGCTTGTGCTATACGATCTGTGATATCGGCATAACCATTTAAAATGGCAGCATTATAGATATCGCCTTTTTTAGTCGCCAAAATAGGCAAAATTGAACCTGTTCCAGAATAAGGACTAAGCACAGTTTCTTTGTCGATCAAAATTAAAGCTCCTTTTGATCCGACTATATCAACTTTATGAGATTTTTTAGATAAAATTAGTAAAATATAAGATTTTGGTATTCTCTCTTGCATATTCAATAAAGTTTCAAAATCTGCTTCATCGCTTGCAATAACTCCAACAAAAATTCCACTTTTTTCTTGAAGCTCTTTACCAATTAAATTTATTTCGTTAACAACTTTCTGATTTAAAATATTTTCATTTAAAACTACAGAATCAAAAGCAAAAATTTTTAAAGGTAAAAAAAGAAATAAAAAGATGGTTCTTGAAAAACCATCTCGTAATATTTTTCTCATCCTATATGAAGATGATTTACAGTAAGTACTGACCAAGCAGTAATACCTGCAGCAACAATCAAACCAATAACAATTAAATATTCCAGTGCCTTATTCATTGTATTTTCCTTTACTTTATAATTCTATGATCTTGCTCTTTTGAACCAAACATTTTAACACTTTGAACATCTTTAAGACTATAAGGTTTTTGCATTACTTCTTGCTGTGCTTTAAGACCCAAAATTGTAAAAACAACTAAAATTGAAAGCAATAACACTGTAGCTATTAGCATACCAGTTATTCCAGATAAAGAAAATACGCATCTATTTGTGTTTTCCATTATTCACCCCTTGAAAGAGAAATTACATATTCACCAACAGCTTCTTTTTGAATGTCATTTAGCGTAGGAAATGCTGGCATAGTTCCTATAAAACCTTTTTTACCACTATGTAAAACGTCTACCACAAACGCTGCTGAACCATATTTTGTAAGATTAGGGAAGATTCCATCTTGACCCTTTCCATCTTCACCATGACAACTTGCACAAGTTGCATAAGCCTGTTTACCTTTTTCAACTAATTCTTCATTTTTAGTTTGCTTAATAGCTGAAATATCTTTTGCCACATACGCAGCAATAGCTGGAATATCTTCTTGTGCTATTCCTAAATCAGCTGCTGCTGGCATTTCTCCTCCTGGAAAATTCATACCTTTAGAACCATGCTTAATAACATCTATAATACCTTCTTCACTACCCCAAATATTTAAATTTTGAGCTTTTCCATTAATTCCATCAGCGGTAATTCCATGGCAAGGAGAACATTGAACTAAAAAGATATTTTGTCCCATAGCTATTTTATCTTTGGAAGATAAATTTTTAAATTTTTCTTCGAATTTAGTATTATAAGCTTTAACTTCTTCGTTATATTGACCTATACTTGAAAAAGCTTTTAGAGGATATCCCCATAAAAAATACCAAATTGCCCAAACAATAGCAAGAAAAAAGACAACAGCCCAACCGGTTGGAATAGGATTTTTATATTCACCTATTTCATCCCATTGATGTTCACTAAGTTCCGCTTCATCTTTTTTTTCTTCTTTCATTTTTTTAAACATTCTACTCACGATTACAAGTGTGATTAGAATAATAAGAACAGCTCCGATTAAAGACAATAAATTAATATTATCTCCTAAATTTAACCATTGCATTAAGCACTCCTTTTATTTTCTAAAACGCTATCATTAATATCATCACTTAAGGCAAGATTTGCATATTTTTCATAATTTCTCTCGCCAGTTTTTTCTACTCTATAAAGATGATACCAATAAGTATATAAAACTATCGATAAAAACATTACAAGGAAAAAAAATCCATATCCTTGAAAAATTTCCCACTCATGTTTTTGAACTGCTACCAAATTAAAAGTGACTAAATTCTTAATCACATTAAAAATAATTGATAAATGTTCCATAGCTTTACTTTAAACTATTTAAATAGGCAATTAAAGCGACAATTTCTTTAATCTCACCTTTAGAAAAAGCCTTTTTTACTTCTTCATTTTTCATTTGATCAACTATAGTCTGAGCCTCAGCTTTTACTTCTTCTTGAGCATCCTTCCAAGATCCAAGTTTTGTACCATTTTCTACATCATAAGGTACATTAAAAACTTTTTTTACAGTTAAGGCTTCAGCATAAGCTGTTTCTATATCAGCATTATCTTTAAATATATGTTTATAAGCAGGCATAATTGAATTTGGTACTACTGAAGTAGGTTCCCACATATGATTTTCATGCCAATCGGTTGTTCTATAACCTCCTACACGCATTAAATCAGGTCCTGTTCGCTTTGATCCCCATAAAAATGGTCTATCATAAGCATATTCACCACTAAGAGAATACATACCATAACGATCTGTTTCAGATTTAAATGGACGAATTAACTGAGAATGGCAAGCATTGCAACTCTCTTTTATATAAATTTGACGTCCTGCAAGCTGTAAAACGGTATAAGGTTTTTTTCCTTCAATAGGTCTTGCATTTTCTGTAAAATTAGGTAAAACCTCAACAATTCCAGCATAAGCAATCACAAAAAAAACAGCTACAGCAAAAAAGAATGGATTTTTTTCTAACCAACTAAACATATTTTCTCCTTCTTATATTGCCATAGGTGAAGCGCTTTTTGGCTCTTTATCAAGCACTCTTCCGCAAGCAATTGATTTATAAATATTATAAGTAAACATAAAGAAACCAATAAGATATAATAAACCACCGATAGCTCTAATCCAATAATAAGGCACTATAGCCACAACTGTATCGATGAATGAATAACTAAGATTTCCATATTCATCAGTTGCACGCCACATCATACCCTGGGTTATACCTGCAATCCACATTGAGCTAAAATAAAGTACTATACCTGTAGTTTGAATCCAAAATTGAACTTCCATTAAAGATTTACTATAAAGTTCTCTTTTAAACACTCTAGGAGTCATATGATAAAGTGCTGCCATAATCATAAAGCCTACCCAACCTAATGTTCCATCATGAACATGTCCTGGAATCCAATCAGTAAAATGTGCTAAAGCATTAACAGATTTTATAGAAAGAATAGGTCCTTCTAATGTTGAAAACATATAAAAAGTTGATGCTAAAATCATAAATTTAATCAATGGACTTTCGCGAAGTTGACTCCACTCGCCTTTCATCGTAAGCATGATATTGATTGCTGATCCCCAAGAAGGTAAAATAAGCACTATTGAAAATACAGAACCCATAGTTTGCATCCAATCAGGAACGGTTGAATAAATTAAGTGGTGTCCACCTGCCCAAAGATAAACAAACATTAATCCCCAAAATGCAAATAAAGAAAGTTTATAAGAAAAAATTGGCTGACCACTTTCTTTTGGCAAGAAATAATAAATTTGCGCAATAATTCCAACAGTAAATACAAAAGCAACCGCATTATGTCCATACCACCATTGAACTAATGCATCATTAGTTCCTGCATACATTGATACACTATGCCACCATTTTCCCATACCTGCAACAAAATAGGTTGGAACTTCCATATTGTTGAAAAGATAAAGCATAGCAATGCCTAAAAAAGTTGCTATATAATACCAAAGAGAAATATAAAGAGTCTTTTCGCGTCTAATTCCAATAAGGCCAAAAATACTCATACCCCACAATACCCAAACAATAACAACCAAAATATCTAAAGGCCATTCAAGTTCTGCGTATTCTTTAGAAGTAGTTATACCTAGAAATAAAGAAATAACAGCCAAAACCATAGTAAGCATATAAAGCCAAAAATGAAGCTTACCTACAGCCATTAAAAATTTTGATTCAGCCATACTTACCTTAAGAACACGTTGTCCTATATAGTACCAAGTGGCCCAAATTCCAGAGAGCATAAAACCAAAAATCACTCCTGAAGTATGAAGAGGTCTTAGTCTTGAAAAAGTCGCATACTCTCCTGCCAAATAATTTAAATTAGGATATGCCATTTGAAAAGCTATTAAAGTTCCTATGGCCATACCAATAATACCAAACAATATAGTAGCAAACATGAAATATTTTGCAACTGTATAGTCGTAACTTAGTGCATTACCTGGATGCATGGATTTTCTCCTTAAAATTTTTAAATAATCAAATTGCATTATATAATACTAATTATACATTTTTTCTTAAAAAATATAATTTTATTAATCATTTGTTATCAATTATAATTTATGTCCATAATTAATAATATTATTTTAATCTTAAAAAGAATCAAATTTAATAATTTACAAAGGATATAAAACCGGTATAAGCAAGTTTTAAACCGTAAGCTATGATGATAATATAAGCTATATAATTAAATATTTTTTTAAAAACCTCACTCAAAAATTGTGATATTTTTGTAAAAAATAACATAGCGGGAAGAGTTGAAAATCCAAAAATTAACATTATACATATGCTTTCTAAAATATTTTCCCTTTTCATCGAATCTATCAAATAAAAATAAACCAAACCACAGGGCACAAAACCGTTAATAAATCCTAAGATAAATGCTGATTTTATACCTCTAAAATTCATAGATTTTTTAATCAATTTTTGCAATAAAGAATCTAAAAAAATATGATTTTCAATAAAAGCAAGAAGATTTCCTCTAAAAATCAAAGCACAACCTAAAATAATCATAAATATACCAAAAAGAAAAAATGAAAAACTTTGAATTTTGGCATTAATAGCTAATATATTTCCAAAAATTCCACAACATATCCCCAAGACAACATAAGCAAAAATTCTAGATAACTGATATAAAAAAGTTAATAAAAATAAATTTTTATGAGTTGAATTTAGCTTCATAAAAACTAAATTAAAGCCACCACACATAGAATAGCAATGTCCAAAGCTTGACAAAAAAGCTACGCTAAAAATAACAAAAAAATCAATATTTAGCAAAATCACATCAAATCGATAAATTCTTTAAAAATATATTTACTCTCATGAGGCCCAGAAGAGCTTTCTGGATGATGTTGGACGGATATAATCGGATAATCTTTATATTTAACACCTTCAACATTATCTCCAAAAAGATTACGATGTGTAATAAAAGCAACTTCACAAAGTTCTTCTGGAACATTATAGTTATGATTTTGTGCAGTAATTTCAATACTTTTATTATTTAAATTAATGACAGGATGATTCGCTCCATGTTGGCCAAATTTCATTTTATAAGTCTCATAGCCAAAAGCATTGCTTAAAAGCTGATGACCTAGACAGATTCCAAGTATAGGAATTTTCACTTTGGTAAGTTTTTTAATCTCTGCAATTTCTTGTTTTAAAATTTTTGGCTCACCTGGACCATTCGAAAGAAATACACCTTGAATTTCCCCTTGTTTGTAAAGCTTTATAAGATCATCTGCTTTGACATTATAAGGAAAAACTTCCACTTCCAAACCTGCCTCAACTAGCTCATTTAAAATATTAATCTTTACTCCATAGTCAATAACAGCAACTTTTTTTGCACTTCTTTTAGCTTCATTATAACTTTGAGTTGTATGGTTCCAAACGCCTTGTTTATGAACATAAGATTGTTTTGTACTGACTTCTTTAACAAAATTAACTTCTTCAATTTTTGCCGATTTTTCTAAAGCAGACTTTAACTCTTCTTTATTTGAAATTTCAGTCGATACAATAACTCTTAAATTTCCAAAATCTCGAATCATTTTAACTAAATATCTCGTATCAAGATCATATATTCCTATTTTCTCGTGTTTTTTTAGATATCCATCCAAACTTTGCTTAGCACGAAAATTAGAAAAAGTAGAACTTAATTCACGTATTAAAATACCGCTAGCAAAAACTTCTTTACTTTCATTATCACAATCATTTGTGCCCACTATACCAATCTCTGGCATAGAAAAAACGATAAATTGTCCCGCATAAGAAGGATCTGACATGATTTCTTGATATCCAGTTAAAGAAGTATTAAATACAAGTTCACCAAAGAAAGTTCCATTTTTACCAAAAGCTTTAGCTGTTAAAAAAACATCATTTTCTAAATAAACATAAGCTTTCATGGCTTAAAACATTCCCTTTTTTCTAAGCTCTTCTTGATAAAGTTTTTCAAAGATTAACTCATATTCTTCACTACCTGGAACCGGTTTAGTTTTATAATTGCTTATTTTTTCATATACCTCATCTTCTAAATTTTCATAAATTTTAAGGTAATTTTCTATACTAGAAAAAATTAAGTTTTTTACTCTATTTTCACTAACTGTAAAATTAATATAATCATTTTCTATAAGTTCTTCCAAAATCTTATGCGCTAAACGATTATGACGATCTTCTAAATTTAAAATAACATCAAATTCAGATGCAAGTTTTTTTTTGACAAGCCAAAACATATTTTTTCTATCAACTTGCATGAGTTCCATTTCATCTTCTTGTTCTTCTAAAAGTTCTTTGATTCTTTCATCTAATTTTCTTTCATTAAAGACATCGATTTCTAAAATTTTCTTAATACAAGGATTTAACTCTTCTATATTACTCTTAATTTCAACAAAAGAAGAATTTACCAAATCCAATACTATTTTATTTGTAATATAAGGTATATGTGGCAATTTTATACGCATTTTCAAACCTTTAAATAATGATCTTAAAATAATAATATATTTATGTTAAAAAACAAATTTAATGAGTTTTATTATTGTCTATATTTTTTAATAATAAAGTTAATTCACTTGCTTTTTTAGGATCCATTTTAGAAAGAACCCCTGAAATTTTTCGAGACTCTAATGAAAACATAATCTTGCTCGCATCCTCAGCATCCATTTGACTTAATACATCAGCTATAGCTGCATCTTTCATTTGAGAATAAATTTCTTTTACTCTGCCTTCTGTCTTTTTATTAATAGAACTTAAAATTTTCTGTTGCTCTTCTAATAATTTGGCATTTTGATCTTTTAAAGATTGAATCTGTGCTAAAGTTGCATTAACCTCGGCTTCTTTCTTAGCTAAAGTATCTAATTTTTCTTTTTGCAAAGCCTCAAAAGACGCCTTGTAAGCTTCTAAAGCTTGTCTAGCTTCATCAAATTCTTTTGTTTGCAACTCAAGCTGTGCTTTTCTAGCTTCAAAATACTCTTCACAATTTTGATCAGCACCAAAAACTATATTTAAACAAAAAATCAAAGAAATAAATTTTTTACTCATTTTTATCCTTTTTAAAAAAACGGCTAATAGCTATTTCATCGAGAAACTTTTCTTCAATCTTAGCAAGTTCTTTTTGCTTTTGTTTGATTTCTTCAGTCTCTAAAACTTTCATTTTTTCATAATCTAAATGGGCTTTTTTGTACAAAAATTGATAATGAACCATCTCTTTTTTTGAAAGTTCTACTTTTTCTTTAGCTCTAGCTAAAGTCTCTCTTCCTATTTGTCTCATAGCTAAATTTGATCTTAATTCCGAAACGGAACCTGATTGCGGTAAGATACTCAAACTCTCACATTCTTTTCTAGAAAGCTCAAGCATTTTTTCGCTATCAAGCTGTCTTTGCTTAGCTTGGTTTAAATTTGATTCCGCTTTATCAAGTTGTTGCTTTTTTACTTTTACAACAGAATTATATTTGCTTTTCATAAAATAATAGTATCTTCTCTTTCTGGACTTGTAGAGATAAATTTCACTTTAACTCCACAAAGTTCTTCTAGCTTTGTGATATATTTTTTAGCATTTTCTGGCAATAAATCATAATCCCTGATTCCAAAAACCTTATCCCAACCATCCATTTCTTCATAAATAGGTTGAACATTTTCTAAATCACTTGGAACATAATCAATTTCCATTCCATTATATTCATAAGCTCGGCAAATTTTGATCTTTTCAAAACCATCTAAAACATCAAGCTTCATTAAAGATAAAACATCTAAACCATTCAATCTTGCTGTATATTTTACCGCAACAGCATCAAACCATCCACAACGTCTTTTACGTCCAGTGCTTACTCCGATTTCTTTTCCAATTCGAGCAATTTTTTCTCCATCCTCACCTTTATCTTCAGTAGGAAAAGCTCCATTGCCCACTCTAGTTGTATAAGCCTTTACTATACCTATAATATTTCCTGCTTCTTTGGGATTTAAACCAAGACCAATTAAAGCTCCTGCTGAAATTGTACTTGAACTTGTTACATAAGGATAAGTTCCATGATCAATATCAAGCATAGAACCCTGAGCGCCCTCTAAAAGGACTTTTTTATCTTCATCCAAAGCTTTCCAAAGCATTCTTGTTGTATCTGTAATATAAGGAGTTAAAATTTCGCTAAATCTTTTAAGATCGTTTAATAAATCATCACTATCAGGAATTTCAACTCCTAAAAACTCCAAATAACTTCTATCAAGCTCAAAATCTTTCATTAAGGCATTGTGAAGTCTTTGAGGATCTAAGAGTTCACCTACTCTACGCCCTGTTCGATTGATTTTATCTGCATAAGAAGGACCTATACCTTTTCCAGTTGTTCCTATAGCATCTTTACCTTTAAGTTTTTCTTTTGCAATATCTATTAAAGAATGATGGCTTAAATTTAAATGCGCCCTATCACTTATATATAATCTACCTTTTAAATTTTCAAATTGTGCCATTTCAGCAATTAAAACTTCAGGAGAAACTACAACTCCATTTCCTATAATATTGACACATTTTGAATTTAATACACCACTTGGCATTAAATGAAGAGCATATCTTACTCCATTTACCCAAATGGTGTGTCCAGCATTATGCCCTCCTGCACTTCTACAAACAAAATCATAATTTTGGCACAATTTATCAACTATTTTGCCCTTTCCTTCATCTCCCCATTGAATACCAACGACAATATCTGCTTTGCTCATTATCATAATCCTTTGCATTGATTAAATGGCGAGAAGATGAGAGAATCGAACTCCCCAAAGAATAGCCAGCTACCCTTTCATCTGATTTGAAGTCAGTGGCGATCACCAGATACGCTAATCTTCCAAAGTTATTATAGCGGTTTTTAATAAAAAATAAAATAAATTTAAGATTAAGGAATTTCATTAAGCATTTTTTCATAAGCCATTTTTGAACCAGAATTTACTTTAGTCAATAAACTCCCAAAAATAATAACCAAAGAGGCCGCTAAAAAACCAGGTATCATTTCATATAAACTAGAATCAGCACAATTTTTCCACAATATCACCACTAAAGCACCTGAAATCATACCAGCAATAGCACCAAATTTTGTCATTCTTTTCCAAAAAAGTGAAAAAATAATAACCGCACCAAAACTACTACCAAAACCAGCCCAAGCATAAGAAACTATATTTAAAACGCTTGAATTTTTATCCATAGAAATTAAAAAAGCAACCAAGGCTACAATCAAAACACCTATTTTACCTAAATTTAAAACTACTTTATTAGATGCATCTTTCTTGAAAATTTTTTTATAAAAATCTTCAGCTATAGTCGAACTTGATACTAAAAGTTGCGAACTTGCTGTACTCATTATAGCAGCTAAAATCGCGGAAAGTAAAATTCCGGCAACCCAAGGATTAAATAAAAGTTGAGACATGAGTATAAAAATTTTCTCAGGATCTTCTAAATTAAGCTGAAATTTATAGATATAAGCAATACCTAAAATTCCAATCAAACAAGCACTAAATAAACACAAACTCATCCAAAAAATTCCTATAAAGGTAGCAATAGGGATATCCTTCACCGATCTAATTGACATAAAACGCACTAAAATATGAGGTTGTCCAAAATATCCAAGTCCCCAAGCAAGAGCAGAAATAATACTTACAAAACTGACATGATTTATAGATAAAGCCTCAGGTTTGATTTCTTTTATAATAGAAAATGCTTTAGAAACACCTCCTAAATGATAAAGCATAACTGATGGCACAACAATTAGGGCTCCTAGCATTAAAAGTCCTTGAATCATATCCGTCCAACAAACTGCTTTATAGCCCCCTAAAAAAGTATAAATAACAATGATTAATGTTCCAGTAATTAAAGCATAATCGTAACGAATTTGAAAAACACCTTCAAAGAGTTTCGCTCCACTCACAAGGCCTGAAGAAATATAAAAGGTAAAAAAAACTAAAATAACAATAGCACAAATCACACGTAAAATATGTTTATTATCATCAAAACGGGTTTCTAAATAATCAGGAATAGTCAAGGAATTTGCAATAATGCCTGTATAAATTCTTAATCTTTTTGCTATAAAAATCCAATTTAAAGTCGCACCGATAATCAAGCCAATCACAATATAAAAATTAATCAAACCGCCGATATATAAGGCTCCTGGCAAACCCATTAAAAGCCAACCACTCATATCGGAAGCACCTGCACTTAAAGCAGAAAGAGCAGGTCCTAAAGATCTTCCTCCTAAGAAATAATCCTCAGAACTTTTATTTTGTTTATAAAAATAAAAACCTATATAAAGCATTAAAAAGGTATAAACTGAAAACATTGTTATAATAGCCATGTTTATATGAACAACTTCCATCTTTTCCCTTAAAAATATTAAAACTTAATTAAACAAAAATAAATTTCTTTTCTGAAACTAAAACACATTGGGCAACAATATTTGCCTCAATACCTTCATTTCTTAACTCATCAAGACATTGCAAAGCTTGATTTTCATCTATAGCGATCAAAAGTCCTCCTGAAGTTTGAGGATCGCAAAGCAATAAATTTTCCTCATTTAAATCAGGATCCATCTCTTGAATAAATTCTAAATTTTTATACGCTCCAGCTGGAATTAACCCCATGTTATAATATTCCAAGGTTCCATCCAAGTAAGAAATTTTTTCCTTAAAAATTTCAAAACTAATTTGATCATTTAGCATTTCTCTTAAATGTCCTAAAAAGCCAAATCCCGTAATATCGGTCATAGCATGGATTTTAAATTTTAAAGCAATTTGACTAGCCTTAAAATTTAAAGACATCATACTTTCAACCATAGAATTTAAATGTTTTTCTTTTAAAAAATCTGCCTTTAAGGCCGTGCTTAAAATTCCAACTCCTAAGGGCTTGGTTAAAATGATTTTATCACCTAATTTTGCACGATTATTAGCTATAAAACGAGCAGGATGAACCTTACCAGTAACACTGAGTCCAAAAAATAATTCCGAACTTTCAATTGTATGTCCACCAACAATCAAACCCTTGCATTCATTTACCTTATCATTGGCACCCTCTAACATTTCCTTTAGTATCTCTAAAGAATGATTTTTAGTATCAAATCCAACTATATTTAAGGCATTTATCACTTCAGCCCCCATAGCAAATACATCACTAAGAGCATTAGCTGCAGCAATAGCACCAAAATGATAAGCACTATCGATCACAGGAGTGATAAAATCAAGAGTTTGAACAAGAGCTAAATCACTACTGAGTTTATAAACACTCGCATCTTCATTATTGCCAATATCGCTAAGTAAAGCTGGAGATTTTTGCATAAAATTTAAAATTGTTTTAAGACCACCCGGGCTTAGTTTTGCTGCTCAACCTGCCGCTTTTACAAAATGGGTTAAATTTTGTTTTTTATACTCCAAATTCTATCCTATAAAGTAATGATTTTTGCTTTTCCAAAAAGTTCATTAACAATCTCATAAGCATTTCCAATTGAACCAATTTTTAATTCTTTAGTTTTTCCAAAAAATTCCAAACAAGCTCCACAACTTATAATCTCTACTCCTAAGCTTTCCAATTCTTTCATAGCTATATGTGCTTTGTGATTTTCATCAGTATTTACTAAAACACTTTCATTAACACAAATAATTTTACTTGGAATATTTTCAATACTTTTTAAAGTATCTAAAAAACCAGCAAATAAATTTTGCCCTAATTCTCCAAAACCAACTTTATCTGCTTTTAAAAATAAGACGCTGTATTCATTAGCATTAACTTTATTTAAATCCACTTCTTTTTTTTCAACATAAACAATGATTTCATTTTCGTATTCTTTAAAAGCTGGATTTAAATTTAAAGAGTTTAAAAATTTTAGAACATTATTTTTAGAGATAGTAGAATTTAAAACAATTTCCAAACTCTCTCCATTATTTAAATTTTCAAGAGCTTTTTTTGTTTCAACCACAGGCTTGGGACAATCAAGATTTCTACAATCAATTTTCATTGTTTTTCCTTAATAAAATTATATTTTTGATGAATATAATTTTATTATAATCTTAAAATTTCTTTTTATTTACATCCTCTAAAATTGCACTAGCCACGTGATTTACTTCATTTGTAATATGGTTTGTATTATTAGCAATTTCGGCATTTTCTTTTGTAACAGCTTCAAGTTGCATTATTGTATCGCTAATCTGTGCAATTCCAGCTGTCTGTTCCTTAACAGATTCTGCTACTTCATTAATATTTTGAACTAATATATTAATATTAGCTTCAATTTCACTCAAAGATTTTCCTGTTCTTTCAGCAAGCTGTCTAACTTCATCCGCAACAACAGCAAAACCTCGTCCATGTTCTCCAGCACGTGCAGCTTCTATAGCAGCATTTAATGCTAAGAGATTGGTTTGTTCAGCAATATCTTTAATAACACTTGCTATATTTCTAATATCATCTGCTTGATTTGCAACTTCTAAAGTTCTTCCATTGATACTTTGCATAGAATGGTTAATCTGTTCTATGGTAGCCGCACTTTGCTCAAGTGATTGTGCCTGTATATCTGAACTTTCTGTTAATTTTTGCATTGAAGTTTTTAACTCTTCAGATTGTAAAGCCAAATTTTTAGAAAATTTAGAAGAAGTAATAAGCATTTTTCTAATTTCTCCACCTAAAATATTGGCTGTAAGCTCAACTCCTCCTTGAGCATTTTCTATTGTTTGACTAAAATCAAGTGCTTTATAACTATCAAATACTTGATTGATTTTATTCATATCAGAACCAATTTTATTTTGCAATACATCAAGCATTCTATTTAAAACATTTTTAAGTTCTACTAATTGAGGGTTAATAGGAACTTTAGAAATTCTTGTTCTGAAATTTCCACCTTCAATTTCTTTAACTGTTTGTACTGACTCATCAACCGCTTCTTGATCTTGCTTTAATGAAACACGAGTTTTTTCGATATTTTCATTTATCATTCTTCCCATAGAACCAAGTTCGTCATTAGAATAAATTTCTATAGGTTTAAGCTCTATTTTTTCATAATTTAAAAATTTAAAAAACGATTCTAAAGATTTCAATATAATTGGAAGTCTAATTCCAACTATTCTTCTAACACAATAATAAACAACAGCTAAAACTACAAATATAAAAATTAGTGAAGCCCCGATAATTAGCATTTGTAGTTTTCTTAAAGGTTTAAATATTGATTCCTTAGGCGCTGTTACCATAATACTCCAAGTCGAGTTACCAACTTTAAAACTACTTAAACTCGCATAAGAATCAGCACCTGTAGAAGCTACATAATCAAATATCCCATTTTTTCCTTCTGATATAGCCTTATAAACATTTTCAGTTTGATTATTCCTATTATTTTCTTGCATAAGATTTTTAAGCATTAAATTTTTATTTGGATGCACTGCTATATAGCCTTGCGAATTGAGCAAAACATTAAGCTGACCATCAAAAAGAAGATATTGTGGATCTAATAAATACTTAGAAATAATTTCAAAATCTAAAATTAAACCTACAACACCGATAAGCTTATTATGTTTACCAAAAACCGGCATAGCTAAATTTAAACCATTGAAATCTTTCCCATCAAGATTCATTTTTATAGCTCTACCTACATAAGTTTTATCTTCTCCATATTGGGCATTTTTTATAATATCTTGCACTATAGCTAAATTTGTAATATCATCTTGGGATTGAATGATTTCTATTCCACCTCGTTTATCAACCTCTTTGTCAGTATAAAGAATAACAAAATGACCTTTTTTGGTGTTAAAAAATTTACTTTCTTCCTTAAAATAAGCAGGAGGATCAAACAAATAAAGATAAGTAAAATTTGAATATGCACTATTATCAAAAAGATTTGTAAGAATATTAGTAATACCATCTATATCCCAATCTTCTTTATCTGTTGATTTTAGCATTTCCGTAAGAGTGTAAGCTTCACTTTTATTTAAAGCTATCATTTCATTAAATATACCTTGAGCACGAGTTGCATATTCTTTAGATGTCGTCGAAATAATACTTTCAGTGTTTTTAGAAATATTTTGGCTTACTTGCTCTGTAATCAAAAATATCAAAACTATTAATCCTAATATTACAATCGTTGCTACTGATAAAATTAATTTTGAAGCAATATTTAAAGACTTAAACATCGAATATCCTTAAATTTATTTTCTTTAAAAAACTTTATTTTAACATTATTTTACTTGCAAAAAAATAAATATATTGAAATCTATAATTACTTTTTATTCTTTAAAAATAATTCTTTAAAACGCTTATTAGCATATTCTTCTATATCTTTTTGCAAAATAGCAAAATTTTCCATAAGTTCTATAGCTCTAGGTGTTAATTTTGTCCCTGATTCTTTCGAGCGTCCTTGTCTTGTACTTACCAAAATTTCTTGAGAATTTTTTTGCTATTTTAAAAGCTGTTCCACAATCTAATTTTTCATTGCTATTTAGCATTTCTTTCATATAAGAGAGTATTTTTTTATCATCCATGAATTCGAAAATCTCCACTATAAATATTGATCTTATCTTCTCTTGCAAAACCACAAAGGCTTAAGTCAAATTTTCTTGCTATCATTACACCTAAGCAAGTAGGAGCCGTTCTTGAAACTAAAATCGGCACTCTATGCATAATCGTTTTGGCAACCATTTCAGAACTTAAACGATCGCTTACCATTAAAAAACACTGATCAAGTTTAACTCCAGTCAGTCTCGCTTTACCTAAAGCCTTATCTATGGTATTGTGCTGGGCAATATCTTCTCCGATAAAAAACGTTTTTTCGTCAAAAAAGTTGGCTGTATGTACACATCCTGTTTTTTCATATAAATCACATTGAGTATAAAATTGGCTCATTTGCTTTAAAATATAATCTTTGCTAAATTGAGACTTAGAAGATATTTTCATTGCTTCAATATTTTCTATATCAATATTAGCCATGTGCGCTCTCCCACAACCACTAATCACAACACTTTCGGCATTGAGTTTAGCAAGATTTTTTTATCAATCTTTGCATCTATATGCACACTCATTCCATCATCTTTGCTTTCAATCCTTTGGATATCTTCTACTTTAGCAATGATATTTTCACTCATCAAATACCCAACCGCTAAGGCTTGTTCATCAACAGGCGTTGCCATCAAAGCACCATTTTTTTCACCATTAATAAAAATTCCAAGCTTAATTTCACGCACTAAAGTATCATCACAAGTAAAAGCTTTATCGCCTTTATATTTTAAAATTTGAGTTATAAATAAAGGTTTCATTATCGTCTCTTGTAAATAAATTATAAATATTATATCTAATAAATAGATGTTTTTGATAATTTAAGCTTAAATTTATGGGGGGGGGTATAATGCATTTTTCATTTTTTATTATTAAAAAAGGAGTTGTTTATGGCAAAAAAGAGTAAAATTCTACTCAGTATAGGTGTGGCTACTTTGCTTTATTCTAGTGGCTTCTCGCAGGAAATAACTTTAAATAATCCAAAAGATTTTTCAAAGTATTTCACAATAGATAACAATAATGTTTATTTAAAAGATTCCTACAAAAAACAGGATTTAACTTTTAAATTTAACAATGATCTTGGTTTGCCAGATGATTGGTCGGGACAAGATGAAACGCCTAATCTTAATATTGATCTAGGAGAACATACTCTATCTTTCACACAAAGTGATTCCAACAAACCCACTTATGTGACTAATTTCAATTTAAGTGCTAAAGATATCAAAACACAAAATATCATTCTACAAGCTTTCAAACCTTCAACTATCAATGGAAATTTAGAGATGAAAGGAGAAGGAGAGGTAACAGGGGAAGAAGGCGGTTCAATGGTCTTACTTTTTAATGATGATAATACGGCTTTCAAAGGTGGCTTAAATATCAATGGAAATCTTACAGCTGACTCAACAGTGTTTGCAACTTATGGTAATTTTATCAAAGTAAATGGCAATGCCAATATTTCAAATTCAGATTTTAAGCTTGTAAAACGCTCTTATACTGATTTGGAAGCACACGATGCTATAGTGATCCAAGCTAAAAATTTCAATAAAGATATTTTAGAGAAAAAGAATTTTGCAAGTGCATGGCTTTTAAAATTTATAAATGATTATGTTCCAAATGCAAATTTTATAACAAAAGATGCTTTAGAGTCCGGATATGTTATAGATGTTTCAGACAGTAAAGATTTTGATCCTTTAGTGGATTATAAATTAAGCATTAAAGATTGTGATGGAAATCAATGTTTAGTTATCAATGGTGGTGTAACCGATGCTGCTAAAGATAAACTCACTCAATTAAAAGTAGATGTAGCTATGATTGATACATTACTAAAAGAAACATTAGAAGGTGATGAAACGCAAAAAGAAGAATGGGAGAAAGCTAAAGCTGAACTAAACAAGCAAAAACAAGAAATTGAAAAACTCATCAATGAAGCAAAAAGTAATGGCGGCAAAATAGACGATAGTAAATATCTTGATCTTGTAGCACCTAATTTAAATTCTAATGACAAAGCTTCTATTTTAGCCCTTCGCTCTATCACAGATCAATTAGGAAGTATAGGTGCTGACTTAGCAAGTAGAGAAGGTGTAAAACTTGCTCTTAATATCAAAAAAGATACTGATAATACAGGTAAATCCATCTCTAACTTAAACTCAAGTTCAAGCTCTGTAAATACAACAATGAATGTAGCTAATGACGTTTCAATAGGTCAAAGAGTAGCTATATTAAATAATCCTTTTGGAAACTATGCATCTAAAATGAGTGGGCTTAAATTTGCTGCCTTAGAAAGCGATATGAGACCAAGTTATGTAAATGATTATACTCAAAGTGTTTGGGCTAATGCTTTTGGTGGTGCAAATATCATCGATGGAGATAGCGGTGCAATGTATGGTGCAACCATAGGCTTAGACAAGCAAGCAAATGATCAGGTTTTATTAGGTATGTATTTTACCTATACAAATGCTAAGATTAAAGACAATACTTTAGAACAAAAAAGCGACAATTTCCAATTAGGACTTTATTCAAATATCAACATAGCTCCACAATGGGAAATTGGTCTAAAAGCTTACGCTCAAATTTCTCCAACAGATCAAGATCATATGCAAGTAGATGGTGCTTATAATTCAAGTTATATGAGCAAATTTTTAGGTCTTAGTGCTAATGCTGGTCGCGTGTTTGATTTTAGCAATAATACTTTTTTTGTTAAGCCATTTGCTGGAGTAAATTATTACTTAAGCTATACTCCATCTCATACAGAAAATGGTACTATTGCTAAGGATATTGATTCTATGGGAAATAATTCTGCAAGTCTTGAAATAGGAGCAGAATTTAGAAAATATATCGATGAAAAGTCTTATATTTTTGCTACTCCAAAAATTGAACAATTTATTATCAATAGTGGAGATGACTACATAGCCAATTTATCTATAAACAATGCTTTTTTCACTAGTGTTGAAGCAAATAACAAGAAAAAAACTTATGGACAAATCATCGTAGGTGGCAATATAGACTTCACCGAACAATTAAGCATGAATGTTGGCTTAGGTGCTAAGCAAATTTTAGCTGGTAAAGTTGATAATAAAAACGAAACTTATTTAAGTGGTCAAATAGGACTAAAATATAAGTTTTAATTTTTAAAAATGAATGCAAAAACTTTTTCTATAAATTAGGGCTTGATAAGCCCTACAAAATTATTTTGAAAATAAATTAAACAAACGTTTTATTTTTCACTAAATTAAAAATACCATATCAAAAACATTTTACTAAATTTTTGCAAAATAAATCGATAGCAGCTTTTAAAAGCCAAATAAAAGGTAAATTTATCGTTTTAAAATAATCTTCCATTGTCAAATTTTAAATTATTTAGCAAAGCTAAAAATCTTTATAAAAATAAAATTCGTCAAAAAACTAAATTTTTAGAGTTTAAAATTTATCGCGAAAGTATAGTGCAAATTTTTTGTTAAAGCTACTTGACATTTTTAATGCTCAATTGATTTTTTTATAAAAATTGCAAATAATAATCTGAAGTTAAAAGTCAAAAAAATTTTGTAATCTTCTTGACTTAAAAAATACAATCTTGAAAATATTTTTTCAAAAAAACTGAAAACACTTTATTGATAAAACACTAAACTTTCTTTTTATCCTCAAGTTCTTTATACCAATAATGATGTAAAATATAAACCTCTTCCTCTTCCTTATAACCAGTGATCATAGAATGGATACTTCCTTTAATTGCAAAAACAGCCATGTAAATATGCACTCCAAAAAATACCACACAAATAATCCCTAAAATATTATGCACTATGGCAGAAATTCTTAAAAGTTCTATTTGAGTTAAACCTAAAAAATTTTGAATTACAACAGAATCAAAATCTACAAAATACATAAACAAACCCGTGACAATCATCAAAAAGCCGCCAAATACAGCAATATAATACCAAGTTTTTTGACCAAAATTAAACTTGCCTGCAGGAATTGGCTTTTTAACTTTGCTTAAATAGCCTCCAATAATCATAAGCCATTTAATATCATAGCTTGCAGGAAGCATTCTTTTAATCCAACATAAAAACATCGGAATAATGGAAATGATAAATAAAATCATCGCTAAAGCATGTAGATTTTTACAAATTCTAACAAAATTTCCACTCCCAAAAGTAGATCCAAATATCATAATCGAACCCGTAGGGATTAAAATAATCCAAGAAAGAGCTGCAATAAAATGAAAAATTCTTTCAAATAAGCTAAAAGTGTAAATTTTCTTTCCATTATGAGAAAATTGCTTTGGCCCAATCACCATATAATGCAAAGCAAAAGCACTCAAGGCAGCGATAATAGCAATTAGAGCAATCGTTGCGATATATTCTCCTTGCAAACTTGTCCAAAACTTACCAAAAGTATGATAATTTGGAATATTACTGATTCGATGATGATCCCATATTTGCGTATCTTGTCCCATTCTTTCTTCACCATAAGCTAATAAATTTACAAAACAAGAAAAAAGCAAGATAAACATTTTTTTCATAAACGTTCCTTTCCTATATAGGCGATTTTCCATTCTATACTTTCTTTAGGTGAAGCAATGCCATAGTTTCTATTTATGAGTCTATTTTGATAGATTTCTTCGATTTTTGAACTTTCGCCCACCAATAAAGCCTTAGTTGAACACATAGCAGCACACACTGGCACTTTACCTTCTGCGATACGATTTTGTCCATAAAGCTCTCTTTCTTTTTGTGAATTTGTTTCTTCAGGACCACCTGCACACATAGTACATTTATCCATAATGCCTTTATTGCCAAAAGCACTATCTTTTGGAAACTGTGGAGCACCAAAAGGACAAGCATACAAACAATAACCACAGCCTATACAAATTTCTTTATCGTGCAAAACAATACCATCGGCACGTATGTAAAAACAATCCACAGGGCAAACAATAGAGCAAGGTGCATCATCACAATGCATACAAGAATATAGAAGTTGAAACTTCTTTTCCTTGTACGCCTTCATTAAGAGTAATCACGCGGCGGCGGCGGATATTAATAGGAAGTTCATGGGCTTCATCACAAGCGACCGCACAACCATTACAATCAATACAACGTTCATTATCGCAAAAGAATTTTAAACGATCTTTTTCTAAATTTATAAAATTTTCTTTACTCATTTTCCATCCTTGGAAATGCGACAAAGTCCGCCTTTAGTTTCTGGAATTTGACACATAACATCATAACCATAATTTGTAATTGTATTAGCACTCTCTCCACTCACATAAGGCTTAGTTCCTTCAGGGAAATTATGGGTTAAATCCACCCCTTGCATCACTCCAGTAAAATGAAAAGGTAAGAAAATCATTTCTTTTGCAATACCTGGATTGAATTTCACTCTAACACGAATTTTTGTTCCCTCTGGAGAATGGATCCAAATCATATCCCCTTTTTGGATATTTTTTTCTTTTGCAAGATCTGGATTAATCTCACAAAACATTTCAGGCGTTAAACGTGAAAGATACATAGAAGCTCTATTTTCCATACCTGCACCATTTAGATTAACAAGCCTTGCTGTAATAAGATTGAGTGGAAATTCCTCAGAATAATCCTTAGCCTTTTGCACAGAAATAAATTTTGTATCCACGCGATAAAGTGCTTTTTGATCTTCAAAACTAGGATATTTTTGCACCAAATCATTTCTTGGAGAATGGATAGGTTCACGGTGAAGTGGAATTTTATCCTTAAAAGTCCAAACAATAGCCCTAGCTTTAGCATTACCATAAGGAACTATGCCTTTTTCCATGCATTTATTTGCGATAATATTGCTATCATCATAAAACCAAGTTGCACCCATTTTTTCTTTTTCTTCGGCATTTAAGGTAATTCCTAAAATTTTTTCAATATTTTCTTTAGTGATTTGTGGATAACCTGTATCAATTGGAGAATTTAAAGGTGCATTTTTAGCCAATAAACTTTCACCTTCATATTCAAGTCCAAAATTATTTCTAAAGCCCATACCACCTTTTGCTACTTCAATATCTACATTATAAAGCACAGGAGTTCCTGGGTGTTTATCACTCCAGCAAGGCCAAGGAAGTCCGTAATACTCTCCCGCAACTTCATCTTTTCCCTCTAAAGTGACTTCATTAAATTTATCCCAATTCAAAGTATGTTTTTTAAGTCTTTCAGGACTCCAACCATTTAAACCTATACTTCTAACTGCTCTAGCAATTTCTTTTGTAGCGTTTTCAGGCCAAATAATCTCACCTTTTTCATCTCGCAAAGTTTTAGTGAAATCTTCATAAAAGCCAAGCTTTTTAGCAAGTTCAAATAAAATTTCTTGATCTTCCATGCTCTCATAAAGTGGATCAACAACCTTAAATCTCCATTGTGCACTACGATTAGTCGCGGTTACACTTCCACTAGTTTCAAATTGAGTTGCAGCTGGTAAAAGATAAATTCCATCTTTTCTTTCTGCGATAATACCTGCTTCATTTACAAAAGGATCTGCTAAAACTAGAAGTTCTAAAGCCTCTAAACCCTCCTTAACTTTAACTTGCTGTGCGGTTGAAGTGATACCATTTCCTAAAACAACTAACGCTTTTAAAGGCGTTCCTGCATTATCAACCTTATCATTTCCATCCTTGCCATTTAAAGCTGCTACCCACCATCTAGCAAGAGAAAGTCCGGTTTTATGCATCCAATCTTTGCTGACAAAATTTCCTAAAAGCCATTCATAATCCACACCCCAAATTTTAGCGTAATACCTCCAAGTCGCTTCATTTAAAGGATAATAACCTGGTAAATTTTCACTCAAACAAGCCATATCCGATGCACCTTGAACGTTATCATGACCACGTAAGATATTAACCCCGCCGCCAAATTTACCTATATTTCCAAGTACCATTTGTAAAATAGGAGCTAAACGCGTATTTGAAGTGCCTACAGAATGTTGAGTTAAACCCATAGCCCATACTAGAGTAGTCGGTTTATTTTTAGCCACTTCATGAGTGATCTTTACTAAAAGCTCTTTAGAAATTCCTGTGACATTTTCAACTTCTTCTGCTGTCCATTTTGCAGCTTCTTCACGAATTTTATCGATTCCAAAAACCCTTTCATCGATATATTTTGTATCCTCTAAGCCCTCATCAAAAATAATCTTTAACATTCCATACATAAAAGCTATATCAGTTCCTGGACGAATTCTTGCGTAAATATCCGCCTTTGCCGCACTTTTTGTAAATCTAGGATCTACAACAATAAGCTTAGCGCCATTTTCTTTAGCTTTTAAGAAATGCCTAAAACCTACCGGATGATTAACCGCAGGATTTGCACCGATAACAATAATACATTTACTTTTTTGTATATCTCCAAGATGGTTTTTCATAGCGCCATAACCAAATGTATTCGCCACACCGGCGACTGTTGCGCTGTGTCAAATTCGAGCTTGATGAACTACATTATTAGTTCCAAAAATGCTGCAAATTTTCTAATATAATAAGCTTGTTCGTTATTGAGTTTGGCAGATCCTAAAAACATCACGCTTTCTGGATTTTCTTTACGATAAGCGGCAAGTTTTTCTCCGATCTCGCTTAAAGCTTGTTCATAAGAAATGCGTTTCCACTCTCCATTTTCTTTTTTCATAGGATATTTTAAACGCACATGGGAACGCACCATATCAATCATATCAGATCCTTTACAGCAGTGCCCACCTAAACTTATTGGATGATCTTGAGCGATTTCTTGACGTACCCAAACTCCATTTTGTACTTCAGCAATGATACCACAACCCACAGAGCAAGCTGTACAGATTGTCTTAATTTTTTGCTTCCCTTAAACGCTTCTTTTAATTCAGCCTTGCTTGCTTCTCTAAGATTTTCACTTCTTGCAAGCAAAGGGGTAACCAAACTTGAAAAGGCTGCCATTTTTAGAAAATTACGACGATTAAGTTTTATATCAACACTTGACATTATTCAGCCTTTGTATAATAATTTTCCCAATTTGCACTTCTTTGAAAAAGCACTTCCTTTTTCTTACTTCTACCTTTTACTACATCTTTATTTTCTTCTTTGACAAAAGCTAAACCGGCACTAGGCAATAAACTAGCACTTTCTAAAGCTAAAAGCGGATTTTTTAAGAAATTCTCTACGATTTTGCACTCATCCTCCTTTTTTTATTAGTTTCTCTTCTTAAAATTTCAGATCTTGAAAGATCGTTTTGAACTTTTTTAGAAGTGGTTTTTAAAACTTTACCAAGATCAAAACAAGATCTTTCAAATTCTATAAAAGTTACAAGTATCTTGGCTATTTCTTTATATAAATACGCTTTTTTATGCTCTAAAATAAGCGTGATAAATTCATCAATATTTTGATGGATAAGTTTTTGAAATAATTCTTTAGCTAAGTTATCTTCTTTTTGTTTTAAAAACTCACTCATTAACAAAAAACAAAACCCTATATTATCTTCACTTTCTTTAAATTTCGTTTCATTGCGTCTTAAAATACTTTTTGAAAGAATTTCTCTCACACAAAGTAAGGCTTTTGAATTTTCAAAACCTTCTTCAAGATATGAAAATGTCACAGGAATGGCACCTTTTAAAGATAAAAAAAGCTCTTCGTATTCTTTAAAAAATAACTGTAAATCTTTTTGCGAATTTTGCAACAATATTTTAAAACTATCTTCTAAACTCTCATCTAATAAATTTTCTTTCATAGCTTCTAAACAAGAGTGTAAAGAAATAAGTTTTTGATCAGAAAAAGAAAATACAAAAAGATCGCCAAAAAATTGATAATAAAGACTTCTTGCTAACCTCAATTGCTCTAAATTCATAATCAATTCCTAAAAATTTAGATTTGTAAAAATCAAACAGACTCTATTATGCAAATATGACTTAATATAGTCCTTAAATCCTAAATTTTAATAGGTTTTATCTTATTATGATTTGAGTTAAAAAACTGAATTTTACTCATTTTAAACACAATCAATCATTAAAAATAAATAAAATTCATCATTTATAAAATATAGAATTTAAAAATTAATAATGTAAAAAATATCAGTATATTTTTAAGATGAAAAATATTTTATGCAAAATAGAAATAATAAATTAGTTCCTTTTTGCATAATCTTCATAATTAAATTCCCTTATAGTTTTTAAATTCTTATTTTTATCTAAAAACATCAAATTAGGCAATCTTATGCCGTTAAAAGTTGTATTTTTAACGATAGAATAATGAATTTGATCCAAAAACACAACCTTATCACCCCTCTTTAACTCTTTTTTAAAAGCATACTCTCCCATCACATCACCGGCTAAGCAAGTATTGCCTGTTAATAAATACGCCATCTCATCTTTTTCCAAAGAGGAGATGCTTTCTCCTTCTCTTGTGCTTAAAATTCTAGCGTCTTGAGCTTCGCTTGTATAAGGCATAATAATAGTATCTGGCATATGTGCTTCACTTGAGGTATCTAAAATAGCGATTTTCTTTTCATTTTCTATAAGATCAACCACACTGGATACAAGCACACCCGTTTGCCAACCCACAGCTTCCCCTGGTTCTAAATACACTTGAACGCCGTATTTATCACTAAATTTCTTACAAAGATCAATAAGCTTTTGAACATCATAACCTTTTTTTGTGATATGGTGACCTCCGCCAAAATTCACCCATTTCATCTTTTTAATCCATGAAGAAAAATTATTTTCAAACACCTTTAAAACTTGCTCCAAAGCCTGCGCACTTTCTTCACAAAGAGCATGAAAATGCAAACCTTCAATACCTTCTAAATTCGCATGTATTAAATCCTTAGCACGAATTCCAAGCCTAGAATATCTCCCACAAGGATTGTAAAGCTCTTTTGGAGCTAAAGAAAATTCAAGATTACAACGAAGTCCAAGAGAATTTTTAGCACATATATTTTTATATTTTTCAAACTGATATAAAGAATTAAAAACGATGTGATGTGATAAAGAAGAAATTGTTTCAATCTCATCATCTTTAAAAGCTGGAGAATAGGTATGAATTTCTTTATCCATATATTCTTTGGCAAATTGTGCCTCCCAAAGCCCGCTGCAAGTGCAACCTTGCAAATATTCTCCGACAATCTTCATCGCTCCTGAAAAAGCAAAGCCTTTAAGGGCTAGTAAAATTTTTGCTCCACTTTTTTCACCTACATACGCTAAAAGTTCACAATTTTTACGTAATTTATCTTCCTCTAAAATATAAGCTGGAGTTTGAATTTTTTCATACATAAATACTTCCTTATAATTTGCGAAATAATACCAAAAAACAAGTCAAATTTTAAATAATTTACTGAGTTTTTAAAAATAATAACTATAATACGATTTAATCGATATTAAAGGAATTAAAATTATGGATAGAAGACAATTTTTAAAATTCAATGCTTTAAGTTTAGCAAGTATTGGTATAGCTTATGGTTCCCCTATGCATCAAATGCATCACAATAATACCCCTAATGCCATCAACACTTCTTTTATCAATTTTGCACCTAACAATCTTAAACTTCTTAGCAAGGATCAATTTCCAAGTGGAAAAAAACTAAAAAAATTAACTTTGCTTAAAAATGAAAGTAAAGAAAAAAATTTTTTCCGCGCTACTATAGAGATTAAAGAAAATGAAATAGAACTCATCAAAAGCAAAAAAACCAAATGCTATACTTACAATGGTTTAATTCCTGGTCCAAAAATAGAAGTTTACGAAGGCGACACGGTTGAAATTTTAGTCAAAAATCAACTCAAAGAACCTACGACTATACATTGGCACGGTGTTCCTGTTCCACCTGATCAAGATGGTAGTCCGCACGATCCTATTTTAGCAGGAAAGGAAAGAATTTATCGTTTCACATTGCCTTTAAATTCTGCAGGTACATACTGGTATCATCCTCATCCTCATTACATTACCTCTAAACAAGTTTATAAGGGGCTTGCTGGAATTTTCGTAGTTAAGGCTAAAAAAGATGCTCTATCTCATTTTGATGAAAAAGATTTAGTTTTTAGTGATTTAAGACTTGATGAAAACGCACAAATTCCTGAAAATACTTTAACAGACTGGCTCAATGGAAGAGAGGGTGAATTTGTCTTGATCAATGGACAATATCAACCTAAAATTTCCTTACAAGGTGAAAGAATTCGTCTTTATAATCTTTGTTCAGCAAGATATTTAAATTTAAAAATTCAAAACGCCAAATTTATCTTAGTGGGTACTGATGGTGGACTTATAGAAAAACCTATAATCAAAGAAGAATTATTTTTAGCTCCTGCTTCAAGAGTGGAAGTTTTCATACAAGCGGATAAAATAGGAGAGTTAAAGCTAGAAAGCACTTATTATGATAGAGATAAAATGATGGTTAAAGAAAAGAAAGAAAGCTTATTTTTAGCCCATCTTAATATAGAAAAAAATCCTAAAAATCTGCCTTCTACTTTGAGAAAATTTGAAAGCTTAAAAGATCCACAAGATTTCAAAGAAATCATAATGAGTGAAGATCATCACAAAATGCACGGCATGATGAAAAAAAGTAAAGAAGAACAAAAAGCTGCTTTGGCTTCTATGTTTTTGATCAATAAAAAAACCTACGATCTAAACCGCATAGACTTGGTTTCAAAAGTTGGAGTTATTGAAGATTGGATCGTTATCAATGACTCACACATGGATCATCCTTTTCATATACATGGAACTCAATTTGAGCTTATTTCATCAAAACTAAATGGCACTATAAAAAAAGCTGAATTTAGAGCTTTAAGAGATACAATCAACGTGCGTCCAAAAGAAGAATTAAGACTAAGAATGAAACAAGATTTTGTCGGACTTAGAATGTATCATTGTCATATTTTAGAACACGAAGATTTGGGTATGATGGGAAATTTGCAAGTAAAGGAAAATAATGGTAAAAATTGAATTTTTAGGGCCCATCAACAAAGCTAGTTTGGAATTAGAAGTTAAAAATTTAAAAGAGTTAAAAGAGTTTTTAAAACAAGATGAAAGCTTGAAAAAATGGCTTGATCTTTGCGCAGTAGCCTTAAATGATGAAATCATTTTTGATGAAAATACAACTTTTAAAGGTGGAGATAAAATCGCACTTTTACCTCCTGTTGGTGGCGGTTGATGGAATACTTTTCACTTCACGAAGGCCCTTTAAATATCCCTGAAATTTATACAAAATGGTATGAATTTAGCATCAAGCAAAATTGCGGAGCTTTGATCACTTTTTGCGGTATAGTCAGAGATGATGATAAGGTAGAGGGTTTGAGTTTTGATATTTATGAGCCTTTACTCATTTCTTGGTTTAAAAATTGGCAAGAAAGACTACAAAAAGAACCTGCTTGTCTTTTATTTGCACACTCTATCGGCGATGTAAAAGTTGGAGAAAGTTCATATTTTGCAGGTGTTTTAAGCAAACAAAGAAAATTGGGTTTAAAGCTTATAAATGACTTTGTAGAAGACTTTAAAGCTAATGCACCCATTTGGAAATACGATCTTAAAAATGGCGAAAGAATTTATGCTCTAGATAGATCAAGCAAACTTTTAGGGGCTGGAATTTTATCATGATCAAACAAATTCAAGAATTTGCCATTTTTGGAGTAACAACTTTAAGTGATAAAAAACTAGAAAGCGATAAACAAACTTCAAAAATCTTTCCTTTGTGGAAAGATTTTCATCGTGTCTTTGGTGCTCCTGATGAAATTTATAGTGTTTATTATGATTATAAAGATTTGGAATTTAAAATTGGCGTAGGAGTTAAAAACCCTTGTCAAAATGCAGAAAAAATTCTTATAAAAAGTGGTTCTTATATGGTTTTTGAAGACTTTGGACAACCTGAAATAATCGTACCAAAAATTTGGTCTAAAATTGAAACATTTTTCAAAAATTCAGATATAAAAAGGGCTTTTTTAACCGATTTTGAATTTTACACTTCTTCTAAAACCCAAATTTATATCAGTATTAAGGATAATCAATGCTAATTTCTTATGAAGAAAGTTTAAAAATTTTACATTCTCATATAAAAAGTTATGAAAGAATAGAAAAAATAGCACTCACTCAATGCTTAGGACGCATCTTAGCTTGTGATATTAAAGCGCTTAAAAATCAGCCTGAAATAGAAACTTCGGCTATGGATGGCTATGCGATTAAATTTGAAGATCAAGATAAGGCTTTAAAAATTTTAGGTACAACCCCTGCAGGCACCATGCCACAATTTGAAGTAACAAATGGAACTTGTGTCAAAACTTTTACAGGCTCTTTGATGAGTTTAGGAAGCGATACTCTAGTTCCGGTTGAAAATGTCCGTATAAAAAAAGATCAAATTTTTATAGAAAAAAGCGTTAAAAAAGGTTTTGCGGTTAGAAAAATTGGAGAAAATTATAAAAAAGATGAAATTTTACTCAAAAAAGGCACAAAATTAAATTACAGTGAAATTGCACTTTTAGCAGAATTAGGCTTTTTTCACATCAGCGTTTTTGTAAAACCTATCATTGGAGTTTTAAGTAGCGGTAGTGAAATCAAAGATCTAGGAGAAACCTTGGACAATCCTGCTCAAATTCGCTCCTCTAATCACATCGCTATTGCCAATTTAGCTAAAAATTTAGCTTGCGATGCAAGGGTTTTTCCACTTTTAAAAGATGATGAAAAAGCGACATTAGCAACCTTAGAAAGTGCTTTAGAGTCTTGTGATATTTTAATCACGACAGGCGGAGTTTCTATGGGAGATTTTGATTTTTTAAAAAACGCTGTTAAAGAATATGAAATCATCATTGATAAAGTAGATATCAAACCCGGACGCCACATCAAAATCGCTAAAGCAAATCATAAATTCATCATCGCCTTACCTGGTTTTCCATACTCTGCTATGGTGATGTTTAATCTTTATGCTAGAGAGATTTTAAACGCTTGGTTGTGTCAAGAAAAAGATTATATCACTAAAGCTTTCTTACAAGGAAGTTATAAGAAAAAAACGCCTTATTTGGAATTCGTTGCTTGTAATGTAAAATTCAAAGAAGGGCGTATTTTAGTCAATTTAGAAGGGAAAAAAGAAGGCTCTAGTGCGATCATTAACAACCTTAATCACAAAGCTGCATTAATGATCGTTCCTAAAGAATGTGAAATTTTAGAAAATGAGAGTTTGGTTGATATAGTTTTTATGCCTTAGGCATAATTTTTATCTTCAACCGACTCCAAGCAATGATAGAAAGGATAATATAGATACAATTTGTCAAATTAATTAAAACTACAGGATAAGATCTTACAAGATCGTTTAAACTAAAAAAATTTAGTAAATATCCCGAATCAGAAAATCTTAAAAAACGATTTATTAAAATATCTGCTATTGATTGAAACCAAACATAAAAACCACAAATAAATAAAAAACTAAAAACTACAAAGAAAAATCCAGTATAAATCATTTTAAAGCTAGTTTATTTTATGGTTTTTAAGATGTCAGCAAATAACTCTTTAGCTTTTTCTTGATTTTGTTTTAATTCCTCTAAAATTTCTTCCACTTCACGCAAAGATTTTTCTTCTTTAACATTTGGATTTTTAGCGCTTAGATCATAATTTCTATTTTTGAGTTCTTCAAGGCTAACAAGATAAGAATTAGCCGTGATTTTTCTATCTTTATAACATTTTAAAAATTCATCAAAATGCACGTATTCTAAAGGTTTATTTTTTGTTAGTTTATAAGGTGGGATCAATTCATAATAATACACATCTTTAGTTTTTTCATCTATGATACTTCTTAAACCTTTGGAAAAAAACAATACATTAGTCTTAACCGCACTATAAGGCAAAAATACTCCGCTTGGCAAACTCAAAACACATTCTAAATTAAAATCATCAAGCAAATCCCTCTTAACACTCACAAAAGCATTTGAATTCTGAAAAAGCACGCCTTCAGGCACGACAATAGCACATCGTCCATTGTTTTTTCAAGATTTTAAAATGTGCTGTAAAAATAAAAGTTCAGTAGCGTTTGACTTTATAGGAAAATTTTCTTGAATTTGTTCTTTTTCTTTGCCTCCAAAAGGCGGATTTGCTAAGATCACTTCATATTTTTCATCTTCGCTTATATCTGTGATTTTTTTGCTAAGCGTGTTTGTTTTGATGATATTTGGACTTGAAATTTCATGAAGTATCATATTCATAACACCCATTGCATAACTAAGCGGAGTTTTTTCCTTGCCAAAAAGTGCATCATTTTTTAAAAATTCAAGCTCTTCTACGCTCAAATTCGCCTTTTCTCTCTTAGCTCTATCTTTGTATAAAATATGAAAAAAGCTCTCCACCAAAAAACCACAACTTCCACAAGATGGATCGTAAATTCTTTCCTTAGCCTTAGGATTTATCACCTCAACCATAGCTTTTATTAGAGAGCGTGGAGTGTAAAATTCTCCACTATTTCCCCCATCACTTCCCATATCTTTTAAAAGCTTTTCATAAATTTCTCCTAAAGCAAAAACATCACTTTCTTTGTTAAAGCTCAACTCATCGATGATATTTATAACTTCTCTTAAGGTGTGCCCATTGGCGATGCGATTATCTATAAATTCAAATATACCGCCTATTTTGTATTCTATGCTTTTAAAATTTTCATTGTTTTTAAAATTTTTAAGATAAACAAAAAGTTCTTTATTGACAAAATCAAGCAAATCTGATCCGCTCAAAGCATTTTTTACATCAAGTTTGCCATCTTTTTTTGGCGCTGCCCAAACCTGCCATCTGAATTTCTCATCTAAGATGCTTTGATAAGATTTGTCATTTAACATCGCCTCGATTTTTAATTCTTCTTCATAATCATCTAAAAATTTCAAAAAAAGTATCCAGCTAATCTGCTCGGTATAATGCATAGCACCACTTATACCATCATCGCGTCTTAAAATGTCGGTGATTCGATCGATCTTATTTTGCATTTTTATCCTTTAAAAAATATGTTAAAAAAAATCAAAAATTTTTAACATATCTAGCTAATGTGTTAAAATTTTTCAAAAATTTTAACATTTACAATCTTCCTTCAAAGGCTTTTTTCAGTAGTGATTTTTTAAGTTCTTCATAGTCTTTGATTTGAGTTTTGTAATTTTCTTTCAAAGCCTTAATATTTAAGGAAAGCTCATCTAAATACGAAGCGATTTGCTCTTGCTCTTTTAGTGGTGGTATAGCTATAGGACATTTTTCTAAAACACTTAAATTTAGTTTTGCGGTGTGTGTTCCTTGGCCAACTTTATTATTATTAATCCATATTTCAATAAAATGGGAATTCAAAAAATAAACCAAATAATCACTAATTATTGATATTTTAGGTTTTAAAAGCCCCAAGCTAACAAATATACTAAATTCAAATTCCAAACAAACCTTTATAGCTTTACCCAAAGTTCCTATACGACAAATTAAAATATCCCCAAACTTCGGTTTGGCTCTTTTTATAAGTTTATTATGCTCTTCTAATGATATATATTTCACATCGCTTAAATCAAAAAAGCCTTTAGAAATATTTTTCACAGATAAAAAAGGAATTCCGTTTTCTTTATATTGTGGAGTTTTATGAGTACCATCTGTAATATAGCAAATCTCACCTAGACTTTTCCATTCCCAACCTTGCGGGAGTTGATAATTTTCTTTAGATTTATCTTTTAAAGGATTGAAAGCCTTTTGTAAAGCACTTTGCATCAATTCATCTAAATTGAGCAAATCTTGCTCTAAAATTTTTATACTCTCATCGATCTTTGCAAAACTCTCATCTAAAATCCCCACTATCCTTTCTTGCTCTTTTAGTGGTGGCATAGGAATTTGAATATTATGTATTTGTTCTGTATTTAAATTTGGCTGAGCAGCGCCAAAAGCATTTGCAAGATTTTGCTCACTATTACAATATAAAAACCAAAAAACATATTTTCTTAAAATACTATTATCAATTCTTAGCAAACCAATTCTTTGATTTAAATAAGCTTTATCATTTAAATTATATATTCCTATTTTACCAGTAGTAGCACCGCTCATAGCTATTAATATATCATTTTTAAATATTAAATAATTATTTAAATCATTTTTATAATCACTTGGATTACAAAAAACCAAATCATCTAAAATAATATTTTCATTTTGTATATTTTTTATTCTTACAATAGGGATTCCTTTATCGCAAAATAAATTACTTTTAAATGCAAAACCATTTTTTAATTTGACAATATCACCAAGCTTTTTAACTTCCCAACCCTGCGGTAAATTTGTCATCCAAATACTATAAAATCTTTTAGATTTGTAATAAATTTCTCATTTTTTTGATCATTGCTGCATAAATATTCTATAATTTTATCTTCTATTTCCTCGACATTTAAATCACTACATTCTGAAATATCTTCTTTGAATTTTTTATAAATATTTTTTACTTCATTAGAAGTAGCTATTTTATTTAAAATTTCTTTTTTCATTTTAATAGATTTAAAGTTGCATATCTTTTCCGAAGAATATTTTTCAAAGATATTTAGAAATTTATTATCATCAAGCAAATCAAAAACTTCCCTCTCTATATTCATAAATGGAAGAAAAAAATGTTTATGTGATTTATATGGTCTTATCTTCTTATCATCTTTAATATCACCGTCCAATATTGCAACAACTTTCGCATTGCTATAAAATTTCGTTTTATCATTTTCAGTATAATGTTTCATAACATTTTCGTATCCTCCTATAGAGAGTATAAGATATTTTAATTGTATATCTTTCATTTTGGTTTCAATTATTTTTTTGACAAATTTTTTTGCTAATTCATCTTCAACCAAAATAATCCTATCATAAAAATAAAGTTTATATAATTTTGAAGTAATAAATGCAGGATATATAGGATTATATATATTTTGATTTTCTATATAATATGTATTATTAGGTTTTGATTCTTCTAATATCACCAAAGAATGTGTAGCAATTATAAATAATAAATTATAGTCTTTATACCATTTTTCTAATTTTTTAAACAATCTGTGTTGTGCCGATGGATGCAGAGCTAAATCAATTTCATCGATAATAAACAATCTAAGTTTATCTATTTTATTTTTTAATGTATCTATAATTTTTAAGATTGATAAAACAAAGTATTCCCCTGTGCTAAAATCATATTCACTTATATTGTGACCATTTTGTTCTAAAAAATAAATCTTTTTAGGTGATTTTATATACCTCAAACTATTAAAATATCCGGTATTTTCACCATTTATGATCATTTCTAACTCACTTTTTATAAAATCTGATGCGTCATGTGCATTTCTATAATTTTTTAAATAATTTTTATTTTCTAATTGATTAAATCTCAAACCATTTAATATGGAAGATTCAAAAAAAACCACCTATAAAAAACATATCTTCATGTTTTGAACTAGTTTCATGCCAATTTCGATTTTTTTCCCATATGAATTTTTTGTCTAAAGAAACGTATGTTACTCTCCCATTTTCATATATTCCCCTAAATTCATTGTTTAATGATGAACGTTGAACCAACTTGGCAATACAAGTTAATAATGTCGATTTACCACTAGCGTTATCTCCGGAAATAACAATAATTCCTTTTTCTAGTTTTAAAATAAATTCCATTTTTTTTATTTTTTTTATATTCTCTATAATAATTTTAATTTCTTGATTTTCCATGAACTATCCTTTTTACAAATTTACTTTCAATTTTATCATAAATAAATTTCCCTTTGCAAGTCATCAAAACTTTGCTTTAAATTTTCTAAACTTCCAAATTCATCGGCCAATTCTCTTGCATTGCCTAAAGAGCTAAGCTCTATAAGCGGTTTTAAACCCTCATCAAAATCTTTTATGCCGTATTCTTGATATCGATTCAGTAAAAATTCTATAAATTTTATAGCCTTTTCTTTTTGAAAACGTTTTAAGAATTCGCTATTTTCTACTTGCAAAACACGTTCTTGCCTTGTTTTGATCTCGCTATTAAAACTTAAATGCGCCAAAACATCATATATATCACAATCTTTCTTTTCAAAAATTTCACTCAAATCTTTTAAAGCATCCTCATCCACTCTATCTTTTTCAAGAGCTTTTAAAAAATTCTCTCTATTGCTTTGGATGCTCCAAATTTCACGTAATTTTTTCTCATCATCATAATACTCACCCAGCTTGCCTATCAAAAATTCCAAAAATTCCTTAGTTCGAAGTGGCTTACCCTCTAATCCCATATAACTTGTCTCGATATCTAAAACTTTAAGTTTTGTGCCTACAAGATGCACAGTTACTCTTTTTTTCTCTTTGCTTTCTTCTTTTGTTTTCTTTGTCTCTTTAGTGATTTTTCTTTCTTGTTCTTTTTCTTTGATTTCTTCTATTTTTTCACCGTCCCATTTTGGATCATAAAAAAGCTTAGTAGCACCGACAAAATCAAGTATAGTAAAAAAATCCTTACCTTCATAAACTCTAGTGCCACGCCCGATGATTTGCTTAAATTCCACCATAGAACCTATATTTGCTAGCAAAACGATATTGCGGACATTTTTAGCATCCACGCCCGTTGTAAGCATTTTAGAACTCGTAAGTATGACAGGAAAGCTTTTATCATTGTCTTGAAACTGCTTTAGATAATCAATCCCTATTTTACCTTCATCGCTCGTTACCCTTACACAATAATCATCTTTTTTAACGCTTTTGTATTTATCTATAGCTCTTTTTACTTCACTCGCATGGGCTTGATTGACACAAAAAACGATAGTTTTATCCATAGGATTTATAAGCTCTAAAATTTTCTTAGCGATAAAATCATTATATCTTGGTAAAAATATATTTCTTTCAAATTCACTTTGCTTGTAAAAACCTTTTTCAAGATCCCCTTGTATCAAATCATTAGGATTATAAGTATAACCATCACTCAAACTTGTTTTGATAAGTTTGACTTTATAAGGTGTTAAAAAGCCGTCTTCAATACCACTTTTAAGACTATAATCATAAACACTTTCTCCAAAATATTCATAAGTGTCTATATTTTCTTCTTTTTTTGGAGTGGCGGTTAAACCGATTTGAGTCGCGTAAGAAAAATACTCAAGCACCGCTCTCCAACTTCCCTCTTCATTGGCTCCACCTCTATGACATTCATCTATAATGATAAGATCAAAAAAATCTTTTGGATATTGAAGATAAAATTTACTCTCTTGCTGTTCTTCAGTATTTTCTTGTTCTTTTGAATTTGAAGCTAAACTTTGATAAATTCCAAAAAAGACATTAGCATTTGTTATGATTTTTCCACCATTTTTCTTTATCTCTTCAGCGCTAATTGCCTTGCAATCACCCTCTATAGGATTAAATTCCCCCAAAGCTTGATCCCTTAAGGTGATCCTATCGCATAAAAACAATATCTTAGGTTTTTGATCTTTGTTTTCTTTGTTCCATTTTGCTTCTAGCAAACGATAACATAAAGCAAAAGCTATAGTTGTTTTTCCTGTGCCAGTAGCAAGGGTGAGTAAAATTCTATCTTTATCATTTATAATCGCTTCTATGGCTTTATCAACCGCTATTTTTTGATAATACCTCAACTCTTTTTCTGGTATATACATCGGTTTTTGTGTTAAAAGTTTGTATTGCCACTCTTTAACATTGCCATAAATTCGATCAAAAAGCTCTTTTGGAGTTGGGAATTTATCTATATATCCTCCCCTAGAACTTCTCATATCGTATTCATAAATTTTTTCTCCATTGGTACTATATACAAAAGGCACATTTAAAATTTTTGCATACTCTATGCCTTGAGACAAGCCATCTAAAGCATCTTTGCTAAGTTTTTTAGCTTCGATTATAGCAAGATTGTTTCCTTCATATCTAAGCAGATAATCTGCGAATTTTCTTTCGCCGCTTTTACCACCTAAAAGCTTTCTACCGGCTGTAAAATAATAATTTCTGCGAATATCGGCTTCACTCCAAGAACTACTATAAAGCTTGGTATCTATAAATTTTACTCTAGTATCATCTTCTGAAAGAATTTTCATCACAATCCCCAAAAAGCTAAAAAATCATTCTAAAACTATACCTTCATTGATCACAATTTCACCGATGATAAAAGCATCACTTGCCTCTAAAACTTTGCTTACATTTGATGGATCAACCACTATCACTAAACCAACACCCATATTAAAACTTCTATACATTTCACTTTCTTCAACCGCTTCGCCTATGGTATAGAAAATTTCAGGGGTTTTAAGATGATGTTTTCGGATAATCGCTCCCATTCCACGCGGTAAAACACGCGGTAAATTTTCAACCAAGCCCCCACCAGTAATATGTGCTAAAGCATTGATAAAAGGTTTTAAAGTAAGAAATTCACGCACATAAATTCTTGTAGGCTCCAATAAAACATCGATTAAATTTTTTCCTTCCACCTTATCATCAAACTTCATCTTTAGACTTTCAAAAAGCACTTTTCTAGCTAAAGAATAACCATTAGAATGAAGTCCAGAACTTGGAAGTGCCAATAAAATATCACCATTTTTTACAAATTTACTTCTATCGATTTCATCTTCTTCAGCCATACCCACAGCAAAACCCGCAAGATCAAAATCATCTTTTGCATACATTCCAGGCATTTCAGCAGTTTCACCGCCGATTAAAGCACAATTTGCCAGCTTACAACCCTTAGCGATCCCTTCAACAACGACTTTTGCAACATCCACTTCTAATTTAGCCGTAGCATAATAATCCAAAAAGAATAAAGGCATAGCAAAATTACAAATAAGATCATTCACACACATCGCAACCAAATCTTGCCCTATGGTGTCGTATTTTTTTGCGTCTATAGCTAAGCGAAGTTTAGTCCCAACTCCATCTGTAGCACTTAACATCACAGGTTTTTTAAAGCCGCTTGGCATTCTAAAAGCACCTGAAAAAGATCCTATGCCGCCTATAACATTTTCATTAAAAGTTTCTTTTACAAGTGGCTTTATAGCTTCAACAAAAGCATTACCATTATCTATACTTACTCCAGCATCTTCGTATGAAATTTTCATTAATTTTCCTTTAAGAAATAAAAAGTTATTTTAACGAAAAAAGTTTTAATAAGGCATAAGATGAAGAATGCTTTTTTTGTAACTGCTTCAATCGCTTGTGGTAAAAGCACTTTTATACAAATTGCAAATTCTATGGGATTTAAAAGCATTAGCGCGGATGAAATCGCTCATGAAATTTTAGATCAATACTCTTTAGAACTTGCACAAATATTTTCAAAATTCAATACAAAAAATCAAAAATTATTAAAAGAAGATAAAAAAATCGATAGAAAAATTCTTGGTAGTATCATTTTTAATGATCAAGAGGCAAAAAAAATATTAGAAGATTTCACGCACCCAAAAATTAGAATGCAAATTTTAGAGCAAATGCAAATTTTAGAAAAAGAAAATAAACCTTATTTCGTTGAAATTCCACTTTTTTTTGAAAGCAAAGCTTATGAGAATTTAGGCAAAGTAATATTGATCTACTCCCCTAAAGAGCTAAGCTTACAAAGACTTATAAAAAGGGATAACTTAAGCTTAGAAGCTGCTAAAAAAAGGCTTTATTCGCAAATAGATATCGAAGAAAAAGTTAAAAAAGCGGATTTGGTTATAAAAAATACTGGCTCTTATGCCGATTTTGAAAAAAAATGTATCCAAATGTTGCAAAAAATTTCTAAAGGAGCAATTTGAAATTTTACAAATACTATGCTAATGGCAATGATTTTGTCATCACAAATGCTGATAAAAAAGAAAATAGAAGTGAATTAGCTAAAGAAATTTGCGATCGCTATAAAGGCATAGGTGCTGATGGTTTTATCGTGATCTTGCCTCATGAAAAATACGATTTTGAATGGGAATTTTATAACAATGACGGATCTTATGCAAGTATGTGTGGCAATGGCTCAAGAGCTGCAGCACATTTTGCACACCATATCAATAAAACACCATCAAAAATGACTTTTTTAACTGGAGCAGGTGTGATCAAGGCCGAAGTTGAAAATGATTTGGTAGAAATTTCATTTGGAAAAGTTAAAAATATAGAAAGTAAATTTGAAGAATTAGGAAAAATTTGGCAAATTTGCGATACTGGAGTGCCGCATTTGGTACATTTTTGCAAAAATTTAGATGAATTTGATATCATACTTTGTCAAAAAATGAGAAAAAAGTATAATGCAAATGTCAATTTCGCAAAAATTATAGATCAAAATTCTTTAAAGGTGCGAACCTTTGAACGCGGTGTCGAAAATGAAACTTTAGCTTGTGGGACAGGAATGGGAGCTTGTTTTTATCTTGCATTTTTAGAACAAAAAATTCAAGATAAAGCTAGCGTATTTCCAAAAAGCGGAGAAAAAGTTGATTTTAGATTAGAACATGAAGAATTGTTTTTTAAAGGAAAGGTAAGATACTGCTTTGAAGCAAATTATAATTTTTCTTAGTCTTTTTTTGAGTCAAATTTTTGCTACACAAAATTTAAAAGATGGCTTTGGAGAAGATTATTACAACTTAGACACAGAAGAAAAAAGAAAAATTTTTTTTGTTAAAATGAATGCGATGTTTGATGAAAGCTTTAAAGAAATTGCTAAAGAGCAAGATTTTATAAACGCATTTTTCAAACAAGCAAATAAAGATGGTTTTAGAACAGCCGATCAAGAAAACTTGGAAAAACTTTTAGAACTTAAAGAAAAATATCGCGTGCAAAATCTTTTTGATTATTATGAATATAAAAAAAGAATTGCTCCTATTCCAAAATCTATGGGTATAGCACAAGCTTTAGTTGAAAGTGCAACCGGTACTAGTCGTTTTGCAAGAGAAGCAAATAATCTTTTTGGAGAATGGACTTGGGGGGATAAAGGTTTAATTCCTGATTCAAGACATCCAAAGAAAAAACATAAAATTAAAATTTTTGATTCTTTGCAAGATAGTGTAAATTCTTATGTTTTAAATTTAAACAGACATTTTGCTTATGCTGATTTTAGAGAAGCAAGATATAAAGATATGAAAGAAGGTAAAAAAATTCAAGGCTTAGAAGCTATAAAAACATTGCATGCCTATTCAGAACTTAAGGGGCATTATATAGAGCTTGTTATAAAAGTTATAAATAAATACAATCTAGAAAAATATGATAATTTGAATTCCAAACCGAGCTTAGAACTTTTTAAAACTAAAAACTGAGTGCAAATTTATCAAAAGGCAAAACTTCAAATTTGACTCCTTGCTCAAAAAAGCTATCTTCGCTTGAAAGAGTGATAAAAATAATATGAAATATCCCAATATCTATAACCTTAGGAAGGATTTTTTTAGCACGAATTTTAATCAAATCAATATCTAAAGTTGGGCTAGATATATAGGCAATTTTTAATTTTTTACTATAAAAATGAAAATATTTATTGTAAAAAAAATCCTCTTGAAATTTAAAAAGTTCATTTAAAATCACATTCTCAAACAAATGAGAAAAATCTTTATAAATACAAAGATTATTTCTTAAACCAAAATCTCTAAAATAGATTTTTTGAAGTTTTTTCTCATCGTGAGTTATGGGATAAATTGTATATGTATTTTCAAGCTCTTTTATGGCGTGATAAACACTATCTTTTGAGGTTTTTATTCTTGTTTTAAGTTCCAAAAAAAGCTTAGAAATGCTTATTTGTTGTCCTAAGTTTTTGGCTAAATATTTTAAAATTTCAATTTCTAAAGAATTAAAATTATGTTTTAAAAGCTCATTTTTTTGACTCAATTCACTACGACCTATTTGCAAAAAAAGACCTACTAAATGATTGATAGGCAAATTTTTATTAATACTTATAAATTCTTCAAAATCAAAATAATCCAATTGTAATTCTTTAAAACCATCAATATACAAATCTTTTCTGTTTGTGCTTATAATAATAGGAATTTTTATATCTTTTAAATCCAAAGAAAAATCTACTCCATAAAGACAAAGAATTTTAATTTGAATATTATTTTGTAAAAAAAATCCAAGTTGCTTTAGACTCTCTTTTTCAAAACGTATATCATTAAAATTTAAAAATAAAATCTCTTCTTGTTTAAATTGAGATAAATAATTAAAAATCAAGGTTTTTTTGCCTGATTTTTTCGGGCCCTTAAGAATGATATTAGCATGTGAAATTTGCACCTTTCTTTCATAGCTCATTTCAAATTTGGATGCATTTTCATAAAAAAAATTTAATATTTTCATTTTTTTCCTTTTAAAAAGGAAATTATAATAATTTTTTCTTCATAAAAGTTTTAAAACTTTATGCATCACAACAGGACAAAGTTTTGGATGATGCAGTCTCGTTCCTAAATTCAATACAATCTTATTTCCTATTTTAGAATGCAAAGCCTGAACAAAATTAAAATGATGCCAATAAATTTGCTCCTTAGCCAAATGATACGTATAAAAATGATAAGAATTATTTTTTATATAATCAAGATGATTAAAAATATTATTTCTTATATTTTTAGAAAGTCCAGGAGCTTGAAAAGTATAAATTTTATCCACAGCAAAGCTAAGACGTGCTATGAAAATTTGTGCTAAATACCCACCTAAAGAATGGCCCACCAAAGTAATTTTTCTAAATTGAAATTGTGATTTTATTTTTTTATAAAAAGAACACAAGGACAAATATTGCGCTTTAGGAATTTTGTGATTTAAAATTAAAAAATCACTCCAAATATCTCCGAAGTCAAATTTAATCGGTCTTAAATCACTCCCAGCAATGGCTAAAATAAATTCTTGAGTGTTTTTATCTTGAAATAAACTTGCCCTAAAACCACCCTTAGACTCTGAAAAATTTTCATTGATATGAGCGAGTAAAACAAAATTTTTTATAAAATAAAATGCTATAAAAGGATCAAATTTGCCTATAGCTATACCATTTTCATAAGAAGAATTTGTTAAAACTTTAAAAAGTTCTTTTTGTTTAATTTGATAAAACATATCTTTTGAGTCCAAATTCAAATAAGCAGCATGTGAAAGCAAAGAATAATGATATATCTTAATCAAATCATCTTTATCTTTTTGGAATTGAGAATATAATTTTTCTTTAAAATCTAATTCTTGAAGAGTTAAAGATTTCTTAAAGGATAAATTTAAAAAGGTATCAAAATCATAAAGGGGTAAAAACCCCTTTCTAATTACATTTTGCAAGTATTTTGTAAAGTGGATCTAAGCATCCAAAGACTTTTTTCATATTTTGCAATATTTTCTTGTGCAAATGCTGCTGTAGTTGTATCTCCTGCTTTTTCTGATGCTTCGTTTAATTTTTTAAATTCAGCCAAAAGATATTCGTAATCTTGTTTGATTAGCTCAATAACTTCAGTTGGCGTAAAGCAATCTTTACCCACTTTAGGGCTTTTAGCATTTTCCATCAATACTTTTTGACAAGTGATGGCTTTTTCACCAAGTTGCAATACTCTTTCAGCACAATCATCAAAAAGCTCTGCCATCTCTTCATAAGCTTTTTCTGTGTATTCGTGGATTGAAAAAAATTGCAAACCTTTTACATTCCAATGATAATTATGGAATTTAATCCATAAATGATGAGCATCCGCTTGCATTTGTAATAATTGTTTAACAACTGACATTGTAACTCCTTTTTTATTTTTTAAAATTATAACACAAAATTCTTAAATAATAATTATTATTAGTTAAAAATTTATATTATAAAATTTATTTATAATTATTATACTCTTTTTATTTAAAAAAATACTAGGATTTTAAAATATTTTTTAAAATCAATTTTCCAACCTCAATCTAGCTTGACTAGTGATTTTTATTACATAAAATCAATAAACTTATCATTAAAATCAAATTTTTTAACACTTGCTTTTTTTATAAAAATAATTGGTCGCTTCGACAAAACCCTCTACACTACCGCAATCAAAACGCTTTCCTTCAAATTTATAAGCTAAAACCATACCATTAGTTGCTTGAGTTAAAAGTGCATCGGTGAGTTGAATTTCTCCATTTTTACCCTCTTGGGTATTTTCTAAAATTTCAAAAATATCAGAAGTTAAAATATATCTCCCAATAATAGCTAAATTACTCGGAGCCTCATCAGGATCAGGCTTTTCTATCATAGAATTTACCATGATCAAATTTTCCTCTACTGTATTTCCAGCGATCACTCCATAATTACAAACTTGTTCTTTTGGTACCTCCATAACCGCTATAACAGTACAACGATATTTTTCATAAATCTTAACCATTTGTGCCATTACATTTAAGCCGTTTTCATTCACGCATAAATCATCAGCCAAAATAACTCCAAAAGCCTCATCTCGCACTAAAGATTTACCTTTAAGTACTGCATCACCTAATCCACGCATTTCATTTTGACGTGTAAAGATAAAAGTGCAACGATCGATTAAAGATCTTATATCTTTAAGTAAATATTCTTTTTTTGTTCCAGAAATTTGATGTTCTAGCTCATAAGAAATATCAAAATAATCCTCTAAAGCTCTCTTGCCTCTTCCTGTAACAAAACCCATATTATCCATCCCAGCTTCTAAAGCCTCATCGACTCCATAATGAATTAAAGGTTTAGTAAGTATAGGCAACATTTCCTTAGGCAAACTTTTTGTAGCGGGTAAAAATCTAGTCCCATAGCCAGCTGCAGGAAAAATACAAGTTTGAAACATAATAATCCTTTATTTTTAAACTAAAATCAATAACGATTTTCTATTAATATTTTTTAAATTACAATTGAATTTTAATCTTAAAAAAATGATTTTACAAAAATTATGTTAATCTAAAAAATAAATAGCATCTTGATTAAACGCAAGAATAATTTCATTATATAAATTTAAACCACTTTTGTTAAATTGCTCTTGACTTAAGGCAAATTCTAAAATTTTATCTTGAATTTTAATACGCACAAAAATAAAATCCTTTCTAGTTCTTAAATCTATAACTAAACATTTATCAATAATAAAATCAAAAGCATGATCTAAATTATCTTTTTCTTTTGCAAAAGAAATTTTATAAGGATTTATTGCTATTTTACTTGAATTTTTTTCCATATAAGGACTAAAATCTATAAAACGATCAAAATAAATTCCCTTATTTTCAAGATCAAAAACATTAGTATTTTCAAATTCCAAAATTTCACCAGAATGCAAGTAATATCTTTTTTTGTACTAAAGAATCTAAAAAAACTTTATCATGACTTGCAATTAAAAAGCCGCTATTGTAAGTTTTTTGCATAAATAAAATTGCTTTTTTAAACAAAATAGCTGTTTTTTGATCTAAAAAAGCACTAGGCTCGTCTAATAAATAATATTTTGCACGAACCACTTAAAGCCAAAGCAAAAGCAAGTTTTTGACTTTGTCCTGAGGAAAGTTCATTGGGATGTTTTTTAAGCAAACTTTTGTCGATCTCAAGCAAATTAAAAGTTTCATCGATGCAATTTTGACTTTCTTTTAAATCAATTTTATAAGTTTTTTAAAAGAAATGAAAAATTTTTTTCAATACTACGATTTAGAAATATAGGTTCTGGAAAAAGAAGATAAATTTGACGCTTTTCATCTGAATTTAAATGTATTTTTCCAAAATAAGAAATATTTTCAAAATCACCTTCAAGAAATTTAAGAATTCTTAAAAGTGTAGATTTTCCGCTCCCATTTAAACCCATTAAAATACTGATTTTACTAGTATCTAAAACTAATTTTTAATATTTAAAATATTTTTTGATTATAACTAAAACTAAAATTATTAAGCTCTATCACTTAATCCCTTTTAATTTATAAATGATGCAATTTAAAACAAAAGCTATCAAAATCAAAACCAAAGCAAGAGCAATGCCACTGGCAAATTCACCTTTATTGGTTTCTAAAGAAATTGCCGTTGTAATCGTTCTTGTATCGTATTTGATATTTCCGCCCACTATCATGGCTACATCTATCTCAGCAACAATGCGTCCATAAACTAAAGCTATAACGCTTACAAGAGCAAAGCGTAATTCATAAATAATCGTTACTATAAGTTTTATTTTGTTTAAATGTAAAGATTTAATATACAATAATTGCTTTTTACTAATATTTTCAACTAAATTCACAAAAAGAGCTATTGCTATGGGTAAGGCTAGTATAAATTGACCTAAAATTAAAGCTTTTATGGTAAAAAGTAAGCTAAGTTCCCCTAAAGGTCCACGATTTGAAATCAAAGCGTATAAAATTAATCCTACAGCTACCGTTGGAAAAGAAGACTTGTGTCAATTATAAGCCTTAAAAAACGTTTAAATTTAAAATTAAAAAAACCTAAAAGAAAACCCAAAGGAAAGCCTACTAGTAAAGCTAAAACTATAGATATACTAGAACTTAACATGGTTGTTTTTTATGGCTGAAATCACACTATCATCAGCATTTAATAACAATAATAAAGCTTGCTTAAAACCATCAAAAATATATTCCAAATTCACAAGTCCAAAAAAAATAAATTAAGAAATTTTAGCATAATTTATGTTAAAATCTTTCTACATTATATTTGTAAAAATTTTTAGAGGAAAAAGATGAAAAAAACGATATTTCTAGGATTGTTTTTGGCTTTAAATATTCAAGCAGTAGAATTAAGAATGGCAACCACAACAAGCACTGACAATACAGGCTTGCTCGATGGCTTACAACCTCTTTATAAGCAAGAAACAGGCAATACTTTAAAATGGGTTGCTGTTGGCACAGGTGCGGCTTTGAAAATGGGTGAAGATTGTAATGCAGATGTGCTTTTTGTGCATTCTCCAAAAGCTGAAAAGGAATTCATCAAAAAAGGTTATGGAGTTGATAGAACTCCTGTAATGTATAATGATTTTGTAATTATTGCGGATAAATCTTTAGCACCAAAATTTAAGGGTAAAAATTTAGAAGAGAGTTTAAAACTTATAAGAGATGAAAAATTAACCTTTATTTCAAGAGGGGACAAATCAGGCACCGATAATAAAGAAAAAAGCTTGTGGAAAAGCATAGGTAAAGTTCCAGAAAAAGAAAGCTGGTATCAACAAAGCGGACAAGGAATGCTCGCAAGTATTAAAATCGCTGAAGAAAAAAAAGGGGTGATTTTAACCGATCGTGGTACTTATATCAAGTATGAATTTAATGAAAAAGGAAAACCAAATTTGATCATCGTTAATGAAGGTGATGATAGATTGAAAAATTTTTATTCTGTAATCGCGGTAAATCCAAAGCATTGCAAAAATGTTAATTACACTGAAGCAAAAAAATTCATCAATTGGCTTACAAATGATGATACTTTAAGTTTTATTAGCGGATTTAAACTACTCTATAAACCTTTATTTATAGTGGATGCTAAAACAAGAAAGGATTAAAATTTTTTTCTAAGCAAAGAGCTAATTTCTAAGCTTTTTGCTTTATTTTCAAGTAAAATTTCTTCTAAAATTTCTAAATTTTTTGGCGATAAAAATTCAAAAAGTTCTATAAGCTCGGCATAATTTTGATGCAAAGGTTTGTTTTTATAAAGCTTATTGATAATTTTAAAATTCTCTTCTTTTTTATCGCTAAAAAGCTCTTGTTCAAAAATCCCCAAAGCATCGGCAATAAAAGGTATCATATCGGCTTTGATATCGATATTTCCGTTTAAATATGCATAGATACTTGAAAGTGTAGGAATTTCTCCGGTCTTATTGGCTTTCATTCCTAGATTAATCAAGCGATTGGCTAATTCCTTTTTGCTGATATTTTTTTCTTTTAAAATTTCATTGATTCTATCGACAACTTTCATTTTTCCACTTTTAATTTATAGTTTATATAATAATAATAAGCCAATTTATTATCGTAAAAGTATAATTTAAGTATCGATTATCTATAATTTTATATTTTTTCTATAAAAATATATTTATTATTTAAGTTAAGGTTGAAAAATTTGGCAAAGTTATCTATAATCATTCCTTTTGGGACAAGCAAAGAGCGTCCTTATATCAAAGAAAGAGTAATAGAAAAAGCTCAACACTATGTTAGTAATGAATCAGTTGAGTATATTTTTGTAGAAGGTTTTTCGTCGATAGAACATCCAGAACTTAAAATTTTAATTGAAAATCAAGGGCATCGTTACATTAAAGATGAAATTCAACAAGCTAGTAAAGTTTTTTCTACAGGACAATGCAGAAATTTGGGTGTTATCAATGCAAAAAGTGATGTAGTAATGTCTTTGGATGTCGATTGTGTTATAAGTGAAAAAAATTTAGAAAATATTTTAGAACTCATCTCTATAAAAGAAATAGATAAAAATCCCAATGCTTTTTTAGTTTTACCTTGTGTATTTTTAAATGAATTGGGTACGGAAATTTTACAAAATCGCAAACTTTCTTTATGGGATAATATAATTAAGCAGGATTTACTGTTTGACAAAAAATTTATAAAATTCTTAACTCCTGCTTCAAGTACTATTGTAATGAATCGCTTTAAATTTTTAGAACTCGGTGGAAATGATAAGGAATTTATAGGGCATGGCTATGAAGATTTTGATCTAATGATGCGAATTTTAAAAAATTGTGCTACTTTTGAAGCCCTGCCAAATAACTTAGATTTTGATTATAGAAATTGGAATTTTAATGATTTTAAAGGCTTTAGGGCTTTATTTTCAATAGTAGGAAATGAAGCAGCCGTTTATGGAATCTATCTTTATCATCTTTGGCACATAGAGCCTAATCAAAATGGATATTTTAATAATAGAGATTCCAATCATAAAAAATTTTTTAAAAACCTATCTAAAAAAAATCATTTTATAGAGTCTTTGCAAGAAAATTCTGTAAAAAATAAAAAAAATCTTGCTTTATTTCAGGAAAATTCCACTTCTCATCGCATTTTAAATCAAATCAGTGTTTTTATTGGAGAATGTATTTTTAAATTAGAAGGAGATTTTTTTGATTATTATGAAAACGAACCAAAACTTAATAAAAAAGCGTTTTTGATTTTTTTAAAAAATAATGAAATTTCAAATATTATACTTTTTAACCCCTATGATAATGAATTAAGACTTAAAAATTTATCAATTTTGCAAAGAGCAAAATTCCCTATATAATTTGGGAAAGAGGGGCGATAAATGATAGTTGGTTTTTCGATGAAGGTTTTAATTATGATTCTAATTCCTATGATGAAAAAAATTGGAATAAAATTTTAAACGAGGAACAAATTTTAAAAACAAAAAATTTCATTAATAAAGAACTTTTTTACAATGAAAATTACCTTGAAAAACAAGACTTAAGACAAAGTGAAATAGAACTTCGTAGAACACTAGGAATCCGCCATAAATAAAGTTATCTTTATAGCTTTACAAGTTCCAAGTGATACAGTCATTAAATATTTTTCCAAACCACCTTTTGATTATCAAGGTTTCTTAAAAATCGTTGATAAATTAGCCAAAGAGTTTATAAAATAAGATGTAATATTTATAGCCAAAAAATACCCTTTAGATTTAACACTAAATAAAAAGGTTTATAAAAATTTACTTTTTGCTCCTGATGATACAATTTTTTTAGATCTTATACAAATTTGTGAAGCTTGCGTATTAATAAAATTCTGGCGTTGGATTATATGCTTTAATGATGCAAAAACCTTGCATAATCTGCGGTGGGGCATTCTATGCTTTTAATGATTTAATTTACAAGCAAGAAATGAATTTGAACTTAAAAATTCAATTCTTAGAATTCTAAATAATGATTTTAAAGTTGATGAAATGAAAATGCTCCGATTTTTACATTATCTTATCTTTGATTTTTATATTTTTGGAAAAAATTATTATAGTCCTATAAAAAACAGGATAAAATAATAAATAGAGTTGTGGCTATAGATTTTTATCAAATTATTATTAAAGGTAAAAAATATCTTCAAGGCACAAACTCTAAAAAACAATTTACAAGCTCGATTCTCTAGTTTATAAACCTTATATTTATGAAATTAAAAAGAAAAAAATTAAAGGAAATTTAAAAGATAATACTTTTATTACTATCACACAATCTAAATTTTCACATTTTAGATTCTATAGACTTTTTAGAAAATTTATCGCTAGTCTAAAACTTTCATAATGGATAGCAAAAAAAACCTTTTATGAAACCTTTGAAATTTATTTTAAAAAAATCTTTATAAATTATATATTTATTGGTGTAAATATAGTATTTGTAAAAATTAAAATAAATATTTTACCTTTATACTAGAATGCACATATCAAGAAAAATAACTCAAAGCATTACAATAAAAAGAAACGAGCTTGAAAATGCTTTGAAAGAATTTATTAATTTAAATCTAAATAAAACTTAATTTTAGATTTTATTTAAAAACTTTTTTCAAATGTGCTTCATAGTCACTTAGGTATTTTTCAATCTGTGGATTTTTCATCACATCATTGCACATAAAGGTTTCTAAAGCCTTCATACCTAAAAACTCGTGAGCTTTATGTAAATGCCAATACACCATATCCACGCCCTTACCTTCAAAAAATTCGTTTTTATCATTAAAAGCATCAATTGGGGCATTCCAAGTCAAGCTAAACATATATTTTTTATCTTTAGCTAAACCACCTTTTCCATAATTTTTCTTAGGATTTTCATGACTTCTTCCATCATTAGTATAAAGTTTGCCATGCCCTGCTGTAAAAACTTCATCGATGTATCTTTTAACAATCCAAGGTTCACCCATCCACCAAGTTGGCATTTGATATATAATAACATCAGATTTTAAAAATTTTTCTAATTCTTCTTGCACATTATAACCTTTATCAATGTGCGTTTGTAAAATTTCAAATCCCAAATCGCTTAAAATTTTAACAGCATGATTATGCAAAGTGAGATTAAGCTGACCCTTAGAATGTCCAAATTCTTTTGCTCCATTAATTAAAAATACATTTTTCATCACTTATACCTTTCAAAATAATTTTAAAATATTTTAACTCTTTAACGATAACCAAAATATAAATCATCTAAAAAATATATAAGCTTATAAATATTAAAATTTTAAAAAAGGATAAATTTATGATAGAACTAATTGGTGATATAAATTTACAAAATTATATGGGTGAATGGCTTGAGATTGCTAGAAAACCAAATTTTTTTCAAAAAACTTGCCAAAGCTCAAAGGCTAAATACACATTAAAATACAAAGGTGAAACTCCTTATATAGAGATAGAAAATTTTTGCCAAAAAGAAAATGAAATTTCAAGCATTAAAGGTAAAGCAAAGCTAAATGCTAATCGAAAATTAGCCGTAAGCTTTAATTTTTTTATGAATCTTTTTAACAAAACCAATTATGAAATTATCTTTATAGATACAGAATATAAAGTAGCCATCGTAGGAAGTCCTGATAAAAAATATTTATGGATTTTAGCAAGAGAAAAACTAGATGAAAAAACTTTACAAGAACTTTTAAAAATTGCCGAAGAAAGAAATTTTAATATCAGCGATCTTATTTTTGATCGCTGATTAAAAAATTTATTCTTTTCTCATATCGATTACGTAGCGAAATTTTGCTTTTCCGGAAGTTAAATTTTCATAAGCTTTATCGATTTCTTGTGGAGTGATTAGCTCGGTTTCTGGGTAAATTTTATTTTTAAGTGAAAAATCAAGCATTTCTTGAGTTTCAGCTATCCCACCTATTAAAGATCCATAAACTCTTTTTCCTGCTTTATGGATTAAAGTATTGATTTGAATTCCTATTTTATGCTCAACAGGTGGAAGTCCTACTACAGCAAATTCTCCTCCAAATTTAAGCAAATCAAGATAAACAGAAGGATCATATGGGGTTGGAATGGTTGAGATAATCAAATCAAAACGTTCTTTAACTACATCTTTATCCGTGCTTGTATAAAAAGAACTTACACCCATTGCTAAAGCATCGCTTTTTTTATTTTCATTTCGTGCAAAAACACTGACTTTTGCACCTAATTTGACAGCATATTTAACCGCCATCATTCCAAGTCCACCAAATCCTGCTACACCAACATAAGATCCTTCTTTAATCTTAGAAAATTTTAAAGGTGAGTAAGTTGTAATACCCGCACAAAGTAAAGGGGCAACTTTCTCAAGAGGCGCATCTTTAGGAACACAAACGGCAAATTTTTCACTCACGACTATATTGTTAGAATAACCACCATAAGTGATTTCATTATTATGAAAAATATCTTTACAATTATAAGTATAGATTGTTTTTCCATTTTCGCAAAATTGCTCTTGTGATTGCTTGCAAGCTTCGCATTCTCCACAAGAATTTACCATACAACCCACACCCGCATAATCGCCTACTTTAAATTTACTCACATTTTTACCCACAGCAATAACCTCTCCAGCGATCTCATGGCCAGGAACACAAGGATAAATAGTCGATCCCCACTCACTTTTTGCAGTATGCACATCGCTATGACAAATTCCTGCGTATAAAATTTTTATCAAAATATCATTATCGCCTATAGCATGACGAGAAAATTCAAATGGGGTAAATTTTGCATCCTTGCTAAGCATGGCATAGCCCTTGCTATAAATTCTTCCATTGTCTAAAATTTTATAATCGATCATTATTTCATCTCCTTTTTATAAAGATTTGGTTGTTTTTATTTTATCAAAAAAATATCAAACGATAAATAACAAAAAATAAGTAAATTTTTTAATAATTTTTGATAGAATAATTTTTACATTTTAAAAATTAAAAGGAGAAAACTTTTGGCAAAAGATGATGTAATAGAAATTGACGGAACAGTACTTGAAGCATTACCCAATGCAAATTTTAAAGTAGAATTAGACAATAAACATGTCATTCTTTGTCACATTGCAGGAAAAATGCGTATGCATTATATAAGAATTATGCCTGGTGATAAAGTTAAAGTAGAACTTACCCCTTATAGTCTTGATAAAGGACGCATTACTTTTAGATATAAATAAGCTAATTAAAAGTTTTTTTTCGATAAAATTAGCATTTTTGCGACATTTTGTATCGAACTATGAAAGAAGTATTTTTAAAATTCACCACTTATTTTAAAAATAGTTGGTTATTCATAAAACCTGATGCAGTCGCAAATCAAGTGGAATTTACTTAATAAGGAGACGCTCATGAAAGTGAGACCATCTGTTAAAAAAATGTGCGACAAGTGCAAAGTAGTTCGCCGTAAAGGCGTAGTTCGCATTATTTGCGAAAATCCAAAACATAAACAAAGACAAGGATAAACATGGCTCGTATTGCAGGTGTTGATTTACCAAAGAAAAAAAGAATTGAGTATGGACTTACTTATATTTACGGTATAGGGCTTTTTACATCAAGAAAAATTCTTGACAAAACAGGAATTTCTTATGATAAAAGAGTGCATGAGCTTAGCGAAGATGAAGCAGCAGCAATCAGAAAAGAAATCCAAGAAAACTATATGGTTGAAGGGGATCTTAGAAAACAAGTTGCTATGGATATCAAAGCTCTTATGGATTTGGGAAGTTTTAGAGGTTTAAGACATAGAAAAGGCTTGCCTGTTCGTGGTCAAAAAACAAAAACAAATGCTAGAACTCGCAAGGGTAAAAGAAAAACCGTTGGTGCAAAATCATAAGGATAAAAAATGGCTAAAAGAAAAATTGTAAAGAAAAAAGTAGTTAAAAAAAATATAGCAAAGGGTATTGTATATATCAGTGCAACTTTTAACAATACCATGGTAACAGTTACAGATGAAATGGGAAATGCGATTGCTTGGAGCAGTGCAGGTGGTTTAGGATTTAAAGGTTCTAAAAAATCAACCCCTTATGCAGCACAACAAGCAGTAGAAGACGCTTTAAATAAAGCAAAAGAACACGGGATTAAAGAAGTAGGCATAAAAGTGCAAGGACCTGGAAGCGGTAGAGAAACTGCTGTAAAAAGCGTAGGTGCTATGGAAGGGATTAAAGTTACTTTCTTAAAAGATATCACTCCATTGGCTCACAATGGTTGCAGACCGCCTAAGCGTCGTCGTGTCTAAGATATAAGAAAAATTTAGGAGATTATTATGGCAAGATATAGAGGACCAGTAGAAAAATTAGAAAGACGCTTTGGTGTTAGCTTGGCATTAAAAGGAGAAAGAAGATTAGCAGGGAAAAGCGCATTAGATAAACGCCCTTATGCACCAGGTCAACACGGAGCAAGAAAAGGTAAAATTAGCGAATATGGACTTCAATTAAGAGAAAAACAAAAAGCTAAATTTATGTATGGAGTTAGCGAAAAGCAATTTAGAAGACTTTTTGCAGAGGCAGCTAGAAAAGATGGTAATACAGGGGTTTTACTTATCCAACTTTTAGAGCAAAGATTAGACAATGTAGTTTATAGAATGGGATTTGCAACCACTCGTCGTTTTGCAAGACAACTTGTAACCCATGGGCATATTTTAGTGAATGGTAAAAGAGTGGATATCCCAAGTTTTAGAGTTGAGGCAGGTGCTAAAATCGAAATTATCGAAAAAAGCAAAAACAATCCTCAAATTACAAGAGCGATAGAACTTACAGCACAAACTGGTATAGTTGCTTGGGTTGATGTAGAAAAAGATAAAAGATTTGGAATTTTTACAAGAAAACCTGAAAGAGAAGAAGTTGTTATTCCTGTAGAGGAAAGATTTATAGTTGAGCTTTACTCTAAGTAATAGGAGTTAGATATGAGAAAAATTACAACATCTGCTTATACACCGACAGAATTTACGATAGAAAATATTAGCGACACTGTGGCTAAAATTAGTGCTTGGCCTTTTGAAATTGGCTATGGGATTACTTTAGCTCACCCTTTACGTCGTTTGCTTTATACAAGCACTATAGGCTACGCTCCAACTGCAATTCATATTGATGGAGTGTCTCACGAATTTGACAGTATGCGTGGTATGTTCGAAGATGTAGCACTTTTTATTATCAATCTTAAAAAATTACGCTTTAAACTTAAAAGTAATGCCGATAAAGAAATAGTAGAATTTAGTTTTAAAGGTCCTAAAGAAATTTATGGCAAAGATTTAAACAACAATCAAGTTGAAGTGGTAAATACTGATGCATATTTAGCAACTATCAATGAAGATGCGGAACTTAAATTTACTTTGATTATAGAAAAAGGAATTGGTTACGTGCCAAGCGAAGAAACAAAAGAGCTTTTAAATGATCCAAAATTTATCGCTCTTGATGCCTTTTTTACTCCTGTAAGAGAAGCTACTTATGATATTGAAAAAGTTTTATTTGAAGATAATCCCGATTATGAAAAAGTGGTTTTAACTATAACAACAGATGGACAAATCACTCCAAATGAAGCTTTTCAAAATGCCTTAGAAGCTATGTATAAACAATTATCAGTTTTTGATAAAATCACTAATGTTAGAAGTATTATTAAAAATCAAGCCACTAGCAATGAATTAGAAAATACTAAATTATTGCAAAATATTACTGATTTAAATTTAAGTGCAAGAAGTTACAACTGCCTTGAAAAAGCAGGAGTCGTTTATATAGGCGAACTTGCTTTAATGAGTGTAAATGAACTTGCAGGGCTTAAAAATTTAGGTAAAAAATCACTTGATGAAATCAAAAGCATCATGGAAAGTATAGGTTTTCCTGTAGGAACTTCTAAATTAAGTGATAACAGAGACATATTAAGCAAAAAAATTGCTGAATTAAAAGCACAAAATGAAGGATAAAAAATGAGACATAAACACGGATATAGAAAACTTGGCAGAACTTCATCTCATCGTGCTGCTTTGTTAAAAAATTTAACAATTGCTTTGGTTAATAATGGTAAAATCGAAACAACATTACCAAAAGCTAAAGAATTAAGAGGATATGTAGAAAGACTTATTACTAGAGCTAGATTGGGCGATTTCAATGCTCATAGAGCTGTTTTTGCTTCCTTGCAAGATAAAAACGCTACTAATAAACTAGTAACAGAAATTGCTCCGAAATTTAAAGAAAGAAACGGTGGCTACACTAGAATTATAAAAACAAGAATTCGTCGTGGCGATGCTGCCGAAATGGCTTTTATTGAATTTGTGGCTTGATATAAATTTCTCTAGCTATAAATTTGCTAGAGAAATTTATTTTGTAATAAAATTATAATTCTTCCTTGTAATCTCTTTTGACTAAGATTTTAATTTTCTTATAGAACAAATTTTATAAAAATATTATAATTTCAGAATAATTTTATCGGTATGGAAATTTAACCATGAAAGAAAATCAAAGTTATAAAAACGCTTTGTCGTTTTTAGCTTTAGCAGGTTTTAATGTTCCAAGTATGGTTTTTGCTAATACTTATAAAAATTCTGAAAAAATATTTGTCCAAAACTATAGAGCAAAAATATTCTTTAATAATTCAGAGCAATTCGATATCCTTAATGAAATAATTGAAAGAATTTTTTTCCTGAAGAGATGATTTAGAATTAGCTACAAAAGATAATCGTTTTTAACCATTTATTAAAGAAAAAACTAATGTTTCTAATACTACTAGGATCACACAGTGGGTAGAATTTTAAAATGGGTATCAATACTTTAAAACAAGAAGTAAAAAATTCGTTATAAAAAAATTTTGTAAAAATTTCTGATAAAAACTTAAGTCTTATGTTTTTTCTAATGTATAGTAATAGATCAAATTATAATCAAATTGGAAAAGAAACTAGAAGCTAAAACTCTTTAAAAAATTCTGTATACAAAAACAAAATAGACCTTATTACAAATTATATGCCTTTTTAAAGCATCTATAATCAAAAATATCAATCCATATCAAGATAGTAGCATTGCTTTAAATAGGTTTGTGAGTATTATTAAAATCAATGTTATTTAAAAATTGAAACTTAAAACATAAATAGAAGGTTTAGCAAGTACTAAACAACATTTAAAAAAATTGTTTTTATATCTCAAAAAGGTAAAATTAAAGCTTTAATATTAACAGAAAAGCAATAAACCTAAACCGCTCACACTTTTTGATATTGGTAAGGAGTTTTTGGGGTATAAAAAAGAACCCGTCGAGACCCCAAAAAAAACTCCTTATTTCAAATTCTCTATGTTAAAATCCTTTTATGGGAAGTAAGCGTGAAAGCTGATATCACAGTAACAATCAGAGCAATCATCCCTAGCATAAGATACGTATTCTGAAATCCTATATGATCATACAAATAGCCAGCAAAGGTAGAAAGAGGTATTGCGGCAAGTAGTTTGGAAAGATTAAAACCGACCAAATAAACAGTCGCTGACAATCGAGTACTAAATATTACCGTAGTATATTTAAACACCCCTACTAATAAAAATGGAACTTCAAGACAGTGAAGCATTTTTAAAATTACAACTTCTGTAATAGTGGTAGCAAAAGAAGAACCGGTAATGCGGATGGTCATAATTAAGCCTGCAACAAGAAGGGCATTTTTAGCACCAATACGATTAATTATCCATGGTACAAAAAACATAACAATACCATTACAAAACTCACCCGCGGTGGTAGCAAACCCGAATACCTGTGTTCCTGCCTCATGAGTATCAAAAAATGAACGAAAAAAGGTGGCAAATTGCTGATCAAATACATCATAGATACATGCTACACCAATCACATATAAAACAAACATCCACATTTGACGCATGCGAAACAAACTAAAGACTGTTTTAGCAGAAACCAAGGAAGAGTTGACACCCTGTATATTCAAAACCTTTGCCGTCTGGCCGGTACGGCTCGCCAAATACAATAAAAAAAGCAATAATGCACCAAATCCAGATCCTATCCAAAAAACAATGGAAGGATCTATACTAAAAAGTATTCCTGTTATACTCGCAGATATCCCCCAACCATAGCACCCAAACATTCTTACTTTACCGTATTCAAATCCACTACGGCGACTGACCCGCTCTATATAGGCTTCGATAGTTGGAGCACCTGCACTAAATACAATACCGACATAGACAGCACCAACCAGTGCACCTATCCAGATATTAAAGAGCAGCAGGGGTGCAAATACATATAAAAAAAAGGGAGCGAAAAATAACAACAACAAGCTGATACTAAAGATTAGATTTTTTTTCAGTCCCAAGCGATCTGATATAAACCCAAATAATGGCTGTAAAATGATACCAAGCAAAGACATAAATGAAAAGACTATACCTGTTTCCATTTTACTGAGTCCGATCACATCGGACAACCATATAGGAAAAAACGGAAAATAGATTGCCATGATGAAAAAATAGATAAAGAAAAATGGACCGAAAATCCAGAAATCTGGATTCTTATATATACTTACAGAATTCATTATTCTTACTCTTCTCACACTCTTTCAAGTGCAATTAAAATTGCACTCTCTGGATCCAGTATAGGAAGTTGAATTCCTCCTTGTGTCAACCATTCACCACTAGCCTCTAAAGACTGGTTCATCCAGAGTGGTAATTTGCGCATAGTATGGCCACCTTCGCCGACCACCTGAATTTCTGGGTGATCAATAACCTTAATACGATAACGTGCTTCTGCTACCAGTCCAGGAAAACGAAGTATGCCAGGTAAGGTGTAATCCGGCATTGCAAGCTGACTGATCATAAAAAGTGCCTGAGACTGATCAGGGCTAACTACTCCTTGAACCTGTATCGAAGAATCTGGCATATCCACACGCCAGAAAACACCTGTATGAATTAGTTTTCTCCATTCTTTATAGAGTAAAGCATAACGACGATAACCCTCAGATTCTATCTCATCTGCGGCCACCGGATCCAGTTCTAGTCCCATATGACCGAATAATGCAGTCAAACCACGAAAAGCGATACTGTGCTGCCGGAAAGTTGTATGGCAACGACTAGGACCAATATGAGCCCCCATCACCTCCGGAGGGAAAAAATAACTCATACCACGCTGTATGGTGCAACGCTCCAGTGCATCATTATTATCAGATGCCCAAAACCGATGTGTGCGTTTCAGAACTTCAAAATCAATACGCCCACCACCGGAAGAACAAGACTCAAACTCAACATGTGGAAAGCGTTCGCGAAGGAGATCAAGTAACCTGTAGAACTGACAAGTCTGTGCATCTGCTGCTGCACGGCCTTCATATCCAGCCTGCACAAGCTCACGATTCATATCCCATTTCACATAATCAATAGGATGTTCTCCCAGTAACCATGATAAACGCTCATAAATATAATCAAAGGCCTCTGGAATATTCAGATTAAGAACATACTGATATCTTCCAGTTGGTTGGGAATATCCTGGCATTGACAATATCCAATCCGGATGAAGACGAAATAAATCAGAATCTGGGTTAATCATTTCTGGTTCAACCCATATGCCAAATTCCATACCAAGAGATTTCACATGCTTAATAACTGGCATCAGCCCGTTTGGATATTTCTTTTCATCTATATACCAGTCGCCAAGAGCAGCGTGGTCATCATTACGTCCTTTAAACCAACCATCATCAATAATGAAACGCTCAACACCCAGTGATGCTGCTCGATCAGCCATCTGCATGATGTAATCAGGATTATGATCGAAAAAAATACCTTCCCAAGTATTAAGATGTACAGGGCGGCTTTTATTCTCAGGAAAACGGATAATTTCATCACGTAAAAAACAATGGTATTGCTGACTCATTCCATTAAGACCATCCACAGAGTGGCAGGCATATAACCAAGGTGTGTACAGGGTTTCATCCTTCTTAATAGCTTTTTCACCAGGCATCCACAAAGCTTCTGCCTGTAGGTAACGCCTACCGTCAGTTTTTGCCTCACATCTCATACGATGATTTCCACTCCACCCTAGATGTACTGCCCACACCTCTCCTTGTTGCTCTGAGAAGCCAGGTGTGCCGACAATCAACGCCGGAAAATGCTCATGAGATGTCCGTCCTCTGCGATTTTCCAACACAAAAGCATCATGATCCACACGCACCCTGTGCGGCTGAAACTCACGAGTCCAGCGTCCATGAAAGGCCATAACTTCTTGTGCACGTTCAACTACCGGTAGAGTGATAGCGAAACGATTTATCCACCAGTCATCATCTTTAAGATTGGTCAGTGCATGACGAACTTTTAAAACCCCTGATGAAGTCATAATCAACTCACTGACCATACGTAGGCCGGCTATAGAATCTTCACTAGTAAGTTTCAGGGTATTTTTAGTATGTTCAACATCAACCGTATGAAAGATAGGATATGCATCTAGTCCATTTCTATGTCCTTCCAGTCCTGAAGAACTAAAAAGTCCCAAGCCATTTTCAGCCATAAGTGTCAGTGGAGTATCAACATCCAAACGACCATTCGCAACCGGTCTTTCCAGACTAGCGCAGTCATCTGGTGAAAAATGTTTCAGCGCAGAGCCCCAATAAATAATCTCTGCATGTGGATGGGTTTTAATAATTAAATCAGAATGAGAATTACTCAGTCTGCAGTACTTTGAAATCATAAAGATATCTCCTCTTTAAATTGTATTATCCGAAACGTTTCAAATATTTAAACTGTGCAAAAAATCACACTTCTAGTTATTAATACTTTATTATAGAAATATTTAAAATTAGCTAAAACTGATTCTAATCTTAAATTAAAAAGGCTAAAATTGAGTATAAATGTTACGATTGGTTACAACTTGGATCATTCTAAACTCGATTTTATACACAGTGTTAGTTTTAGAATTTTACAAAATGGAGCGAGTCCAATTATTTCAAATCCTGTAAAACCAAATACGCCATCTTGAGGATATGATCTATCTCAGAATCACTTATAATTTTACCAAACAAAATAAAAATCTTTACAATTATATGTTTTCAAAAATTAAAAAATATTATGCAAGAAATAGGTGCTTGAAAGCATTTATGCTTCTCCAAAATTAACTGATTATGATATTTTAAAAGGTAGATGAAAAATTAAACCCTAGTTTTTTAACTTTGACTACAAATAAGGAAACTAAATTTTTACTTTTTTCTAGGAACTAAAATATCAGCTTTTTTCATATAATATTTCAAATCTTTTTTTAGATTTGAAATATCGTCTCTAATCATCTCATCATTAATATAAGATGATAATTTTTGCTTTTCTAATTCTAAAGAATAGCTTTTAAAAGTTTGTTTTTCCTCCTTACTTAAGCTATTCCATATTTTTCTTTCATTTGCCTCATAAAGCTCTTGATTTGAAGATTTAATTGCTCCGCTTTCTCTGCTCTCTGCTCCGCTAAGTCTGCTTTTATCTTCATTTCTCTGGCTTCTTGCTCCATCAAATCTGCTTTCCGCTGTGCCTCTAGATTGAGTTTTATTTCCTCCAAGACTTTGTCCAATTCTTTCTCTAAATGCAATTGTTTGCAAGTTATCGCTAAGTCCTCCAAAAGCCAAAGAGGAATTTCTTTCATATCGTCCTCTTTCGCTATGTGTAAGTTCCTCGCTAATCTCTCCAAACTCTCCTCGCTCATCTGCCCTGATATTACTTCTGGCACTTGTATTTGCATTGTCATTTTGTTTTGCCTCCTGTTTTTGGATTTCTTCTTTTAAAATAATTTTATTTTAATGCAAGGCTTCGTTGAGTTTTACTGCTTTTTTATTTAAAGCAACGATCATTACTCCAGTTGTTGAATCTTGACGGAAATGGAGCCCATTTAAACCTTGAAGTTCTAAACCTTTATATATTTCTTTATCAAAAGTGAAATTTGGATTAAGCTTTGCAAGTTCTTGTGTATCTTTTAGTAAAAACTTAGTCCCTTCTAAAACGGCAATTCCTGCATCAACGATACAATTATCACCTAAAGGAATTCCAGTAACTGAATTTGCACCTAAAAGACACGCTTTGCCTATACTGATCGCATTCCCACTTGTACCACTTAAAACTCCTAAAATAGAAGCTCCTCCGCCTATATCTGATCCTTCTCCTACCACAACACTTGAGCTTATACGGCCTTCCACCATACAAGCCCCTGTTGTTCCAGCATTGAAATTCACATAAGAAGCACCCGGCATAATAGTTGTTCCAGCCGCTAAAGAAGCACCCATTCTTACTTTAGAGCTTTCTAAAATTCTTGTATTGTCTTCAGGTATAATATGTGCTAAAAATCTTGGGAATTTATCTACAAAATCAATCTTTGGATATTGATTAGTCATTTTTAAACGCACTTCATTTTCTCTTAAATACTCAAGTTCTATAGGCTTATCGTCACTCCAAGCAACATTGCTTAAAAGTCCAAACGCACCATTTAAATTTATACTTCTTAAAGGCACTTTTTTTGTAGAAAGTAAATAAAGTTTAAGATAAACACTTTCAACACTCAAAGGTTCTTTATCTTCAAAAAGACATACAAAAGCAAATTCATCGTCTTTAAATTTATCCTTAATAAGTTTTAATAAATCAATATTTTTATGTCCTTCTTCTTCTAAAAAAGGTTTAAAGCAAGATAAAGCAAAATCAATATCTTCAAGTTTTAAAACTTGCGAAAATTCACTTTTGCTAAAATCAACTTCAACACCTCTTTGCATAAAAGCTTCAAGCATTATCGTTGCTGAAGCAAAATTTTGTTCATAATTGACCAAAGCAAAACTTGCTTGTAAAATTTTATTTTTATTAATTTGTCCTCTATCAAGCCTCGCTATACCAAAGGCTTTAGGAGTTCTATAGCCACTTTTTTGCTCAATTTGTTTGATTAAAAGTAAAAAATCTTCTTTGGTATTTATCGACATTTATTTCCTTTTTATTATTTATTTTAAAAGATGGATTATATCAAAATAAAACTTGAATTCTTACTTTAAGTTAAAATCCGCAAATTTTTATATAAGTAATAAATACTTTTAAAACCGCTATAAAGAACAATACTAAAAACGATATTAATTTTTTCTCATTATTTTTTTCCTTAAATAAAAATATTGATTTGCAAATCTTTCAAAATCATAGCATAAGGTATTAACCCCCCCCCTTTTTTTTTTTGCGACTTAATTTAAACTTAAAGTAATTATTTTTTCATACTTTAAACGATATTTTTATTTTTAAATAAAACTTAATTAAGTTTTATTTAATATAACTTTTTGGAAAAAAATATAATCAATTAAATATCTATTTTTTCATACTTTTAAGTGGATTTTTTTTTCAAAAAAAGCCACTATAAAAAAGTCGCAAAAAAAGGGGGGTTAATATTTTTTTATTTTTTTAAAAAAAAATGGTAAAAAAAATTCTTTTTAATAGCTATTTTTTCATACTTTTAAAAGTTTTAATTTTTTTTCATAAAAAAAATCATTCAATGATTTTTAATAATTATTTTTTATTCAATTTTTGATTTTTTTTATATTTTTTAAGCAAAAATTTTGATTTTTTTATTCTTTTTAAAATAGAATTTTTGTTTTTATTTTTTATAAAATAAAGTATCGTAAAAAATACTTTATCTTTCTATATTAAATGTTTCTTTTTTCTTATTATGTGATGCTTTTTCTTAGTCGTCTTAAATCTCATTTCTTATCTTAAATATTCTTTTGCATATTTTGTATTATTTTTTCATATTTTTTTTGATGACTTTTTTTCATATTTTTTTTATTTTTTTTATCATTTTATTTTTTTAAAAAAAAGTAATTTATTTCAAGAACAAAAATTAAAAAAAAGTTTTTTTTAATTTTATTTTTTGCAAAAAAATCTTTTTTAACGTTCAAAGCACTATAAAATAGTGATTTGAGTTAAAAAACAGCCACTATAAAGGGTTATCCTGCCTCTATACAAGTTTTATATTTTTTACTATAATTTTTTAAATTAATTTACTAAAATTTTTGAGAAAAGAATGCAAAAAAAGATTGAAGAATTACTTGAAGAAATAAAAAAAGTTAAAAAAGCAAGTTCTATCATAAAAGACAATTTTAAAAGAAATAAAATTTTTAATCATTATGTTAGTTCTTATTCAATAAAAAATAATATTAATAATTTCAATAAATCTTCTTTTTCTAAACAAGTTATTGTAAAACTTTTAAGCAATTTATCAAGTGCTGGTGCAAAAAGAGCGATGGAATATATTTTAAAAAATAATGATAATTCCTTACTCATTAATGAAAAAGGGGAGGAAGTTACCACCAAAGAAGTTTTAAAAGACTGGAAAAAAGATTTTTCTAAATCAGAAAATGCAAAAGACGCTTGGCATTTAATGTTTTCTATAAAAGAAAATCCTACTCCTAAAAATCTTGAAATTTTAAAAAAATCTGTTCAGCAAGTTATGGATAATAATTTTCTCGGTTATAAGTATGTTATGGTTTTACATACTCATCAAAATAATCCACACGTTCATATCGTTTTAAATAAAAGAAATATACTGACAAAAAAGAAAATTCATTTTGATAAAAAAGAAGACGTGAAAGAGTTTTGGGACGATATTAGAAATAATTTTTGTATGACTTTAAATAACAAAGGTTTGCGTTATCATAATCATTCAATTTTAGAAAAAGATTTAAAGAAAGAATGTCAAAAAATTAAAAGAAATTTATATCTTGATGAGTATGAAACTAAAAATAATTTAAATGAGATTTTATTAAATAATATTCAAAGAGAAAATATTAAAATCGAAAAGAAAAAAAGTAGAATTGATTTTTTTTCTGAAGAGAATAAAAATTTAAAAGATGAAAGAAATCATTTGCTTAATCTTTTTAATCAATATAAAAAGAAAAATAATAAAAAATTTTATAAAATTGGGCGAGATTTAAAACTCAATAGCAAAAAAATAAAAGAGAATGAAAATTCTATTTTAAATGAAATGAAAGAGTTGAAAGAAATTAATTCAAAAATTGAAATTTTAAACAAAGAATTAAATAAATTAACTTATGAAAAAATAATTGACGCAAAACGATTAGAAATGTTTTCAGATAGCATAAAAAATGTAAAAATTTCATCAAAAAAAGATTATCAAGAATTCTTAAAAGTTAAAAATACTATTTCTAAAAATAATCAAAATTTAGATGATGCTATGAAAAAGAATTTAGAAGCAAATTTAATCTCTTTAAGTCTTTTCAATGGCAAAAAACAAAATATTTTTAATTTAGAAAAGAAAATACAAAGCTTAGATAATGCAATTTATTTGCTTAAAAAATCAAATTCTGAAGTGTGGGAATACGAAAACTACCTTAAAAATTTAGAAAGCAATAAAGACTTCTTGCAAGATAATATTACGCTTGGATTTAAGAATTTAAAGCTGGAGCTTTCAAATAAAAACATTAAAAAGATTAATCCTTTTTTGATTAAAGAGTATGAGAAAGGTTGCGAAATTTTAAATATAAAAGATGATTTAAATATCATAAATAAAAGCAAAATTTCTTATTCTTCTTTTTCTAGAAAAATCAATAATAAGCAAAATGAGAATTTGAAAGATAAGGGTTTATAATTAATGCGGATCATAAGTCCGCATTAATTTATTTATTTTATAAAAAAATTTTTGTCCTCGTCGCTTACGTAGCAAACTAAGGTTTTATCTGCATACGATTTATTATCACATCTAACATCTATAAATTTATAATCATTTTGGTTATTTTTCAAGATAATAAAATTAAAATAACGATAAAGTTTTTTTTGGTCTTTTAAATTTTCTTCAAGTCTAGGAATTCTCACACTTGCATTTACAATCTTTTTTTCTAAAGATTTTACTGAAGAAAAATCGTAAAGTTCATAATTTGGATACTTCTTTTTAACGGCCTCAATTGCAGTTTCATAATAAGGAGAATTGTCTTTGTTTTCTAGCTTTACTAAATTGTCGCCACACCCTGTTAAAAAACTAATTAGCCCTAAAGCTAAAATTCCTTTTAAAATTTTTTTCATTTTTTTCTTTCTTGAAATGTTTTAAATTATAGCTTTTTAAGCTTAAGAAAATATTTTCAAGGTTTAGAAAACCACTTTTCCATATTTTCATCAAAAATAATCCAAACTTGCTTTCTTAAATCATTGTTTAAATGTAAATGATATAAGATAGGTTTGTTTGCTATGACTTGGCAATACAATATCACCAAAATTTTTATGATGAATCGCATCTGGCAAAGTCTGTGCCTCTAAAGCAATGCCTTCATTTTTATTTGCTAAAGCGCCTTTATCTCGACTAAATGAAATATTTTGTCCTTCAATTTTTTCAGGCGTATAAACAACAAGTCCATTACGATCTGAATGCACGATAATTTGACGTTTGCTTTCTTTATCTTTTAAAATGGCAGCCAAATTTGTTTTAAGCACATAAGCTGTATCTAGTCCTTTAATTTCTTTAAGCACGGATTCTACATTTTTAAAATTACGAAAATCATAAGCTGTGTTATCAACAGCAATGAATTTTCCAGTAGGGATTAAACGCTCATCGGTTTCTAAAATATGATCACTATTGATTTGCAATTCATGCGTTGTCAAATCGCGACGATTGCTTAAATTAAAATAAACGTGGCATGTTGGGTTAAACAAAGTATCTTCCTTGCCACCTATCGCACTATATGCAATGCTTACTTTATTTTGATTGTCTAAAGTATAAACAATACTAGCTTGTATCTCTCCAAAAAAGCCATCCATGCTTTCATCGATTTTTTTTTGAAAAGTCACACTCACGCTATTTTCATCAACTGAAGTTGAATATTCCCAGTTCCAAGTTGAAAAGCCGTGTGGTCCACCATGAAGAGTATTGCCGTGATCATTTTGTGGCAATTTATAATGCTTTGCGTTTAAATCATACGATGCATTTTTAATTCTTCCAGCAACCCTGCCGATCGATTTACAAATGTTTTGAGGGTTTGAGTAATAATCATCAATGTTATCAAAACTCAATAATAAATTTTGATACTCTTTATCCTTAGTTGGAACTAAAAATTGATGCCAAATTGCCCCCATACTAAGGCAGGAAATTTCTACATTATTGTCATTAATCAACCGAATTCGTGTAACTTTTTCATCGTTATACTCACCAAATGCTTCTTGCAATATCTTCATTGTATCCTCCTAAAAAATCTTATACAATTTTGACATTAATTAATAAATACTTTTTAAGAAGTGGTGTAAAAATTTAAAAGTGATTTAAAAAGATAAGAAGTAAAAAAATATTTAGGGAATAACCCTAAATATCAATGTGAACAAGCGCTTTTTCCGTTCATTATCGGTTGAATTGCAGAATTATCTGCTCCGCCTTCATTGTTAATCTTTTCTATAAAATTCCAAATTTTTTCAGCCGCCATTAAATAACGCTTTGAACTCACGCTTTCAGGATGATAAAAGCTCACTGGTTTTCCATCATCCCCACCTTCTCTAACGATCATTTCAATAGGAATTTGTGCTAAAACTTCACTTTTATAAGCTTTTGCCATTTCCTCGGTAGTTCCCTTACCAAAAATATCATATTCTTTACCATTATCAGGGCATAAAAATCCGCTCATATTTTCTACTATACCTGCGATTGGGATATGAAGTTTGTTAAACATATCAAGTGCTCGTTTGCTATCATCTAAAGAAACCGTTTGTGGAGTACTCACGCATACACCTGCAGTGATTGGTATGCTTTGTGCAGAAGTGATTTGTGCATCACCTGTTCCTGGAGGCATATCTAAAAATAAAACATCAAGTTCAGGCCAAATCACATCAGCGAGTAATTGCTCCATAGCCTTCATGATCATCGCACCACGCCACATAAGCCCTTGTCCTTCTTCGATCAAAACTCCCATACTCATCATATAAACCCCGTGTGTTAAAATAGGCTTTAATCTTTGTCCTACCACTTCAGGTTGAGTTTTAGTTTCTCCAAGCATTCTTGGGATATTTGGCCCATAAATATCCGCATCCAAAATCCCTACTTTTTTACCCATCTTTGCCATAGAAATGGCTAAATTTACGGTTGTAGTTGATTTACCTACTCCACCTTTACCACTTGAAATCATGATAAAATTTTTTACTTGAGGAACGATATTTTTACCACTTCTCGAATTGCTTTTCTCTTCAGGAATTTTCGGCGTGATGATGTTAATTTCTATATTTTTTAAATTTAAAGAAGATAAAACTTCATTAACATTTTTGCGAATTTCATTAGAAATTTCAGGATTGGATGAAGCGATTTCGATATTGATAAAAGCTTCGTTATTTTCTACTTTTATTTCTTTAACAAAACCAAAACTAACTATATCTTTTTCAAAATTAGGATACTTTACATTTTTAAGTTTTTCTAAAATTTGCTCTTTCATAATTCTAACTTTCCTTAAAAAAAATTAAAAAATTTATTTTACTCATAAAAATCTAAAATTTAGCTTTTTGTAAGTGTATAATATGGTAACATTATAATAACTAAGTTTATTTTATAAAATCACATCTAAGGAATAAAAAATGCGAGAATTAAGTCTAATTATGTTAGCAGCTGGAAATTCTACGCGTTTAAACATGGAGGTAAAAAAACAATTTTTGCGTATTGGTAGCGATCCTTTATGGCTCTATGCAACTAAAAATTTGAGTTCTTTTTACCCTTTTAAAAAGATAATTGTTACTTCTAGTAATACTTCTTATATGAAAAAATTCGCAAAAAATTATGAAATCGTAGAAGGTGGAGATACTCGCGCACAATCTTTAAAAAACGCTTTAAAACTGGTTGAAACAGAATTTGTTATAGTAAGCGATGTCGCAAGAGTTTCCATCAGTAAAAATTTATTCGATCGCTTGCTTGAAAATATTGATAAGGCAGATTGCATCACTCCAGCTTTAAAAGTTTGTGATACGACACTTTTTGATGATGAAATTTTACAAAGAGAAAGAATCAAGCTTATTCAAACTCCACAAATTTCACGCACTAATTTACTTAAAAAGGCTCTTGATCAAGATGTAAATTTTACAGATGATAGTACAGCTATTGCGGCTGTAGGTGGTAAAATTTGGTTTATAGAAGGCGAAGAGAATGCTAGAAAATTAACCTTTAAAGAGGATTTAAAAAAATTTAATTTACCAAAACCTAGCGGTGAAATTTTTTGTGGAAATGGTTTTGATGTCCATGAATTTGGAGAAAAAAGACCTTTGATCTTAGGGGGTGTAGAAATTCATCCTAGCATGGGCTTGAAAGCGCACTCAGACGGTGATGTTTTAGCACATTCTTTGATTGATGCACTTTTGGGGGCTGCGAGTTTGGGTGATATAGGCGAACTTTATCCTGATACAGATATAAAATTTAAAAATGCAAACTCTATAGAGCTTTTAAAAGAAGTTTATCATAAAGTCAAAGAAATTGGGCTTGAGCTTGTAAATGCAGATATTTGCGTGATAGCAGAAACTCCTAGACTCAAAGATTTTAAAGAAAGTATAGCTAAAAATATAGCACATATTTTAGACATTAGCGAGTATAGAATTAATATAAAAGCTACCACAACAGAAAAGCTAGGATCTATAGGACGAAAAGAAGGCATAGCAGTGCTAAGTAATGTAAATTTAAAATATTTTGATTGGACATTATTGTGAAAGTTTTAATTATAGAAAATGAAATTTACTTAGCGCAAAGTATTAGCGTAAAATTAAATAGCGCTGGATATAATTGCACGATTATTAATTCTTTTGATGAGTATCACGACAAAAAGCATTATGATATTGTGTTGCTCTCAACAAATACAGCCAATTTTTTAAAAGCTGTAGAACATTTTAAACATAGTATTATTATCTTGCTAATCTCTTATATTAGTACTGATACGGTTTCAAATCCTTTGAAATTAGGTGCAAGTGATTATATACAAAAACCTTTTATGATAGAAGAACTTATAAGAAAAATTAAACATCATCAAGATTTTAAAAAATTTTCTGTACAAAATAAAGCCTATAAAAACTATATAAAATCGCGCTTGGAAACTATTAAAATTCCTGATTATAATTTTAAAAAATTAAAATTTCCTATTATCATAAAGTCTAATAAACAAAGCTCTGTTGATGCTTTTGTGTTTAAATTTATCAATGAATGCGATATAATGCTTTCATATATTGATCTAGCTGTAACAAATTCGGTAGAAAAGGTTATAAAATCTTACATAGAAAATACTCTTTTATTTTTAAGCAATTTGCAGTTTTTAAAACCTTTGGAACAGGAGAGATTGTTTGAGTTTATAAAAAATAAAAGTGTAATCTTGCATACAAATTCTAATATCCCAAATTCCAAATTCCAATATATTAATCTTAATGATGATGAAAAAGATATCATCAGTAATGAAATTTTAACATTAGATGAGTATGCAAAATTTATAATTTTAAAATATCAAAATGTCTTTTCAGATACTGAGCTTTCAAAAAAATTAGGAATTTCTCGCAAATCCTTATGGCAAAAGAGGAAAAAATATGACATCAAGAAAAAATAAAAACATTGTTATTGACGAAAATGAATTAGGGATCCTTTCTCTTATCCAAGAAGGACTATTGGGAACTTGCACACATTTAATGGATGAAAATGAAAGCAAAGAAATCTTAAAAACTGGAAAATTTAAAGGTGAAAGTTTTCCATATCCTTTAACTTTTGCTCCAAAAAATGCCAAAAATTTAAAAATAGGAGATAAAATAGAGCTCATTTTTAATGAAAAAATTGTAGGGCATATTGATCTTAAAAGCAAATTTAAGAGTGATAAAAATTTTTCTAGTATTTTTAACTCGCATACTTGCTCTTTGGAAAATCATGGAGAAATTTGTATCAGCGGAGAAATAGAAATTTATAATTCTTCCATAAAAATGATAAAAGAAAATTTTAAACTCACAAAAGAAAATCTTAATGCTCAAAAAATTACAGCTCTTGTTACAAGCCTTGATCCTTTACACAGAGCACACGAAAGAATGTTTCGCTGGGCTATAGATAAAGCGGATTTAGTTGTTGTATTTTTGGTAGAGTCTTTTGAGCCAGACGGTTTTGATTTTGATTTAAAACAAAAATATCTAAAAAAAATTATCCAAACTTATCTACCACCCGATAGAATTTTTATTTTTCCGCTTAAAAACATCAATATTTTTCATTCTCATCTAAACCCAGGACTTGAAAGTATAATAGCAAAAAATCTTGGTTGCACTAAATTTGTAGTTGGACAAAATCATACTGGACTTGGAATGTTTTACGATGAAAATCAGCCAAAAACAATATTAGATGAATTTTCTAAAGATTATGATATAGAAGTGATTGTTTTACCCGAATTTGTATTTTGCGATATTTGTCATATGATTGTAAGTACCCGATCTTGTCCACACGGATGTCATCATCATTTACATTATAATTCTCAATCTTTAAAAAATTTATTAAGATCAGGAATCATCCCACCATCGATTTTTATGCGAAAAGAAATTTCTAGTATGATTTTATCCTCAATCTTTCCAAATCGTTTTAAAAATTTACAAAAAATATACAACGATCTTTTTGCTACAGATGGTATTTTGGAATATAAAAAAGATGAAGAATTTTATCAAAAACTTTTAGAAACACATCAAATGTCTTATATGATATAAAGGAAAAAAATGCAAAAATTTTTTTTAACTTTTTGTTATTCAGGCTGTTCGCCAAAAGCACCTGGAACCTTTGGAACTCTTGCTGCTTTAATTCCTGCTTTTTTTATCTTAAAATATTTAGAAAATACGACTTTATTTTTATTAAGTTTTCTAATTTTTATTGCAAGTATTCGTATCATAGATGATTATGAAAAAAAAACAGGCATTCACGATGATAAACATATAGTGATTGACGAAGTTGCTGGAGTATTTTTAGCTTGTGCTATCGCAGCAAGTAGCGCAAATTCTTTATTAAATTTTCTAACGGCTTTTATATTTTTTCGTTTTTTCGATATTACAAAACCTTCTATTATAGGAAAAATTGATAAAAAAGTTAAAGGTGGCTTGGGTGTGATGCTAGATGATATGTTAGCGGGTTTATTTGCTGGACTTTTAAGTGCTGTAATTTATGGGATTTTACTTCAATTTAATCTTGTAACTTGGGATATTAATTTAAAAAATTTATTTTGAAATTTTACTTAAATTAATGAAATTTTAAATTTTATTCTTATATAATTAACCCTTAAAATTTCAAAAAAGGAATATTTAATGGCAAACCACAGATCTGCTGAAAAAAGAGCGAGACAAACTATTAAAAAAACAGAAAGAAATAGATTTTATAGAACAAGACTTAAAAATATAACTAAAGCTGTAAGAGAAGCGGCTGCAAAAAATGATAAAAATGCTGCAAATGAAGCTTTCAAAATAGCTAATAAAAGCATTCATGCTATGGTTAGTCGAGGTTTTCTTAAAAAGCAAACTGCCTCACGTCGTGTAAGTCGTCTAGCTCTTTTAGTAAATAAAATTGCCTAATTTTATTTTTTAATGTTAGCCGATAAATTAGACCCTTTTTTAAAACGCTATGAAGAATTAAATTCTCTTCTTAGCAACTCTGATATCATAAACGATATCGAAAAAATGACTGCTCTTTCAAAAGAACAAAAAAACTTAGAACCCATTGTTTTAAAAGCTAAAGAGTATTTAAAAACTTTAGAAAGTATAGAAGAAAATAAGGCTTTGCTTAATGACTATGAACTTGGAGAACTTGCCAAAGAAGAATTAAAAATTTTAGAAGAATTAAAACCTAAGCTTGAAGAAGAACTGAAAATCTTACTCTTACCTAAAGATCCCAATGATGAAAAAAATATTTTTTTAGAAATTCGTGCAGGCACAGGTGGCGATGAAGCTTCTTTATTTGTAGGCGATCTTGTAAAAGCTTATGCAAGATACGCGGAAAATCGTAATTATAAGTTAGAAATCGTCAGCTCAAGCGAAGGAAGTGTTGGAGGATTTAAAGAAATTATAATGCTCGTTAAAGGTATGGGAGCATATTCTAGACTTAAATACGAAGGAGGAACTCATAGAGTACAAAGAGTTCCTCAAACAGAATCTCAAGGAAGAGTGCATACCTCAGCTATTACTGTAGCTGTTATGCCAGAAGTTGATGACATCGAGATACAAATAAATCCAAATGATCTAAAAATCGATGTTATGCGTTCTTCAGGACATGGCGGACAAAGTGTGAATACCACCGATTCTGCTGTTCGCATTACCCATATTCCTACTGGCATAGTTGTCGTAAATCAAGATGGAAAAAGTCAGCATAAAAACAAAGAAAGTGCAATGAAAGTTTTAAAAGCTAGACTTTATGAAATGCAAGAAAATGAACGTTTAGCGCAAGAAAGCGAGGCAAGAAAATCTCAAGTGGGTAGTGGCGATAGAAGTGAACGCATACGCACTTATAATTTTCCTCAAAATCGCATCAGCGATCATCGTATCAATTTAACCTTATATCGTTTAGATTCTATTATGCAAGATGGACTTTTTGATGAAATCATTGAGCCTTTAATCGCCCATTATCAAGCTGAATCTTTACAAGAGCAAAATTTATAATCTTACTCTTGTAAATTTTTAATGTTTATGTGGAAATTTGTGTGGATTTCCATTTGCTCCTGCACTTGCGTGAGTGATTTTACCTTGATCGATATCATATGCTTGTCCAAAACCTTTGACAAAACGTCCTTTTCCAAATTCAAGTTTCACTAAATGAAAATCAAGCATTTTTCTTATAGTTTTTATACCGCCTTCTCCACCAGTTTGTTTTTCAAATTTATCATAAATTTTATCAAATTGCTCGCCTCTGTCTATAAAACTTGCATTAACCCTATAACGCAATCTTTTGCGAAGTATTACAGAGGCAGCTTTACTTTCATCTTCTAAAAACATAACTTCTATATTGTTTGGATTTTTCTTAATATTACCAAAATGCTCACTAACTTCGCTAATATAAATATAATTTCCCCAATTTGTAGCTACGAAAGGCGCATAAGAGCAAACAACCTCATTATTTTCATTTAAAGTAGCTAAACATACGGAATTAAAATTTAATTTAAATTCTTCAATTTCTTTAGCTACTCCACTAAAATTATCTTCAGTTTTTGCACTCATACAAAGAGAAATTATAGTATCTTTTAAGGTATCTTCGTTAGCTTTTTTAGGAAATTCTATACGCAGATTTTCACTACCATTATAAACTATATCTAAACCTGTAAAATCAACATTTTGCAACTTTACCTCTTTTGGATCTTTTATACCACCAAATTTTTTGCAAAGATCGACCAAATTTGATTGGTGGTGTTCATTCATATGAGAAATAATGCTTTCTAAATTCATTTTATTCCTTTTTTAATTTATTTTAATCAAAAAAATATAATGATATCAATTATCAAATTAAAAAAATCTTAAAAATTATTTTGTGTTAATAAATTTAAAAATTTATATATTTTTAAGATAATAAACGATAAATTTCGCTTTTAAATTATGATATATATTATCATTATTTATTTTCAAGGAGTTATAATATTGTATAAAAATTCAAAACTGATAAAAATACCGATGCTATTAAGTTTTTTATTCATTGATATAAATGCGATAGAAAATAATCAAGAAACTAATATAAAACTCGATAAAGTCGTTGTATCTGCGAGTGGTTTTGAGCAAGATTCTGATAGTAATTTAAGAAATGTTATAGTTATAGAAGGTTCGGATTTACAAAAAAAAGGTTTTAGCTCTTTAGAACAAGCCTTAGAAAGAGTTTCTGAAATTAATTTTGTGGATTTTGGATTAGGTCGTAATGTTGATATGCGTGGTCAGGGCGATAAATCCAATGTTGCTGTGAAAGTTATGGTAGATGGAAGATCTATAAATATGCTGGATAATTCTCACGGAACTACTCCTATAAATAGTATCAATCTTGACAATGTTGAACGTATAGAAATTATTCCAGGTGGGGGATCTGTACTTTATGGAAATGGGACTCGTGGAGGGGTGATCAATATCATCACAAAAAAACAAAAAGAAGATGCATTCTCTATTAACGTAAAGGGCAATGGATATGATCAAAATAAACTTGGAGGAAATTTAGGGATTGATATAACTAAAAAAATAAACAAACAGCTATCTTTAAATTTAAATACAGAAGGCTTTAATATAGATGGCTATCAAAAAGGGTATAATGAAAAAGGTTATTTTATCAATACTAAAGCTTATATAAATCCAAATGAATATAGTGATTTGATCTTAGGTTATAACTATTTTAAAAGTAAAAACACAAGTAGTGGATATTTAACAAAAGCACAAATTGAAGATAATCCTAAGCAAAAAGGCGATAGCGAAACTATCAGTGCTATCAACAGACCTGAAATCACTTTAGATTATCATTATTATCTTAACAATCAATGGGAGTTTGATCTAGAAAGTTTTTGGCAAAATCAGAAAATAAATTATCTCAAAGATGTTTCTATAATGGGTTTTGGAGGAATTAATACACCTGTTTATCAAGATGGAAGTAATTTTCAAGATACAATTACAGGAATCAATCTTAAAAGCAAGTATAATTATAAAAGCGACTCTTATTTTGTTTTTGGTTATGAATTTGCAAATCACGATGCAAAAAGAACAAGCATTATCCATTATGATGTAAATATTCCTAATATGTCAATAAATCATACTATGACAACTCTTATGGATATGAATAAACAAAGTCATTCTATTTTTGCTCTTGATTCTCACGAATTTAATGATATTTTTAGCATTTCTAGTGGGGCTAGATATGAATATAATCTTTACAAAACCGATAGAAACTATACAAGCAAAATGATTATTTCTCAAAATTCTAAAAATAACACAGAAATATTTAACACTGATGATACAGGAGATAATATTGCTTTTGAAATCACCCCAAATTTAAAATATTCTAATACAGGAAATTTATACTTTAAGTACGAAAGAGGATTTATTTCTCCATCTCCTGCACAATTTGTAAATAAAGACCAAAAAACGCAAAAATATTATTCTTCTAATTTAAATTCCGAAATTTTTAATACTTTTGAACTTGGTATGAATGATTTTTGGTGGGATTTTTATGGAATCAATTTAACTTTATTTTACACCTTAAGTAAAGATGAAATTTCATATCTTGGAAATCCTCATTCCGAATCTGGTGCATTTTGGAAATATTATAACATAGATCAAACACGTCGTATTGGAGCAGAACTTAATCTTAATCAAAGTTTTCTAAATGATGTATTATTATTCAGACAAAGCTTAACCTATATAGATGCCAAAATTTCAAAAGGTATTAATGGTGGAAAAATAATCCCTTATGTATCAAAAATCAAAGCTACAGCAGGAGTTGAGTATGCTATAAACTCAAATTTGAACACCTTTTTAGATCTAACGTATTATTCTCGATCAAAAGATAATGGCGTTATAGATGAAAACACGGGAAAAATGAGCAAAAATGCTTGGATAAAAGACTATATGCTAACAGATATTGGTTTAATGTATTTTTACAAAAAATTACAAATTTTTGGAGGAATTCGAAATCTTTTTGACAAACAATACTACACCTATCAAGATAGCGTCAATGATCAATATTTAGCTGGAAATGGAAGAAATTATTATTTAGAGTTTAAATATGCTTTCTAAAAATATTTTTTGGAGTATAGGCATTTTTATGGCTTATTTAGGCATTGGATTTATTTCTCTTTGCATGGGAGATGAAAATTTAAGCCCTATTAAACTTTTTTCTTATCTTTTCTCAGAAGATGATATTTTACGTCAGATTATAATTGATGGACGTTTGCCACGTATTATTATGGCCATTTTAATCGGTATGCTCTTAGCAAGTAGTGGAGCGATCACACAAAATGTCTTTTCAAACCCCATAGCAGATCCTTATATTATAGGTATAGCTTCAGCAGCAACCTTTGGTGCGGTTTTAGCATACTTATTAAAACTACCTGATTATTTCTATGGAATTTTGGGATTTTTTTGTTCAGCTTTTTTTACTCTAGCAATCTTTAAAATTTCTTCAAAATCCTCCATAGCTACTTTACTTATTATAGGGATAGCAACCTCATCTTTTTTAGGAGCTTTTACTTCCTTTTTTACTTATCTTATAGGGGAAGATTCTTTTAAAATAGTCGCTTGGTTGATGGGAAATATTGGATCGGTTTCTTGGTTTGAAGTGATTATCTTAATCCCTCCTTTAGTTTTTTCTCTAACATATTTTTATATACATAAAAATAAACTCAATATTATTTTAAGTGGAGATGATGAGGCAAGAAATTTAGGAGTAAATGCAGACAAACTTAAAATCAATCTGCTTATAGTTTCTTCTTTGGCTGTATCTTTTGCTGTATCTTTTACAGGATTGATTGCTTTTGTGGGTCTTATCATACCACATACTGTAAGACTTTTATTTAAAAATTATAATAATATCTTAATAATACCTTTTTGTACAGCTTTTGGAGGACTTTTTTTACTCATCTGCGACACCTTAGCAAGAACAATTATAGCACCTGTACAAATTCCTATAGGAATTTTAACCGCTTTTATAGGTTCGCCGATATTTTTATATTTGGCTTTAAAAGTTAGGAGATTTTTATAATGTTAAAAATAAAAAATTTAAATTTTTCCTACAATGAAAGAGCATTGCTAAAAAATATCAATATAGATCTTAAAAAGCAAGAATTTATAGGAATTTTAGGACCCAATGGATCAGGCAAAAGCACCCTTTTAAAACTTATGCTTCAAAACTTAACCCCAGAAAGTGGAGAAATAATACTTTTTGATAAAAACATTAAAGATTTTAAACTTAAAGAATTTGCTCAAATTTGCGGCTTTGTTCCTCAAAATTCAGAGTTAAGAACTCCTTTAAAAGTCATAGATACACTTTTAATGAGTAAATACATTCATTTAAAAAGCACTTTTGGAACTTATTCTAAAGAAGATATTTTAGAAGTTGAAGAACTTGCTGCAACATTAAAATTAGATGGATTTTTACAAAGAGATATATTGTCTTTAAGTGGAGGTGAATTTCAAAAAGTGTTATTAGCTAGAGCCTTGCTTAAAAAGCCAAAAATTCTATTTTTAGATGAGCCTACCTCGGCACTTGATTTAAATCACGCTATTGAACTTTTAAATTTTTGTGAGAATTTGATCCAAGAACAAAAAATAACCATCATAGCCATACTTCACGATCTAAATCTTGCTTCACTATTTTGCGATAAATTGCTTTTTTTAAAAAAAGGTAAAGTACAATATTTTGGTACCACAAAAGAGCTTTTTAAAAAAGAAATTTTGAAAGAAATTTACAACTTAAATTGCGAAATTATTTATCAAAACTCAAAACCTTATATTTTAGCTTTAAAGGGAATAAAATGAAAAAAATACTGATTTTATGTATAATGTTTTTAGGGATAATGCAGGCAAAAGAACGCATTATAGTACTTGATCCTGCAAGCATTGAAACGCTTTTTATGCTTGAAGCAAATGATCAAATCATAGGCATTGCCTCTTTGCAACACTCAAACATTTATCCTGAAGATAAAACTTCTAAAATTCCAAGCGTTGGGACTTTTTCAAATCCATCAATTGAAAAAATCATCTCTTTAAAACCAAGTTTAGTAATTTTAAGCTCTTATTCTCTTAATTTAAAAGAAAAACTTGATAATTTTGGTATAAAAAATATCAATCTAAAAGCAGAACGTATTAATGATATAAAAGATAATATACAAATTCTTGCAAAAATCACACAAAAAGAAGAACAAGGAAAAAAACTTTTACAAAATTTTGAAAATCGTTTAAAAAATTTAGAAAAAGATCCCTTAAATAAAAGTGCAATATATCTTTATTCTAGCAAACCTTTAATGGCTTTTAATGATAATTCTTTAATTGCTGACATTTTAAGACTCATTGGAATAAAAAATTTAAGTCCAAAAAGCGATATTGCACGTCCTGTAATATCAGCAGAATATATACTCAAACAAAATCCAGATTTATTAATTCTTGGTATTAATGCAAATCAACATAGCTTATTAAATTCTAACTCTTTGCTAAAAAATACCAAAGCAGCTAAAACAGATCAAATTTATACTTACAAAAATACACATATATTATTAAGATTAAGTCCTAAAATAATAGATAGAATAAAAGAATTCAAGAGCAGCTTAGAAAAAAATCAATCGTCTAATCTGGCCTTAAAAAATTCACAACTTTGACAAAGTTTTTCTATGCGTTTATTTTTTTCAAAAGCTTTTTTTATAGACTGCAAACGCTGTGATTGAAGAAGGCTTTTGAAATCATTTTCAAATATATTGCCTAAATTAATATCACCTTGAGTATCCAAACAACAAGGAACCAAGGTTCCATCACTTAAAATTCCAATTTGATCTTTTAAAGCATAACATTTTCCATAAAAATATAAAGGAGTATCGCTTAAATTTGGCCATTTAAAAAGTGTATTTTGATGAAGTATGATATGTCTTGCCAGATAATTTTTTACTAAAGTATTATCGATATTTTTTTGAAATTCTTTGGATAAAAACCGATAGATAATTAAATTTTCTTTAGGAGGTTGAAAACAAGAGTCTAAATTCCAAAGTCTAAGATTGATAAAACTAGAATTTTCATTCTTTAAATGTTCTTTGCAAAATTCTATAATGGGTTTAAAATATTCTTCTAAGGAAAGCTTGCTTTGACTTAAAAAAGCCATTAAAGAAATATTGATTTGATGAATATTTTCATATTTTAACAACAAATCACAATTTTTAGAATTAAAATAAAAACCACTCGTAGTAATTTCAAGCTTCATATTGTAATCTTTGGCGATTTTTAAATAATCCTCTAAATCTGATAAAATCAAAGGATCGCCCAAAAGATGTAAAGCAAAAAGCTTAGATTGGTTATGAATTTGTTTAGCCAAAATATCAAATTTTTCTTGACTCATAACGCCACGAATCGCTTTTTTTGAAGGACAAAAATCACATTTTAAACCACAAATATCGCTTAATTCTATATAAATTTTTTTAAATTTCATCATGCGTCCTAAACACAATTTTATCAAATTTTATACAATTTGGAAAATAAGTAACATTTTGATAAATATTTTTATCTTTTTTATTTATTTTTAAATACATTAAACAAAAATCATACTATACTTGGAATAAAAATATAAAATTAAGGAAATATTTATGCAAGATCTTACTCGTGCGAAAAAAATTCGCTCAATAATAGCTACAAGTAGCGGTAATTTAGTGGAATGATTTGATTTTTATATTTACGGCAACATATTTTGCTCATACTTTTTCAACATCACATAACCCTTTAATTCAACAAATTAATGCCTTTGGAGTTTTTGCTGCAGGATTTTTATGCGTCTATAAGTTCTTGAATTTATCTTAATTTTACACTTCAATGGCTGGAATTTTTAAAGCTAAACTTTTTCCTGAACACGTAAGAGCATTAGGAACGGGTTTAGGGTATGCTATTTCAAATGCTGTTTTTGGAGGTTCTGCCCCTTGGGTAGCTTTACAATTTAAAAATGCAAATATAGAAAATGGCTTTTTTATCTATATAGCTATTTTTACAATCCTTATGCTCGTGGCTACTTTATGTTTGCCTAAAAAATCAGAACTTAATTAAATTTAAGGCTTTTAAGGAAAGTATTGAAAATGGAATATGTTCTAGTTCTTTAAATTTTTTAAATTCATAATCTTTAGTTTTAGTCTTTAAAATTTGATGATAAACCTTAATATTTAATCTATATTTAGTATAACTATGTTTAAATTCTCCCAAATATTTCATATTTTTTGCAAATTCAATCTCGCTTTCTTTAAATAAAGGAAAATTATACATACCCTTATAAAGATTTTCAAAACTTTGTTTAATGGCAAATTGATTTTTATATTCCATCAAGATAAGACATAAATTTAATTTTTCATAAGCAATCTTTTTATTTTCTGGATAACATTCAGGATTAAATTTAGCTTTACACAAATCATAAAAAGGACAAATTCCACACTTTGGATTTTTAGGCAAACAAATCAAAGCACCTACGTCCAATAAGGCTTGATTATGATTAAAAGCATCTTGTAAATTCAATATTTTGTATGCTTTAGATTCAAGTTCTTTCATAGAAGCATTTTTTAAAGCAAAAAGCCTACTTAAAACGCGACGTATATTTCCATCTACAAAAGCGACTTTTTGATCATAAGCAAAACAGGCAATTGCACCTGCTGTATAAGATCCTATTCCACTTAAACTCTTTAATTTTTCAAGCTCTTTAGGCAAGATGCCGCCAAATTTCTCCATACATTCTAAAGCTGCTTTTTTTAAATTTCTAGCACGATTATAATACCCTAAACCTTGCCAAGCTTTTAAAAGCTCATTTTCATTAGCTTTTGCAATACTCTGTAAATTAGGAAATTTTTCCAAAAAGGGAAAATAAAATTTCTCTAAAACTGCTTTTACCTGAGTTTGCTGTAACATAATTTCGCTGATATATACACCATAAGCCTTATCGATATTTTTTAAACGCTCATCACATTCTAGACTTTTTAAATTTCTCCAAGGTAAAGCTTTTCTTCCATTTTTTTCATACCAAAAAAGTAAATTTTCTTGAAGTTTTTTAATGATGTGTTTTTGCATAAAGTAAAGTATATCAAAAATTTTAAATTTTTTGATAAAATAAACAAAATCAATTTAAATCAAGGAAAAATATGTTAGCTTTTGTTAAAGGTTTAGGTATAGGATTTTTATGTCTTTTACTTTTTATTGCCGGAGTTATTTTTAATGTTGAGTTTTTAGAGAAAAAAAATTCCAACCAAGCTTTATTTTTTTCAAGAAATATAGAAGTAAATACAGACTTAAAACCCGATGAATTTTATACAAATATCAATTTTTGGGCAAATGAAAATCTTGATACAAAAATCACACTAAGCGATGAAGAGAAAAATCAAATAACTAATACTTTTAGTCAAATCACGCAACGTGCCAAAAAAGATAATTTTTGTAGCGGCGGAAGCTTTTCTATAGAGCCTAATTTTTCTTACAAAGATGGAGCACAAACTATAAAAGGACAAAAACTAAACGCAAATTTAGAATGCATTATTAAAGAAAATGAACTCGATAATTTTAATCACTTTTTAAATGATTTAAATTCTATAGTTAAAAAAAGTTCATTTGTAGGAGTTTCCATACCTACTTTAGAGCCTAAATTTTCAAAACAACTTTTAGAAGAAAATAAAGAAAAACTTTATGACAAACTTTTGCAAAAAGCTTATTCTTATGAAGGAATTTATTCTAAGGATTTAAATAAATCTTGCACATTAAAAACACTTAAAACGAATTTAGATCCAAATATAACACCAAGAATTTTTGCTGCAAAATCAAATGATATGCAACTTGCTTTACCTATTGTAAAAGATACAAAACAAAGTTTAAACGCAACAGCCTTGTTCGTCTGCAAATAAAGCAAGATAAACTCTCTTTAAGTTTATTTTGCTAGAATTTCATCTTTAGACTCTGCGGGAATAGCTCAGGGGTAGAGCACAACCTTGCCAAGGTTGGGGTCGCGAGTTCGAATCTCGTTTCCCGCTCCATATCACCCGCCCGGGTGGTGGAATTGGTAGACACAAGGGACTTAAAATCCCTCGGAATTTTTCTTCCGTGCCGGTTCAAGTCCGGCCTCGGGCACCACTTCGAATTATCAGGGCGACATAGCCAAGCGGTAAGGCATGGGCCTGCAAAGCCTTGATCTCCGGTTCGAATCCGGATGTCGCCTCCAAAAAAGGCACAAAATTATTTATCATTAATCGGGAGATGGCTGAGTGGTCGAAAGCGGCGGTCTTGAAAACCGTTGAGGGTAACACCTCCAGGGGTTCGAATCCCTTTCTCCCGGCCACTAACTTCTTTAAATACTAGACAAAAAATAACTTAATATTATATAATCACAAAAAACACATTAATAAAAAAGTAAAATTGGAAAAAATGAAAGAATTTTATATGCAATTAGCCTTAAATGAGGCTTGGAAATATCAGTTTTTAACTTATCCAAATCCAGCTGTAGGTTGTGTAATTTTAAATAAAAATGAAAAAATATTAGCCATAGAAGCACACGAAAAAGCTGGATTAGCGCATGCTGAATTAAATGCCATTAGTCACGCTTTAAAAAAAATAAAACCTGAAATTTCATTACCTAAAGAAGCCAATGCTTTACATCAATTTATTTGTAAAAATCACCAAGGTGCATTTAAAGATGCTATTGCTTATGTTACGCTAGAACCTTGCTCTCATCAAGGAAAAACTCCTCCTTGCGCGAAACTTTTTAGCGAGCTTGGCTTTAGAAAGATTTTTATCAGCGTTAAAGATGAAAATGATGCCGCAAAAGGAGGAGGAGATTTTCTAAAAAATCAAGGCATAGAAGTGGAATTTGGAATTCTTGAAAAAGAAGGAAAAAACCTTCTAAAACCTTTTTTAAAATGGCAAAAAGGACAACTTAAACTTTTTAAACTTGCTCTTTCTATGAATGGATCTTCCTTTGGAAAAATTGTTAGTAATGAATTAAGTAGAACCTATGCCCATAAAATTCGATCAATCATAGATTTATTAGTGGTAGGTGGAGAGACTATAAGGGTTGATAAACCCACTTTAGATGCAAGGCTCTGCCAAGGAAAAGCACCTGATATTTGTATTTTAAGTCATAATAAATTAGAAAGTTTTGATCAAAATATCCCTTTGTTTAAAGTTCCAAATCGTAAAATTTACACACAAATTCCAAAAAAAGCTAAATTTTTGATGTATGAAGGTGGAGAAAATTTTCTAAAAACTTTTAAAAATGAAATGGATTTATTTTTAATTTTTCAAAGTTCAATTCTAAACAATAAAAAAAATGTTACAATACCTTTAAATTTAAAACCACTTTATAAAAATTTTTTAGGAAGTGATACTTATGGCATTTACGAACTTGAATAAATTATTTTATTTAAAATATGAAGTTGAATTATTTAAAATTGAAAGACAAAGCAATATTAAAAATATTATCTCAAAAGACTATATTTTAAAATCTTTTAAAGATGAACTTAATCCAAATGGTGATACCTTCACTTATCAAGGTATTAAACAATACACATTTAAAGAAAATGATGAAATTTTAATTTTACATTTAGATAAAAAAATTATATTTTTTAAAAATTTTACTCAAAATTTAGATAATTTTAATGAAATTCAAACAAAACAAGGTTTGCTTTTAGCTTTTTTATTTTTAGTAAGTATATTTTTTATAAGTTTAGCTACAATTGATCAATTTAAGATTATTGATTTGATTTTTTTTATAATTTGCATTATTCTTTTAATTGTAAGTTTTATTAATGCTAATTTGCTTTTTAAGCATATTAATATTTTTAAAAATTTTTTCAAAGAAGATGTAAAAGAGTTTTTAAAGAAAAGAAAAAATGCTAAAGCATAAACGCTTTAGCACACAGTTTTCAAATTTGTAGCTAGGCCACCTAAGGAAGTTTCTTTGTATTTATAATTCATATCTTTCCCAGTTTCATACATCGTTTCTATTACTTCGTCAAGACCAACTTTAGGAGTTGATTGTCGAGTCATTGCCATTCTAGCAGCACTAATTGCTTTAATTGCTCCAAAAGCATTTCTTTCTATACAAGGAATTTGAACAAGTCCTGCCACAGGGTCGCAAGTCAAACCTAAATGATGCTCCATTGCCATTTCAGCAGCATTACAAGCTTTAAAAGCATTCGCTCCCAAAACCGTAGCCATCGCAGCAGCAGCCATAGAACTTGCACTTCCAATTTCAGCTTGACATCCTGCCTCAGCTCCACTAATACTTGCATTTTTCTTATATAAAGAACCGATCAGCATGGCTGTAAGTAAAAAATTTATAGCTTGCTCGTCATTGAAACCAACAGTATGATTTTTAAGATAAAGCATCACAGCGGGAATAACAGCGCAAGCACCATTTGTAGGCGCTGTAACTACTTTTGCTCCACTTGCGTTTTCTTCTGCAACTGCAATAGCATATAATGAAATAAAATCAATCATTCCCATAGGATCAGCTGTCATAGCAATACGCTCTTTCATACCTTTAGCACGGCGTTTTAAGTTAAGTTTTCCTGGTAAATACTCTTCAGTTGGATGAGTACCATTATAATATACTTCTTGCATTACTTCCCAAATTTCAAGACAATAAGATCTAATCTCTTCTTTGGTATGAAATTGTAGTTCATAATTATAAGAAAGTTCAGCCAAGTCCCAACCATTCTTTTCACAAAAATCTAAGGCTTGTTGAGCATTATTAAGTTCTATATCTAGCTTCATTGTGCTTTGGTTCGAATTTTTACCCCTTTTTTCTAATTCTTGAGCTGTTAAAACAAACCCTCCACCTACGGAATAATAAGTTTCTTCTTCTACGATTTCATTTTTTACATCAAAAGCTTTAATTTGCATACCATTTTCGTGCAAAGGTAAAAAATCTTTAGAAAAAATTAAATCTTTTTCGTAATTAAATTTTAATTCTTTTTCACCGCATAAGTTAATTTTTCCTTTTTCTAAAGCATTTTTATTGGCTTCTTCTTGCACAGGAGCACTTAAGTTTCTAGCTTCTAAACCATTTAATCCCCAAATTACAGCCTTATCACTTAAATGTCCCTTGCCTGTCAAAGATAAAGAACCATACAGAATGATTTGAATTCTATCAACTTCATTTAACCTTTTGACAATTTTCTTACAAAACAAATTTCCTGCTAACATAGGCCCTAAAGTATGTGATGATGAAGGGCCGACTCCAATTTTAAAAATACTAAAATTACTGCTCATTAATATATCCTTAGAAAAGATTATGAATAGCAGCTGAAATTGCTATTATCCCCATAATAAGAATAAAAACATCTAAAGCTTTATTACGAAATTTTGCCAAAATATCAAAACGATAAATACAATAAAGAGGCATTAAAAAAAGCAATATCGCTAAAACAGGACCACCTATAGCTTCAATAATACCAATAACATCTGGATTTTTATAAGCTACATACCAAGCAATAGCAAAAGTAATTATCGCTGTTAAAGTTTGTGCTAATTTACCTTGGATTTTTCCACCACTTGCTTTATATAAAATACCATTTAAACCTTCTTGAGAACCAAGATAATGTCCTAAAAAGCTTTTGCTGATTGCAACAAGAGCAACTATAGGTCCAACATAGGTTAAAACAGCTACTTGAGGAAATTTATTTGCAATAAAAGTCAAAATATTAACATTTTGAGCTTTTGCTAATGCAAATTCTTCGGGAGTAAAAGTTAAAGCACAAGAAAAAATAAAAAACATAACTACAAAAACCATTAAAACAACAGCAAAAGAAATAATTCTTCTAGCACGGAATTCTGCATCATCACCATATTCTTTTTTGCAATAACATGCTAAAGATGAAATAATAGGAGAATGGTTAAAACTAAATACCATTACAGGGATCACAAGCCACAACGTTATCCAAAAATCACCTGTTGATAATACTGAAAAATCAACATTTTCAAAAAGATGAATATTCCATTGAGGAATCAAAAGTAATGAAAGAATAAACAAAAATATAATGAAAGGGAAAACAAGAAAACTCATAGCTCTAGTGACAACACCTTCGCCAAAAATTGAAACAAGAACTAAAACACTTACTATTAAAAAGCTTATCCACCAACGTCCTTCATGCATCATTGTAGCATCAAAATTAAACTGATTGATTAAAAATTCAATTAAAGTTGTTGTAAGATTTGCACTATAAACAAGTAAAATAGGTAAGATAGCAAAAAAATACAATACAGTGATTAAAAATCCGCCACCTTTACCAAAATAACTTTCCGCAACAAAAGTAATGTCATCTTTTGGATTTGAACTCGAAAGAACAAAACGACATAAATTCCTATGAGCTAAATAAGTCATAGGGAAAGCTAAAACAAGAATAATCAAAAGCGGAATAAGTCCGCCAAGCCCTGCACTAATTGGAAGCAAAAGAACGCCTGCGCCAATTGCCGTTCCAAAAAGAGATAGTACCCACCGTATATCGTGGCTGGTCCATTTACTATTCGAAGCATTCATTAGTTTTCCTTTATCATAAAAATTTATCAAAATTACTAAAAAATTATTATACCAAATTATTTGTAAATAAGGTAAATTTTTATTATTTTTTATTAAATTTTAATAATATTTTTAAATTAAACTTAAATAAATAAGCTTAAATATAATAACATAATTCAGGTGCTTTAAGATAAACAAATAAAATATTTGGATAAATCCAAATATTTTAATAATTTTTTAATAAACTATAAAAAATCAATGATCAAATTTTTGTCCTAAAATATTACCTTGAGCATCTGTATAAATTTTCATATAATTATTTGTTTCAAATTTATATCCATTAACCTCTTTACTGACTTCTACAATTTGTGCATTTGAAGTTGTACTTATTTTAGACATAATATTTGGTAAAATCGTACTAGGCAATGTTTGATATTTGCCATCTACTTCTTTCCAGTCTCCATTGATCATAAAATCAATTTCTATTCCATTGCTTAAAGTTACATCATAAGAATCAATATCTTTTTTAACTAAAGCAATTTGTGCATTTTTAAAATTTGTAGTAATAAAATTTTTTGCATTTTGTGGAAGAGTGCTCGCAGGAACAACGATATCTCTAGCTAAAAGTACTGAAGCACCGAGTAAAGCCGCTAAACCTAATTTCATTTTCATTTTTTCTCCTTTTTGATTTTGGTTGGAGAAAATTTAACCTAACTTTGTGAAGCAAATGTGAAACCTAAAAACTTACCTTTAAACTTTCTCCTTCAACACCTATTCCTTCGCTTTTTGAAAATTGAATATTTTTACCATTTTCAAATTTTAAAGTATTTAAATCTTTTAAATCTATATCATAAGTTAAAATATGCAATACAATATCATACATAGTAAAAAATAGTTCTTTTTCGTTAAGCTTACTCTTAATCACTTCAAGCTCTAATTTATCAAAATTTCTCAATCCATAAGTATAAGCATTCACGCCATCTTCGCTAGGATAAACACTGACATAGACCCAATTGTAAACTGGTAAACGATTTTCTTGCAACATCTTCGCATTTTCAATGTAAAATTTAGGCTCCAAAACAACTCCACCTGTATAAAATCCTAGAGCATTTTTATCTTGCAAGCATGCCGATGAAATTTGAGTAAAAAGCTTAGCTTGTTCGAGTTTGCTTTCATTTTGACTAAGCACTGCTATAAGAAGATGTGCCTTATGTTTTTTAGTTTCCTCTAGAGCATCCTTCCACATAAAATTAAAATTCGCATAATACTCGGCTTCTTCGTTTGGTATAGGATTTTTAATTAAGCTTAAAGTGACTAACATATTCTTATGATAAAAAATAACACCATCTTGATTAAAATTTTCATCTGGAACCAATATACCAAATTCGCTTTCAAGCAAAGAACTTAATTTTAAAAAATCAAATTCACTATCATTTAAAAGAACAAAAGAAGTAAAATTATGATTTTGCTGCATACAACTTCCTTAAAATATATTTTTATGATTTTTATTATATCTTAAAATAATCTGATTTGAGAAATAATTTTTAAAAATTATGATAATTAATATTAATTATAGTTTTATTTTCCTTGTAGTATAATCATTCAAAGTTAAAAAATTAGCGGAGTTTATATGGAGTTTTTGAGAAATTATATTGATTTAATCATCTTTATAATTCTTGGAATTATGGCATTTATAGCTTTTTGGTGTGTAGTTGAAAGAATATTATTTTTTAGAAAAATTGATTTTAAAGATTATAAAAATCAAGAAGAATTTGATGATGCAATTACCGAAAATTTAACTACTATTTATATCATTTACTCTAATGCTCCTTATATTGGTCTTTTAGGAACTGTTATTGGTATTATGGTTACTTTTTATGAAATGGGTTTAGCAGGTAATATAGATGTAAAATCTATAGTTATAGGACTTTCTTTAGCTCTTAAAGCTACAGCTTTAGGTCTTTTAGTTGCTATTCCAACTCTTATAGCATATAATGCTTTGTTGCGAAAAATTTCACTTTTAAGCAATAGATACAGGATGAAAAAAGATGCTTAAGCTTCCAAAAAACGAAGGTTTAAATATAGTTCCATTTATAGATATTATGCTGGTTTTACTTGCTATAGTACTTAGCATTTCAACCTTTATTGCACAAGGTAAAATTCAAATCAATCTTCCTAAAAGTGAAAGCTCTATGAGTCTTGGTGAAAATGAAAAAAAACTCCTTATCAGTATTGATGAAAAAAACGTTTTTTATTTAGATAACAAAATAGCGACTTTAGATCAATTAAAAGAAGCTATATCAGGGCTTGATCAAGAAACTATAGTAGAATTAAAAAGCGATAAAAACGCTAAATTTGAAAGCTTTGTCCAAATTATTGATTTATTAAAAAGCAAAGAGCATGAAAAATTTCAAATAATCGCAGAAAAAAAATAGATGAAAAGTTTATTTTTAAATCATAAATATCAAGCCTTTTATATATCTTTTTTAAGCTTTTTGCCTATATTTTTTTTAATATTTCATTCTGCTGATTTTTTTAAAATAAAATTCAACAATAAAGAAGTTTTTGCTTTATCTATAAAACAATTTACTAGAGAAAATTCTACACCTATTCAAGAAAATAAAATTTTAGAAAAAATAACGCCTAAAGTCAAAAAAATTCAATCTAAAATTATAAAAAAAGAAGGAGAGAAAATCAAAAAAATAGAGCAGAAAAAAGCCTCAACACCTATAGAAAATCCTACAAAGCAAATGACAGAAAATCCTTCTCAAATCACTCAACTTACACAAGGTAAAGATAAACATCCTTTGCTTGAACAAATCCAAAAAGCTATTCAAAAAGTTCAAAGTTATCCTAGACAAGCTCAAAAAATGCGTATGCAAGGGATAGTAAAAGTAGAATTTTTATGGAAAGAAAATAAAACCTTAGCAGAGTTAAAGATAATCCAAAGCTCCGGATACACCCTCTTAGATAAAAATGCCCTAGAAAGCATCCGTAAAGCTTCGGTGAATTTTCCCTACTATAAAAACGACTTAAGGATTGTCCTACCTATAGTATATAAGATAAATTAAACTAATTTATCTATGATTTCTAAGCTTCCATAATCGATTTCTTTTTGCAAATCAAAGCTTAAATTTTTACTCAAATCCTCTAAGTCTTTTTGTTTCAATTTCTCATACTCATCAGGATATTTTTGCTTAAATTTTAAAAGTTCTTGCATATTTAAAGCACTTAAACCTTGATCTAAAGCTTTGTTTTTAATATCGGAATCTTCTTGTTCATCGCTTGCATTATCAATTTCTTCTTGCATTTTCTTTAATTTTTGCAAAAGCGTCTTGCTTACAGAGTTTCCATTATCAAACATAGTTTGTGCATCAGCTAAAATTCTATCTTTAGAACCTTCAATTTCCAAAACAGTAATTTTGCCATCAGCATTTTTATCAAAAGTAAGTAGAGCATTTAAAGCACTTTCTAAATCTCTTTCTTTGCCGTCATCTCCTACTTTACTTTTGCCTCCTGTGGTAATATAAAGTTGTCTGATTAGATCATTAGCTCCGCCTTTAGGATTATCAGGGGTAATTGTAAGATTATAAAGATAAAGATTATTATTTTCTTTGCCTTTAATAATTCCATTTTTATCTGCATCTGCTTTTAAATAATTTAAATCATAAGCTGCATTTTTAAACCAGCCTGCTACAAAATTTTGAGCTTTACCATTTAGTCTAATCGAACCATCTTCTCTTAAAAAATAATCCTCCTTATCGCCAAAATGTTTTAAAATGTTTTGAAAATTGCTTTTAGTTAAATTCAAGCTTACAAATAAAGAACTTTCTTCATCTTCAAATATAACTTTAATACCAGATTTTTCTCTTTTAGAATCTAGTTTTACTAAAAAATCTTCTGGGTTAAATTCTTCTTGCTTTAAATCTTGAAAATCTTTTTTATCTAAATAAGCTCTTTTGGAATAAGCCATTACATCATTTAATCCGATAATCGTTACATCTTTAGCAATTTTCATCGCTTATCCTTAAGGCTTAAAATGAGCAGCCGCCAAACGACACATAGTGGCTTGATAATAAGGCAATTTATCACAATATCTTAGTTTATTGTAATAAATATTCCACTGTTCTTTAAGTATTTGACATCTTGTATCGCAATCAGAACTCGCAAAAGCAACATTTGAAAAAACCAAACTAAAAATAGCAAACAATAATACTTTTTTCATTTTTTCCTTTCTTTTTTAATTACACTTATATACTAACAGAAAAATTATAAAAAACAAACATTTTATATAATAAATTGAAAAATTACAAAAAATATGTTACTTTTATTCACACTCTTTTATCGACAAATATAGCTTCATTGTCACTAATTTGTTGCATTAAGTCTTTGCTTAAGTTCTTAGCCAACTCATCTAAAGATTTGTTTTGAAGTTCTTCAAATTCTTTTGGATTACTAGCTTTAAGTTTAGCCTGCTCATCAGCGCTTAAAGAGTTTAAACCTTTCTCTTGTGCTTTTTGAAGTAAATCTTCATCATCATTTTCTTTTTCTTTGATTTTAGCTTTATCATCATCTTTTTTTTGAATTTTTTGTGGATCAACACTTTGCATAGCATTTGCTCCACCGCCTGAAGCTTCTTTTAAATCACCCAAAATTTCTCTAAAACTTGGCTCTTTAACATCGCTATCATCGATATTTCCATCTTTATTAACATCCTTATTTATGAAAAAATTCAATTTTTCTTCTATACTTGCATCATCAGATATCAAGTCACTATGTTTTAAACCTAAATTTTGCATACTTTCATGCAAAGTATTTTGATGAAAACTTATATTAATTCTTTCATTGCTTTGCGTAGATTTAATACTAAAAAATTCATTTTTTGCATTTTCAAACCAATTGGAAATAAATTCATTTGCTTCTCCATTTAGCCTTATAGATCCATCATCTCTGGCAATATAATTTGCATAAGAACCAAAATGATTTTGCAAACTTTTGTAATTTTCTTCACTCAAATTTAAAGATATCAACTCACCTTCTTTGTCCTCAAAAACGACTTTCTTGCCAGAATTGCTATCATCTGAAAGATCATTAACCTTGACTTTATCCTTTTCTTCAGCCTTTAATTCTAAAATTTCTTTACGATTTGTAATATTTTGATTGTTTGATAAAGCATTTAAACTATTCATTGTTAATTTTTCCATGACAGCCCTTTCAAAATTTTTAAACTTGGCTTACAAAAACAACTTTTCATTCTCTTCTAAAGCAGAATTGCGATCTTAAAATTCTTTAGATACAATTACAAATTTAAATCGACAAAAAAACAAATTTATTTATACTAAGAAATTAAATTTGCAAAGGAAAGCAATGAAAGCATTAGCCCTTTTTAGTGGTGGCCTTGATAGTATGTTAGCAATGAAACTCATTACTTCTCAAGGTATAGAAGTAAAAGCTCTAAATATTAATATAGGTTTTGGAAGCACAAGCGATAAAAGTGAGATCATGAAAAAAAGAGCGGCTATGGTGGGTGCAGATTTTGAAATGATCGATGTAAAAAATTCTTATTTACAAGAAGTTCTTTTTAATCCACAATATGGCTATGGCAAGCATTTCAACCCTTGCATAGACTGCCATGCTTTTATGTTTAAAACTGCTCTTTCCATGCTAGAAAGTGAAAAAGCTAGTTTTGTAATCACTGGAGAAGTTTTAGGACAAAGACCAATGAGTCAAAGAAATGACGCTATGGCGAAGGTTAAAAAATTAGCCCTTGATGAAGAAGATCTTATCTTGCGTCCTATGTGTGCAAAAAATTTACCTCTAACAAAGCCCGAAAAAGAAGGTTGGGTAGATAGAGAAAAACTAGAAGGCATTAGTGGAAGAAGTCGCAAAAGACAACTGGAACTGGCTGCACAATTTGGACTTGAAGATTTTGAAAGCCCAGGAGGAGGATGTTTATTAACCCTTGATAGCTTTGCTAAAAAAATTCGCGATTTCATACAATTTGATAAAGATATGCAAGTTAATGACGCACAACTTTTAAAATACGGACGTCATTTAAGATTGCCTATGGGCGCTAAAATGATCATAGGGCGCAATGAATTAGAAAATGAACTTTTAAGAAATTTAAAAACTCCAAAATATGAAGTTATAGGCATAGGAAATTTAATAGGAGCTTATTCTTTGCTTAGTGCGAATGCAAATAATCAAGATATAGAACTCGCTTTAAAAATTGCTTTAACTTACACAAAATGCGATATAAATACTAACTATGAATTAGAATTTAAAAACCAAAAATTTATCACCTCAGCTTTTGAAGATAAAACACAAATTAGTAAATTTTTTATAAGTTAGTATAAACTAATTTCAAAAAAGAACGATATAGTGATTGAATCTTTTCAAAATATTGCTATAAAAGCCTACTTTTTAAGTAGGCTTTTTTTATTTTAATCCATAAATATTTTTTAAATTGTTTAAATTTGCACTCGCATTTAAAAGTAAGCAATCAGCCAAAACCAAACGCACCATAGCATTAACCACAACACTTCCTCGTATACCAACGCAAGGATCGTGCCTGCCTTTTAATTCTAATTTCACATTATTTTCAAACTGATCCATACTTTCTTGCTTTTTAAAAATAGAAGGAGTAGGCTTAAAATAAGTTTTTAAAATAAGATCTTCTCCATTTGAAATTCCGCCTAAAATACCCCCACTATGATTACTTAAGAATTTACCATCTTTTAAAATATCATTATTTTGAGATCCATACATTTTGCTTGCATTAATCCCTTCGCCTATTTCCACTGCCTTAACAGCATTAATCCCCATTAAAGCATGAGCGAGTTTAGAATCTAATTTATCATAAAGAACTTCTCCAAGTCCTTTTATCATTCCATTAACCCTTGTAAAAACTGCTGCACCTATACTATCTTTAGATTTTTTTGCATTTAAAATTTCTGCTTTAAAATCATTTTCTAAGCTAGGATCAAGACAAAAAATTTCGCTTTTTTGAGCCCAATTAAAATCAAATTGATTCTCATTTAAATTTGAAATTAAATTTCCTACTCCAAAAACTCCACTTTGAACACAAATACCAAATTCATTTAAAAGCATAGCACATACAGCGCCCCCAGCTACCCTAGCAACACTTTCTCTAGCGCTTGATCTTCCACCACCTCTATAATCTCTCAAGCCATATTTGTGAAAATAAGTAAAATCAGCGTGTGCAGGGCGAAATACATCTTTAAAATCATCATAATCTTTAGAACGTGCATTTTCATTAAAAACAACTATGGCTATAGGATGACCTGTGGTATATCCTTCAAAAACTCCGCTTAAGACTTGTGCTCTATCGCTTTCTTTTCTTGGGGTTGAAAATTGATTTCCACCTTTGCGTTTATCAAGTTCATTTTGTAAAAATTCCTCATCAAATTTAATCCCAGCAGGCATTCCATCTATCACACAACCCACAGCTATTCCATGAGACTCTCCAAAACTTGTAAATTTTAATCTTGTGCCAAAGGTATTCATGATAAATTTTCCAATTTTTCAAGTGCAATTTTTGCTGCCATTTGCTGAGCTTCTTTTTTGCTTTTTGCAATAGCCCTTGCAATTTCTTTTCCCTCTAATTTTAAAGCAATTTCAAATTGTTTTAAATGATCGGGCCCAAAAGCACGCAGTGTTTCGTATTCTGGAGTTTGTCCTATGGTGCCTTGAGTGATCTCTTGCAGTCTTGTTTTATAATCTTTGATTAAATTTTTTGCATCAATTTTTGGAAAATTATTTTCTATGAGTTTTAAAGCAATATTTCTTGCACATTCAAAGCTTGATTCTAAATGAATAGATCCTATGATCGCTTCTAGAGCATCAGAAAGGATGGAAGGCTTTTGCCTTCCTCCATTATTTTCTTCAGATGCACTCATAAAAATAAAATCACCTAAATTTAAACTATCGGCGATTTTTGCAAAAGATTTTTCATTCACTAAAGCGGCTCTTAATTTTGACAAATCGCCTTCAGCGTCTTTTCCAAATTTATGAAATAAATACTCCCCTACGATCAAATCAAGCACCGCATCCCCTAAAAACTCTAAACGCTCATTATTGTAAGATTTTTTACAGCTTTTGTGAGTGAGTGCTTGAATAAGAAGATTTTTATCTTTAAATTGATAGCCTAGATTCTGTTCTAATAACTCAATATTTTTCATCGCTTTCCTTTTGCAATTTTAAAGCAGCTTCTCTTGCTAAAGTATCGCATCTTTCATTTTCTATATGTCCATTATGTGCCTTGATCCAAAAGGCTTGAATTTGGTGTGATTTTGCTAATGTTAAATATTCTTTCCATAAATCCACATTTTTTTTACCCTTAAAATCTTTTTTAATCCAATCATTAAGCCATTCATTGATACTTTGAACCATTAAATTTGAATCCGTAAAAAGCTTAATTTTGCAAGGTTCTTTTAAAATTTTTAAAGCCTCGACAATAGCCATTAACTCCATTCTATTGTTTGTAGTATTTTTTTCCGATCCAAAACCCTCTTTTTGATGTTCTTTATAACGCACTATATACGCCCATCCTCCAAAACCTGGATTATTAAGACAAGATCCATCTGTATAAATTTCAACACATTTCATCATTTTTCACTTCGCAAATAATCTTACAAGTGTTAAATTCATAACACATAGGACAATGGTAAAAAAATAAAGGCATAATATTTTTACATTCCATACAACGATAAGAAAATTCAAGTCTTGTTTTAAAAGAATTATCACGTAAAATTTTAAACATTTTAAAATTTGAATTTTGAAAAACAAAATGATTTGGAATTTTATCTTCTTGAATAAAACCTAAAGCATAAAAAAACTCTAAAAATTCTTCATTTTGCAAATTTAAAGCTTTTTTTTCTTTATAAAGAAGATCATAAATGTGATTAAAATTTTGTTCTATAAATAAATGATATTTTTCAAAAACTAAACGCCCTAACATAGGATTATTTTTTATTTGAAGCTCTAAAAGTTTTTCTTTTTTTTCTTCATCGCTTAAATTTAAAGTTTGCAAATTTAAAGCTTTAATAAATTCTTGCTCCTTTTCTACATCCTCTCCAAGTTCAAATAAACATTCCAAAATCTCTAAATTTTCTTTATAAGCTTTTAATTTTAAATATACAATTTTTAAAAGCTTTAAAGCCTCTATATTTCTTGGACGAAGCTTTAAAGCTTGAAGTAAAACCTCTTTAGCTCGTTCTAAAAATCCTGCCTTAAAATAAATATTTGCTAAAGCTATAAAAATAAATTCTTGCTCATTTTTATCTTTACTTTTTTCAAGTGCAATCAAATAAATTTGGGTCGCTTTCTCAAATTCTCCACTCTTTGTAAAAATATCAGCTAAAAAACTTAAATTTCCAAAACTTAATCTCTCATTTCTTAACAAATCTTTATGCGCATTATCTATTTCAAATTTTTTAATGAATTTTTCAAGCTTTTGCTCTTCGTCTTTATTTGCAAAAGCTTTCCAAGCATAATTTGCTACAGCAACAACAAAGATTAAAATAGTCAAAATAATGAGTCCCACTAAAGGATCTCTGTATTCTACAAAGAAAAAATCCATAAACTCTCTTTAAAATTTTATGCCAAATTATAGCTAAATCTTTGTATAATTTTATTTAAGGTTTTTAAAATGATATCTAAAGAAAGTATAGAAAATTTATCCCAAAGACTTAATATTGTTGATATAATTGAAAATTACATTGAAGTAAAAAAACAAGGCTCTAGCTTTGTTTGCGTATGTCCATTTCACGCAGACAAAAATCCTTCTATGCATATTAATGCTCAAAAAGGTTTTTATCATTGCTTTGCGTGTAAAGCAGGTGGAGATGCTTTTAAATTTGTAATGGATTATGAAAAGCTGAATTTTTCTGACGCGGTAGAAAAAGTTGCTAGTCTTTGTAATTTTACACTAAGCTATACCAAAGAAAAAAATGAAAACAAAAAAGATTTAAAAACTATATTGCCTAAATTAAATGCTTATTTTAAAAACAATCTTTCGCATCATAAAGAAATTTTAGACTATCTTTACTCAAGAAAATTAGACGATAAAGATATTGCTAAATTTGAATTAGGTTTTGCAAAATCAAGCGAAGAAAGCGTAAGATTATTGCAAAATGAAAATATATCGCTTGAAGATGCTTTAGCTGTTGGGGCTTTAAAAAAAGATGGAAAAGGTGAAATTTACGCGAGTTTTATATGGCGTATTACTTTTCCAATTTATGATCAAAAAAATACACTTGTAGGCTTTGGTGGAAGAACTATCAATCCAAACGTAATGGCCAAATATGTCAATTCTCCTCAAAATATGCTTTTTGATAAAAGTAGAATTTTTTACGCCTTTCATTTAGCCAAAGATGCTATCAGTGCAAAAAAGGAAATGATAATTTGCGAAGGCTATATGGATGCAATTGCTTTTCATAAAGCAGGCTTTAATAATGCGGTAGCCGTTCTTGGAACCGCATTAACCGAGCATCACTTGCCTTTAATCCGCCGCTATGAAACTAAAGTGATACTTTGTTTTGACAATGATGAAGCAGGATTAAGAGCTGCTACAAGATCAGCTTTTTTACTAAGCATTCACAAAATCGATGGAAAAGTCGCTCTTTTAGAAGGTGGGAAAGATCCTGCTGAATTGGTTGCTAATAACCAAAATGCAAAACTTTATGATATACTCGAAAAAGGCATAGAGCTTGGAGAATTCTATATTAGGCGTATAATAGCAGAATTTTCGCTCGATTCTGCACTTGATAAACAAAAAGCTTTAGAAAGTGTGCAAAAATATACCTTTAATCTTGAGCCTTTAATAGCAAATTCTTATACAAACTTAGTTTCAAAACTTCTAGGAGTTGAAGAAAAACTTGTAATCTTAACGAAAAATTCCAAGCAAAATAGAAGTTTAAATTTCAACCTTAACTACTTAGAAATTCCAAATGCAAAAATTCATATTACAGAACTTGAAATTCTTAATTTTTTAAAAAATAATCCAAATATGCACGAATTTTTTAAACAAATTAGCGATAGTATTTGCTTTAAACATAAAATTTTATTAGAAAAAATTTTAGAAAAAAAAGGCTATGAAGATAGTGAAGTAAGAGAACTAGAACAAAAAAATATCCGAAAAAATTTAAGCGAAAATGAATTTTTATTTGGAATTTGTAAAGTAAATTTAGCCTTTTTAAATCATATCGATATTACAAGCTCAACTTTGGCTTTAAAAAAACAACTTTTCACTTTAATTGATAAAAGCTCTCATATTTTAAATAAAAATTTAAAAGAAAAAGAATGTTTGACTTTTTTAAAAGAATATTTATTTTTAATAAAAAATGAAAAAGATGAAGTAAAGCTAGAAGAATTATTTAAAAACTTAAATAGAATTTTTTCTTTTAAAAAATTTGGCACAAAAGAGTTAAATATCAATTCCACGCAAGAATACAATGAAGAACCTTTTTAAGTTAAATAATAAAAAAGTATTTAATTTACCTTTTTTTAAACACAATCACGCTAAAGTATAGAAATTTTTTTAAGGATTGATTTGATGATGCCTTTTAGCGATGAAGAACTTATAAATCCTGTAAAATCGAGCTTAGAAAAAAGCATTCCTATGTTAGAACGTGATGGAGGTGGGCTTGAATTTTTGGGGATTAAAAATGGAGTAGTTTATGTGCATTTAATCGGTGCTTGCAAAGGTTGTGCATCAAGTAGCACAACTCTAAAATACGGACTTGAAAGACAACTTAAAATCGATATTCATCCAGAAATTACCATCGTAAATTTAAATGGCGGGGCAGAAGAATTTGCAAAATTATAAAAAACTCGGTATTGAACATTTTTTAAAAAAAGATTTTAAAGCAGCAAAAGTATATTTTTCTCTAGCCTATGAAAAACGCAAAAATAAACGTTTGTTTAATTTTATCTTGCTTTGTGATTTGGCTTTGAAGTTTCCTAAAGAAGCTATTTTGCTTTTTGAATTTTATTTAGAACATTACTCTGTAAGTAAAATCGATAAAGATTTTGAAGAAATTTTTAAAACTATAGAAGCTCAAAATGAAAAAAAATCACAAAATGAACTCGAAGATGGTCACGCTTTAAATTATCAAGATTTTTTAAAAAGCGAACAGCAAATCGGTTTTAAAAAGAGTTTTGAAAATGTTATAAATAGTACTAAATTAGTCATTGACAATCGTGATGATTTTTTAGATTTTTTAGAAAAATTGGTAGATAATGGTTACAAAGATATGACTTTAAATTATATAGAAAATGTTCTTGCTCATTTTTGGGCCAATGAAAAATTTATAAGAATTCAAGAAAAACTTATAGGATTTAAAAGTGAAAATCAAGCTTGAAAATTCATTCATTACAGATAATACCCTAGAATGTGAAAAAAATTGCTTTTTTTTAACAACAGAGCAAAACAAACGATTTGAAAATGAAGCCTTAAAAAAAGAATGCAAGATTATTGATGTTGAAGAATGTAAAAAATTGCTTAATATTGATGAAAATATAAAAATCATCGGTATTACTGGAACAAATGGAAAAACAACCACTGCAGCGGCAATTTATTCTATACTACTTGATTTAGGATATAATTGTGGTCTTTGTGGAACTCGTGGTGCTTTTATAAATGATGAACAAATTGATCAAAAATCTCTCACAACTTCTGCGATTTTAAAAACTTTAGAATACCTAAAAATAGCTACAGAAAAAAAATGTGATTTTTTTGTTATGGAGGTAAGCTCTCACGCTCTAGTGCAAAATAGAATCGAGGGTTTAAAATTTGCAGCAAAAATTTTCACCAATATCACTCAAGATCATCTAGATTTTCATAAAACCTTTGAAAATTACAAACAAGCTAAAGAACTTTTTTTTACAGATGAAAGTTTAAAATTTATCAATAAAGACGCTTTAGCAATCAAATTCAATGTAAAAAACGCTTTCACTTATGGGATAGAAAATCCTTCTTTATATCAAATCAAAGCTTATTCTTTAGAAAATGGAATTGAGGCAATTGTTATGATTAAAAATGTAAGTTTTCATATAGAATCACCTATGTTAGGACTTTTTAACCTTTATAATCTTTTAGCCGCAAGTGCTTGTGTAAATGAACTTGTGAAACCAAATTTAATCAATTTAGAAAAAGCGATTAGCAATTTTGGGGGAGTTTGCGGAAGAGTAGAACAGGTTGCTGATGGAGTTATCGTTGATTTTGCTCATACACCTGATGGTATAGAAAAAGTGCTCGACACACTTAAAAATAAAAAACTTATTGTGGTTTTTGGAGCAGGAGGTAATAGAGATCATACCAAACGACCTTTAATGGGCAAAATTGTAGAACATTTTGCAAAAACTGCTATCATTACAAGTGATAATCCACGTGATGAGGATCCAAAAACCATAATCGAAGAAATTGCAAGCGGTTTTAAAGAACCAAAAAAAGCTTTGATGATTGAAGATAGAAAAGAAGCGATTAAAAAAGCTTTAGAACTTAAAGAAAAAGACGATTTGGTAGTAATATTAGGCAAAGGTGATGAAGATACTCAAGAAATTAAAGGTGTAAAACATCCCTTTAGTGATAAACTTGTTGTAAATGAAATTTTAAGGACGAGTAATGTTTGAAAATATAGATTTTTCTAAAATGGGAGAACTTTTAAATCAAGTTCAAGAAAAAGCAAAAAATATAGAATTAGAACTTGCCAATAAAGAATTTAGTGCAAAAAGTGGCGGGGGGCTTGTAAAAGTCAGTGCAAATGGAAAAGGAGAAATTATTGATGTAAGTATTGATGATTCATTGCTTGAGGACAAAGAATCGATGCAAATTTTACTTATATCTGCTATCAATGATGTTTTAGCTATGGTTACACAAAATCGCAATCATATAACTAATGATGTTTTAGGAGGCTTTGGAAAATTATGAGATTTTTATTTTGTATTATCGCTTTTTTAATGATCGGGCAAGCCATAGAACGCCCTACTTTTGAAGATTTTGTCGCAGGTTATGAAAGAAATAAAGCTAGTATGTTTAATTACGAGGGACTTCCTGCTTTTGTATTGAGTGAAAATTTACTGGCTGTTTTGAAACTACCTAATGCAAAATTGAACAAATATGTAAAATACGATCCTTTTTTAAATCTTTATCTTGTTCGAACTGACTTTTCACTGATTCCTACGCCTATGGGAGATGAAGAAAAATTAACTCGTAATGATTGGGTAGGAGTTTGGGATCCAAATAAACCTTATATAGGTCATATTAAATATTTAGCTCAAAACATTAATGAAAGAGATCAGCTTGATTTTAATACAAAAATAGGACTTTTAGGAACTGCTTGTTGCGAGATGATGGGTATTGCTTTAGATGATAATTCTTTTATAGGAAATCGTTATTTAAAACACTTTATGAAATATAACGATGTTTATTGGGGGGATATAGGTGTAGATTTTGCACTAAGAGAGAATAAGATTTATGTTAATAAAATTCGTAAAAATGGTCAATTTTTAATTAATGATGAAGTGATAAGTGTAGATGGAACCCCTGTTAAAAGCTTAAGAAAACTAAATGAAAAAATCCTTTTTGCAGATCCTGGAAGTACTCTTTATTTTCAAGTTTTAAGAGATAATGTAGATTTAAACATTTCAACTGAAGTTTTTGCAAAAGACATAAGTATGTTTAATCTCCCAAACACTAAACCGAAAGTAAAACCAACAAATTTTAGAAGCAATTTAGGCTTAAGTGTTAATTCATCCTTGATTGTTACAAAAGTTGATCCAAAATCTAAAGCTGATTTAGCTGGATTTATGGTGGGCGATAAAATTTTACGCGTCAATAATGCTATAGTTAAAGATTTTAAAAACTTACAGACCATACTAGCTGGAGGAAATGATTTTAATATTTTAATTCAAAGAAAAAGTTCTAAGCTGCCTTTACATAACTTTAATGATAATTTGCTTGGCAATATCAATACAAATGGAGATGGAAATTTTCAATTTTTTATTAGGCTTAAAAAGTGAGAGAAATTTTTATCAAGCATTTAAATGAACATTTGCCATATATAGAAAGTTTTCATCCTTTTTTTAACGAAGCTTTGCAAGCAATGTTAAAAGCAGGAGGAAAACATTTTCGTGCGCAATTACTTTTAGGTGTAGTCAATTGCAAAACGCCACAGCTCATTTCAAATGCTTTAGATGCAGCCTTAGCATTAGAATTTATCCATACTTATTCTCTTATTCATGATGATTTACCTGCTATGGATAACGCTGATTTTAGACGAGGTGCCCCTACTCTACATAAAAGCTATGATGAAACTGCAGCTATTTTAGTTGGAGATGCTTTAAACACAGAAGCTTTTTTATTATTAAGTAATTTAAATTTAAAAGAAAAGATCAAAATCAATCTAATCCGTACTTTAGCTTACAATGCGGGTATTAATGGAATGATTATAGGTCAAGCTATTGATTGTTATTTTGAAGATAAAAAACTCAAATTAGATGAACTTAAATTTTTACACATTCATAAAACTGCAAGGCTTATAGCTGCATCTTTAAAAATGGGTTGTGAAATTTGCGAACTAAATGAAAAAGAAAGTGAAAAGATTTATAATATCGGTTTAAAATTAGGTTTGATTTTCCAAATCAATGATGATATTATTGATGCAACTATGAGTGAAGAACAGAGTGGAAAACCCACAAATCACGATACACATAAAAATTCTTTTGTGAATTTATTAGGACTTCAAGAAGCTATAAATTACAAAAATGATTTGATTCAAGATTGCAAAAATGATTTGATCGATTTAGATGAAAACATATCAAAAATGATTGAAAATCTTATAACACAATATTTATAAAGGTTGAAAATGGATGCAAAATTTCTAAAAATTCAAGCAGATACTTTAAGATTTTTAAGTGCAGATATGATTGAAAAAGCAAATTCTGGTCATCCTGGTGCTGCATTAGGTCTAGCTGATATTTTAAGTGTTTTAAGTTATCATTTAAAGCACAATCCTAAAAATCCAAATTGGATAAACCGCGATAGATTAGTTTTTTCAGGTGGCCATGCTAGTGCTTTAATTTATAGTTTTTTGCATTTAAGCGGTTATGATTTAAGTTTAGATGATTTAAAAAATTTTAGACAACTTCATTCTAAAACTCCTGGGCATCCAGAAATCACAACACCAGGTATTGAAATTGCAACGGGTCCTTTAGGACAGGGTGTGGCAAACGCTGTTGGGTTTGCTATGGCTGCTAAAAAAGCCAAAAAAATGCTTGGAGAAGATCTTATTGATCATAAAGTATATTGTCTTTGTGGTGATGGAGATTTACAAGAAGGAATTTCTTATGAAGCTTGTTCTTTAGCAGGACTTCATAAACTAGATAATTTAATACTCATTTATGATAGCAATAATATCTCTATAGAAGGAGATGTAGGTCTTGCCTTTAATGAAGATGTTGCCTTGCGTTTTAAATCTCAAGGTTTTGAAGTTCAAGATATCGATGGACACAATTTTGAAGAGATTGATAAAGCTTTAAAAAAAGCAAAAAATTCTAAACAACCAAGCCTTATTATTGCAAAAACAACCATTGCTAAAGGTGCTGGAAAGCTCGAAGGAAGCCATAAAAGCCATGGTGCACCCTTAGGAGAAGATATTGTAAAAGAAGCTAAAGAAAAAATAGGTTTTGATAAAAATTTAACCTTTCAAATTCCACCAGAAGCAAAAATTCGCTTTGAAAGTGCTATAGAACTTGGGGATTTAGAAGAAGCGAGATGGAAAGAAAAACTTAAAAATTCAGAAAAAAAAGAACTCTTAGAAAAGCTTTTAAAGCCTGATTTTAGTAAAATACAATATCCCGATTTTAAAGGCAAAGATCTTGCCACAAGAGACAGTAATGGCGAAATTTTAAATATTTTAGCTAAAAATTTAGAAGGCTTTTTAGGCGGAAGTGCGGATTTAGGTCCTTCAAATAAAACAGAACTTCACGAAATGGGAGATTTTGTAGAAGGAAAAAATATCCATTTTGGCATAAGAGAACATGCAATGGCAGCTATTAATAATGCCTTTGCGCGCTATGGCTTATTTTTACCTTTTTCAGCAACTTTTTTTATATTTAGTGAATACCTAAAACCTGCTGCTAGAATTGCAGCTTTAATGAAAATCAAACATTTCTTTATTTTCTCTCATGATAGTATTGGAGTGGGAGAAGATGGTCCTACGCATCAACCTATCGAACAATTAAGTATTTTTAGAGCTATGCCTAATTTCTTGACTTTTAGACCTGCAGATGGGATTGAAAATGTTAAAGCTTGGAAAATAGCTCTAAACGCAGACATACCAAGTGCTTTTGTGCTTTCACGTCAAAAACTAAAAGCTTTAAGTGAACCAGTCTTTGGGGATGTTAAAAATGGAGCTTATTTGCTAAAAGAAAACACCAATCCTAAATTTACTCTACTTGCTAGCGGTAGCGAAGTTTCACTTTGCTTAGATGTTGCCAATGAACTTGCAAAACAAAATATTGCCTGCAATGTCGCTTCGATGCCTTGCTTTGAACTTTTTGATCAGCAAGAAAATGATTACAAAAAAAGAATTTTGCAAGGAGAAGTTATAGGGGTTGAAGCAGCAAATTCTAATGAACTTTATAAATTTTGTCATAGAGTTTATGGTATTGAAAGTTTTGGAGAGAGTGGAAAAGAAAAAGATGTATTTGAATACTTTGGCTTTAGCACTTCTAAACTTTTAAATTTTATACTTGAAAAACAAAATGGATGCAAATTTTAAATTTCAAAAAGATAAATTATTGATTTTTGGAATTTGGGATAAAACAAGTGTTGCAAAATTAAAGATCCACAATTTTTTATCTCAAATTTCAAATGCAAACTATATTTTTGACTTTAGTAATTTAGAAAAAATTGATATGGCTGGAGTGAGATTTTTTTTAGCTTTAGAATTTGATCTTAAAAAAAATAATATTACAATATCAAAGCAAGGTTTAAACTCGCGTTTTCAAAAACTATTCCAACTTTGTGAAAAAAACTATCAAAGAATAGATAATAATGTGCAAAAAAATAAGATCAGCTTTAAAGAATTATTTACATCTTTAGGGATACTAATTATCAACTTTTTAATAATTTTAAGAGATTTTATCAATTTTATAGGTGCTTTTTTCATCAGCCTTTTGCTGTGTTTTAAAAATCCTAAAAATTTCCGCTTCGTATCTTTTTTATATCATATAGAAAATTCAGCATTTAACGCTTTACCTATTGTCATTTTAACTGCTTTTTTAATAGGAGTTGTTCTTGCTTATCAAGCAGCTTACCAATTGGCACAATTTGGGGCTAATATTTTTATTGTTGATCTAATAGGAATTTCAGCCACTAGAGAACTTGCTCCTTTGATCACAGCTATTATAATAGCTGGAAGAAGTGCGAGTTCTTACACGGCACAAATTGGAGTGATGAAAATAACAGATGAAATCGCTGCAATGAATACAATGGGCTTTAGATCTTTTGATTTTATCATTATCCCTCGTGTTATAGCCTTGATCATTTCTATGCCCTTAATAGTCGCTCTAAGCGATGCTATAAGTATTTTAGGTGGAATGATAGTTGCAAAAATAAACCTTGATATTTCTTTTTCAGAATTTATAAGACGCTTTAAAGAAGCAGTCGAATTAAAGCATATCATCATAGGTCTTGCAAAAGCTCCGATGTTTGGATTTTTAATAGGTTCAATTGCCTGTTTTAATGGTTTTAAGGTAAAAAATACCACACAAAGCATAGGAATTTATACCACAAAAAGTGTTGTAAGTACTATTTTTTGGGTGATAGCATTTGATGCTTTATTTTCGATTATTTTAACTATGGCCGGAATTTGATGGTTATTAAAGCACATAATATCACGACCAAATTTGATCAAAAAATAATCCACAATAAAATCAATTTTGAAGTTAAAGAAAATGAAATTTTTGGCATTTTGGGTGGAAGCGGGAGTGGCAAATCCGTTTTACTCAAACAAATGTTACTTTTAGAACACTTTGATGAAGGAGAGTATGAAATTTTAGGCTTTAAGCTTAAAAATATCAGTGAAAAAAATGCTTTAAATTTACAAAAACAATGGGGAGTGGTTTTTCAATTTGCTGCTCTTTTTAGTTTTTTAAATGTTTATGAAAATATAGCTATCCCTTTAAAAGAATACACTCAATTGGATGAAATTTCCATCAAAGAATTAGTTCTTATGAAGCTTAAAATGGTTGGATTAAATGAAAGTGTTTTAAGGCAATTTCCAAGCCAACTAAGCGGAGGAATGCAAAAAAGAGTGGCCATTGCAAGAGCTTTAGCCTTAGATAGCAAATTGCTTTTTCTTGATGAACCTACTTCAGGTTTAGATCCACATAGTAGCCGAGAATTTGATGAGCTTATTTTAGAATTACAACAAATTTTTAATCTTAGCATTGTATTGGTAACTCATGATAAAGACAGTATGAAAACCTTGCTTGATCGTTTTATCATTTTAGAAAATAAAAAAGTGGGATTTTATGGGACTTATGAGGAACTTAAAATGCAAAATGAAAAACTTTTAAAAAGATTTATGGAGTAAAAGTGGAAAATAGAGCTAATTACTTTTTTGTAGGGATTTTTGTCTTTGGATTGTTTTTTGCTAGTTTGGCATTTATACTTTGGCTTGGAGGATATGCTAAGGATGAAAGCTTTGAATATTATGAAATTCAAACGCAAGAATCTGTAGCCGGCCTTGGCATTAAAGCGCCAGTAAGACTTTTAGGTGTAGAAGTTGGAAGCGTAGAAAATATTAGCATTAATACACAGCAAGATTTAGGAGTTGAAATACTGATTAAAGTAAAAAAAGATACTCCTATAAAACAAGATACTTTCGCAACTTTGCAATTACAAGGAATTACGGGGCTTAAATTTGTTCAATTGCAAGGTGGAAGTAAAGATAGTCCAAAATTAATCAGTAAAAACAAAAATAAACCGCCTATAATCCAATTTAAAGAAAGTTTTTTTACCGCCATAGATAAACAAAGCGAACATATTTTTTCTTTAGTTAAAACAGCAGATGATAAAACCAAAGAACTTTTAAGTAAGCAAAATTTAAAAAATTTAGAACTCATTTTAAAAAATTTAGCCCAAGTTAGCATTAACCTTAATCAAAACTCACAAAAAATGAGTCAAAATATTACAAATGCAAGTTTTAAATTAGGACAAATGGCAGATAATATAAGTCTTGCGGCTAAAAATTTTAATGAAATTTTAAAAAGCATTAAAGAAGGGGCAATTGCTTTAAATTCTTTTGCCAAAAAAGCCAATTTAAAAATGGACTCTTATGATGAAGATATTGAACAAAATTTAGGACTCTTAAAAAAAGTTTTATTAGAAAGCGAACTTTTAATTAAAAATCTACAAAAAAGCCCATCTGATCTTTTATTTAAACAAGAAAAACCTCAACTAGGACCTGGAGAAAGATAATGAAAAAGTATTTATATATATTTATTTTAAGTTTTATTTTTTATGGATGTTCCATTAATAGTCAAGTTGATAAAACTCAAATGTTTATTTTAAAAAACAATGAAATTCCATCTAATATTGTTTTTAAAAAAATAGATAAAATTTTAAAAATTAAAAATGCTTATTTACCCTTATATCTTAATTCAAAATCAATTATATATATAGAAAATAATATGGGCAATTCTTATGCTTATTATTTTTGGGCGGATTTGCCAAGCAATTTTTATCAATCTTTGCTTTTATCCAAACTAGAACAAGCTAAAATATTCAAAGCTGTGATTTTTAAAGAAAGCTCTTTAGAGTCTGATTATATTCTTGAAAGTAGAATTGAATCTTTTGAACAGATTATTAAACTTGAGCAAAATTATGCAAAGATTACAATCAGCGTGAATTTAATTGACGCAAAAGAAAATAAAACCATTTCTCATCGTCTTTTTAGCACCAAACAAAATATTGATGAAAAAGATATTCAAGGTGTTTATAAAGCCTTTGACAAAGGTCTAAATTCTTTAACCAAAGATATTGTTTTATGGATCAATTCTAATATAAATTAAAAAATAGGAACACTTTTTGCTTTAATAAAATTTAGTAATAATTTTTTGAAAGGCAAAAAAATGAAAAATGAATTAGATGTATTAAAAAAACATTTGGGAGAAGTGGAAGGAGTTGGCGAATTTAAGGCCAATCAAATTTGCTCTCAAATAAATGATGCTAATGATTTTATTGGTGCTTTACAAATACTTGAACTCTCGCTTAAAAAAATTGAACAAAGCATTACTCAAAGACTTGATGAAAAAATCGATGATTTACAAAAACGCACTCTAGATGCAACCACTTCGCAACTTATCCAAAATTGTTCTTTCATGGGAACTGCACTTTTTGGAAATATTTTTAACGTATATGTTGGCAAAAAACTTTTTGAATTTGAAATTTCAAATCCTCTTTTAATCTTAGAAAAAGCTGGATATGAAGGAGTTTTAGCATATATTCAAGATAAAAGAGATGAAATAAAAAATATTTTAGCTGATCTAGCCAATGCTATTGTTATGGGTCAAAGTATAGATAACACTGGAATGTATAATTCAACTACAGATTTTAAAAATCTTTTTAGATAATAAAAGCTGTTTCATAAAGCAGAAAGAATATCTGCTCGCCCATTAATAACCGCTACGCAATGTTCATAATGTGCAGTGTTTAACTCATCAGCACTGCCCGCATCCCATTTTCCATTAAAATGCTTTGGAGTGCCATCTTTTTGGCATATCATAGGTTCTATGCAAAAAACCATTCCATTTTTTATCTTAGGTCCGCTTTTTGCATTAGCTCCCTTTTCTAAATAATTTAAAATTTCAGGCTCCCCGTGAGGTTTCCGACCTATTCCATGTCCGCAATACCCACGCAATGGAACAAAACCTCTTGAAGTAATAAATTCACCCAACGCAGCCGAAAGCTCCTTAAAACGCATTCCATCTTTAATAATATCAATTGCATAATACAAAGCATCTTTAGCACAAGCAATCAAAGCTTCATCCTTAGAAGAAATTTTACCAATAGCAATAGTTCTAGCAGCATCTCCATAATACCCATCAAGCATTGCGCCGACATCTATGCCTAAAATATCGCCTTCTTTGAGAATTTTATCATCAGGAATTCCATGGATGCAAACTTGATTTAAAGAAGTACAAATTGCACCTGGAAAGCCATAAAGTCCTTTAAAAGAAGGTTTGGCACCCAAGCTTAATATATGCTCTTCTGCCATTTGATCAATTTGTTTTAAACTCATTCCAATTTTTATTTCTTTTTCTAGAAAATCCAAAGTTTTTGCAACGATTTGATTTGCGTTTCTAAGTTTTTCTATTTCGGCAGGTTTTTTTAATTCTATCATGATTTATCCTTATAAATTTAACCAAATTTTAGCAGTATTTTTTAAAGATTGCACATCACTTGAAGCATAAAAATGCAAAAGAGCTTTATCTTTTTTATAAATTAATTTTTCTTTTTCTTTCAAAAAATCAACTATAGCATCACCTGAATGGATTAATTTTGTATTTTGACCAAAATAATTACTCAAAGATTTCATTAAAAAAGGAAAATGAGTACAAGCAAGAATTAAAGCATCGGGAGTTTGAACTTTTTCAAAATAATATTTCATAGCACTTTGTAAAAATTCTCCCTCAAAAATACCCTCTTCAACCATAGGAACAAAAAGTCCAGTCGCTAAAGCTTCAATATTAGTAAAACCTTGTTCGATTAGACGTTTTTGATATTCTTGTGAATTTATAGTCGCTTTTGTAGCAATTACTAAAATTTTCTCATCTTTATACTTGAGTGCTTTTTTTGTTGCTTCAACTCCAGCATCTATAACTCCATATATGGGAATATTAGCATTCTTTTGTAATACATCTAAAGCATAAGCACTTGCAGTATTACAAGCTATTATAAGCATTTCAATTTGAAATTTTTTAAAAAATTCCAACGCTTCCAAACAAAACTTAATAATTGTATCCTTATCTTTCACTCCATAAGGAACTCTCGCAGTATCTCCATAATAAATTATTTCATCAAATAAATTTGCCTCATAAAGAGATTTTAAGACGCTAAGTCCTCCTACGCCACTATCAAAAACACCGATTTTCATCTTATATATCTTCTAGCACCTATATAACGTGATTTCCAATAAGAATTACTCAAGCTAACCTCCTTAACTCCACCTTTAGAAGAAAGGTGTATAAATTTTCCTCTACTTGTATAAATTCCAACATGCATACCATTTGGCCCTCTACCTGTTTTAAAAAAAACCAAATCTCCAGTTTTTAAATTTGACTTAGAAACTCTTATACCTGAATTTAATTGAGTGGTAGTTGTTCTTGGAATTCTTGTATTTAATTCTAATAAAGCTTTTTGAGTAAAGCCTGAACAATCCGCACCTCTTTTTGTAGTACCTCCTAAAACATAAGGAGTTCTTCTCCATTCATAAGCAATTGATTTTAGTTTAGATTCTGCGTTTGAGGAATGATAATTTGTTTTTCCCATAAAAGCAAAATTAGGATAAAAGCTACATCCAGTAATAAAAAATAAGGTCAAAAAAATAAAAAAAATTTGTATCATTAAACTTCCTTTAAGCACGATTTGCAAAAAATCTAAGATAGATAAAGCCCCAAATTCCTGAACAAAATGAAGCTATTAAAATAGCAAGATTATCCGCATAATGAAATATATCACTTACTTCATAAGCTAAACCATCAATAAATAAACTCATAGTAAAACCAATGCCTGTTAAAATACAAACTCCATAAAGTTGTTTTAAATTAGACCCTTGAGGTAAGTTGGCTAATTTAAATTTTATAGCAAAATAAGAAAAGACAAAAACTCCCAATTGCTTTCCTATAAAAAGTCCGAAAAATATTCCTATACTCACTCCTGAAAAAATAGCCTTTAGATCAATATTTGATAAATTTACCCCAGCATTTGCAAAGGCAAATAAAGGTAAAATAACAAAAGTGAGCCAAAATTTTAAACTCTCATAAATTTCTTCTAAAAAAGGTTTTCCTTCTTTGGTAGCCATAGGAATAAAAAAAGCAGTGATAATCCCTGCTAAAGTAGCATAAACTCCGCTTTTTAAAACGCTAATCCAAAGAATTAAAGAACAAATGAAATAAAAAGATTTTCGCGTAATTTTTAAAATATTTAATATAAACATTATAAAAATAGTAATTGCAGCTACAGTAAAAGCAAAAATAGAAAGTTCAGTGGTATAAAAAATTGCGATAATTAAAATAGCACCCACATCATCAAAAATTGCTAAAGAAAGTAAAAAAAATTTCAAACTTGATGGAATATGTTTACCACACATCATCAATATAGCTAAAGCAAAAGCTGTATCTGTAGCTGTTGGAATAGCCCAACCTTTAAGTGTATAAACATCTCCTATATTGATTAAAGTGAAAAATAAAGCAGGAACAAGTATCCCACCTAAGGCCGCTATAAAAGGTAATATTATATTTTTAGGATTTTTAAAATCTCCATGTAAAAATTCTTTTTTAAGCTCAAGTCCGATCGCAAAGAAAAAAATTGATATTAATCCATCATTGATCCAAAGCAAAAAAGGTTTATTAAGCTCAAATTCGCCTACACTAAACCCTACCTTTAAATTAAGAAGATTTCGGTAATGCTCGCTAAAAAATCCATTTTGCACAAATAAAGCAAATATGGTAGAAATAATGAGCAAAATTCCACCAAAAGTTTCACTTAAAAATATTTTTTTTAATTTGCAAAATATATCATTCATTTAATTATCTTAAGATATATAAAACCAACCAATGCACTTAAAAAACTTGCTGATAAAATAGCTAGTTTATCCGCGTGTTCAAAAATATCACTATTTTTATAAGCTAAACCATCGATAAATAAACTCATAGTAAAACCTATACCTGTTAAAATACAAACTCCATAAAATTTAGAATATTTAATATTTTCGGGAAGTTTTGCAAGTTTGAATTTAATAGCAATATAACAAAAAGAAAAAACTCCTAGTTGTTTTCCTAAAAATAAACCTAGCACAATTCCAAGACTAACAGGCGAAAACAAAGCACTGATATCCATATCTTTGATATCAACCCCAGCGTTTGCAAAGGCAAATAAAGGTAAAATAAAATATACTACCCAAGGATTTAAATCTTTTAAAACCTCATGCAAATAAGGTTTTTTATTTGGAGTATCTAAAGGTATAAACAAAGCTATGATAACCCCTGCTAAAGTAGCATGAACCCCGCTCTTAAGCATTGCTACCCATAAAATTACTCCAATTAAAACATATAAGGATAAATGTGTAATATGAAAATAGTTAAAAATAAATAAAACTAAAATACATAAAAGACAAATAACCATTGCTAAAAATGAAAGTTGATCGGTATAAAATAATGCAATAATAATAATCGCACCCAAATCATCAAAAATCGCTAAAGAAAGTAAAAATAATTTAAGGCTAGATGGAATTTTATTTCCCAAAAGCATTAAAATCCCTACAGCAAATGCTATATCGGTAGCTGTTGGAATAGCCCAACCTTGCATGGCAAATTCATGAGGATGATTGATCGAAGTAAAAATCAAAGCCGGAAGTATCATACCTCCTAAAGCTCCAAATAAAGGCAAAGAAACTGATTTTATATTTTTAAGTTGTCCTCTTAAAATTTCATATTTTAACTCAAGTCCTATACAAAGAAAAAATATAGCTATTAAACCATCATTTATCCATAGTTCTAAAGGTTTTGATATTTTAAAATGATCAAACCCTATTGTAAAATTAGCATGAAAAAGATCTGTATAGATTGGATTTAAAAAGGAATTTTTAAAAAACAAAGCTAAAAAAGTAAAAAATATTAGCAAAATTCCAGGAAAAGTTTCACTTAAAATTATTTTTTTTATAATATGCATTTATACTCCTAAAGGAATTTTGTTCTTTATGGATTTTAATTCGGATTATAGCAAAAAATACTAAAGAAATAATTATTTTTGGGTGAGAATTAGGATGTAAAACTACATCCTAAAAATTAAGATATTTAAGCGTAAATATCCAAACCACTAGAGCTAGAAGCTTGTGGAGCGGAGGCTTCAGAGACATTCTCCATACCTTCAATAAGCTTACTCATTAATGTTTCATTTGTATCCATAGATTTTTTTAATACAGAAGTATTAACCGCTGTCAATAAGTTCGCATTACTCATGGTTGCATCTGAAATCATACTTTCCTCCTTATTTTAAATATAGTCTTATAAAAGACACTTAACTAATATCGGAATTTTTTCTTAAAAATTAACACCTTTAAAAAATATTTTATAAATCATGATAATCTTTGGTAAAAATTATATTATTTTAGTCTTATTTAAGATTATTGATATTATACTTTATTGATAATAAATATTATTTTTATAAAATCATTTCATTATATAAAACAAAATTAAGGAAATAAGATTTAGATGAAAATTTTTAAGGTTGTATTTTTTAGTCTTGTATTCTTTTTAACAAGTTCTGCATTTGCAAAAATTGATGATTATGTAACCGAATCTAATACTATTAAAAATATATTAAAACAAAGTCTTGCTTTATACAAACAAGGAGACAACCAAGGTGCAAAAAAACTAAGCGAAGATGCATATTTTCAACATTTTGAAAATATGGAGGGTCCTATAGGTCGAAATATAGGTCGAAAAGCTATTACAATGGAGCGTAAATTTGTTAATTTGCGTCGTATGTATAAAGAAAAAGCTCCTTTAGAACAAATCAATGCACTTATTGATAGTCTTTATTATGATTTAGACGAAATTGCTCCTATATTACAAAATGGATACAGGCTAAAAGCAGAAGCTAGTGAAACAAATTACGATAAGGCAGCTGCAGAAAAGTCTAGCTTAGAAGCTAATGCTAAACGAGAAGCTGATGCCGAAAATTTAATTGCTCAAATAATGGGAGTAAAAACGAGCGAGCTTAATCAAAGTAAAACTAATCCTAATACAACCGCATCAAATATTAAAGAAAATAGCATTGATTCAGATCTTCAGGCAGCAGCTTCTATGGATGCAAGATTACAATTTATTCTTGATAATATTTCCACTAAATTTACCTTGGCTGCAAATGCCTTTAAAAACGGAAATTATGATGAAAGTAAAAATTTATTAAATGATGCTTTATTTAATGATTATCGTAATACAAAAGTTGAAATTCTAATCAGTAAATTTACCAAGGCAGGAAATGATCAAAAATTTCAACAAGCTCTAAGAGCTTTGATACGCAAAGTTGATGAAAAAAAAGTTGATGAAAAAAAACTAAGAGATGATTTAGACAATATAGAAGAGCAGCTTTTTGATGTATTTTTACAAATTCCAAATTCAGAACTTTCAAAATTAAAATTAAAAGGTTTTAATAATGAAAATCAAGGAAAAAATTATGCTAAAGTAGGAGATGATATTAAACTTGCTTTAAATGAAATTTTAAATAATTATGATGGTTTTAATATTTCAGCTATTAATGATTTACAAAATACTTATTTAGACATTTTTGAAGCTAGTGGAATGGAAAACAAAATAGGGGCGGTAGATAGTAATTTGAAATTAAAAATTGAAAGTTTATTTTCTCAAAGCGTTGCATTAATCAAAAATAGCGCCGATAAAAAAGAGCTAAAAGCTACTTTTGATGAATTAGAAAAATTCATCCAGCAAGGCATAGATAAAATTCAAGATTCTACGCCTTATTCTCTTTTTATATGGGCTTTAGGAATTATCATACGCGAAGGTTTAGAAGCTTTAATTATCGTTGTTGCTATCGTATCTTATCTTGTTCAAAGTGGTAATAAAAATCGCCTCAATATAGCCTATAGCGCACTTTTTACCGGAATCATACTCAGCTTTATTACAGCTTTTGCTGTCTCTTGGCTTTTTAAAGAAAATGCGGGGCAAAGTAGAGAACTTATAGAAGGCATTACTATGCTTATAGCTGTTCTTTTATTATTTTATGTTGGATTTTGGTTGCTTTCAAACGCACAAAATAAAAAATGGGCTAGTTTTATCAAGCAAGGTGCAATTGATGCTATTTCAAACAATAGCGCAAAAACACTTTGGATTACCGTTTTTCTAGCTGTTTATAGAGAAGGTGCGGAAACGGTTCTTTTTTATCAAGCTTTGCTTTTTGATGCAAAAACCAGTACGGATTTAAGTGCTATATTTGGGGGACTTGGACTTGGAATTTTAATTTTAATTGTTTTATATTTTCTTTTAAAAGCAGGAGCTATTCGCATCCCTGTTAAGCAATTTTTTTATATCACCTCTTATATAATCTTTTACATGGTATTTGTTTTTACAGGCAAGGGTATAGCAGAGCTTATAGAAGGAAAAATCATCCTTCCTAGTTTAGTTCCTATGAATTTTGAACCTATATTATGGCTTGGAATTTATCCTTACTATGAAACTTTAATTCCTCAATTTATAGTCTTAATTTTATTAATCATTGGTATTTTAATCACAAAACAAATTTCAAAAAAAGGAGTAAAATGAAAAAAATTTTATCAAGCGTTGCTATAGCAGCGATTGCAAGTATCAATCTTTTTGCAGGTGAAGTGCCAATTGGCGATCCAAAAGAATTAAATGGGATGGAAATAGCCGCTGTTTATCTTCAACCAATCGAAATGGAACCAAGAGGAATTGATCTTGCAGCATCTTTAGCAGATATTCACTTAGAAGCAGATATTCACGCAACTAAAAATAATCCTAATGGCTTTCCTGAAGGATTTTGGATGCCTTATCTAACCATAGCTTATGAACTTAAAAATACGGATACTGGAGCCATTAAACGCGGAACTTTAATGCCTATGGTTGCGGATGATGGTCCTCATTATGGTGCTAATATCGCTATGGAAAAAGACAAAAAAGGTGGTTTTGGAGTGGGTAATTATGAACTCACTTTTTATATTTCAAATCCTGAAAAACAAGGATTTGGACGCCATGTTGATGAAGAAACTGGCGTAGGTAAATGGTTTGAACCTTTTAAAGTTGATTACAAATTTAAATACACAGGCACACCTAAATAATTCCCAAATTTTTAGAAATTCTTAATAATAGAATTTCTAAAAATACTTCTTATTCTTTAAAAAATAAAATCTTGATTAATTTTAATATCTTAAAAATCTTTATACAAAAATTTATTTATTTTTTACACTTGTTAAAGTTTTTTATGTAATAATAACTCTTATCAATATAAAAAAGTGAAAGATTATGAGCATATATTTTGTCAATTTTATTTCCAATATTTTGCCCTTAAGCGTTTTAATAGCTTTTATAAATCCTGACAAAAAATACATTACAAAAAGCTTTATAGCGGTTTTTTTGGGATTTTTATTTGGATACTTTGCATTTTTTATATCTGCACAATTTTTAAAAACTGATAATTTGATATTTAATTTCAATTTTATTTTTATAGCTTCTTTGCTCGTAAGTTTTATATTTTATTTTTGGGAAAAGTTTAAAATTTTAAATTTAATATTATCAACCATTATAAGTTTTTGTATAGCTTTAAATTATTATTATATCAATCAAGATTTACCTATATTTAGCAATTCTTTATTGGATAGTCAAACAATTACATCTTTAGGTTTTATATTCTTAGCTTTCATTATTTGTATTTTAATCTTTTTCTTTTTAAGATGGCAAAAAACAATCAATAAAAAAGCAAGTTTTGTTGTCTTTTGTATCGTTATCTTTGTAGAAATGGATCGTGCTTTAGCTAATATTTTACTCACTTTGATGAGAAATTCAATTATTGATACTGAAACTTTTTTGGTTAGCTTTGTTGGAAAAAGCAATTATTTTGGTACTTTTAAAATTTATCTTTATATCATTTTAATCCTTATTCTTGCTTTTTTAAGTTTAAAAATTCGCCAAAACAATATCAATAAGCATACGATTTTAGATATTAAGTATCGCAAAGATAAGGCAAAAAATCATCTAATCAATTCTTATTTTTCGAGCGTTTTTATAAGCTGTATAGTTAGTTTTTGTATCGTTTTGTATTTTTTTATGATCAGTTCTAAACCTTTGGTTATAGATGAACCTAAAGAAATTTTACCTAACGCTGAGGGCAAATTTATCTTTGATGTGGCTCTTTTAAGGGATAATAAACTCCATAGATTTGCCTATGTAACAGCTGAAGGTAAGGTTGTGAGATTTTTTCTAATCAATAAAAGAGAAGATAGAGACTCTCCTGTCGCTGTTTTTGACGCTTGTATGATTTGTGGAGATATGGGATATATTAAAAAAGATGGAGAATTAATCTGCATTTCTTGTAATGTCCGTATTTTCCTACCAAGCGTAGGAAAATCAGGTGGTTGCAATCCTATTCCTTTAAAATACACTTATGATGGCAAAAATATTATTATCGATGTAAAAGATGTAATTGCTGGATCTAATTATTTTAGTCAAATCAAAGAAATTCAAGTAATTGATCCTGTCTCAAAAGATAAACTCATTAACATAAAAGCACCTTTTTCTTATAGTTATAAAGGAATTACTTATTATTTTATTAATGAAAAAAACTATGAAGAATTCAAAAAAGATCCTTTAAAATTTATTGAAGAAACTGAAGCTAAATTTTTGATCCAAAGGAGAAATGATGTTGGCTAAAATAATTCTTAATTCTATTTTTAAAAATAAAATTCAAAAATTCTTAGCCTTTCTCACTTGCTTTTTAGCTACTCTTTTGCTTTGTATTATGCTAAATATTACTTTAAGCATAGGCAATGAAGTCACAGAACAATTAAAAAGTTATGGATCAAATATACTTGTTTTACCTAAAGGATCTAATTTAAATATTGAAATTGGTAATGAAATTTATGAACCTTTAAAAAATAAAAACTATCTTAAAGAGAAAAATTTATACATGATTAAAGATATTTATTGGCGTAATAATATCACAGCATTAGCTCCTTTTTTAGATGGAAAAATCACAATTAAAAAAGATGGTAAGCTTATAAAAACCCTATTATATGGTACTTATTTTAGTCAAGCGATTAAAATAAAAGATGATGATGATTTTGTAACAGGAATTCAAACTCTTTATCCTTATCTTAAAGTAGAAGGAAACTGGGCAAAAGATGATAGCAATGAAATTATGCTTGGTGAAGATTTGGCTAAAAATTCCAAACTAAAAATAGGACAAAATATAACACTCCTTGGAGAAAATAATATTTCAAAAGAAGTTAAGATTGTAGGAATTTTATTACATACAAATCCTAAGATGTCAAATAAAATCATTGCTCCTTTACACCTTGTCCAAGAATTACTCAACAAACAAGGGCTTTATTCAAGTGCTGAAGTTAGAGCTTTTACTATACCAGAATCCGCACTTTCTGAAAAAGTACGCCGCTTAGGAGAGGAAAAACTCGATCAAGTTGAATACGATAAATGGTATTGTTCTGCTTATGTAGGCTCTATTGCCAGTCAAATCAAAGATGGACTTCCTGGTTCTGATGTAAAAGTGCTAAATGCTATAAGCGATGCTCAAAATTTAATCGTTAAAAAAATTCAATCTTTAATGTTAATCACTTGCATTATTTGCATCATTGTTTCAAGCATAGCCATTTCAAGTCTTATGAATTCAGAAATTCATCGTAGAAAAAAAGAAATAGGTCTTTTAAAAGTCCTTGGAGCTAATACTTTTCAAATTTATTTAATCTTTTCTAGTGAAAATTTAATTGTAGCCTTTATCGCTGCAATTTTCGGATTTTTATTTGGTATAGGAATTTCAGAAATTATTAGTCTTAATATTTTTGGCTATTTTATCGATATTGCTTTTATAGCCTTACCTTTGAGTTTAGTTTTTGCTGGCTTAATAGCTATAATTGGCTGCTTAATCCCTATAAAAAATATTTCCAATCTTTCTCCAGTAGAGGTGCTTTATGGAAAATAGATTTTTTTTCAATGAGCTTTTTAAAAGCCTTAGTTTTTCTTATCAAAGACTTTTTATCATCGTTTTATCCATTTTCATAGGTGCCTTAACTTGTTCAGCATTTTTAAATATCTATTTTGATATAGATACAAAACTTTCCAAGGAATTAAAAGCTTATGGAGCAAATGTAATTATAAGTTCTAAAAATATAGATGAAAATTTTATTCCCAATATCAAATATGAAGAAATCAAACAAAAATTAAAAGCTAGAGCTTTAACGCCGTTTTTATATGAATTCCTAAATTTAGGCAGCACAAGTGCGGTTGTTTTGGGAACAGATTTTAAAGCCTTAAGACTGACTAAACCTTTTTTAGAGATAAAAGATGGGAGCTTTTCTTTAAGAGATTTTAACGATAATTCTGTTTTTTTAGGTGTCGATCTAGCTAAACAATTAAACCTTAAAGCAGGAAATGAACTGCAAATTTATAATCCAAATAATGGAAAAAGTGTTAAACTAACCATAAAAGCTATATTTTCAAGTAATGATGAATTCGATAGCATAGCCTTAGCGTCTTTAAATGTAATTCAAAATTTAAGTGATACTCAAGGCATTAATTATGCTAATGCTATAATAGATAGTGATTTTCAAAGCGTTTGGCATAAAACCCAAACTATTAGTGATAATACTATCAACGCTAAACCTATATCATCGGTATCTTTAAGTGAAAATTTGGTTCTTAAAAAAATAAAAACCTTAATGTTTTTAATCGTCATTATTGTTTTAATTATAGTTACAACCAGTGTTAATACCACACTAAGCTCTATCATATTTTCTAGAAAAAAAGAAATTGCTTTGCGTTTAGCCTTAGGAGCTAAAAAGAGCGAAATTTTTAAACTTTTTGCAAGTGAATGTTTTATAGTAAGCTTAATAGCAAGCATCATAGGGGCATTTTGTGGAATATTTTTAGCCAATATTTTTGGTTATTTAATTTTTAATTCCAGCATTGACTTTAGATTTAAAGCGGTATTAATATCTATCATTATTTCTTTGGCTTTTGCTTTTTTTGCCGCTTTTTTACCTATAAAAAAGGCTTTAAAAATTAATATTTGTGATAATTTGAAAGGTGATTAAAATGAAAGAATTAATAAAAATAACAAATCTTAGCAAAAATTTTGGCAAAGTTAAGGCTTTAAATAATATTAATTTAAATGTTTATCAAGGAGAATGGCTTGCCATTATGGGGCCATCAGGAAGTGGTAAATCCACACTTTTAAATATTTTATCTCTAATGGATACTCCAAGCAGTGGTCAATATATCTTAGATGGGCAAAATTTAGAACAAATTCAAGAAGAACAAAAAATACAATTACGCAGAGAAAAAATAGGACTTATATTTCAGCAATTTCATCTTATCCCTTATCTAAATGCTTTAGAAAATGTGATGCTTTCTCAATATTATCACTCTTGCGTTGATGAAGAAGATGCAAAAATGATGCTAGAAAAAGTAGGACTTTCACATCGCTTAGATCATTTACCCAATCAACTAAGTGGGGGAGAACAACAAAGAGTATGTATTGCAAGATCTTTGATTAACAACCCAGAGCTTTTACTCGCAGACGAACCCACAGGGAATTTAGATGAAGCTAATGAAGAAATCGTTCTTCAAACTTTAAAAAAACTCAAAAATGAAGGAAAAACAATTATTCTAATCACACACAATCCAGATTTAGCTAAATTTGCTGATAGAACTATATGCTTACATCATGGGGTTTTAAAATGAAATTTTTATGCATTTTTATTGCGCTATTTTTATTTAATGCATGCTCCTTTGAAAATCATAAAAAAAGTACGAAAATAGGAGAAGTGGCTACAGAAATTTCAGCTAAAAATCTTTTAGGAGATAAAATTAAACTAAACGATGATAAAAATTCTTTAAAAGTATTAGTTTTTTTTCAAAATGGTTGCTCTTCTTGCTTAAAGGAACTGCCTTATCTAGATAAATTTGCGCAAAATTATCCAGATAAAATTAGCGTTTATGCGATCAATTCAGCCAATGATATACAAACTATACAATCTTTAGCTAAAAAATTTGATTTTAAAAATGTCGAAATTTTAAAAGATGATCTTAAAATAACACAAGATAGGTATGCCATATTTGCAACACCAACAACTATTATCATTAAAGATGGAATTATAAAAGATAGAATTTTAGGAGAAACACCTTGGGAAAATTTAAAATCCAAGCTTATTTCATTGCTTTAATCACAGCTTTATTTTTTATAGCCTGCAGTGATGGGGAAAATTTTAAAAGTTTGGATAATAAAAATTATAATTTTTCCTATAATGGTTTTGAGAAAAAATTAAAACTCAACCAACAAGATCAAAATTTTGCTTTAGCATTTTTTACTAAAGATTGTGGGGTTTGCAAAGATCAAATAAAAATTTTACAACAATTAATCCAAAATTATAATTTTAATATCTTTGTAGTTTTAGGGGATGCAAAAAATTTAAATGATGCAAAAAATTGGGCAAAAGAAAAAGGTTTAACTCAATTAACTTTATTTTATGAAAAAAATGCAGCTAAGTATCTTTCAGATTCAATAGGTGGTATTTATGGAGTTCCTGTAATTAGTTTTTTTGAGTCAGGAAAAATGAATAAAAAATTTATAGGATTAACACCTTATCATATACTTGAAAATGAAATTAAAAGGATAAAAAATTAATCTTATCCTTTATAAATAATTAAAGTTTTTGATCTCCTAAAAAATAGCCATAAATTTCATAACTTCCGTCTTTTTTCATTAAAATGACAGGATATTTTTCATAATGACCTTGCTCCATTCCAGGACTTCCTTGTGGCATTCCAGGAGCTGAAATACCTATAACATCTTTTGGTTTATTTTCAAGAAGCCAAGCTACAGCGCTTTCAGGAACATGTCCTTCAACGACATAGCCTTCAATAATTCCTGTATGGCAGCTTTGATATTCATTTTTGATACCATATTGATCTTTAATTTTTAAAAAATCATTTGTTTTATGTACTTTTACACTATAACCTTTTTTCTTCATATAGGCTGCCCAATAATCGCAACACATACAAGTAGGACTTTCATAAATTTCTAAATTTTTAGCTTGTAAAATAGAAACACTTGCAACTACAATAAAAGCTGAAATTATTTTTTTCATTTTCTACTCCCTAAATTTCATTATTTTTAACCATGCAATCTAAATTAACAATATATCAAATTTTACTTTTAAACAAAGTAAATCTTTTTGTGCAAAATTAATTTTTTATTTAATTGACTTAATCGATATTGTCTATAAGCAATAAAAATAACTCCAATAACCAACCAACAAATCCCACTCCAAATAAGTCCTGACTCTTTTCCAAGCAATGATATAAAAAATACCCCAATAAAATTCACTAAAGCTGCAACCAAAAACAATATATCTGCTAAACGTTGCTTTTTAAGTTTTTTCAGTTTTTCATCTTTTTCCATGTTTTTCCCTTAACTTTTTAATCTCTTCTAAAAGCATAAATTTAAGCTTCTTAAGCCCTGTTTTTTCAAGACTTGAAACCTCTATCAAAAAGCTTTGTGGATCTTCTATACTTTTTAAATAATCTTTTAAATTTACTATATTCTCTACGATCTGTTTTGCAAAATCAACACCTAAATTCACACTATCACTTTTTGAAATCATGATACCAAATTCCCGTCCAAAAAGCTCTTTAGAAAATTTTTCAAGCTCATTTCTTAACACTATAAATTGATCTTTTAAAGGCATTTCTCTTAAAGGATCCAATACAAAAAGTAAAAAAGATGTTCTTTCTATATGCTTTAAAAAAGCAAGTCCTAAACCTTTGCCTCCACTTGCACCCTCGATAATACCTGGGATATCCGCCATCACAAAAGAATTATACTCATCTACATCAACAAGACCAAGTTTTGGTGTCAGTGTAGTAAATTCATAATTTGCAATTTCAGGTTTTGCATTTGAAACTACACTAATAAGAGTCGATTTTCCCACATTTGGAAAACCCACAAGTCCTACATCAGCGATCAATTTAAGCTCGAGTCTTACTAAACGACTCTCTCCTTTTATGCCAGGTTGTGCATAATCGGGACGTTGATTGGTTGCGTGTTTAAAATGAGTATTTCCAAGACCTCCTTTGCCTCCTTTTAAAAATACTTCCCTTTGTCCTTCTTTAGTTAAATCAAGTAAAATTTCATTACTTTGTGCGTCAATTACTTGCGTACCTTCAGGAACAATGAGTTCTAAATTTTCTCCTTTTTTTCCATTTTTATTACGCCCCATACCGGCTGCACCATTTTGCGCACGAAGTTCCTTTTTTCCTTTAAAATTAACAAGGGTGTGAGTATTGTTATCGCATATAAAAATAATATCCCCGCCATTTCCGCCATCGCCACCATCAGGACCGCCCAATGGAACGTGCTTTTCGCGACGAAAACTTACAGCACCTTTACCTCCATCACCTGAAGCTAAAGTAATTTTAACGCTATCAATAAACATTTATAACCTTAAGATTTTTTGAAGAGAAGTATAACAAAAGAAAGATAAAAACGCAATTTGAAAGAGAATATTTCGTCTCTTCCAAATTGTAGGACTATTTTTATTTGCCCTTTAGGGTATTTCCCCTACCGCCACTACTAGGATTTCCAGTAGTTGATGGGTAATTTGGATTTGTATTTCCGCCTCCCATTATTTCTCCTTTTATTTAAATTAAACAATGGTATTATACCCCGATCATAAATAAAACTTAAAATAAAAAGCTTTAAAAACTTAATTCTTATGATTAATTTTTTATTTAAGAATTTAAAAACAAAAATATAATTATAAATAAAAATTAAAAATGTTAGCAAAAGTTTAAAATTTTCTAGGCAAAAAGCCTAGAAATTAAGCAGGATAAACAGAAACTTTTTTTCTATCTTTATCTTTTCTTTCAAATTTAACAAAACCATCAATTAAGGCAAAGATAGTATGATCTTTTCCTATACCTACATTATTACCTGCGTGAGTTGCAGTTCCTCTTTGACGAATAATGATATTTCCGGCTCTAACAAATTCACCACCAAATTTTTTAACACCTAAACGACGACCTATAGAATCGCGATTATTTTGAGTTGAACCTTGACCTTTCTTGTGTGCCATTCTTTACTCCTTAAGCTTTAATATCTTTAACTATAACGCGAGTAAATTGTCTTCTAAAACCTCGTTTGAGTTTAGAATCTTTTCTGCGTCTTTTTTTATAAATTATAACCTTCCTATCTTTTCCGTGATTGATCACTTCTAAAACAACTTTTGCACCTGCTACGAAAGGCGCCCCTACCTTAATATCTTTATCGCAAACTGCAAGTACTTCATTCACTTCGATAGTAGCTTTACTTTCAGCTTCAAAGTGATCTAGCTTTAATTCATCATTAACGCTAACTTTATACTGCTTTCCGCTGTGTTTTATAATAGCATACATTGCTTTTCCTTATAATTTGGTAAGTACCATAAAGCACCGATTTCGGATTTAAAAAGCTTTAATGGTTTAGAAAAACTCTGATTTTACAAAATTTTTCTTTAAAATTTAATGAATTTTATTAAAAACCAAGCTCTACTCCACCATTTTTATGAAGCTTATAGCTAGGTTTTTTTCCTTTTTCTTGCGTGTTTAATGTATTGACATTAAAAAGCGAATTTTGTATCTGCTTTTGTATCATTAAGGCAATATTTTCCCAAGCTTTATATTCTTTTTGAACGTCGCGAGTGACAATTAAACTTGTATTTAAAGTCTTTGATAATACAATTTCTCTTGTAGGATAAAATATAAGCTTGTAAGATAGATTAATTTTTAGCTTATTATAAGAAATAAAATTATCTTGTTTAGATGCATCTAAAATTTTATATTCTAAAATATAATCAGCACCTAAAACATTTCCTAATTTAGAAATTTCTTCACTAGAGCTTTGTTTACTTTCAATGAGCTTGTCTTCGTTTTTAAAATCATTCTCTCGCTCTAAGAGAGTAAAATAATCACTATTGGAAAAAACATCGTTTAAGGCTTGAGTTAAATTTTTTCCTATATTTGCATCATTTTCATCAAAAAGTATGAGTTTTGGCTTTTGATCGCTTTGGTAAAGATATTTATAGGCTAAAAGTCCGATTTGCCAATCGGTTCCGTTGTTTTCAGCGGAGGTAATTTCATAGCTGTCAATACGTCCATTGCTTACATTTTGAAGTGTATTTTTTGAATTTTGAACAATCTGTCCTTGAGCTGAAAATTTAAAATCAACGCTTTTAATTTCTTGTCTTAAATTGATTTTTGATACACCTTTAAGCTTGGATAAAGCATCAATTAAAGCGTTGTTTAGCGCTTCTTCTCTTGTTTGACCAGTTCCAAAACCTTGTGAAATTTTTTGAAACTTAGTTCTTTGATGAGGAAGTGTTTTTGAATTTTGAATATTATCTTGATTACTAAAATTGACATCTTCAATAGGAGTGTAATCATAAATAATAACATTTTTTTCATTTGGAGCTTTTATAATATTTTGATTTTCAGCCCAAAGCAAAGATAAAAAAGCTATTAAAATAAAAAAATTTCTCATTTTACCAAGTCACCGATTTACTAGTTCCTGTTTTATCAATTGTTTTTTCATCTTCCCAATAAGCAAGTCCTGAGTTTAAATCTGTAAGTGTTAAATGAAAAAAGTACTCTACTTGTATGTCCCCATTTCTAAGTTTGACATTATCTTGACGAATTTTTCCACTTAAAGAAAAATTAGGAGCTATTAAAGTTCCTTTTTGAGAAATAGTATTTTGATTGAATTCTTCATTGTCGCGTAATCCCCTTACAGCTTCACTCATTTCATCACGAGCGCCTCCTGCTGCAACAGCTGTAGTGAGAATAAATTTACCCGATTTTCTAAGTGCTATGGTAATTTTACTTATAAGCTTATCTGTATCTATTCTTTGCGGTGTATCATTGACGATTTTTCCAATAGCTATCACTTTTCTCTGACCTTGTGAAATATTGGAAAAAGCAGGATCTTTCAACATACTCTCGATCATTTCTTGTGCTGTTTTTTCAAAATCTTCTCTATCAAGTCCTAAAGTTAAAGCATCACCTTGTTTTTCTTGACTTGCATAACCATCTGTATAAACAGGTGCCCCACAAGCTACAAAAAAAATAGCTAGAAAACAATAAAAAAATAAATTTCTCATTATTAATTCCTTTTTTTAAATTAATTATACTCTATTTAATTTTCAATTTTGTAAATTTGACTTGGAATCGCTGGGTTAAATGATCTAATTAAAATCAATATATCTTTATTTTGATCTAAAAAATTAGAATAAATTAAATGATTATTATCATCTTGAATTTTAATAAAACCATTATTATCGAGCATTAAAATTTGAATATTCTTAGGTAAAAAATTCCAAATTCTCAAATCACTCCTTGTTGTTGTAGCAGTAAAAATATTGCTTACAAGAGTTAAAATTCCGCTTTGATCATTGTTTGCTATAGTCATATTTAAACTAGTTTTTAAAAGAGTTGAAATTAAAGATTTAGTAATTTTAGCATTTAATTCTTCTTTAAATTCGCTTGCAACCACCTCATCAAAATCAAATACATTTGAAGTTTTCACAAAATCTGTATCATTTGAGATATTTAAATAAACATAAGATTCATTTCGCTTTTTTAAAGTTGGTAAAGTCACACTTGCTGTCACGATATGTTGATCAAAAATAAAAGGTAGAGTAAGTGAAAATTCGTCCAATGCAGGACTCAAACCATTTTCATAAATGATGAAAACATGTTTTTTTAATTTTTGCGGATTTAAAGCTTTAGAATACTGATCAAAAAGCTCAAATTCTCTTTGTATTTCCTTATCGTTATTATAGGCTGCATAAACTTCTTTAAATAAATCAGAAGCTTTTTGATAATCATGGTCCATAAAAAAAAATATTGAAGAAATATAAGTTGCATAAGCGTTTGTGTAATTTTTTTGCGCATGAAATTCTTCAAAAAGATTATTGTATTGATTTGCAATAATTTCAATATTTTTATCGATATTTTGCTCGAAATTCTCTTCTTTTTCAACCTTTTTTCGCATCTGTTCAATTTGATTAGCAAAATATTCCTTAGCCATCTCTTGTCTTGCTAAAGCACGATTAAATTCTACCCTAGCATTTGAAAAATCTTTCAAACTCATAAAATTTAAGCCTTTATAAACATTTACCATAGTGCGTTCATACCAAGTACCTTGATAATCATTTATTCCATCATTTATTAGTGTAGAAGTTATTAAATTTGTGTTTTTAGAAATAGTGCTTTTTAAATCAACATCATATTTATAAGAATTTTCCACTTGATCAAAAATTATGTTACTCAAATTAAAATCTTTGCAATCCCTAGCAATATACGCTGCATTTAAACCTTTAAAAATAGTATCATCATTTTGATGGATCGCTTGTAATTGTTTTTCAAAAAAATTATGATCACACCTTTTAGAAAACAATTCTTCTTGATAGAGAAAATTTTGTTCTTGGTGAGTTGAGCAGGCGCTTAAAATAAATATAATAAAAAATAATATTATTCGATACATTCAAAATAATTCCGTAAAAATTTAATTTTAAACTATATCAAAAAATTAACAATAGCCCAAATGGACTATTGTTATTTACATAAAAAGACCAGCAGCCACAAAGCCTAAAGCTACTGCAATAGCGATAGCTAACACACCTGGTATAAAGAAAGAGTGATTAAAAATAAATTTACCTATTCTTGTTGTTCCTGTATCATCCATTTGCACAGCACCCAATAAGGTAGGATAAGTTGGCAAAACAAAAAGTGCAGAAACTGCAACAAAACAAGCCACTAACATATAAGAATCGTTCGGACTTGCAGTAGTGATACCTAAAGAAGTAATGACCACAGGAACAATAGCTTTAGCCGTAGCTGCTTGAGAATATAAAAGCATACTAGCAAAGAAAAATGCAACCGCAAGTGTTGCTGGAATTTGTTTTACCCAATTGCTAGCTAAATCTGTAATTTCATTGGTGTGACCCGAAACGAAAGTATTTCCAAGCCACGCAACGCCAAAAACACAAACACAAGCTGTCATTCCACTTTTAAAAACACTTGTATCTAAAATTTTTGTCGGATCTACTTTGCAAAACCAAGTAATCAAAGTAGCTGCTGTTAACAAAAAGCTCATAATAGCCGAATCTCTTGAAATAACAACCGGATCTATCCATCGAATATTATTAGAAATTGCTGTTGCATATAAAACCACGCATAAAACCGTTGTTAAAAAAATCGCCACTGAAAGTTTAGCACCTGGTTTATCTTCTGCTTGTAAAACTTCATTAGCATCTTTAACAAGTCCTGTTTTTAAACGCTCTTGATAAATTTTACTTTTACTAAGATCTAAAGGGGTAATAAGGCTAACTATAAAAGCCGTTAAAATACAGGCAATAAAAGTTGTGCTTATCCAAATTCCCAATAATGTCGGATAATTCCATCCAAATTGTTCTAAAACTCGACTCATATAAACAACAGCGGCACTAACAGGAGATGCAGTGATACCTATTTGAGAAGCAACCACCATCAAAGAAAGTGGAACTGAAGGTTTGATATTTTGAGATTTTGCAACATCGACAACCACAGGCATTAAAGAAAATACAGCATTACCTGTTCCTGCTAAAAGAGTTAAAAGCCAACCACAAATTGGAGCTAGATAATTAATAAATTGTGGATGTTTCCTTAAAAACCTCTCAGTAAGCCTTACCATATAATCAAGACCACCGGCTTGCTGCATTGCAGAAATTGCTGCAATAGCTGCAGCAATGATTAAAATAACATCCCAAGGAATACTACCTGGCTTCATACCTAAAGCAAGTCCTAAAACAACAACTCCTATACCTCCTGCATAGCCTATAGCTATACCCCCTAAACGAATTCCTATAAAAATAGAACCCAAAAAGACAATGATTTGTAGAATTAGCTCCAAGCTCATAATAAAAACCTTTTATTTTTCGATGCGTGGATTTAACATATTTTCAGGAGTTAAATATTTTTCAAGCTTTTCTTTTGACAGCAAACCTCTTTCTAAAACAATATCGGCTACACTTTTTCCAGTTTGCAAAGCTTCTTTTGCAACAGATGCTGAATTTTCATATCCTATATAAGGATTAAGTGCAGTAACCAAACTGATAGAATTAAACATGGTTTTTTTACAATTTTCAGGATTAGCTGTTAAATGCTTAATGGCCTTGTTAGCTAAAGTTAGCATTGCATTTTCTAAAAGAACTAAAGAATTAAATAAAGCATAAGCAATTCCTGGTTCGAATGCATTAAGCTCAAATTCTCCTCTTTCTGAGCAAAGCATTATAGTTACATCATTTCCTATAACCTCATAACAAGCCTCTCCTACAACTTCTGGGATTACAGGATTTACTTTACCTGGCATGATAGAACTACCTGGTTGCATTTGAGGTAAATTAACTTCGCTTAAACCACATCTTGGACCTGAATTCATTAATCTTATGTCGTTAGCAATTTTAGAAAGTCTAACCGCAGCAGTTTTTAAAGCTCCGCTTACGTGAACAAAATCGGCTGTATCTTGAGTCGCTGCTATAAAATCCTCTGCGGGTCTAAAAGTAGAACCTGTTATATCACTTAAATATTTTTCAACTAAATCTTTATAATCAGGATGACAGCAAATTCCTGTTCCAATCGCTGTTGCTCCTAAATTTAGATAAGTCATTGATTCCCTTGCTTTAGTAATTTTTTCTATATCGCTTTTTAAATAACTTGCAAAAGCATTAAAAGTATTTCCTAAGGTTGTAGGAACAGCATCTTCAAGCTCTGTTCTACCGATTTTTAATATATCTTTCCATTCTTTTGCTTTAATTTCTAATTCATTTTTTAATACTTCCATAGCTTTAAGTAAATCGCCCATTTTAGCGTGAACTGCGACTTTAATAGAACTTGGATAAGCATCGTTAGTTGATTGTCCAAAATTTGTATTGTCATTTGGATGAAGGTATTGATATTCACCTTTTTTATGGCCCATCATTTCAAGAGCGACATTAGTAATCACTTCATTAGCATTCATATTTGTACTTGTTCCAGCACCACCTTGAACCATATCTACTACAAATTGATCTAAAAATTCGCCATTGATAATCCTATCACAAGCTTTAACGATATAATCAGCTCTATCAGCCGGAACCATTCCTAAATCTTTATTGGCTAAAGCTGCTGCTTTTTTAACTTGTGCAAAAGCTTTTACAAAGAACGGATATTCTTTTAAAACCCTACCGCTCATCTTAAAATTTTCCAAAGCTCTGCAAGTTTGCACTCCATAATACACATCGTCAGGAATTTCTAATTCTCCTATAAAATCATGCTCTTTTCTTGTTCCCATTTTAAACCTTTCGTATAGTTTGTATTTTTAATTTAAACACTAAAAATCTTCGTAGATTAAGTATATTCCTGTTTTAGTTAATATTTAGTTAATATTATTAACATTTATTCAAGTAAAACTAAATAATAAAGATTAAAAATACATCCTTAAATAAATTTTGTTATAATTTTCCTCAATAAAACTTTGGATTATTGTATGAAAAAAATAACTATTGATTTAGACAATATTAAAATAAACGAGGATTGGAAAAATTTTTTAAAGGAAGAATTTTTAAAACCTTATTTTTTAGAAATTAAAAAAAAATATATTCACGCTTTAGAAAATAAAAAAACAATTTATCCACCAGCAAATTTAACTTTTAATGCCTTCAATCTTACTCCTTTCAAAGATTTAAAAGTGATCATTTTAGGGCAAGATCCTTACCACCAAGAAGGTCAAGCAATGGGACTTAGTTTTTCAGTTCCTAAAGAAATTAAAATTCCCCCAAGCCTAGCTAATATCTATAAAGAGCTTTATAATGATTTAAAAATTCAACCTGCAAAAGATGGGGATTTGAGTTTTTGGGCAAAACAAGGGGTTTTGCTTTTAAATTCTATTCTTAGTGTTGAAGCTGGAAAACCTGCGAGTCATAGTACCTGGGGTTGGCAAGAATTTAGCGATGCTATCATATCTAAACTCAGTATAGAAAAAACAGGACTTATTTTTATGCTTTGGGGGAATTTTGCAAAATCTAAAAAAAATCTTATTGATACAAAAAAACATTTTATATTAGAAGCTGCTCATCCTAGTCCATTAGCTAGAACAGGATTTTTAGGCTGTAGGCATTTTTCAAAAGCAAACGAAATTTTGCAGAATTTAAAAAAGACACCTATAAACTGGAATTTAAACATCGAATAAAATTAAATGTTATTATAAATAAGATTAAAGAATACAACACTTAAGTCCGTAAAAAAGCGGACTAATTTTGCAATATTTTTAAAAGATTCAAACTCTATATCGACTGATTTTTTAAATACTTTAGTTTTTAAAAATTATACAATTTAATTTATTTGAAATATTAATTGGCTTAAAATAAACAATACAAACTAACAAGAATTCAAAACTTAAATATATTATCATCAACATTTAAAGTTTTATTATTTAAATTTTATTAATTTTTTAAAAAAATAATCTGTTACCAAAATACACAAATTTTTAATAATACTATGCAATATTTTTGATTTTTATTGTTTTTTTGCACCTTTTTTTAAAATTTTTGATAAGATTCTCTAGTTATATTCAAAGTAGTATCAAAAAAGGAGAAAATATCTGATGTGGGAACAAGTTTATGATCCGATGGGAAATATTTGGTTAAGTGCTTTGTTTGCATTTTTACCTATATTTTGTTTTTTGGTTTGTTTAGTTTTTTTCAAGCTTAAGGGTTTTCAAGCTGGATTTTTAACTGTTATAGCTGCATCTTTGGTTGGGCTATTTATATATAAGATGCCTTGGAATTTAGTTGGTGCAAGTTTTGTGCAAGGTTTCATTAATGGTATGTGGCCTATTGCTTGGATTATCATTGCAGCAATTTTTCTTTACAAACTTTCAATCAAATCAGGATCTTTTGAAGTGATCAAACAAAGTGTGATGAGTATTACTCCTGATCATAGAATGCAAGTGATACTAATCGGCTTTTGTTTTGGTTCGTTTTTGGAAGGTGCTATAGGTTTTGGAGGTCCAATTGCCATCACAGCAGCCCTTCTAGTTGGACTTGGTTTTAAACCATTGCAAGCAGCAGGACTTTGTCTTATAGCAAATACTGCACCTGTAGCTTTTGGTGCTGTTGGAATTCCTGTAATTGCAATGTGTGATTTAGTCAAAATTGAAAGTCAATCCGTTTCAGCTATGATCGGTAGAATGCTTATACCTCTTAGTTTTATTGTTCCATTTTTTGTTGTATTTTTAATGAATGGCTTTAAAGGAGTTAAAGAAACCTTTCCTGCTGTTTTTGTAGCTGCAGCAAGCTTTACCCTTACTCAATATCTAAGTTCTAATTACTTAGGTGCTGAACTTCCAAGTATTATTTCAGCTGTATCTTCTTTAGCAATTACGACAATATTTTTAAAATTTTGGAAAATAAAAAATATTTATCGCGTAGATGGTAAAACAGATTTTCAAACAAATACAAATTTAAGTTTTGGCGAAATTTTAAAAGCTTGGACTCCTTTTATCTTACTCATTATTTGTATAATCTTTTGGACTCAACCTTGGTTTAAAAATCTTTTTGGAAAAGATGGAATTTTTGCCTTTACTAGTATTACTATTGCATTTAACAATATCACTCAAGGAATACTTAGTCCTTCTATTGTAGATGCAAGCATTTCAAAACCAGTAAGCTTAAATTTAGCTATAGATTTCATTAACGGCAAGACAGTTGCACAAGCAGGAACAGCAATTTTATTTGCTGCATTTTTGACTATTTTTATCTTAAAAATTAAAGCAAGCGATGCTGCAGAATGTTTTGGAGCAACCTTAAAAGAAATGGCTATCCCTTGTCTTACTATAGGTCTTGTTGTAGCTTTTGCGTTTATTTCTAAAAATAGTGGTATGAGTGCGACTTTAGGTCTTGCCTTTGCTCACACAGGAGATATATTTTCATTTTTCTCTCCAGTAATAGGCTGGATAGGAGTATTCTTAACGGGATCAGACACAAGTGCAAATCTACTTTTTGGAACCTTGCAACAAGCAACTGCTCAAAAACTTGGAGTTAATGAAGTTTTATTTTTAGCAGCAAATTCTGTAGGGGGTGTTGTAGGAAAAATGATCAGTCCGCAAAGTATAGCCGTTGCTTGTGCAGCTGTTGGTTTAGTAGGAAGAGAATCAGAGCTTTTCAAATTCACGCTTAAATATTCAATAGCTTTTATTATTTTAGTAGGAATTTGGACTTGTTTTATTGCCTTCTTCTTACAAGGTATTATTCCTAGTGCTATTTTAAAATAATTAAAAGAGGTAAAAATCAATGAAAAAAGTATATTTTTACGCAACTTGCTTAGGGACAGCTGCTATGCAAGATACGATTTTAAATGCTCTAAAACTTTTACGCTTAGAGGGCGTGGAAGTTATCTTTAAGAAAAAACAAACTTGTTGCTCTCAACCTTCTTTTAACTCAGGATACTTTAAAGAAAGTAAAGAAATTGCTATGTATAATGTAAATCTTTTTGATGAGCATTATCCTATCGTTGTTCCTAGTGGATCTTGTGCTGGAATGATGAGTCATGATTATTTAGAACTTTTTAAAGATGATCCACAATTTGAAAAAGTAAAAAATTTCAGTGAAAGAGTAATAGAACTTTCTCAATACCTTGATGAAGTTCTTAATGTAAATTATGAAGATAAAGGTGATCCTATAAAAATAACTTGGCATTCAAATTGTCATGCTTTAAGAGTGCAAAAAAGCATTGATGCCAACAAAAATTTGATCAAAAGACTTAAAAATGTTGAACTCGTTCCTTTAACTTATGAAGAAGAATGTTGTGGATTTGGTGGAACTTTTTGTATTAAAGAACCTGAAATTTCAAATGCTATGGCACAAAGTAAAGTCAAAGATATACAAAATACTGGAGCAAAATATCTAGTAAGTGCTGATGGAGGTTGCCTTTTAAATATAGGTGGAACTATGCAAAGAATGGGACTTGATATCAAACCTATCCATTTATATGACTTTTTAGTCAAACGTTTGCAAGGAGAAAAACTATGAATGCTAAGATGCCTCACGAACAAATCGTTCATTTGAAATTAAACGATAAACAAATGCAAGAAAACCTTGTTAATGCTATGCATACTTTACAAACAAATCGCTTTAAAGTAATCGATGCCAAATTTCAAGATTGGCAAGGTTTAAGATCGAAAGCAAAACAAGCTAAAAATAATGCTTTAATGAGCTTAAAAGATCGCTTACTTGAATTTGAAAAAAATGCTACAGCTAATGGAATGATAGTGCATTGGGCAGACACCAAAGAAGATGCTTGCGAACTAATCTATGAACTTATGATCGAAAAAAATATTACTAAAGTTCTTAAGGGTAAGTCTATGGCAAGTGAAGAAATAGGCTTAAACCATTATCTAGAAAATAAAGGAATGAAAGCCATTGAAACCGATTTGGGTGAGCTCATTTTACAATTAAACGATGAAGCGCCTGTGCATATCGTAGTTCCAGCCATTCATAGAAATCGCTATGAAATAGGAAAAATTTTCAAAGAAAAATTAAACTCTGAGTTAGAAAGTGAACCTGAAAAACTTAATGCTATCGCAAGAAAACATTTAAGAGATGAATTTGAAGGCTTAAAATTAGGGCTTAGTGGGGTTAATTTTGCCATGTCTAAAGAAGGAGCTTTTTGGCTTATAGAAAATGAAGGCAATGGTAGAATGTGTACCACAGCTCCAGATATCCATATAGCACTTTGTGGTATAGAAAAAGTAATGGAAACTTTTGAAGATGCTGCTACTATGGTATCTTTACTCACTCCTTCTGCTACAGGACAATTTATACCAACCTATAATAACATCATTACAGGGCCAAGAAAAAATGGGGAATTGGATGGCCCTAAAGAAGTGCATGTGGTATTGTTTAATAATAACCGCACCAATATGCTTTCAAACGAAGATTATTACGAAGCTTTAAGATGTATAAGATGTGGTGCTTGTATGAATTTTTGTCCTGTTTATGATCAAATAGGAGGACATACTTATCAAACAACTTACCCTGGACCTATAGGGGAAGTGATCAGTCCAAACATTTTTGGCATAGATCATACAGGCGATATTTTAACTTTTTGTTCGCTTTGCGGACGTTGTTCAGAAGTTTGTCCTGTCAAAATTCCTTTGGCTGATCTTATTAGAAAACTAAGACGTGATAAAGTAGGACAAGGGGATAATCCGCCTATAGGTGCAAACTTGGTTCATCACAATGCTATGGAAGCCTTTACTTTTGCAAGGTTTAAAAATCTAGCTACCAATGGTAATTTATGGAGATTTTCTCTTTCAAAGGCTCATTATTTTAATTCTTTATTGCACAATTTTAAAGATTCTTTACCAGTAATTAAAAATTGGAGTGCTTTTAAAGAATTACCACAAATCAAAAAAGATTTATATAAAGAAGTAGAAAAACTTGAAGGAGTTATTTATGAGTAAAATTGCACAAATTTCTTCAAAAAGCAAGGAAAGTATTTTAAAAAAACTTGAAAATTACTATTGTGATAAAGAATTTTCACGCACTCCAAGTATAGATCCTGTAGAACATATTTGCACTACAGAAGATATGCTTAGCGAATTAAAACAAAAAATGAGTGATAATAGATATATCGTTGAAGAAAGTACTCAAGATAAACTTGAAGAAAAAATCAATGAAATCGCGTCAAGCTATGGCTATACTAAGCTTATTTATCCTCAAAATCTAAATTTAAATTTAGAAAAAATCAACGCTGAACAAAAAATATGCTTTGATAAAAATATAGAAGAACTAAGATCTGAAGTTTTTCATAGTGACTTTTCTATCATTCACGCAAGAGTGGGGGTAAGCTCTCATGGTGTTGCTCTAGTGCTTTCTTCAAAAGAACAACCTAGAATGCTTTCTTTGGCTCCAAAACTTTGTATTGTTTTGCTTAAAAAAGAAAATATAGTTAAAAGTCTTAGCGAGGCTTTAAATTTAGCAAAAAAAGAAAATGAGAATTTGCCAAGCAATATTTTGTTTATCGCAGGACCTTCAAGAACAGCCGATATAGAACTCATCACCGTTTTTGGAGTTCATGGGCCACAACAAGCGCATATTATTATTTACTGATTTTATGTATATAGAATCAGTAAATCTTGAATATAAATTTTATTATATAAATAAAGTAATTTCCAATTAATAGCATAATAAACAATGATACAATTATGCGTAATTAATAATTTTAAATATAAAAAAGAAGACATTTTATTTTAAACAAAAATATAAATGATCATTTTGAGAAAATTTTTCTCGATAGAATAAACAAAAGAATGTCCATTTTGTCAATAATAAAATGGACATTAAAAAGATTAAGCTTTAGATTTACTTACGATATTGATAATATTTGAAGCTACTTCATCAGCAAGTTCTAAATGAGAAGTAAAGCCCACACAAGAACAATTAATCTCGCCTAAGACATATTTGTCATTACCTTTTTCATCAGTATCTAAAATAAAATCGGCCGTCCAAATCAATGGTAAGTCATAATTACCTAATTTTTCTCTTACTTTAGGAAGTTCACTCAAAAACATATCCACTAAGGCCTTCCAATCTTCTGGCTTATCATAACGATATTTTGCTCCACTAAAAAGCGTAGCAGAAAAAGCATCAGCATCTTCAGCTGGTTTTTTATGTACCACATTTACAGGTGTGCTGTAAAGCATTAAAAGTCTGATTTCACCTTCTTTAATACGTGGTAAAAAAGTCATATCCACAAGCATACCATTATCGCCTATAATGTACTGCTCACAAAAATCCATAAATTCTCCAAGCTCTCTATGCTCTACATGATTATCCTTAGCTTCTGTACATTTGATTTTTGTATTTAAAGGTAAACTATCTCCACTGACACTACCTTCTACACTCACACGCCAAATTCCTTCTCCTGTAGAGCCACGATTTTGTTTTATAACCCTTTCACCTTTAGCCAAGCTTTTTGGGAAATTTTCTTTAAAAGTCTTGATATCATAGTAAGCATAAGTATCACTTGGAACAAGATCAGTATCTGCTAACTTTGTAAGTGCATCTTTAGCACCATAACCTATCATAGCATCAGGGTGAGGCATACCTACAAGCTTATCATCACAAAGTTTTCTTAACATATCAAAATATTCATTTTCTTCTTTAAGATTACCAGGATTGATACGCGAAACATAACCATCAAAATTTTCTTTTACATATTTGTAAATTTCATCTTTTTTACCCACCTCAAAAAAAATTACCTCAGCATTCCAACCCTTAGCTTTTAAAGCATTTACCATAGGCATAGTATCTTTTCTATAGCCATCTTCTCCTTTGTCACTTCCACCTCGAACTTCGAAAAAAACGATATTTTTTTTCATTACCTTACTCCTTAATTTTAAAATATAAATGATTATTGCATAAAAATATTACAAAAATTAAACAAAAAATATTTAAGATTTTATCTAGCACTTGTAAAACTATTATTAGCCTTATAAACAATTTCAATTAAACTTTTACTTATCAAACTTGAAGCTTGTCCTTCTAAACGATTAAACAATTTATCGATTTTATCTTCTTCTTTCCAAGTAGGATTTTGAACTTTACTGAGTTTTTCAAGCTCTTTTTTAGCATTTTCATAATTACTTAAGCCATCAATTAATCCTAACTCCTTAGCTTTTTGTGCTAAAAATACTCTTGCATTAGCCCAAGTATTTTTTTGAGTTTTATCTAAATTTCTCTCCTTAGAAACAAAATCAACAAATAAATCATAACTTTGATCGATTAAATCTTGTAAATATTGTTTTTCTTTACCGCTCCAAGCCCTCGTAAAAGTTCCAGCACTCTTAAATTCTCCCGCTTGTATGGTTTGCTCTTTAATGCCCAATTTATTGGCCAACTCGCTAATATCGGCACCCTGCATAATCACTCCAATCGATCCAATAAAACTGGCAGGATTGGCCAAAATTTTATTCGCCCCTACTCCTGCTAAATAACTCCCACTTGCCATAGTGCCACTTGCATATACTACCACGGGTTTTTTAGCCCTTAAATCTTTTATAGCCAGGGCAAGCTCCATACTTGGAGCAAAAGCACCTCCTGGTGAGTCAATGACAAAAAGCACTCCTTTAATTTGATCATCATTTTTAGCATTAATTATTTTTTCCAACACAGAAGAACTGTCAAAAATTTCACCCTTTAAATCAATACGTTCTAAATTTGCAAAATGTGAATTTGTGTCTTGACTTGAAGCAAAAATCCAAAGAAAAATCAATAGTAAAACAAAAGTTTTAAAATAAGTGTTGATAAACTTTATGCCATTTCCTAAAGTTTTAAAAAATAATTTTATAAATTGCATTCTCTTCCTTTTATAAAAATTTTTTGCACCTCTTTAGCATTTAAAATAAATTGCAAAGGAGCTTGTTTTTTTTCACATTCTCCAAGATTAAAAACGCTAAAATCAGCATTTTTTCCTACCCTAATCTCCCCTGTATTTAAATTTAAAGCCTTTGCAGGATATAATGTTGCCATTTGCAAAAGTTTAGAAGCTAAATTCAGTAAATCTTCCCTTTGATGAATTAACAAATTTGTACGCATTTCATCAAGTATTGATAAAGAAATATTAGAACTAAGTCCATCTGTTCCAAGATGGATGTTTAAACCACTTTGCAAAGCTTTTTTTAAATTAAAAGTTTTTTGACTTAAAAGACGATTTGAAAAAGCACAATGAGTTATAGAATGATAATTTTTATCAAGCCACTCATATTCTTTTAAATATACACAATGTGTAAAAAGAGTTTTTACACCCTTAAAAAGTTTTATATAATCCTTTGGGGTGTAAAATGGTTTTGGATCAGGTATAAAATTTTCTAGCCATTTTTTAAAACCACCTTGTGCTTTTCTTAGCCAATTATTTTCAGCTCTGCTTTCTAAAAAATGAGTGCTTACTAATAAATCATATTTTCTTGCTATATCAAGTGCAAAATGGGCAAGTTTTGGATGGGTAGAATAAGCAGAATGCACAGAAATCGCGGGAATAAAAAATTCGCTCTTATATTTTAAAGAATTTTCGAATCTTTGTAAAAATTCAGCCTTTTTTTCTTCAATTTGCTCTTCATTTGTCCCTAAAATTTCATTAAAAAAAATAACACGCATTCCATTTTCACTAGCTTTTAAACAAGAGGTTAAATCGCTCCCAAAACTTGAAATTTCACCTATAGTTCCCACTCCACTTCTTTGCATTTTTTTTATATTTTTAAGAATCAATTCTTCTTTAGCCTTAGCGCTTAAAAAAGAACGAGACTTAATTACACTCTTAAGCCAAATTAAAAATTCCCCAAAGTGCAAAGTGGTAGAATTGGCACTAAATTCTAAATGAGTATGTGGATTAATAAATGCAGGAAGAATGATCGAATTTTGATCTGTTTTTATCCATTGAGCTTTAGGATATTTTTTTAACAAATCCTCAAGTTTTCCTAATTTTAAAATTTGGCTCTCAAAAACTAAGGCTTGGTTTTCTAAAATAGTAAAATTCTCATCACATAAAAAAATATATCTTGCACTAATAATATACACAAATTTTTCCTTAAATAAAATTATGATTGTAGCAAAAATTTATTTTAAAATGTTATAATATAAAGTTAAAAATTAATGTTAAGGTGAATTTTATGAAAATAATGGTCATCCAAGGTCCAAATATCAATATGCTAGGTGTAAGAGAAGTCAATATCTATGGTGCAATGAAAATGGATGATATCCACGAACAAATGAAAATTGCAGCTTCTCAAAATAATGTTGAGCTTGACTTTTTTCAAAGCAATTTTGAAGGTGAAATTGTAGATAAAATCCAAGAATGCTTAGGAATAAAAGATGGAATTATTATAAACGCTGGAGCTTATACTCATACTTCTATAGCTATTCGTGATGCGATAGCAGCTGTGGCTTTGCCAACTATTGAGGTGCATATTTCTAATACTCATCGTAGAGAAGAATTTCGCCAAAAAAGTCTTATTGCTCCAGTTTGTGCCGGATCAATTATAGGTTTTGGTCCTTTTGGATATCATTTAGCTCTTATGGGTGTGATCCAAATTTGTGATCAAATCAACAATTTACGCACTATGCAAGCACAGGCACAGGTTCAAAATAAACCATAATGTTAAAACTTAAAGGAGCAAGGCGACTGGAAAAAAGTCGTTTTTTTCCTTATTTTAGCCGATATAAAAAGGAGTTTAAGTATTTTGCTATTTTAGGACTAGGGAGTAATATAGAACCTGAAAAAAAACGTTTTGATGCTTTATTTAGAAAATTTATAGATGATAAAAGGATAAAAATTTTAGAAACTTCACCCTTTCTCATCAATGAAGCTTTTGGATTTAAAGCACAAAAGGATTTTACTAATGCAATTATGTTAGTACAAACAAATTTGCACGCAAGAGCTTTTTTGAAAGTTTTACTTTTTTATGAGTTAAAATTTAAACGCAAAAGAACTTTCAAAAACGCTCCTAGAACACTTGATTTGGATCTTTTGTATTTTTCTAGAAAGGTCAAGCGTGATAGGTGGTGTGAGGTGCCTCATCGCGGGGTTAAAGAAAGAATAAGTGTAATTTTACCTTTAGGCTTGATAAAAGGATTATAAATGGGACAACTTATCCATACCTTTACCGTTGAAGATACAGATCAAATCATACCTAAAGTCAAAGAAGACTATGGTGATAAAGCTTTAATCATTACCAACAAACAAATTCGCCCAAAAACCCTTAATCGTGGTGCACTCTATGAAGTTATGGTTGCTATCGAAGAAGCTGATTATCATGAACATCTTAAAAAAATGGGAAAAAGCTTACCACCTAAAAAACCTGTTCAAAAAAATATCCCAAATCCTAATTTAGAAAAATCAAAAGCTGAAAATATAAGCGAGGATGAAGATGTTATTCTTGACTTTTCAAATGCGAAAGCAAGTTTAAATTTGGGAGCATCTAGAGTTGATAAAAAAAATTATCAAGACTTTCCGCAAAACAAAATAAATCCTAATACGAAAATGGGTTTTAATGACTTTAAAGAACGCCTAAGTGAAGTCAGTAGTGAAATCTCTAAAGTTACTAATACTCCTTTGGAAGATTATACACCACAACCAAGTTATAATAAAAAAATAGAGCACGTTGAAAAACAAATTAATAAGCTCAATGATAAAATAGATCTTTTAGCAGATATGATGTGGGATGAAAAAGCTGAAGCTAGAAATAATCTTATTATCCCGCCAGAATTTGCGACCATTTATAAACAAGCTAAAGAAAGTGGTATGCTTGAAAAGCATTTAGAGGCTATAATGAAGGCAACAATTGAAAATATGCCAGCCTCTATGAAAACAAATAAAGAAGCGGTGCAAAGATATTTTTACTCTCTTTTAAGAAATATTTTGCCTTGTCGCATTGAAACTGATGTTAAAAAACAAAAAATTATGATGTTAGTTGGTCCAACAGGAGTAGGAAAAACCACAACTTTAGCAAAGTTGGCTTTTAGATATGCTTATGGGGATAAACGTTATAAAACGGGTATTATTACCCTTGATACTTATAGAATTGGAGCTGTAGAACAACTTTTTCAATATGCAAAGATGATGAAGCTTCCTATAATTGATAGCATAGAACCAAAAGATCTTGATGAAGCGATTAAAAGCTTAAACAATTGTGAAATTATCTTAGTTGATACCATAGGAAATTCACAATATGATCAAACTAAACTTGCTAAAACAAAAGAGTTTTTAATGCATTCTAATGCAGAAATCGATGTAAATTTGGTTGTTTCTGCCAATACCAAACTTGAAGATTTGATGGAAATTTATAAAAATTTTTCATTTTTAAATATTGACACTTTAATCATTACAAAATTTGACGAAACGAAAGTTTTTGGTAATATTTTTTCTCTTATCTATGAAACAAATATACCTCTTAGCTTTTTTTCAATTGGACAAGAAGTTCCTGATGATATAGAAATAGCAAATAGTGACTTTTTAGTTCGTTGTATTTTAGAAGGCTTTAATAAAGGACAAAATAATGGATAATCAAGCTAATAAGCTTCGCTCTCTTATGAACCAAGATGGAACCAAAAAGTCTCAAAATACTCATTTTATAGCTATTACAAGTGGTAAAGGTGGAGTAGGCAAAAGCACTATTAGTGCAAATTTAGCCAATGTTTTGTCACATAATGGTTATAAAGTAGGTCTTTTTGATGCAGATATTGGTTTAGCGAATTTAGATGTAATTTTAAATGTGCGCATACAAAAAAATCTTTTACATGTTTTACGTGGAGAATGCTCTTTAGAAGATATTTTAATAGAAGTCAAACCTAATTTATGGCTTATACCGGGCGAAAGTGGAGATGAAATTTTAAAATATAATGATAAAAATATTTATGAAAGATTTTTAAACCAAGCAAGTATTTTGGACGAACTTGATTTTCTTATTATTGATACAGGAGCAGGCATTGGTGGCAATATTTTAAATTTCTTAGAAATGGCTGATGAAGTTATAATAGTTACAGTTCCAGATCCTGCAGCAATTACAGACGCTTATGCCACTATAAAAACGACTTCAAAAACTAAAGAAAATTTACTTATGTTGTTTAATGTCGTTAAAAATGAAAACGAAGCCTTAAAGGTTTTTGAAAATATAAAAAAAGTTGCTGATGCCAATATTAAAAATCCTCTTAATTTGGAATTTTTAGGGCATCTAAGCTCTTCTAAAGACGTAAGCTCTAGCATAAAAAAACGAACTCTATTTACAGATGAAAATACCAATGCAAGCGATGAGTTAAAATCCCTAGCATCTAAGCTTTTATACAGGTTGGAACGGAAAATGCTTGATAATGTTTCAAATCGAAGTTTTTCAAATTTCTTTAGAAAAATTATCGAAAGATTTTAGCAATTAAAGAAGGAATTATGAGACCAGAAAATTATGTAGCTTTTTTTACAGTTTGCGGGTTTTTTATAGGACTTGCCTTTAGTGTTATTAGCATAGATGAAGCTTTTGATATTTTAATTTTTACTTGTTTTATCACTTTTATGTTTTATGTTTGTATTCATATTGCTATTATGACTTTTATTGATGTTAAAAAAATCAGTGGAAGAATTTTCAATAAGCACGATTATGAAAAAACTAGCAATAATATAATTAACGATCTTGTAATTAGAGAAAAGAAAATGGATATAATTCTAGATAAACTCAATGAAGAAAGAGAAGAGTTAAAGAAAAACGAATCTAAAGAAAGACGAAAAAATGCGAAAAGAGCCGCCTAAAGCTTATGCTCAAACATTAAAAAACGAACAAGATGAATTAGTCTTATCTTATATGCCAGCACTTCGTGCAATGGCTTTTCGTTTAAAAGAGCGTTTGCCTTCTAGTATTGATGTTAATGATCTAATTAGTGTCGGGGTTGAAGAAATGATAAAACTTTCTCGCCGCTATGATAAAGATCAAAATGATAGTTTTTGGGGTTTTGCTCGAAAACGCGTTAATGGCTCTATGCTCGATTTTTTACGCTCTTTAGACGTAATGAGTCGTAATAATCGTAAAATAATAAAAGACATTGATAATTTAATCGATGAATACTTTAGAGAAAATGAACAAGAACCAGATGATGAATATTTAGCACAAAAACTTGATTTAGACATAGAAAAAATCAAAGAAGTTCGCACAGCACACGCGATCAGCTATACCCTACCAATTGATGAGCAAATAGAGCTTTACAATGAAGATGATACTTTAGAAAAACTTGAAAAAGAACAATTTTTAGAAAAAATACAAGAAATTTTAGAAGGATTAAAAGAACGCGATCAACTTATTATTCAACTTTATTATTATGAAGAATTAAGTCTTAAAGAAATTAGTGAGATTTTAGAAATTAGCGAAAGTAGAATTTCTCAAATTCACAAAAAACTTCTTAAAAAACTTAGAGAAAGGCTAATTTAATGGCAGAAATACTTTCCCAAGAAGAAATTGACGCCTTACTTGAAGTTGTTGATGATACAGAAGCACCTGCAGCTTCAAATTCTAAAGAGGACAAAGAAGAAAGAAATATAGTTGTATATGATTTTAAGCGTCCAAATAGGGTTTCTAAAGAACAATTAAGAACTATAAAAAGTATACACGATAAGCTTGCAAGAAATTTGGCTTCTCAAATTTCGTCTATGATGAGAAGTATTGTTGAAACAAAACTTCACTCTGTGGATCAAATGACTTACGGTGAATTTTTAATGTCTTTACCAAGTCCTACAAGCTTTAACGTATTTTCTATTAAACCTTTAGATGGAAATTGTGTTTTGGAAATCAATCCAAGTATTGCTTTTCCTATGATCGATAGACTTTTAGGCGGTCAAGGTGAGAGCTATGAAGCTTCAAGAGAGCTTACAGACATTGAATTAAATCTATTAGATTCTATTTTGCGTATTATTATGCAAAGACTAAAAGAAAGCTGGGGAAGTGTTACGGAAATTTACCCAAGTGTCGAAGCCAAAGAATCAAGTCCAAATGTTGTCCAAATCGTATCTCAAAACGAAATTGTAATTATGGTTGTAATGGAAATCATTATAGGAAATTCAAGCGGAATGGTTAATATTTGCTATCCCGTTGTGCATTTAGAAAGTATTTTAAGTCGTTTAGCAAATCGTGATATTATGATGGGTGAAACTTCAGCAAAAAAATCAAGAAATAAAGAACTTAAAACCTTAATTGGTCGTGCAGAAGTTGTTTATGAAGCAATTTTAGGAAAAACTTTAATCAATGTGCATGAATTTTTAGAATTAAAGCAAGGAGATATTTTAAAACTCGATAGAGAAGCTGATGATAAAGCTATTGTTTGTATCGATAAAAAAGAGGTATTTTTAGCACAAATTGGCTTACATCGTTTTAGAAAATCCATTAAAATTATAGAACTTGTACGCACAGATAAAGATGAGATTAAAGAAATCTTGGAAAAATATGAAGAAGAACGTAAAGCAAAAGCCAATGCTTATAATGCGGAAGATATGGAAGAGGAGGAAGAAGTATGATTAATGATTTTTTAAAATTATTTACGAATGAATGTATTAGCACCATAGAAGGTTTAACGGGAAAAAATGCAGAATTTAGCGAATATAAAGAATTTGATGTTTCATCTCAGGATACACTTAAACCGCCTTTAGTTTATGCTGTATTTAATATAAATAATGGAGGTAAGATAGGAATTTTAGCAAGTTCTGTTCTTATGAGTGCTATTGGTGAATGGATGATGGGAGAAGAAGAAATCTCTAAGAAAGATCAACTTGGCTCAGAAGAAATGGATGCAGCCAAAGAAGCTATACAAAATATTATTTCAGCTTTTTCTACCACATTAGGAGCACAAAAAGATATTCCAAAAATGGAATTTGAACTTAGTTCTTGTGATTTTGTAGCGGACAATGTTGATTTTAAGGATTTTATAAAGCTTTATTTTTTCGATGTAAAAATAGAAAGTCTAGAAGAGCAAATTTCTCTAGTTATGGACGAAACAATACATAATGTTTTAACTGGAAAATCCATAGAAACTCCAAATGATCAAACTGGAAATACGGGAGAGAAAGCCTTTGCAATTAGCGAAGAACTTAAAAATATAAATTTAATTATGGATGTTCGTTTGCCAGTTCGCGTTCGCATAGGTAATAAAAAAATGCTTTTAAAAGATGTTTTAACGATGGATATTGGTTCTGTTGTTGAGCTTAATCAACTTGCTAATGATCCGCTTGAAATTTTAATTGGAGAAAAAAGAGTCGCTTATGGGGAAGTAGTGATTGTGGATGGAAATTTTGGAGTGCAAATTACAGAAATAGGCTCCAAAAAAGAAAGATTAGAGCAATTAAGATAAATGAATATAAATAAAATTCAAAATACTAATATTTTAGATCATAGCAAAAAAACTTCAAATCAAACTCAAAGTAATTTTGATGATATTTTAAAACAAAGTCTCAATTTAAGTTCTTTAAGCCAAAATTCAAGCTATTTAGGTAATGTAAATAAGACAGAATTTAAAAAAGCTATTGACGATATTTTAAGCAAAATGGATCAAATAATCAATTCTACAAAAAACAAAGATCCTCATTTAATCGAATTGCAAAATCACTTTAAAGCACAAGTAGGAATTTACAATCTTGTGTTAAATGAAGCTCAAAAGGCAAGTGAAAATTTAAATACTTCAGACTCCAAAGAATTAATCAACAATTCAAAAGAATTAAGTAAAGATATGTTTTTACAATATTCTTTTGGATATGGTATAGCTGAACAAGCAAAAACATTTTTTGCAGCTGCTGGTGTGAGTGATGAAAATATACAAACAGATATAGCAAAAATTGCAAAGTATATTGATAATACTCAACATAAAATTGAGCTTGACAATGATAAGGTTATAAGAACTATGAATGAAATAATAAAAGATAAAAATTCAACTTATATATCTTATGCAGAATTTAATAATAAAAATCAACTATTAGAATCTTTACTGCAAATAAGTAATAAATAAAAATTTCATTTCTACCGATATACAAGGTAGAAATGATCAAAAGGCAGTAAAAAATGATAAATAGTATAAATTCTTACTCAAATTATAATTATTATACAAATACTTTAAATTCTAAAAAGAATTCTAAAACAAATGATTTAGTAGATAATAAAGAAATAAATAGCAATACAAATTCAAATAATAATATCTCAAACAATACTTCTTTAAAACAAATTAAACAAACAAATTCAAATTTAGTGAGTGATAAATCTAAGGCTATAGATAAAATACTAGGTTATGGTGTAGATGAAGATGGTTTTTTTACAAGTGATTTTAATGAAGCTGCAGGAATACCAAAAGATTATAAGATTTATGCTAAGGGTATGGAGAATTTTGCAAAAGATCAAATAAATACAGCGAAAGCTTTTACAAGTTTAGATATAGCCAAAAGTATAGGAAGAGCTTATAAAGTTTTTTCACAACTTATTGATGAGCCAAAAGGAAATTTTACAACTGAAGATATAAATAAAATTCCACAATGGTTTCAATGGGATAGTAAAACCTTGCAAGTAACAAAAATCTATACCAAAGATGAATATTATAAAGCTGCTAGCTCAAATCCTACAGGTTTTGTAGACGCAGCAGATAAAAGCTTGTATGAAAATTCTTTAAAAAATACTATAAGTTTTCCTGATTGGGATAGTTTTGGTGATGGTTATATCGATAAAAAATCAGATATTTTTAAATTAAGCACAGGTGTAGATATAGGGAAAAATATTTATACAAACATAGATGGTTCAATATCTAAAGGTGGAGTTTTGATGGCTTTTCTTGCTTCAAATAATAGTTCTCAATTTTTACGTGGGGAAACAACAGTTGCAGGTAAGTTAGCAGGTCTTGACGATGATTTTGGAGCAGATAAAATACAAGAGCTATATCAATTTATGAAAGATAATGATATTGCTTATGCTTTAGATGATAATATAGGTTCAAGTATGATGAAGATACTTTCTTTAACTGAAAATATAAGCAATGTAGAAGAATTCAAAAAACAATGGCTAGAAATGAAAGCTAAAAGTGATGCTATGGGAGAAAAATATAAGGCACAAATAGCACAACAAAATTCCAATCTTG